>DATDJP010000219.1:0-26471 GCA_036520475.1 Polyangiaceae bacterium | reverse complement strand
GCCTGGCTCTCGTAGTGATCGACGCCAAGCTCCTCCACTGGGAAGTGCTCACTGAAGCCCAGGGCCGGATGCTCGTCATCGGCGAACACCACGGTCTCACGCAGCCGCTTCACGCCCTCGGGTTCTTCGGCGAGCTCCTCGCCCAGGGCGTGCTCGTAGCAATCGAAGAACGCACCCCACGTGAGCGGCCCGACGGCGCCATCCACCGCCAGATCCGGCCCATTCGCTGCGAGCGCTGCCTTGTTGGCATTGTACGCCTCTTGAAACCGGCGCACCGGCTGCACACTCGTTGCCTGGTTGTCGTCGATGACTCCGGGGCCACACGCGAAGGTCAGGTCGTCGAATGCGCGCGAGACCCACGACAAGATTTGCTTGATATCAGCGACTGTGTGCCGGCCGTCGCACAGCGTCTTCCACGACTCGCGGTCGCCCATCAGCAGAGCTAGCGCGCAGGCTGCCCGCTCCTCGCTGAGCGTTTGATTGAACTGCTCCGAGCCCTCGCTGTCGGTGTGGCCCGCGACGAGGAGCGTCTTCCCACGGTGTTCGTCGTTGTAGCGAAGCGCCGTGGCAAGCATTCCAATCGAGGTCAGTGCCTGGTGCTGCTCTGAATCCGGATCCTCGCCTTCGGGCAATACGACGGCGCTATTGGTGCGAAAATGGGCGTCCAGAAGCTCGATGAACGTCACCTTCGGTCCGAGCGCGTCGCCCGGAGAGATGTCGTGCGTCTCGGTGACGCCCTTGCACCACTTCGGGTACGCGGTGCTTCCGGGCTTCGAGTTGCTTCCGGGGGGCTCGGGAACGATGCCGAACTCGCTGTCGAAGAAGAAGAGCTCGACGCGCCGGTCTCCGGGATCGCGCTTCTCGTCCTCGGGGGCTTCGTCTAGCTTGACCCCGGCATCGTCCACGGGAAAGTTCTCCCCGCAGCCGTGGGGCGTCGCGTCGATCTCAATGCCTTCCTCTGCGAGCGACACACCATCCAGAGCCATGTACTCGGTGATGAGCTGGCGGCGCGTGCGAGGTCCGGCTTTGCCGTCTACCGTGAGCCCGCGCGTCTCCTGAAACCAGCGCACCGCGTCCTCGCCCCGGCGCTTCGTTGGGAAGTCGGGTAGCGCCACGAGCATCATGCGGTCCTCGGATTTCCCCCAGCGCTGCTGCTTGTCGACGCCCGAGTCGTAGTTGGCGAGCCACGCATCGACGTCGTCCTTCAAGTACGCGATGACGGACTTCGCACGCTCGAGTGACAGCGCGTCGTTGAATGCGGCTCCTCCTTTGGTATCGGCGTGACCGACCACGAGCAGCGTTGCCGGGCTGCTCTTGACGTAGAGCTGGCGCAGCTGAATCAGGCCGGAGAGCGCCGTCGGCAGTAGAAACGTCTTGTTCGTGTTGAAGAAGAAATGAAGGACCGCAAGCAGCGCGCGCGGGACTGCGCCGAGCATGCGGACTTCCGGCGTGCCGGCGCCCGAGCCGAGCACGACGGCGGGGCTCTCGTGGACGTCCGTTCGCTTGTCGGCCTCGTCGAAAAATTCGAGCGTCAGGCGCAGCGTGTAGTCGCCGGGGAAGACGTCGGTGTGTAGCAGTCGGCCTTGGTCGTCCGTCTTGCCTTCGAAGGACATGGGGCCCTCGAGGGTGTAGGCGCGGTCCGCGTGCAGCACCTTTCCCGTCTTGTCGCGAAGTTCCATGAAGAGGGTGCCGAGCGGCGGTTTCAGAAGCACGCGGTTCGGCACCACGGGTTTGACTGCGATGTTCGAGATCGCCTGTCCGGCGAACACGATCTCGGTCGTGTTGCTCTCGACAGCGGCTCGTTGCGCCCGGAAGCGCTGCCAGCGCGGATCGAGCGCCTTGTCCACGTCTGCGGGCTCGACGACGCTCACGGCCGCGCTCATGGCCGTGACGTGCTCGAGGAGTGCGATACCGGCGCTGCTCACGCCCACGTCGCGAGTTTCATCCGAGAGCACGAACTCCACGTCGAACGGACCTACGCCCTGTCCGGTCTCATCCACGAAACGCACGTCGTAGAACGTGTCGTCGGTCTGCCTGGGCCGGGGAAGGGGCGGCGAAGGCGGCGGCCTCGGCACCGCAGGCGGCGCCACGATGCGCTCCGGCAGGGCCTCCACGTGCACGCGTCCACCCTGCCTGATCTCCCGTTCGAGCCGGTCGGCTAGAGCCTCCGCGATCCCGTTGGACAGCGGAGGCGGAGCGACCAATGCGTCGAGCTCGCCAAACCCGAGTGCGCTGAGTATTTCGAGCGCGACCTGCTCGGCGTGCTCATGCCGCATCTCGAGCTCTGCGCGAAGGATGAACGCGGCTTCATCGAGTAGGCGCTGAGGGGCGGGGGGCACGACGCGGCCCCCTGGGACGCGTAATAACAACGTCCTCCCCAGCCCGGAGATCCGGAACTCGTCCCGATGCAGCACCGGCCAGGAACTTATCCGAGAACGCGCGCGCTTTCCCCTGGAAACTCGCTGCTGCCCTCTCCAACACGCTTTAGTTCATACCGCAGCACTTCTTGAATTTCTTGCCGCTGCCGCAGGTGCACGGATCATTGCGTCCTGGCTTCGCTTCGACCGTGATCGGCTGACTTGGCGAAAGTAGCGAAGCAGACCGCCGCGTCGCACGCGCCGCTCTGCTCTTTTCGGCACGTGTTACTGCCGCTGCGTCCTCGCTCCGGCCCTGGTCCTCCAATAGGGCGACGAGCTCCTCGCGAGCGCGTTCTCGCAACTGGCGCTCCGAGCCGGCGAAGCGCAGCGCATCTCGATAACACTGCTCTGCACGCGGCAGATCGCCCAGCTCCAGCAGGATCGATGCGACGCGGTAGGCGACGAACGGGTCCTCGGGCTCTTCCCGCAGGAGTGTCTCGAGCAAGGCTCGTGCCTCCGCGGTTTGCCCATCAACGGCGAGGTAATTGCCCAGTGCTGCGCGCAACGGGGGTTCCGGCATCATGACCAGCAATCGCTCGGTCAAGGTGATGGCAAGCGGCAGCGCTCCTTCTTCGTCCGCGAGGCGGTTGGGCAGGGCGATGAGCCAGCCGAGCACGTCGGCATCGAGCGCATGCTCGATGTGCTCATGGATGTGCGAGGCGTCGTTGTTGCACCGCTCGAGCAGCTCCAATGCCAGATCATACTCTTGCCGGAGGCTGGGTCGTGGAGCGAGCGCTGCGTCGCTCGAAGCGGTAGTAAGGGCGTCGGCGGGACTATCGACGTCGCTGTCGTCCTCGTCCTCGTCCTCGGGGTTTTCATCGCTCCAGAGCTGCACGACGGGCCCGAGACGGCGAGCCAGGTCGGCCAGTGTGGGATCGGGTGGCGCATGGTGCGCGCATGCCGGCTCTTCCGGCGCATCGAGATCTGGATACTGAACAGGCGCGTCGCCTGCCGAGTCCGCGAGTCTCGGCCGAGACGGCCCGCGTTCGCCGGCGTCGACACGCACGACCCGGACGGCGAAGAGATGCTCGTCGCCGTAGTCGAAGAGATAGAGAAATCTCTTGTTTGGACAGAGCGCGAGGTCATCGAGCGTGGCCTCCGACGATTTTTCGCCCGCCGAATCCGGTGCGCTCCAGTACCCGAACTCCGTGTCCCAAGGGTTGCCGTTCATGAAGAACGCGTACAGGTGGTCGTCATCGAGCTCGAACGCACTCTGAATTGCCAAGTGCAAGTCATGAAGCGAGTGGGCTCCAGACAGCTCGAGGGTGCGATAGACGTCGGCCCCTTCGAGGGGCGATACGCGAAGCTCTAGCAGGCTCATGGTCGCGGCAGCCAACAACGGTGCTCACGCGGGCGCAACGGACTTTCAGACACTGGGGTGGCTCGAGCAGCCTGCGGGCAGGGACATGAGCGCCTGGCGAGAACGGCTCCGCATGCTTAGGTCAGGGAGGCTGCCCGTCTCATTGGCGGGCGCCGGAGCGCTGCGAAAAGAAGGACGATCGATGAGCAAGAAGAGCGACGCTGACGCGGCTCAAACCGCGCAGGACGAGAGCTTGGCCGCCGCGGAAGACAAGCCCAGTAAGAAAAAGAAGCTCAAACGCGCGGTGTACGACGCGGAGATCGTCCGGTTGCAGGCGGAGCTCGTCAAGCTCGCGGCGTGGGTCAAGAGCCGTGGTCTTCGAGTCGTGGTGCTGTTCGAGGGCCGCGACGCAGCAGGCAAGGGTGGCGCCATCAAGCGGATTACGGAGGCCGTCAGTCCACGCTTGTGCCGGGTGGTGGCGCTCGCCGCTCCCACCGAGCGCGAACGGACCCAGTGGTACTTCCAGCGTTACGTCGAACACCTGCCGGCTGCAGGGGAGATCGTGCTGTTCGATCGCAGCTGGTACAATCGCGCGGGCGTCGAGCGCGTCATGGGCTTCTGCACCGAGGAAGAGTACCGGGAATTTTTTCGCTCCGCGCCCGAGTTCGAGCGCATGCTCATTCGCTCCGGCATCATCGTGATCAAGTACTGGTTTTCGGTCAGCGATGAGGCGCAAGAGAACCGCTTTCAAGCGCGCAATCACAGCCCCATCAAGCGCTGGAAGTTGAGCCCGATGGACCTCGAGTCGCGAAAGCGTTGGGTAGACTATTCGAAAGCCAAGGACGAAATGTTCCAGTACACGGACCTGCACGACTCGCCGTGGTGGGTCGTGGAGGCAGACGACAAGCGTCGAGCGCGCATCAATTGTGTGGGTCACTTCCTGGGCCTGATTCCCTACGAAGATTTGACACCCGAGCCAGTGGAGCTACCCCCACCTCAAGACGCCGACCCAAACTACGTCCGGCCTCCTCTTGCGACCATGCGCTTCGTGCCAGACGTTATTTGACGCTGTAGAGACGCCTCGAAGTCGGCGCGGGCGTCGATCCGCTCGACAGCGCCGAGCTTTACCGGCAATTGCGCCGTGAGCGGAGCTGTGGTCTCGTCTCCGCCCTTGGCTCGAGGAGGCCCAATGAGGAGCGAGTCCAGCCTAACCACGAGTCCCGCAGACCAGACGGGCAATCGTGCTGCAGATGCGGGGTCCGAAGCCCTGCGCTGGGTGTTCCCGGAGTCCATGCTGGGACCGACCCTGCCTCTCTCGCCGGAGTTGCAGGGGGGTTTAGGTAAACCTGGCGAGAAGCGCCCCGTGCGCTTGCTGCTCGGGCGCGGCGAAGACTGCGCGTTTCGTCTCGTGGGCTCGGATACGTCGCGCCGGCACGCGGTAATCGAGCGAGTTGGGCCCGTGTTCGTCGTGCGCGATATGAACAGCAGAAATGGTGTGTTCGTCGATGGCCGTCGAGTCGACGCAGCGCCCCTGTCCGTGGGCTCCGTACTGCGGCTAGGCGAATGCGTTGCCGTGGTCGTGAAAGCCAGGGCTGACGAAGCCTCGTGCGCTTTCGACGAGTTGGCCGAAGGCTTGTTCGGCGGACCGATCTTACGCGCAAGCACCGAGATCGCGCGACGCAGCGCGGGGAGCGCGTTACCGATCCTCTTGGAAGGTGAAACGGGCACCGGCAAGGAACTGTTCGCGCGCGCCATCCACGCCTGGAGCGGAAGGAAGGGACCGTTCCGCGCCGTCAACTGCGCGGCATTGCCAGAGGGACTCGCCGAAGCCGAGCTGTTCGGCTACCGCAAGGGCGCGTTTACCGGCGCGGATCGCGCGAGCCTCGGTCATTTTCGCGCAGCGGATGGCGGCACGCTGCTCCTGGATGAAATCATCGACATGCCTCGGGCTCTTCAGGCCAAGGTGTTGCGCGTACTGGAACAACGAGAGGTCGTTCCCCTCGGGGAGACCCGCTCGCTCGCGATTGACGTACGAGTGATCGCGGCCGCGCAGTCGTCGCTCGCGCAGGCAGCCGTGGAGCGGAGATTTCGCAGTGATCTGCTGGCCCGCCTCGATGGCGTTCGTCTTCGGCTGCCGCCCTTACGCGAGCGCAAGCAGGAAATCGCCTGGGTATTTCAGCGCCTGCTCGCTCGGCACGCAGGCGGCCGTCCGCCGCAAGTCGAAGCGCGCCTCATCGAGCGGCTCTGCCTGTACGATTGGCCGGGTAACGTGCGCGAGCTCGACCTGGTGACACGCCGAATGTTGACCCTGCATGGTCATGAAACTCTGCTTCGTCACGCGCATCTGCCGGCGCAGCTCAGTACCGTAGCGGAGTCCAGACTGGTTTCGCAGAGCAGGATTGACTCGGCGGACGAGCCAGCGCGCGGCGCTCCGGCGCTGGCGCGGAGCGCAGGCACGGGTACTGAGCACGAGGCGCGGGAAACCCCGGATCTGGAAGCGCTGACCGCTGCTCTGTCTCGGGTCGGGGGCAACGTGGCGCAGGCAGCCGCCGCGCTCGGCATCAGCCGCCAGCGCGCCTATCGGCTGTTGGGTGAGAGCGCTGAGGCGCAGCTCAGCTCATTGCGCGCTGAAACCTCGGGTGGCGAGGGTGCACGCCCGGTACACCGAACCAGCACGACCCGCCACGGCCGATGACGCATCGAAGTGTGCCGCGCTGCTCGGCTCAGCATCCGCCAGAGGAGCGTTGCGCAGATGAGCTTTGCCGCGCTGGTGAAATCATCGACCGCTACGTGCTGGGCCGCTGCCTGGGTCGGGGCGGAATGGGCGTCGTCTACGAAGCACGGCATGCCAAGCTGGGTCGGCGCTTCGCGATCAAATTCTTGCGCTCTGAGCTGTCCGGTCGCGCCGAGATCCTGGGCCGTTTCAACCGCGAAGCGCGCGCTGCGGGGGCGCTCGAAAGCGAACACTTGGTGGCAACCGTTGATCTGGGTCATGCGCCCGACGGTGCTCCGTACATCGTCATGGAGTATCTGGAGGGTCAGAACCTGGCGGAGCTGCTGGAGCAAACGGGGGCGCTCTCCGTGCCGCGCGCCACCTCCATCGTAGTCCAAGCGTGCCGGGGCATCTTGGTTGCGCATCGTGCTGGCATCGTCCATCGCGACCTGAAACCACAGAACTTGTTCGTATGCCGGCGCTCGGACGGAACCGATCAGATCAAGGTGTTGGACTTCGGCATCGCGAAGCTGGACGTGTTCGAGCCCGAGGATGCGAGTATCATCACGTGCGAGGGGCAGCTCCTGGGAACACCGGCCTACATGGCTCCGGAGCAGGCGCGCGGCGTTTCCGAGCTCGACGAGAGGGTGGACGTGTATGCGCTCGGGGCGATTCTGTACGAGTTGCTCTCCGGAGCTCGCGCCCACCCAGGACGCTTGCGCAACGACGTGCTCTACCACGTGCTCACCCAACCAGTGGCTCCACTGGCCCGCCTGCGTCCTGATCTGCCTGCTGGCCTCTGCGACGCCGTTGACCGCGCGCTTCGCGTGAACGCCGAGGAGCGCACGCCTCGTGTCGCCGAGTTGGCCGGACAGATCGAAGCCTACGCGCAGCCTTTGGCCGGCCGCGCGCGCGATTCCTGCGCGGACCAGGAAACCCTGGTGACCGATGACGCTCCGGCAACCGAGATCGGCTCGACTGCCGCGCGTCTTGGCTCGCGACGGCCCACCGCGCTGGCGCTGCTCTTGATTCTGATGCTCCCCTTGGGCGCATGGGTGTTCGCCGAGCAGGGGTCGAGCGCGCGCGGCTCCTCCGAGCTGAACCAGAGCGCTTTGGCTAGCAGACAGCTCGTGCTCCTCGCCGGTCTTGGGGTGATCAATGCGCGGGCGAATGCGCAGCGCATGCCGGCGTGTACCCCGCCTGCAGCGACGGCCGCGAGCGATGATCCGAATGCGATGCCCGTGCGTGACACCGCGTTCCCGAGGAGCGCACGAGCGAGCTCTGTACGCGTTTCGCAGAACCGCCCGGGCCCGCGTTCGATCGCGGCAAGCTCCCGGGACATCGCACCGCCGGGCTCGCTGGCAGATGACATCTACAAGCCGTGACACGCGCTCACTTCGCCGTACGCCCGCTGCATGGCACGCTTGCCGTCTTCTGTGTGGTGAGCGCGCTCGGCGCATCCAGCGCTCGCGCCGATGCCCCGACTCCGGAACGCTGGCACGAGGAACTGAAGCTCGGATACGAGCTCAAGCAACGCGGGAATTGTGTCGAAGCGCTCCCGCACTTCCTGGAGAGTCTACGACTCGAGCGTCAAACCAAGACGCTCATGCATCTCGCGGATTGTGAAGAGCGTCTCGGGAGACTCATGCTCGCGCGGCAACACTGGACCGAGGCACGCGACCGAGCTCGCGAGGAGCGAAGCGAGCGTTTCTCAGAGGATGCCGAGATTCGATTGCAGGCTGTCGTCGAGCGCATACCCCAGCTCACGATCGCGCTCGCGGCCGGCACCACGGGACACGCACAGATCGAGTGCGATGGCGCGCCGCTCGAGCGTGACGCCCTCGGGCGCCCTCTGCCATTGGACCCCGGGGCACACAGAATTTCGGTCCGCGCGCCGGGACGCGAGAATGCCTACTATGAAGTTTTGCTGAACCCGCGGGAGTCGCGGCGACTCGATGTCGAGGTTGGCCGAGCCCTGATACCGCAGCCGATAGGCCCAGACACGCTGCGTGGCGACGCATCACCCCCTCGCGTCGAGCCGTCCGTTCGCCAGCGCTCATCGGACCGTGCATCCAGGGCGCAGCGCGCCACGAGCACCTCCACCAGCACGCAGACCCTGGTAGGTTGGATTACCGTGGGCGGCGGACTCGGTATGGCGGCGATCAGCGGTATCAGTTGGGCGATCGTGAAAGCGCAGTATCCGGAGGTTCGCGACTGCACGGGACCGTGTGATTCGACGGCTGGAGAGCCACGAGCACAAGTCGTACGCGCGATCGTGGGGCTCGTCGCCGGCGGATTGATCACGGCGGGCGGAGTCACGCTGATTCTGACTGCACCTTCAGCAGCCCCTGGCTCGGCGCACAGCGCGCGCGTCGTGACGGCAAAGCCGAGCGGCTCGCTCCTGTCCGTCGCTGCCGAATGGTGAGCCGAACGCGCTCTGGATTACCTGGCGTCGCACAGGTCGGTGACCGGAATCGGCCGCGGCTCCACGGTGTCCCGTTCACCAGTGCCGAGCTGCCCGAAGCGATTGTCACCCCAACACCACAGCGTCTTATCCGTCGTGACCGCGCAAGTGTGCGCATATCCCGTGTGCACGGAGACGATTTGCGCCCCCAGCGTAGTCAGTTCCAGCGGCGTCGCCGACCACGCCTCGTTTGACCCAATACCGAGTTGCCCGAACTCATTGTCGCCCCAACACCAGAGGGCGCCGACGCTCGAAACGGCGCAGGTGTGCTGCAGACCCGTGTCCATGCTCATCACTTGGTCCGCGAGTGCGACCGACTTCGCACCCAAAGCGGGCGAGCCATCCGGCACGGCACCCAATTGTCCCTTGTCGTTACTGCCCCAGCAGTGGAGCGCGCCGTCTTCGCTCAGAGCACAGGTGTGATAGGCACCGGTTGCGATGCGTGCGACGCAACTCGGGAGCGCGGCGCTCTCGATGGGTACGGGCTCCGATTCAGCTGTGTCCCCGTTGCCGAGCTGACCCAGCATGTTGTTTCCCCAGCACCAGACCGCGCCGCGTTCGGTGCGAGCACAAGCATGCGCCGCGCCCGCCTCGACCTGCGCGATGCCTTCGGGAAGGGCACTCACCAGGGACGGAACGGGTACGCTTGAATCCCCCGCGACACCCAGCCCGAGCTGGCCGTCGTAGTTGTAGCCCCAACACCAGACCGTTCCGTCATTCTTGCGCGCACACGTGTGGAGCGCCCCGAGGCTCACATCCGTTGCGTTCTCGCCGAGCAGTGCAACCTGAAATGGAATCAACTTGGGCGAGTCAGTCGTGCCATCCCCGACTTCGCCGTAGTAGTTTTCTCCCCAGCACCAGAGCGTGCCGTTCGACTTCTTGGCGCAGGTGTGCGAGCCACCCGCCGTTATGCCGATGACACGGGCGCGCAGCGAGACTCGCGTGGGCGAGGGCCGTGTCGCGACGCTCGGATCCCAGACTTGGCCATAGTCGTTGTTGCCCCAGCACCAGACGCTGCCGTCCGTTCTCAGCGCGCAAGTGTGATAGGAACCCGTAGCGACGGCGGCGACGCACCCTGAACCAGACTTGGTTAGACCTTTCCTGGGCGCAGGCGAGCGACAGGCCAAAGCTTCCTGCTGCTCATCCTCTGCAGCTGCAACGTTGGGAAGGCACGCACTCGTGGCAAGAGCGGAATGCACGAGCAGCATCACACATGGTCCGCTGCGGGCGAACCGCTCGAAGACGTAACCTCTCATCCCATGACTCCGTGTTCGAGCGGCGCAGTATGCTCGTCGCCACGCTCCATAAAAAGCGCAATTTCCGAGCGCCTTCCCGCGGTACGTTGGACGTCCGCGTGGACAGCCGAGCGGACGTCCGACGCGTGAGACCGTGAGCTAGTTGCCGGCCATTTCCCGTGGGCGAACTTGGCACAGGGACTGCACGGCGCGCCGTGCCAGAGGGTCAAGACTCTCGAATTGAAGGAGCTTCAGCATGATTTTCAAGCCAATCGGTGTGTGCGGCGTCATTGCGCTCGCGTTGCTCGTCGCGGGCTGTGAGCCCATCGTCGTCACCATCAACTCGCCGTCGCAGAGCAGCTTCGTGAAGAGCCGTTGTGTGACGGCCACGTTCTCGGCAACTGGGGGATCCGGGATACTCCGCTATGCCTGCAGCATGGACGGCGCGCCTGCGCAAAGTTGTGCGTCCGGGCAAACGCTGTGCGTAGCGTCGGACGGTCCCCACGCGCTCGAGGTGACCGCCTCGGATGCTTCGGGTCAGAAGGGCAGCACACGCGCCGATTTCGTCGTGGACACCATCGCACCCGTGCTCAGTCCGGGAAACGGCGGTCCCTACTGGCCGGGCAACGACACGTGCTGGAACTCGGCCCAGCAGTGGAGCACGTTCTACACGTTCGAACGCGTCACGACCGAGTGCAAGTTCGACACCTTGCCCTACGGATCCTGCAACTGGCCTGCCCATCAGTTGCCGTACGGTTCAGCGCATGCCGACGGGACCTACCAGTTCACGACGTACAATCTGCAACCGTTGCTTCCCAACGGCGTCCACACATTCTCTTTGAAAGCCACCGATCTGGCGGGCAACGTCAGCGAGGTCACGCAGACGTTCAGAGTGCACGCACCCGTCATCAGCGTGACGGCGCCCGCAAGCGGCAGCACTCTGACGCAGCGGTCCGTCGTGCTGGCATTTTCAGCGGCATTGACCGCGAGCGAGGATCCAGAGTGTTACTTCGACAACGACCTCGATGCGTTCAACTATCCCTACGTTTGCCAGCTGGATGGCGGCGCCGCGTTTGAGTGCACGCCAGGCATTACCCTCGGCGAACTGGCAAACGGCACGCACACGCTCGGAATCAAGCGTCGCTTCAGCAACACGAACGGCGGCATGATGGCGATCGCCTCGTCCACCTTTACGGTCGCTCCCTGAGCTTGCAGCGGGGTGGGGGCCATTCGACTTCCGCGATTCACGCTTGGCGTGCGCAATTCTGCGCATGTCCTGCTCATTGACGGCATTAGTTGGTGCACCACCCCGCGAGTTTGCCGCTGACCACCTGAGTTCCTTTCGTGTGCTCAGAACGGTATTTTTCGGTCATCCTGTTCAAAGGGCCGCCCACGCCCGGACCGGCCGCTTTCCGGCAATTCAGGCGACCATCGAGAGGATACGCGTGTCCGGTCGATCCATTGGCCTTACGGACGCCTCATGGCTTACTCCGTGGACACAGCTGTTCATGACACGAATGGCTGAGACACCAAGCCGGCCGTAATGGAGTCACCCATGAACCAGGATGTTTCAGCACGCCCGTGGCAGAGAATGATCTCTGCGCTCAAGAACCGTCGCCTGAAGATGACGGTATTTTCATTCACCATTCTGGCGGCTCCGGCCGCCAACGAGTGCGGTCCCGGACCGGTGCCAACCGGGGAGATCCCCTGCAACGTGGCGAAGGTTCTGCACGACAAATGTCAGTCCTGTCACAGCGCTACGCCGAGGTATGGCGCGCCCATGCCGCTCGTCACGCTGGCGGATCTGCACGCTCCGGCGGCTTCCGATGCCAGCAAGAAGGTCTGGCAGTTGGTCGACGTGCGCACCAACATTGGGCACATCAGCCCAATGCCGCCAGCGAGTCAGCCGGACCTCGATGCGACTGAACGCCAGGTTCTGGAAAACTGGCTCACGCAGGGTGCGCTGGGTGTGGACAACAATCCGGACTGCCCGCCGCTGGACAGCCTGCCCATCGAGCCAGCAGGTCCGCAGTATCTACCGTGCACGCCGACCCACACCATCAAAGCGCACCAATCGCAATCGTCGAACGAGTACTCGGTGCCTGCCGGTACGCGCGATCAATATGTCTGCTTCGCGTTCGCCAACCCGTTCGCGGCAGGGGAGCTCGCGACGGCATGGGCGCCGGCCATCGATGACGAGCGCGTGATCCACCACTGGATTCTCTACGGCATGAGCAGCCTGCCGAGTGGCGTCTCGGTGGGGGGCCACACCAGCCCGAGCAATCCCCTTCCGTGCTACCTGGCGACGGCGAACGGCACGATGTTGACCGGTTGGGCACCGGGCGGGCGCAACAGCGTCATGGAGTCGGACGTCGGCGTGAACATGCAGTATCCGTATTATTTGCTGCAGGTGCACTACAACAACTATGGGACGGGCGCGACGAACACCACCGATTCGTCGGGTGTTTCGTTCTGCACGAATCGTAACCCTTCCACCGGTCAGATCACGCCGAAGCCGAACGTCGCGGGTGTCGTGACGCTCGGCAATTCGTCGTTCACGATTCCGGCGGGCGCTTCGAGCTACGACGTCACTGGTAACTGCACCAACATGTCGACGGATGGAAGCGAGATAACCATCATCGGGACATCCCCGCACATGCACAAGCTCGGTACGAGATTCCGCACGCGGCATGCGCGCGGCGGCGTGGATCTCGGTGATCTGTCGAACGTCACCACGTGGGCGTTCGAAAATCAAATCCCATATCCGACGCTGCCTCGGCGGGTGTATCGGAATGGCGATACGCTGACGACGACGTGCACCTTCCGCAATCCGAGCGGCTCGGCCGTTAGCTACGGCCCGGGTACCGACGCAGAGATGTGTTACGACTTCATCCTCGCCTACCCGTACACCAAGGCGAAGAAGAAGTGCGGACCGACGATCTGATTCACTGAAGCTCGCGCACTACGTACAGCAACCCGTGAACGGCTCCGGGTTGCTGTACGCGCGAGAGCCCTGCGAGACAAGGGGACGAGCCGAGGTACCAGTGGCCTACGGATAGATCGCGAGTCAGAGGTTCACTCCCGCCCTGGAACTCAGGAATCACCGGATCACGATCACGCGGATAATCGTGCTTCCTGAGCTCCCGCTCCGCGTGCGGGAACACCGCGAATCCACCGAGCGCGCGGAGCGCCAGGGTCCGATTCAGGGCGGAGCTGGATGATCCCGACCTCGGCGCCGACGACTCGGATTCGAGCAGCCTGCTCATCCTGCTCGGACCAAAGCTGGATCTGCAGTTCGGAGAAGGCGTGGTGCGGCCGTTCGTGGGTGGTAGTATCGCGTTTCTGGCTGCATCGGCCGAGGACGACGACTCAGAAGCTTCCACCACGGGCTTCCAAGTGGGCGGTCGCGCCGGCGTCCGCTGGTTCGCGGCGCCGGGCTTCAGCCTGGATCCGGCATTCATGGTCAGCTACGCCTATGCGTCTGGTGAGATCGAGCCCGACGCGGAGGATCGGATTGACGTGAGCACGTCGGGATTCAGCCTCCTGCTGATGGTTGGCGCCTCGGGCTGGATCGACTGAGAGCAAGGTCCGGAGCGCCCGATCGCGAGCTCGCCAGGGCGCCGGTGGCAGCGCAGGGCCCGCCACTCAGAGCAGAAACGGCCCCATCAATTCGTACGTGATCCCGGAGCCGAAGAAATTGCCGGCCTCGGTGCGCTGCGAGCTGAAGTACAGGCGGTCTCCGGACGGCGACAACGCGGGGCCTGTGATCTCGCTGCCCTCGTGTCCGGTGACCTGGACGATGGCGCGCGCTGTTCCGTCGGGAAGCAGCGCGACGATTTGCATGTCGCCGCCGTCTTCGGCCACGAGCACGTCGCCCGCCGGCGAGACCATCACGTTGTCGACCCCGGTGAGTATAGGTTCGGCGTGTGTGGACGCGTCGTAGAAGACGCTCAAGCTCGCTTTCGCGATGTGATACGCCCAAACGCGATTGTCGCTCTTGGTCGTGAAGTACACGACGCCGGCGTGATACCAGATGCCCTCGCCGCCGCGGAATGGCGTGCTGTTCGGCACCTGCATGCGGGTCGGGTTGTCCGCGCCGCCTTCGGGTGACGGAACGCCGGCCCATGTGACGCTGCCGTCTTCGGCGACGATCGCCACCTCGAGGCGGCCGCTCGACAGGTCGGCGTAGCGGCCGCGGGTCAGATTCTCGGGTACGAAGCGGTAAAAGCGGCCGTCGGATTCGTCCTCCGTGAGGTACACGTGCTGCCGAACCGGATCGACCGCAGCCGCTTCGTGCTTGAACACGCCGAGCGCGGGGCGCGCGATGGCGGCTTCGCTCCCCCAGGGATCGCATTCGTGCATGCGGCCATTGGGGTGTTCCTCGCCCGAGAGCCACGTGCCCCACGGCGTCGGGCCACCTGCGCAGTTGATGAGGGTGCCCTCCAGAATTCGATACGCGGCGGTAACGCGTGCTTCGGCGTCGAAGCGCAGCGCGCTCGCGCCGCCGCCTTCCAGGCTCTCCGAGTTCGACACGTAGATCCAGCCGCCGTCGTCCGTGGGATACGTCGCGCCGCCGTCGGGCGCGCCGTGCCAGAGGAACTCGGAGGAATCGACGGGGCGCTGCCCCGCTCGCGCGACGATGCGAGCCGTGAAGCCCTCCGCCACGCGCACGCCGTTCGCATCCGGTGGTCCCAGCGGACCGATGTTCCTGAAATTGGAGCGCTTCACGCGCTTCTCGCCGCCGTCTTCGTCGCTACAGCCGATCAGCCCGCGCGGCACGAATAGCGCGCCCAAGCCCAGCAACGATTGACCGAGAAAGCGGCGTCTCGGCAGATCTCTGCCGAGGAGCGGCCGCTCGCCAAAACCCGAGTGTACCCGACGCATTTGTTATTCTCAGAGTAACTCAGCCGGCGCGGACTTGCTCGCGCGACTTTTCGACGCACGCCCGGCGCGAACAGAAAAGAGCAACGGCGGCCGAAGAGCTCTGTGACAGGTCGCGTGTAGGTGCGGGGCGCCGGCCATGTGGTGCCCCGAGTATTGGCGCAACGCGGGGGCAACGCGGGGTTGAGAAGTGAGCTCCGCGCCCCGCGCAACCCCATCGGCTCCGTTTCGCATGACCAGCCGTCACTGAGCCGCAGCACCGTGCAGCCCTGCCGCCGCCAAACGGCGTACCCCCCTGCGTCTTCGTACGTGCACGACCACTCTTGATAGGCACGCGGTCACTTATTCGGAAACAACTTCGCCTTGAAACTACGGCCCAGGTAGTATTGATCGGTTTCCAGTCGCGGTTGATGGGGTGATGGTTGACGGCGGCTCCCACCGCCGGCTGCGTTCGCGTGCTGACGAGCGCCGAGACCGCCGGCTCCGGCGGCACGGCTACGCGGTGCTGCGGCTCAGGGACGCGCTCGTCATGTGCAACGCGGCTGCCGCCGTTTGCGCTGATTGGCGCGCAGGTTTCGACGCTCCGTAAGCAGGTGGGGCAATGCCCTGCAAGACACGTCACGAATGACCCGGAAGAACCTTGGCGGTCAACTGCGAGGCACGGCGCTCAATCGCTGAAATTCAACCGGCTCTGCGCGGAGGGGCGTCAGAGTCGCGCAAGCCATTGGCGTTGCTTGAACGCGCGAAGAAACCGCTGCGCGCGCGGTGGCGCGGCTTTCGCACGGACGACACGCGCATTCGGGTCATCCAAGAATTCACGAACTGCGCTGACGAATGCCTCGGGCTGTTCGTTGTGGAGGTAGTGCCCCGAACCGTGAAACTGCTTGAACACGACGCCTTCGACCCGAGCTGCGAACTTGAGGCCGTGTCGCATGGGGATCAGCGTATCGCGATCCCCCCACATCACTGCAATCGGAGGGAGCTCCGGGATCTCCTCACACCTTTGGAAGAAGGTGCGGCGTTGGCCCCGCCAGTCGATCACGTCGCGCACGCTGCGCGCGAAGGCGCGTGCGGAGCCACGCTGCGCGTTGTATGCGGCAAGCTCTGCAATCTCTTGCTTCGAAATCGCGTGGCGGGCGCTGTGTAGCGCGAGGCGCGTTCCCAGCGCCATGAACGGCTGCCCGAGATGCTCGACGATGCGTGGCAATGAAGCCAGGCGCAGGGGCAACCCCACGCTCAGCCCGAGCCCTCCAGAGGCGACCAGGACGAGTCTCCGAACGCGCTCGACGCACTCGAGCAGCAGCATTTGCGCGATCCCGCCGCCAAAAGAGTGTCCGACGACGTCCACCTTGTGAAGGCCCTGTGCTTGGAGCCACACCGCGATCACCTGCGCGTACCACATCAGCGCGTAGCTCACGTCCGCGCGCTCGGATCGGCCGTGGCCTGGAAGATCCGGCATGAAGACGCGCCGGTCGGCTGCGAGGACGGGGGCTACGTGTTTCCAGGTCAAATGCGAATTGTTGAGCCCATGCAGCAGTACGACTGGCGTGGCTTTGGCGTTTTCACCCAGTTCCGTCCAGTGCAACCTCACGCCTTCGATCATTGCGGAATGATGTCGCGCTCCGTCCATCATTGAGTTCTCGTCGTCTCTAAATTGTCGTCGACCTTTGCGGTGACCGAGTTAAGGGGACCCAATCATGGTGTTCTACCTCTTTCATGTCGAGAGGCTAAAGCACGTTGGGGTCACCGACACACGCCCCTGCGTCCAGACGCGCAGGGGCACGAATTTGAAAATGAAACCGCTGGCTGGCTGCTGACTGGGAGCGGGCGCTTGGTCTCGCACGGCCGACCGCGCTCAGGCGCCGGGCGCCCACTGTTCCGACACGTGCGGCCCTTGTTCGGGAAGGGCAAAGCATGACCCAGTCCCACCGAATTGCAGCGGAACGGCCATCGGCGCAGGCAGTTTGCGCCGTCACGCCAAATTTCGGCGCTGCGTGTTCGCACTGACCGATGATCCGCGGCGGTGGTCGTTCCGCCTCCCTAGGTCTCGTCGAGCGTCGCTTGCCGGGCGGCTTCAAGCCGTCCGCTGGAGCTTGCTGCTGGTCGCTCGCTAATTCCCGAAGGGGTAGTGCCGGATGCTGCCGCTGGTCTGCCGGCGGCGGCTGACGCGGGCGCTCGCCACCAGGCCTGGAATTCGGTAGCCACGAGCCTGATCAAAATCGGCGTCAGCGCGGCGAATAGGATCCAGCTTTCCAGATAGAAATGCAGCGCAACATCGCCGATCAGCACGGCCGGGTACAGCGCCGTACACATGCCGAGCAGCATCATCCAAACGAACGCAGTCTCACGCCGCACCGCTTCGCGGCCGGCGCGTTCGTCGGACGAAGCGGGCTCGACGGCCAGGAGCGGCAACAAGCAAACGATGTGGATGTAGTAGTTCGCCACCGGAAAAATTACCGGGATCAGGATCAACGAAATCGCGGCCGCTCGCTCGGGCGGTTTGTTCCGACAAGCGAGCACGACCAAACCGACGTAGAACAGCAATGCGAATGCGAGCAGCGGGCTTCGTTCCGGCAGAATCGGATAGCCCGCCCAGCTGGTGCCCTCGATCAACGAGCGCAAGCTGACGGCGTTCACGTGCACGCCCCCGGAAAGCACGCTGACCTTCACGAGCCACTCCTTCCAGGCCGCCAGTGAGAAGCTCCACGACGTGACGAGAAACAACACCACGATCGTGATCACCGACGCCGGAATCGTGCGCAGCGCCGCCGGGTGAGACGCGCGCAGCTCGGACCACGCAGGCAACTTGCGCCGCTCGTGCCAGCGCTCGACGTACCAGATGACGGCCGGCAACCCGACACCGACGATCACCAGGGCAGGAAATGCGCGGATCATCGACGACAGGCCGAGAAAGATCCCGGCCAGCACGAAATGCCGCGCTTTCAAGGCGCAAATGCCGAGTCCGAGAAACACGAGCCAATCGTGGCGCAGCGTGGCTCCGCCCCAGTTCGTGCCGAACATGATGAAGTCGTTCGCTCCGAAAATCACCGCGCTGACGAACAGCGGACGCAGCCCGAAAGTCTTGCCGATCGCGACGAACAGAATCAAAAGGAGCAGCGGGTCAGCCAAGCCCGTGATCAGAAACGAGCTGTTGCTCGCGGACAGCCAGTTGAACAAGAGCTGAGCGATGCCGATCCAGACCGGTGTGGCGTTGCCGCCGTGGTCGAACATGGTGCCCAGGTAGTGATTCGTCCCCATCGTTTCCCGAAAGAAACGGGCATCGGCCTTGTAGGCCTCCCAGCGCTCGGGCGAGAAATGCCGTTTGACGGCAGCGATCTCCGCGCGGCGATCTTTGACTTGGACGGTGTCGTGCGTATTCAGGTCGCGAAACGGCAGCTCGGCGAGCGCGTCGAGCGACGCCGTGTCCTCCGAATAGGCCAGCACGTCGGCCTCGTATAGGCGCGTGTAGCCGAGCTCATCGAAGTACTTGGCTACCGGATAGTACTGGCGCAGGTCGAGATAATGCACCGGCGTCGAGGCTTGCCGCTTGTCGTCGTAGAACTGGCCGCGGCCCAGGTTGTAAAATGAGAGCACGCTGAGCGCCCCACACACGGCCAACGTCGCCAAAATCGCACTCGGACGCGCCGGCCAGCGCCGCGGCGCAAAAGCCTCGCGCGCGACCGCGACTGCCGCGACCGCCGCGACAACGGCCCTCACTAGCGCCACCTCGAGCCCACTCACGGGCCACGCGACGAACCACGCCTCGCTGCAGCCCCAAACCCCGACGGCTGGGATCGCAGTCAAGAGCAACACCCAGAGGCGAGACAGATCTCGGTGCACGAGCAGCAAGAACAGCATTGCACAAAGCCCCAGCAGCAAGACTTTGTTGCGGAAGTGATCTGCGAGCGGAACGCCCGTGCGCACCGGCACCACCGGCGGGAAAACGGCGGGCACATCCGAAAACGCCTGAAGCTCTCCGAGTGAGATGGGAGTCGTGTTCAGTGCGTGCGAGACGCGCAGATAGCGGCCCTTCAATGCCAGGTTGCGCGCAAAGCGCGGCTGCAGTCCTTGCGCTGCCGAGTCGGGCTCGGAAACCCAAGGAGCCTGAAAGTGCACGCCGTCATCGGAAGTGGAGACTGCGAATCGCCCACGCGCTTCGGCCTGCAGCCAGACGGCGCGAATCGTGCGAGGTTGACCCAGGTCATAGGTGACGTGCGCCGACTCCGCGTAGAACTGAGTCGTCTCCGTCGTTTCCAGAGCGTCCACCGGCGAGGCCGCGACGCCGTTGGTCAAATACTTTGCGCGCGCGACCGCATGGGCTTTGCGCGGCGTGCCGCGGCCTAGAAGGTTGCCGGGCTGGGACGGCTGGCACGCGAGCAGAAGAAGCCAGCATGCGGTAGCGAGCACGAGCATGCAAGAACGGGCGAGCGGCAGTGAGCGCCCGAGGGCTATCGCTGCTCCCGCTCTGAGCTCGGCCATGGGGCGCGAGTCTATCCACTGTCGTCTTGCACGAGATAGCGGATAATTTAGGAGTTTCATGCGGCAAGCGGGACCTCGGGCGGCGCCGACGCGGCCCGCTACTGTCGCTCAGACCGGACAGAGGGCTGAAAACCGAGCGCTTGGGATGCGAATGGGACGCGTCCTCGTGACTCTCTGGCATCTGCTGCGCTACTTATTGCGACTCAGCGATGAGTGAGCTCGGCACCCGTCGCGACGAGCTCGCCTTCGGCTGTGCGGTCCTGCGAAAGGAACACCATGACTAGCGATAGGGGTGACTCGACGCGAAAGGACGTGCGGCGCGAATTCGAGGAATGGTGCGCGGACTACCAAAACATGGCGCTCGTGAACGGCGCCGTGTTTCGCACCTTTGCTGAGCGGGTTCAAACGGTGCCCTGGCTGGCGGCGCACCGAGATTGGGTCGAAGCGCATCGGCACGGTTACGGACATCGTGCATTCCACTACCTCTGGTACTTACTCATCGCATCCCTCGGCGATCATTTCCGTCCCGTGCGCATGCTGGAAATAGGCGTGTTCAAGGGGCAGATCACCTCGCTCGTTGCTCTCCTCGGCCGCGAGCTCGACGTGCCCGTCGAGATCACGGCTCTTTCGCCGTTCATGGGCGATCGAGAGGCCGGCTCGGGGTGGCGATCTGCGCTGAAGTTCGTGGTCGATTCCGATTTTCGACGGAGCTTCCTGCTCGGCAACGTCCATCGTGGCGCGGACCATGTCGGCGACAACCGCCGCATCTTCGAGGCGTTCGGGCTGGACTTCGATCGCGTTCGGATGATCCGCGGTCTCTCCACTTCACCCGACATTGCGGCGCAACTTCGGGGAGAACGGCTCGCAGTCGTCTTCATCGACGGCGACCATTCCTACGACGTCGCGCGGTCCGACATCGAAACGTACACGCCGCTCGTCGAGCCGGGCGGCTACGCGGTCGTAGACGATGCCGGATGCGATTTGCCGGGCAGAGGGTTCTCGAAGGGGTTTCGCAGCGTGTCGCGTGCGTGCCGGGTGCTCGAGACCTCCGCGGAATGGAGCAACGTCTTGAACGTCGGAAAGATGAGAGTGTTCTCCCGCCGGGGAGCGGAGACGGCCGGACGGCGCTTCTGATCACCCCACGCTCGATGGCACGAGGTCTGCAACAATCGTCTGCACAGTCCTTGATATCCTCCGATCCGTTGCCCCCGGACCACATCGACGACAGGTCGTGTGGTGTTTTGTCGACAAGCCGCCGCCCAATCGATCGGCTTCGCCTAGGCCTTTCTTTGGCGCTGTTCCTTCTCGGCGTCGCCGTGGTCTGCCGGCTCTTCGCCCGTGTAGGCGTGCACTCCGTTGTCGCTCTACTGGGCAATGCCGGGCCGAGCGTCGCTTTCGTGTTCGCTGCCCCGGTGGTCGGCCAGTTACTGAACCTCCTCGCGTGGACCGTGCTCTTGCCGCAGGCGGCCCGGCCGCATCCCATACGTGGCTACCGCGTGCTGCTCGCCGCACAAGCGGGCAACGAGCTCGGCGCGTCCATCCTCGGTGAGCCGTTGAAGGTCATTGCCCTTCCAAGCCGTCACCGAGACGCAGCAGCCGCGGCCGTCGTTCTCGACAACGTGGTTTGTTTCGCAGCGGTTTGCAGTTTTCTGGTCGTCGGGGGAGCGGTGCTGTCGCCGTTCGGGTCGATGTCCACGGACGCTCCCCACGCCCTAAAGTGGGCGTCGCTCATCGTGGTGGCCGTGATGGTCTCGTTCGTTGTCGGAGGGAGCCTGGTTCGAAGTGCGCGATCCGCCATCGAAGAGCGATTGAAGGGAACCTTTCGAGCTTGCCGGTTTGCGCTTCGCGAGCGGCCGCGTGCGATCGCCGCCGCGTTTCTGCTGCATGTAGCGGCGAAGCTCTGGGTCTTTGCGGAGTTCTGGCTAGCGCTTCGACTCTTCGGGCACGGATCGCTTCGAGAGAGCGCCCTCCTCGGCGTCGCGTCCATCGGCGGGTCGATGATGGGAGCGCCCGTCCCGGCGCAACTCGGGGTGGTAGAGTCTGCCGTCGCCGTCGCCGCGGCGACGGCGGGCATTCCCACTCTGGTCGCCCTCGCGGTTCTGGTCCTGCGTCGTGTCCGCGGGTTCTTCTGGATCCTCGCTGGCGCGCTCTTGCTTCCAACGATGAAAGGCTCGCCATGATCAAGCTTCCGATTGTCTCGTCCGCGCCACCCGTCGCCGCGGCAACCGAGGCTACGAAAGGCAAACGCGACGCCGACTGGCGGTTCAAGCCGATGGACTACGTCGCTTATGGCGTCAAGCTCGCCACGGGAATCGTGAAGAGCCGTGTCGCAAAACGACACCGTCCCTTGATGGTGAACATCGAACCGACCCACCGCTGTAATCTCGACTGCACCTATTGCGACAAGGTGGACCCGAAATCTCCGCAGATGGACACCGCGGCCGCACTTCGAATGATCGACGAGCTCGCGGACATGGGCACTCTCTCGGTGTGCTTCGACGGCGGCGAGCCGTTCGTGCACCCGGGCATCGAACAATTCGTCGAGCGCGCGAAATTGCACGGCATGCGCGTCTCGATGAGCTCGAACGGACTCTTACTTCGCCGGAAGCCCCGCGTGCTGAAGTTCGTCGACGTCATCAAGATCAGCATCGACGGACCGGAAGGCGTCCACGATGCCGGGCGTGGTCCCCAGGCGTTCCAACGCGCCATGGACGGCGCGCGGTTCGCGGTCGAATCGGGTTGCAAAGTCGCGATCCGCATGACCCTCGCCGAGCACAACGTCGTCTACTATCGTGAAGTGATCGCGCTCGCGAAGAAGCTCGGTGTCACGGCGCTCTTCCAACCCGCGATCGGCAACATCATGGACGGAGCCGAACCACCAGCGCCGCACTCGGCGCCGGTGCAGGTGTACCGAGCCGCCATCGATGAGCTTTGCCGTCTGAAGGCGGACGGCGAGCCGATTGGCAACGAGATGCTCTGCCTCGAACACCTACGAAATTGGCCGGAGCCGAAACCGGTGCCGTTCTGCAGCGGCGGCCGCATCGAGGTCGCGATTGGGCCGGACGGCGGCATGTTCCCTTGCGGTCGAGTCGGGCGAAAAGATCCGAATGCGCCGAACGTGTTCGAGGTCGGTGTCGCCAAGGCATTCGAGCGCGTGCTTCGGCCCACCGATTGCGCAAACTGTTGGTGCACGCTGACGGTCGCCGGATGCTACCTCTATCGAGGTGACATCCGGCTTCTGACAGGAAATCTGACGCCCAAGCTCGAGCGTGTTTAGACGGGGCCCGTGGTGCGGCTGAGTGACACGCTCGTGCTCAAGAAGCGGCGAACCAGGCCACTTCGACGTCGCGGGGACTCAGAGCCTTTGGCCCGCGGACGCCGCGAAAAGCGGTTCGACTCGAGCTGACGTCGGTGATCGTCAAAGCCGAAATCATGGGCGTAAGGCCGAAAGAGGCGCCGCTGCACCCGGCGGCAGGTCCGCGATCTCCGAAAGCTCGTCGAGTCTGAGAATGGTCATGCGGCGCGATTTTTCGGGTGCGCGCAGCGAACTTGGATGCGGCGCATTCGGTGGCTTCGTTGAGCCGGTCGCCGTCGCCTTCTATGCTGATGATCTCGGCTCGGTGCATGAGGCGGTCGTCGAGGGTGAGGGTGCAGGCCGCGTGCGGAAAGATCTCGTTTCACTCGAGAGTAGGCCGAAGAAGCCAAGGGCGTTGTACGCGGTCGCGTAGCGCGTCCATATCTCGTCCACACGACCCTTTGCGATACGCGGTTCAATGCTTTCGAGTGACCTGGGGCGGCAGTCACGGCAGGTCGCGAGCGGTAAGTGCATCGGTTCTCGAGCAGCGCACGCGATATGCGGCACGCACTCACGGCGTCAGAGCAAGTGTTGTGGCAAGCCATTCGCGGTGGCCGGTTGGGCGTGCAGTTTCGGCGGCGGCAGGTAGTGTTAGGCCGCTACATCGCGGACTTATTCGCCAGTGAAGTCGGGCTCGTAGTGGAGGTTGATGGTGCGTACCATCAGCGGCTACGTGCTCGTGCAGATGAGCGGCGTGATCGCTCGCGTCGCTTTCGTGTTCCCTTGACGCAATCGAGAACGTCGTCCAACGTGGTTCGGCATTCTCGAACTACGAGGCTGCGTTACGCTCACAGAAGATTAGAGAGGGCGCCATGAAAACGAATAATGCCAGCCGCACATCCGCACGGATCCGTCGGTTCGGGGCTGCGGCCGCTCTCGCCGCGCTGCCCGCTGATGCGGCCGCTGCTCGGAGCAGCGTTATGCTGTCGAGCAAGAGCCACTGGGCGCAGTTACGATGGTTCGCGGTTAAGGCAATGGTCATCGTGTTGTCAGCATTCGTGTTGACCTCGTGCCCAACGCCCATCGGGACGGTAACTACCTACCCCGGTATCTTCCAGCCAGCGGGGATCGCGGCGGGGCCGGACGGGAACCTCTGGTTCACCAACAATTATTCGATCGGGCGGATCACGCCGGCAGGCGTCGTGACGATCTTCACCGGTACCGGTATCAGCAACGCGAGTGCGATCGCGGCGGGGCCGGACGGGAACATCTGGTTCACCAACGGAGGGCCCCGTCCAGGGTCAGGGTCCGGGAGCTCGATCGGGCGGATCACCCCGGCGGGCGTCGTGTCCAACTTCGCCGATCCGAGTATCGGCACCCCGACATCGATCGCGGCGGGCCCGGACGGAAATATCTGGTTCACCAACCGGGGGACCAGTGGGTCGTACTACGGTGAGCGCTACGGTTCGATCGGGCGGATCACGCCGGCGGGCGTCGTGTCCAGCTTCACCGGTACAGGTATCATCCACCCAGGGGAGATCGCGGCTGGGCCGGACGGAAACCTCTGGTTCACTGATAGCGGGAGCAGTTCGATCGGGCGGATCACGCCGGCGGGAGTCGTGTCCATCTTCACCGGTACCGGTATCGCGGGTGATATCTCGGCTGGCCCGGACGGAAACCTCTGGTTCACTAACCCTGGGAACAATTCGATCGGGCGGATCACGCCGGCCGGAGTTGTGTCCAACTTCACCGGTGCCGGTATCTCGTACCCGACGGCGATCGCGGCGGGCGCGGACGGAAACCTCTGGTTCACCAATAGCGGGAGCGGGAGTACTTCGATCGGGCGGATCACGCCGGCAGGAGTCGTGTCCAACTTCACTGATCCGAGTATTAGCCTTCCGCGGGGGATCGCGGCGGGCCCGGACGGAAACCTCTGGTTCACCCAAGGGAACGATTCGATCGGGCGGATCACGCCGGCGGGAGTTGTGTCTAACTTCATCGGTACCGGTATCAACCAGCCGGGTGCGATCGCGGCGGGCCCGGACGGAAACCTCTGGTTCACCCAAGGGAACAATTCGATCGGGCGGATCACCCCGGCGGGAGTCGTGTCCATCTTCACCGGTACTGGTATCGACAACCCCGTGGGAATCGCGGCGGGCCCGGACGGAAACCTCTGGTTTACCAACTCCCGGGCAACTTCGACGGGGTCGATCAATTCGATCGGGCGGATCACGCCGGCTGGCGTCGTGTCCAACTTCACCGATACAAGTATCATCTACCCGGGTGCGATCGCGGCAGGCCCGGACGGGGGTATGTGGTTCATCAACGGCAACGGGAACAATTCGATCGGGCGGATCACGCCGGCGGGCGTCGTGTCCATCTTAACTGATACGAGGATGAGTAGCCTGGGGGGGATCGCGGCGGGCCCGGACGGAAATCTCTGGGTCACCAACTTCCCGAACAATAATGGGTATCCTTGGGTCGGGCGGATCACGCCGGCGGGCGTCGTGTCCATCTTCACCGATCCGAATATCAGTGGCCCGGGGAGCATCGCGACGGGCCCGGACGGGAACCTCTGGTTTATCAACTACCACTCCTTGTACAATTCGTATTCGATCGGGCGGATCACGCCGGCGGGAGTCGTGTCCATCTTCATTGATACGAGGATCGACCACCCCGCGTTGATTGCGGCGGGCCCGGACGGGAACCTCTGGTTCATCAACTCCCCGGCTTATCCGCGCGCGTCGATCGGGCAGATCACACCGGCTGGCATCGTGTCCATCTTCACCGATCCAGGTATCAACGCGCCGCGGGGGATCGCGGCGGGCCCGGACGGGGGTATGTGGTTCACCAACGGGAACAATTCGATCGGGCGGATCACCGCCGCCAATTTGCCCTGATGATCGCCTTGCCGTGATGGCCGCGGCGGGCAACGGACCCGCGCATTCACTTCCATTACACCCCGACCAGCGCGTCGTGGCTCAACTTCTTCGCGGCCGAAGTGAAGCTGGTCGTTGAAGTGGATGGCGGCTATCACGGCCGGCTGCGCGAGCGCTCGGATGAGCGCCGTGACCGGTGGCTGCGGCGCCACGGCTACGCGGTGCTGCGGCTGAGTGACGCGCTCGTGCTGAACAGCATCGGCGTGGCCGTCGCGCTTATCGCCGAGCAAGTCGCGGCAGTACGGCGCTAGCGCCGCGCCAGCGCGCCAGCGTGCCTCCCCCCGTCGCTGCTTCGCAGCGCCGACCTCCTCCAAACTCGTGCTCGCCTGCGGCTGCGCGCGAGTGGAGGAGGTAGTCGCGGAATGCCTACCGCAACTAGTTGTGCTTCGCAAACTTGACGAGCACGTGTTGGCAGTGGCCCCGTTCTTTGCAGCGCGCTGCTGATGCGACGCTGTCTGACGGCGCGAGGAACGCTGAGCTCTATTGCGTCGCAGCGCCTCCGCCCGGCATGCGTCCGGGCTTCGCGTTGGCGCACGCTGTGTGCCGCGCGCGTCGTTGCGCGATGTGAGCGCCTGGCGCGCGTCACAGATCCTGCGCGTGGGTTGCTGCGCCCGGCCGCACGCCGGGCGGAGGAGCACCCGCGCCGCATGCGCTGACGCGATGGCGCGTGCGGTCACGACGCCCTGCGTCGCTCACCTCGCTCTACATCCAACACGCGGTGGAGTGTGTGGGCCCCTGTCGCAGGCGA
>DATDJP010000218.1:0-5298 GCA_036520475.1 Polyangiaceae bacterium | reverse complement strand
GAACGACGGCTACGCCGTCACCGAGCTCGAGTACTCCGCGTACGAGTCGATGGCGGCGAAGGAGCTGCTCGCGATCGTCGAGGAGCTCGAGCGTGAAATGCCGGAGGTGCGGCTGGCGGTGACCCACCGTGTGGGTCGCCTGGCGCTCGGCGACGCGGCCGTGGTGTGCGCCGCCAGCGCGCCGCATCGCGAGGCTGCGTTCGTCGCGTGCCGCGCATTGATCGACCGCATCAAGGCGCGCGTCCCGATCTGGAAACGCGAGCACGGGCCCGAGGGGCCACACTGGGTCGGCTGGCAAGACGTGCGGCCCGGAGGTTCCGGGGAGCCGGGTTAGACGTCGATATCTTCCGGGGAGTCCCAATCGCGGAGCAGCGCTTGCTCGCCGTCGGCCAACGGGAGGGGCAGTGCCGCCCCGCCCAGCGCGGCGAACAGCGCTTGCAGCGAGTGTTCGCCGCGCGCGAGCAGGAGCTCCGCCTGCTGCGTGACGTCCCGAGTGGCGTAGCGCGCGCACATGGTTTGCCACTGGCCGCCATAATGCGGCGCCAGCGCGGCCGCGTGTGGCGCATGATCGATCAACCGCCGGACGATTGGCCCAGTCACATAGGGCAAGTCACAAGCCAGCGCGAGCACACGCGGGCACAGGATTCGGTCCGCGTGGCGGAGCAGCGCCAGAAGGCCTCCCAGCGGGCCGATGCCTGGGGGATCGTCCGCGAGCATCGGCACGCGCAGGTGCTCGTAGACGCGCTGCTGCCCGACGAGCACCACGTCTCGCGCGCCGCCTTCGCGTCCCAAGCCCACCAGGCGTTCGACCAGCGACGGTGTGCCGTCGGGAGCGCGCAGCGTGCCCTTGGGGACGCCGCCCATGCGCGAAGAACGCCCGCCGACGAAAATACCGACCAGCAGGTTCGTTTGAGTCTCGGACGGTGGCACGGCTCGATCAGAGCTCCCGCAGCGACAGGACTCGCACCGTTTCACCAACGTCGAGCTGGCTCGCCTCGGCCGGCACGTGCACGAGCGCGTCGGCCCAGGCCATGGAGATCAGCGCACCGGAAGCTTGGTTGCAAAGCGGCGTCGCACCTTCCGGATCGAGACGGGCTCGCACGAACTCGTGGCGTCCGGGTTTATGGCTGATGCAGTCGAGCAGGCGCGCCGTGCGCCAGGGGAGATCGCGCTGGCGATCGCCTTGCATGGCGCGGAGCAGCGGCACGCCGAAGAGCAAACACGTCACCTGTGCCGATACGGGATTGCCCGGTAAGCCGAGCACGCGCACCTTGCCCCGCTGTCCAAAGAGCACGGGTTTGCCCGGCTTGATGTTCACCTTGTGAAAAGCAATGCTCACCCCACAGGCCTCGAGCGCTGGCCGCACCACGTCATAGTCCCCCACGCTCGCTCCGCCGACGCTGAGCACCAGATCGACATTGTCGAGGGCATCGCTGAACGCGCTCTGCACGTCCGAGAGCCGATCGCCGACGCGGAGCGTGCGCGTCGCGACCCCGCCGGCTTGCCGGCACAAAGCCGCGATCGCCACCGAGTTCGACTCCGGAATCGAGCCCCGGCGTGGTGCTTCGCCGGGCGCGCGCAGCTCGTCTCCCGTGCAAACGATGGCCACGCGCGGCTGCTGTGCCACGACGAGCTCCGCGCGATCGAGCGCCGCTGCGAGCGCCAGCTGGCTCGGACCGAGGCGCGCCCCGTCAGCGAGCGCGAGCTCGCCCGCTGCCAGATCCTCTCCGCGCCGGCGTACGTTCGCCCAGGCCTTCGGCAGGCTTTCGAAGCGCGCGACGCCTGCTTCGTGCCGCACCACCTCCTGGGGCACGACGCTGTCGGCTCCGGCCGGCAGCTCTGCGCCGGTGAAAATTCGGCACACGGCACCCGCCTCGAGGTTTTCCGCGCTCCCGCCGGTTCGACTCTCGCCTTTCACGGGCAGCGCCCATGGCCCGGCTCCAGAAAAGTCGCGCAGGCGCACGGCGAAGCCGTCCATGGCGCTGTAGTCGAACTCCGGCATCGGCGAGCCGGCGAGGAGCGTTTCGGCGAGCACACGGCGGTGGGCCTGCCCGAGCAACACGCGTTCACAGCCGAGGCGTGAAATGTCGGTCGTCAGAGCGCGCAGTGCTTCCGTCAGCTCCAGCACGGCGGCAGCTTAGCAGTGCCGTTCCAGGTGCGATCCACCCGTGACGGAAGCACGCCGATTTGCGTGCGAATTCGCGGCTCGAAGCACACAACTCGCGCCCGAGTGAAGCCGAACCAGTGGAGTTCCGTCAAACGAGTGGAGTTCCGTCAGGAATGAGAAAGGTACCGAGGCCAGGCTGGTGCGTGCACCGGGAACGCGAGTGGGCCGAGGTAATAGGTACGTTGGTTGCTTCAGCGTGGAGTGCGGCTCATGATTAGCCAGATGTCTCGAGGCGCTCCGCGTCTAATCGCGATTGTGCTCGCGCTCCTCACGGGGTGCGCGGTTCCGCACGCGCAAGCCCAGGCTTCTGAGCCCAACACCTGGACGGACGAGGCCCCGGCAGAAGTCCCTGCGGAACCAGCGCCGGCAGAAGCCGACGGTGAGTTTCAGGACACCGATCCGCGCGCGATCACGGACTTCAAACCCGAGCTCGACCCCTACGGGCAATGGGTGAACGATCCCACCTACGGTGTGGTGTGGGTCCCGCACCGTCAGGCCGTCGGTCAGGACTTTGCTCCGTACGTCACCTCCGGGCGCTGGTCGATGACGGCCGACGGGGACTGGATCTGGGTCAGCGACTATCCGTTCGGCTGGGTGGTCTTCCATTACGGGCGCTGGGTCTGGATTCCCAACACCGGTTGGTCCTGGATTCCGGGCCGGAAGTACTCGCACGCCTGGGTCGTCTGGCGTGTGCCGCGCGACGACTACGCGTACGTCGGCTGGGCGCCGGCACCGCCCAGTTACGTTTGGATGAACGGCGCTGCCGTCTCCGTCTGGTTCGGTGTGTACACGCCCTACGTGTTCTGCCCGAGTTACTACGCGTTCCACCCGTACGTGCACCGTCACATCATCCGCGACCGCCACCACGTCCATCGCATCGCCGGCCGCACGCACCGCTACGTACCGGGCGGCAGCAGGTGGGGACCGCCTCCGGCGCGCGCGCGCATCCCCGCGAAAGCGCTGCCGGCTCAGCGCGTGAGCGCCAACCCGCGCGCCATCGCCGCCGCGCGTCCGTCAACGGCTGCCAGAGCGCTGCCCGCGTCGCGGATGGCCCGCCCGACCGAGCGCGCCAGCTTCGCCCCCGGGCGGGGACCCACTCCGTCCCGCACGCTCTCGAGCACGGCGCAGGCCCGGCCGAGTCCGTCGCCGCTGCGACGACCCGCCGACTCCGTGGTAGGCCCCAGCGCGTCGTCACCCCGCCCCCTGATGCGCGGTGTCCCCTCGCGCCCGCTGTCGCCGGGCCCGGCGCGGACCTCGCCAGGTTCTGTCGCGCCCGCGCCGCTACAAAGGCCGGCCGCGCCGAGCGCAGACCCGAGGCCGATCCGGAGTTACACGCCGCCCAGCGCCGCCCCGCGCTCGGCCCCGACGCCGCTGCGCAGTACCTCGTCCACCGTCCGCTCTGCGCCCGTGCGGAGCTATACTCGCTCGGCCCCGCGCTCGGCGCCGGTCAGGAGCTATTCAGCGCCGGTTTATCGATCGCCGCCGTCTCGCAGCTCTGCTCCGAGCATGAGATCCGCGCCGTCTCGCAGCTCTGCTCCGAGCATGAGATCCGCGCCGTCACGCAGCTTCAGCAGTCCGCGTTCCACCGGCGGCCCACGCCGCCGCTGATCCAGGAGTAGCAGTGCACGATGCCCCGCCCGCTCTCGGTAAGCCTTCAACGAGCCCCTGCGCCGTCTCGTGATCGGACCCTCGGAGCAGGCATCCTGCTTCTTTCCGCGCTGCTGCTCGGCGCTGGCTGCGGTTACGACAATGACGATACCCACCGCGAGCCGAATCAGGTCGCGGAAGCCATTATCGACGTCGACGCCGCGTTCGAGCCGTTAGAGCCGGGCCAAGGTGTGGGGTTGTTCGTCGAGCACGGGACCGACGGCCGCTGGCGCCTGTTCACCAGCTGCGACACGAGCAATCCCGCCGGCTCCGGCGACACCTGCGTGTGGGAGGTCTGGGTGGCCCTGCCCGAAGGCAGCCGCGTGCGGTCGTATCAGACCGAGATGCTCGAAGGCGAAGACGGGGTGTACTGGGACGGCCCCGGCAATGGGATGTTCGCTGCCTACACCGGCAGCGACCTCGACGGTTTCTCCTTCGCAACGGACGCCGGGCAGCCGGTGCGCATCTGGGCCTACCTCGACGGCCAGGACGCCCACCCCTACGTCAACTGGATCAGCGGGGGCGCCGCGGTCCAGGGAGCGGCAACGAACCCCATCGACTTGCTTCCGCAGGCTCCGTGAAACACGTTTGAAGCCCCCGTGTCGACGCTCCTCTACCTGGCCATCCCGCTCTTTTTGATCACGCTGTGGCTCGAGTGGGTGCTCGTTCGGCGCGCCCAGCAGGAGCGACCTCACGAGATCACGGGGCACGAGCGCCGTGACAGCATCGCTAGCTTCACTATGGGCCTCGGCAACATGGCGGTGTCGGCGCTCGTGCAGGGCGCGGTGCTGGCGCTGTACTTCTTTCTCTACGAGCACCGCTTGTTCGAGATCGGGCGAGGGCCGTGGGCGTGGGTCGCGTTGTTCCTCCTCGAAGATTTCACCTACTATTGGTGGCATCGTGCGTCGCACGAAGTGCGCTTCCTGTGGGCGGCGCACGTGAACCATCATTCGAGCGAGCGCTTCAACTTGTCGACCGCGCTGCGCCAATCGTGGACCACGCCGCTGACCGTGCCGCTGTTCTATTGGTGGCTCCCGCTCCTTGGGTTCCACCCGCTGATGATCCTGACGCAGATCGCGCTCAGCCTGATTTACCAGTACTTCTTGCACACGGAGCTGGTGCGAAAGCTCGGACCGCTCGAGCTCGTGCTGAACACGCCGTCGCACCACCGCGTGCACCACGGCACGAACCTCGAGTACCTCGACCGCAACCACGGCGGCATCCTGATCATCTGGGATCGGCTGTTCGGCACGTTCGAGCCGGAGAGCGCGCGCGTCGCGTACGGTCTGACCACGAACATCCGCACCTTCAACCTGGTCAAGATCGCGTTTCACGAGTGGCGCGCGCTGCTCACGGACTTCAAGCACGCGCGCGGCCTGCAAGGCAAGCTCGCTGCCTGGTTCGCGCCGCCGGGTTGGAGCGCCGACAAATCGACGCTCACGGCGCACGAGATGCGCGCCCGTCTGCAGGTGCAGTAACGCTCG
>DATDJP010000217.1:0-5445 GCA_036520475.1 Polyangiaceae bacterium | reverse complement strand
CGCGCTACCGTTGGGACTACAAGTGGTCCGAAGAGCTTGACGCGCTCGTCGACCCGGACGTACGCAAGGCGGCAGAGCGGCTGGGGCTCAAGCTGGGAAGCTACGCCGATCTCGGTGAGTCATGAAGGTCGACCCTGCATTTCGCGAAGTGATGGCGCTGCATCGGCATAGCCCGCCAAAGGCCCGTGCCCAGATGGTCGTTCGCTGGCTGACCTGCCCCTTCGAACGGCTCGAGAAGCTGGTCCCGCGAACCGGAAGGATCCTGGATCTCGGCTGTGGGCACGGACTCTTCTCCAGCTACCTGGCGGTGTGTTCGAAAGAGCGAACCGTCGTCGGTGTCGACATCGACGACGCCAAACTCGCCATCGCGAAGCGTGCGGCAGAGCCCCTGGGGGGAAGGCTCAGCTTTCGAAACGACATCTCAGCGACGCTCGCCGAAGAGAAGTTCACGGCCGTCGTCATGGTCGATGTCCTGTACCTCATGACCGCGCAAGTCCAGCGGGATCTCCTGCGCCGCGCCGCTGCTGCCATCGAGCCCGGCGGTAGCTTGTTGGTCAAGGAGATGGCCGCACTTCCCAAATGGAAGTTCGACTGGAACCGGCTGCAGGAAGTGGCAGCGGTCAAGCTGCTCAAGATCACGCGCGGCGCCGGCCTGCATTTCGTTGCGGCAGACGCGCAACGTGAATGGATGGTCGAGGCAGGCTTGGACCTGTCCGACCACCCGCTCGATCGCGGTTACTTGCATCCCCATCACCTGCTCGAGGGCAAGAAGAGCCAGCGCTACGCCGATTGATGGATGGCGCGTGCGAGTCGCACGATGCTCTCGGGCGCGCAGCCCTCCGCCTTGTTGTCCACGAGGACTAGCGAGGGGACGTCATGTGCGGCGGCCTTCGCCACGAGCGTCGCGATCGACTCGCGATTACCAGGGTCCTCGTCGACCACACGGTCGAACGGCTGAAAGCGCGCTCCGGCTTGCTCGTATTGCTCACCGCGCCGCATCAGCCAGCGGATGATGAGCGGGCGGCGCGCCAGCGGCGGCAGTAGCTTCGCCTGGCGCAAAACGGACGGCATGTCGCCCCACACGTTGTGACAGTGCACCGCGCCACCAGCCGTCAGCGCCTGTGCATACGCGGGCGTGACAAGCTCTGGATTCCGGACCTCGACGGCATACGTCGCGCTTCGGGGTAGCGCCTCGAGAAACGCCGCGAGCTCGCCTGCGAACTCCGCCGCTGAGCCCGGCTCATGCGGTGGAAATTGAAACAACACGGCTCCAAGTTTCGCTCCCAGCCCCTCCGCAATCGGGCCGATGACTACGTCTGCCGCATAGGACGCGTCGAGATAGCGTGCATTGAGCTCGCCGCGCCGGCTTCCGTAGCGAGCGTGCACGGGGAAGCGGTGAACCGAGCACTCTTGATGCGCTTTCACCAGGAAACGAAAATCTTCGGGAGTTTGCGCCGCGTGGTCCTGGAAAGCCTCCACCGGAAGCGGCTCGTAGTAGGTCCGGTCCACCTCGACGGCTCTCAGCAGCGGATGCGCCGCATACGCCGGTAGACCGTCTCGAGCGAGGCGCTGGATGTTCGTATCGGGCGCATACACGACGCCGCGCCAACCCGCGTACGACCACGACATCGTTCCCAGACGGATGTGACCGGGCAAGCTGGCCGCGAGCTCCCGATGCTCGGCGTTCACGGCAGCGGGCAGCAGCGGCTCGGGTGGTGAGTCGAAGAGCCGCGGTTGCTCGATTGTCGGCTTTTTTGTGATGACCCTGGTCCTCCGTGACCAGTCTATACGCTCGTCCCACGGCGCTCCAATGCAGCCGGAAGAGCACTTCCCGTGCAGGCCGCGCCTGCACGACCACGACGCGCCGCCGTGTAAAAGCAAGAGCAGTCGGCGACCGTTCGCGGTCGGTCGGATGGTCGAACGGATTGCATGTCCTGCGCGCGGGGACGCTGAACGAGCTCGCGCGTGAGAGACGTGAGAGAGCTTCAGGTGCGCGCGCGTCCTTGCATTGCGACGCGGCAACATATCGTTTCGCGTCAAAGTGCATGTCACGCTTGCTGCGTCTTACGCCTACTCGCGCTCACGAAAATTTCGCTCAGTATGGACAAATTGGGTCGAAATAAGTGATTCTGAAGACTCCGTCGCGAGTCGCGATTTTAGCAACGCACACTCGAGCACGTCGTAGCGGTTGCGCGGGACGTGCTCCTAGAAGGAGTTTCCTCAATGAGGCCGTTACAGGGCGCTTGGTTCGTGCTGGCAGGGCTTGCAACCGCGGTGACCGGCTGCGCCGGTACAGCCGACGAGACCGTCCCCACGGGACAGTCGACCGACGAGTTCCACCGCGCGCCACCTACTAGGGCGTCGGAAGAGTCCTTTACGGCGTTCGAGTCTGGTCAGGTGCGACCGCTCGCGCTGTCTCGGGATGGGAAATTCCTTTATGCGGTGAACACGCCCGACAACCGCCTCGAGATTTTTCGCATAGCCGGCGGCCATTTGCTGAATTTCGGCTCGGTGACCGTGGGCCTCGAGCCCGTCGCTGTCGCGGTGCGCAATGACGGCGAGGTGTGGGTCGTCAATCACCTCTCCGACAGCATCAGCGTGGTCGATGTCAGGCACCCCTCGCAGGCCCGCGTCACCCGCACCTTGCTGGTCGGCGACGAACCGCGCGACATCGTGTTTGCACGTGGCCGCGCCTACATCACCACCGCGCATCGCGGCCAGAACACCGGGAAGAGCCCGGACCTGACCACGCCGTCGGTGGGGCGCGCCGACGTCTGGGTGTTCGACCCGGGGACGGTCGGGAGCTCGCTCGGTGGCACGCCGCTCACCGTCCTCACGCTGTTCGCGGACACGCCACGCGCGCTGGCGGTCTCGGCTGACGAAAGCACCGTGTATGCCGCCGCGTTTCATTCCGGCAGTCGCACCACCGTGGTGAACGAACGGCTGGTCACCAACAATGGCGGCGCGCCGCCGCCGCTCGCCGATGCCGGCGGTGTCCAGGCTCCTTGGGGCGCCTTGATCGTGAAGTACCGCCAGACTCCCGGCGACGGCCAGTATCACTGGCTCGACGAGCTGAACCGGCCCTGGGACTCCGTCGTCCGCTTCTCGCTCCCCGACAAGGACGTGTTTGCGCTGGACGCGACGTTGGCCATCCCTGCGGAGAAGGCGCAGGGCGCGTTCGCGGGTGTCGGTACGGTGCTGTTCAACATGGCCGTGAACCCCGTGAGCGGGAAGGTGTACGTCGCGAACCTGGAATCGCGCAACGAAGTGCGCTTCGAGGGTCACAACGCCCACGGCGGCGGCTCCTCGGTTCGTGGTCACATCGCGGAAAGCCGCATCTCGGTCATCGACGGTGCAGGCGTCGTGTCGCGACACCTCAACAAGCACCTCGACTATTCGCGCGACGGAACACCGGCGGAAGCAGCACGCAGCCTGGCGTTTCCGACGGGTATGGAGGTGTCGCGCGACGGCAAGTGGCTGTACGTCGCCGCCCTCGGCTCCAGCAAGCTCGGCATATTCCGGACGGCCGAGCTGGAAAGCGATACGTTTTCTCCCGATGCGCGGCGGCAAGTCGCCCTCACCGGGGGTGGCCCGACTGGCGTCGTGCTGGATGACAAGCACGACGTGGCCTACGTCATGACGCGCTTCGACAACGGCATCTCGATCGTGGACCTGGACCGACGCCGCGAGATCGGACACGTGCGGCTTTACAACCCCGAGCCCGAGAGTATCACGAACGGCCGGCGCTTCTTGTACGACGCTGCGCTGACCTCGTCACACGGCGACTCGGCGTGCGCGAGCTGTCACGTGTTCGGCGACGCGGACAGCCTCGCCTGGGACCTCGGCGATCCCGATGGCGCCACGGTACGTAACCCGGGCCCGTTCACGAGCGTCGTGATTCCGCCGATCATGGGCTCTCCCGACTTCCACCCCATGAAGGGGCCGATGATCACGCAGAGCCTTCGCGGCATGGCCAACCATGGCCCGATGCACTGGCGCGGCGACCGCACCGGAGGCAACGACGTGCCCGCGAGCTTCCAGCCGGACACCGGCACATTCGACGAGCAGGCTGCGTTCAAGAAATTCAACGTTGCCTTCACGGGCCTGCTCGGACGAACGAGTGAGCTCGCGCCCGCCGAGATGCAGGCCTTCAGCGACTTCGTCCTGCAAGTGATGTATCCGCCCAACCCAATTCGCAATCTGGACAACTCACTCACCGCGCAGCAAGCGGCAGGGCGTGCCTTCTATTTCAACACACTCCCGGATGGCAGGGAGCTCCCTTCCGACACGTTCCACAACTGCAACGGCTGTCACACCCTCGATCCGAACGGCAACGCCGGGTTCGCCAAGAAGCCGGGTTTCTTCGGCAGCGATGGACGGTACGCGTTCGAGAACGAGCCGCAGTTTCTCAAGGTGCCGCACCTGCGCAACATGTATCAAAAGGTCGGCATGTTCGGAAATGCCGACAACTACCGGCTCCCGATCGACTTGCCGCCGCCTCGGCCGCCGCTGGTTTCGTCGCTGCCGCCTCCACTCAACGACCCGCGCTTCATGGGCGACCAGGTCCGCGGCTTCGGCTTCTCGCACACGGGCGATATCGACACGATCTTCCGCTTCCTGGGCGCGACCGTGTTCGCACAGCGCCCCGTGACCGATCCGTTCCCGAACCCGGGCGGCATCCCGCCGAACGCCCAGGGTATCGGCATCCGCCGCAATCTCGAGGCGTTCATGCTGGCGTTCGACACGAACCTCGCGCCCATCGTGGGCCAGCAGATCACCTTGACGGAGGAGAACGGGGACGTCGTCGCGTCGCGCATCGACCTCTTGAAGCAGCGCGCCGCCGCGGGTGAATGTGAGCTGGTCGTTCGCGGCCGCTTCGGCTTGCGTGAAGCCGGCTTCCTGTACGCGCCGGCAACCGACGAGTTCGTGCCCGATCGCTCGAGGAGTCGAGCACTGACGGACGGCCAGCTGCGGGCGCTCGCTCGGCACAGCGAGCTGACCTTCACGGCCGTACCACTCGGTTCGGGCGCGCGCATCGCTCATGATCGCTACAGCGACGGCACTCCCGACGGAGACCACTGGGGCTGGGCGTCGTTCAGCATGATGGACGACTGATCCGAGCCTGCGCTGGGCAGCGGTAGCGATTCGACGATGGATCGCTACCGCGCATAATTCGCTTCCGATGCAATCTTTGTGTTGAGAGTGTGCCGAGGGCGCGCTCATCCCGTCCGGTGGCGGTCAATTATTAGCCGCCGGCGGCCAGTGCGGAACGTGGGAGCCAAAACGCGGTAAAGGTGGCTCCATGACGTTTCGCCATCTCCCTGTCGCAGCAGTTTCCCTCCTCGTCGCGCTCGGCTGTGGCCCGAGCCCCACCGGCGGCACCGGCGGCGCGGGCGGTACCGGCGCTACGGGCGGCACGGGCGGCACGGGCGGCAGCGCCGGTGG
>DATDJP010000216.1:0-30337 GCA_036520475.1 Polyangiaceae bacterium | reverse complement strand
TTCGTCATCGGGGTGGAGACGAACGGCGCGTTCGAGCAGGTCGCCTTCCGATTCGCGGATGTTCGGATCCGGGAGGCAGCATTCGACGGGACACACGGCCTGACACGCCTCGTGATCGTAGAACCCGACGCACTCCGTGCACAGCTCGGGATCGATGACGTAGATCTGATCTCCGGCGGAGATGGCCTCGTTCGGGCACTCGGGTTCGCACGCTCCACAGTTGATGCAGTCTTCGGTGATGTGGGTGGCCATCTTGAACAGCGCCTTCGGCCGGGCGGCGTAGTTCTAAGAGCCGAGCTGCACCCTGTCAACGTCGCCGGCGCCGTAGCACCATGGCTGCCAGGCCGAGTACGCCCAACAGCGCCGGATACGTGGAAGCCGGCCCCGTGGAGCTGAGGCTGCAGGGGCCCAGGGTGCAGCCATTGCCGCCGGTCCCCCCGTCGCCGCCGCCACCACGCTTGAGTACGATGTCGATGCACTGGCGGTAGTTGTCTTCGATGTACGCCGTGTCTGCGGGGTGTCCCGGTGCTGGATTGTACGCGCCGTGGATCACGTCCTCCATGACCTGGATGAGCTGGAGCGTGCAGTTGGTGCACTCGACGTCTGGCAGCTTGACCTGAATTTCGTAGAGGCCGTCCGGCGGTAAGTTGTTTGCCAGGTGCGGCCGGAGGTTGTCCATGTTCGGCAGCACCTCGGGCGTGTTGTAGAAGTCCGACGTCCCGCACTGGTCCGCGGCGTTGTACGGGCACGCGCGCGCCGGATCGATCGGCTTGATCGACGCGGGCATCTTGAAGCCGTCGTCTCCGTCCACGTCGAACGCGAAGCGGAAGTAACTCGGATGCGGGATGAGTTCCTTGAACTTCACCGTGATGGTCTGCCCCGGCTCGTAGGTGTACACGTTCGTGCTGCGCGCGCCGTTGAGCCTGCCGCACGGGCCCTGCTTTTGCTCGGTGTGGGGATAGCGTGACTTGTGCGAACCGCCCTCGTCGATGCTGATGTGAGCGGAGGCGACTACGCCGCTCAGCGTGACCGCGAGCGCCAAGGTGAAACCGGCGAAAAGCTTGTTGGGGGAAGCCATGGTGGCGGGAGCCTAGCAGAAGTATCACGGCTCGCTTTCGTTCAATTCATTCGACATACGCGCGTCAATCGACACGTTCGCGTATTGAACGGACCGAGGCGGTCTCTGCAAGATTCCGTTCAGGTGGCGTGTCTCATGAATCGAGCTGCGCGCTCGCTGCGGTGTGGGAACACAGGCGTCTTTGACAGGTTGGACCAGCTCGTCTACGGGATTCGTCATGACTGCGATGCAGAAATCCGGGCGTGCTCTGACGAGCTCGTGGGTAGCGAAATCGGCAATGGCGCTGACGCTCACGACGCTCGCGTGCGGGCCCACGAACCCGCCTGGCGTCGGTGGCGCTGGCGGCACCGCTGGCACGGCCGGCACCGGTGGCGGCGCCGCGACTCAATGTCACGGCATCGATTTGCCGCCGCGCGCTGTCTCGTACTCCATGCCTGGCCCCGCGGCGCTCGCGCCCTACGCCGTGAGCGGCGGATTTCGCACTGCGGAGCCGGCCGCCGCGGGCTTCGATCCCGCCAAGCTCGAGGCAGCGCTGTCGTTCACGATTCCCCAGGCGAGCACCAAAGGCATCCTGGTGCTTCGTCGCGGGTACGTCGTCGCCGAGCGCTACCTGGTCGGCTTCACGGCGACCACACGTCAGGAAAGTTACTCGGTCGCCAAGGGCTTCACGAGCGCGCTGGTCGGCATTGCCCTCGACCAGGGGCTGATTCCGAACGTCGATCATCGCGTGTGCAACACCTATCCTGTGGAGTGGCCGTGCGCGAACACGAGTGATCCGCGCAGCCGCATCACCGTGCGCCACTTGTTGAATCTGCAGGCTGGCTATCAATGGCAGGAGGACTGGCGCAGCACCGCCAACTTCCTCCAGAACGACACCGTCCTCGGCGGCGCGAACTTGATCGACTTCGCGCTCCCCAGGCCGTCCGTCGCCGAGCCCGGGACGGTGCAGCGTTACTCCACCGCCGATCCCGCGCTCTTGTCGGGCGTGCTGCAGGGTGCGGCGGGCAAGACGGCGCTCGAGTACGCGCGACAAGTTTTGTTCGAACCGCTGGGTATCACCGGCGCTACCTGGAACAGCGATCCGAAAGGGCGCACGACGACGCAAGCGGGTCTCCAGCTCACGATGCGCGACTACGCGAAGTTCGGCTACCTGTACGCGAAGCGCGGCAAATGGGACGACACGCAAGTCGTACCGGAAGCGTGGGTCGACCTGACGACCAAGCGGGTCGATGTTTGCGGCGATCGCTATCGCTATCTGTGGCACACGAACGCGCCCGTTCGTCTGGGCGAGTACGATCCCGCGTGCTCCGACTTCCCGAATTGCACGCCGCGCACGCTCGCGAACTTGCCGGCAGATGCCTTCTTTGCGGAGGGCGTGTTCGGACAGTTCATTTTCATCGTCCCCTCCGCGAATCTCGTGGTCGTGCGGCTCGCGCAGGATCAGATGGGGTCGGAGTTCTGGGACGAGTACGCGCGCGGCTTCCTGACGCGCATGCTCGACGCCATCACCAGCTGAGCGCCCCTTTTCGATCCGAGACGCGAAGGCGGCGCGCTGTTCGCAGCGCGCCGTTCGCATTTGGGGATGAGCGCTCCGCGCCGTGCCCCGCGCGTTATTGCGGGTTCTACTCCGTTCGCATTTTTACAGCGCTGAGCCGCGATTCGTCCGCCCGCGGCAAATGCTTGCCTGGCGAAGGCGGCCCCGATCGTCTCCATATGCAAGGCGTTTGCGCTCGCGAACCGCGCAGGGTTGGCGGAGCGAGAAAGTTACACGACTTGACCTGATGTGTTGCGATCTGGAATATGAAAACGGTTCCGTCCTGCTCGTGAGCGGCTCTGCCCAGCGCTGGATCCGTTCCGCTGACCTGACCCATTCAACGTCGCGAGGTGATCGATGAGCTCGCCCTCGGATGCCTTTGGCGCCCGAACTACTGGTGTTGCGCAGCCCCGGCTGCGCTCCCGCACCCTATTCGCTGGCGCACTGGTCGCTGGCGCGCTGCTCGGCGCTTGCACGGGAAATATCCCGGTCGGCGGTGCCGGCGGCGCCGGTGGATCGGTATCGGGCGGGGGCTGCCCGACCTGTCCCACGACCTGCACGAACTGCGGGCCGGGCTCGTCCGCGCAGGGCTTGGGCTGGAGCACGCGTTTCCCGCGGCTCAGCCACAAGCAGTGGGAAAACACCATGCGCGATCTGCTCAAGCTCGATCGCACGAGCGGCCTGTCCGCGTCGTTCACGCCGGACGTGATGACTCGCTTCGACACCAACGCCGAAGAAAACAAGATCGCCACCAACCTGAGAAACGACTACGAAACGGCGGCTGAGACGCTGGCCAAGCAGGTCGTGACCAATTCGGCGCAGCTGGCCAAGATCATGCCCCCGAATCTGACGGGTGACACGCAGGCCAAGGGGCGGGCGTTCGTCACCGCGTTCGGCAAGCGCGCCTTCCGACGCCCGCTGACGGCGGACGAAGTCACGGCCATGACCGCGCTGTTCATGAAAGGCTCGAGCTTGCTCGGCGGCGATGCCGTCGTGGCGGGTGTGGAGCTCACCTTGCGCGCGTTCCTCCAGTCGCCGCACACGCTCTACCGCGTGGAGAGCAGCACTGCCGCGCAGGAGAACAAGATCTGGCTGAACGGTTACGAAATCGCGACACGGCTCTCGTACACGCTGTGGAACACCATGCCGTCGGACGCGCTGCTGGCGGCCGCGGAGGCGGGCGAGCTCAATACGATGGCCGGTGTGGCGCGCTGGGCCAGCAACATGGTCCACGATCCGCGGGCGCAGGAGATCGCCGTCTCGTTCCACGAGCAGCTCTTCGGGGTGGACCTGTACGGGACGACGCTCAAGGACGCGCGGCTGTTCCCCACGTTCACGCGGGATCTCGAGCCGATCTTGCAGAGTGAAGCGCGGATGTTCTTCGATGACGTGACCAAGAACGGCGGCGGTATTCGAGACGTTCTGACGAAGCCGTTCACGTTCGTGAACAACCGCACAGCGGGCTTCTACGGCCTGAACAACGGGAGCTTCACGGCTGCCATGCAGCGCGTGGACCTCGACCCGCAGCGCCGCGCCGGCATCCTGACGCAGCTCGGCTTCCTGGCGAAGAACGGCGGCCTCGTGCAGTCCGACCCGATTCATCGCGGTGTGCTCATCAACCTGCACGTGTTGTGCGAGAAGATTATCCCGCCGCCGAATTTGCCACCGCTGCCGGAGCTGCAACCGGCTCAGACGAATCGCCAGCGTGTCGACAACCACACCAAGGTTTGCGGCGCCGGCTGCCACGACACGCGCATCAACCCCATCGGCTTCGCGTTCGAGCACTACGACGCGATCGGCGCCTGGCGCGATACGGACAACGGCCTGCCGGTGGATTCGGCCGCCACGTACACGCTCGACGGGCAGACGCTCACCTACAACGATGCCATCCAGCTCTCGCAGAAGCTGGCCGAGGCGCGACGAGTCCACAACTGCTACGCGACGAACTGGCTCGAGTATGCGCTCGGCAGAAAGCCGGTCATTGCCGAAGCCGAAAGCATAAAGATCATTTCGGATGCCTCGATCGGCGGCATCGGCGCCAAAGCGCTGCTCGCCAGAATCACGACTTTGGATACGTTCCGCGCGCGCCCTGTGGAGGTGGCACCATGAATCGGGTCATGTTGAACCGGAGGCTGTTTCTGCGGGGGGCCGGCATCGTCGTCGCTCTGCCGCTGCTCGAGAGCTTGCCTGAGACGAAGTCCGCCGGTGCTCAAGCCGCCACGCCGTTCAAGTACGCGATCTTCGTGCGGCAAGCGAACGGCGTGCAGCAGAAGAGCGGCAACGAGCCGGAGCGCTTCTGGCCGTCGGCCTTGGGCCAGCTGACGACCGCGGGCATGCAGGCGGACTCGGGCCGCGCCGTCAGCGAGCTCGCCAGCTACGCGTCGAAGCTCTTGATCGTGCGCGGCATCAAATACAACTTCTCGTATAGCGGGTGCGGACACGCCGACGGCGGTCTGCAGTGCCTGACGGCGGCCAAGCCGAACGGCACCTTCAGCAACGAGGCGCTCGCGACGGGCGAATCGATCGACAACCGCATCGTGCGGGCGCTCGAACCCGCGGGCAACGAGCCGTTGAACCTCTACGCCGGCAGAAAGAGCGGCTACTTGGACGACGTGCTCTCGTACCGCAAGGCGGGCGACCGGCGCGCCGCGGAGCCGAACCCCTTCAACGCCTACAAGCGCCTGTTCGGCGTGCCAAACGCGGACACGTCGGTGCAGAACGCGCTCGCCAACCAGAGAAAGAGCGTCAACGACGTGGTGCGCGCGCAGATGCAGTCGCTGCTCGGGCGCCGCGAGCTCTCCAAGTTCGACTCCGACCGCCTCAAGCTCCACTTCGAGGCGATTCGCGACATGGAGGTCAGGCTAGCCTGCCATCTGCCGACCACGCGCTACACGGAGATCTCCACGGTGCCGGCGAACACGGTGGATGACGACGAACAGATCGAGAAGATGGTGCAGATGCAGATGGACATCATCGCGCTCGCGATGTCCTGCGGCCTCAGCCACGCCGCCACGTTGCAAATCGGCAACGGCAACGATCAGACGCAGTACCTGATCGACGGCGTGCGGCAGGAGCGCTTCCATCACATCTCACACCGCATTCACGGCGACGGATCCTCGGGCGATCCGATCCCGGACGCGGACATGAAGCACCACCGCATCGACCGCAAATTTGCGCTGTTCTTCAAGTACCTGCTCGACAAGCTGTCGCAGTACACGACGCCCACGGGCAACCTGCTCGACCAAGGCGTGTCGGTTTGGACGAACGATCTGGCGGCCGGCGTGTCACACAGCTCGAACAACTTGCCGTTCGTGTGCGCGGGCTCTGCCGGCGGGTTCTTGAAGACGGGCGTCTTCGTGGACGCCGCCAACGTCCCTTCGAACCAGTACGCGACGAACAACAAGATCCTGAACACGTTCGGCGCCGCGGTCGGCGTCAAGAACGGCGCGGGCGGCCCGCTCGACGATTTCGGCGATCCCTCGCTCGCAAAGGGCCTCGTCACGCAGATGCTGGCGTAGCGCGGCGCACGGTGGGCGACCGCGTGCGCCGGGCTGGCTCCGTCTACTCGTGGACGACGCCAGCCTGCGCGCGCTCGCCCGCGGACGCGGACGCGCTGGCACTGGCCAAGCGTTTCAACTGCACACGCACGCCGTTCAAGATCGACTGACCGACGATCGCCTCGACGTGTTGATCGTCCGTCCAGTCGTTGGCCGAAACGCCGGCGTGCGCTCCGGCGACCCGTTGCCACTCGGCGATGCCGGCGTGCCCCCAGCCGTGCGGGAGGCTGACCACGCCCGCGCGCATCTCGTCGCTGATGCGCACGCGCACGGCGCCGCTGTGGACGCGGCTCTCGAGCAGCGCGTCTTCGCCGTCCAGGACACCGGCGCGCGCCGCATCGGCGGGGTGCACCAGGAGCACACAGCGATCGCGGCCCGTCACGAGCTTGGTCAGGTTGTGCATCCAGGAATTGTTCGAGCGGATGTCGCGCCGCCCGATGAGCAGCAAATCCCCCGCGGGCGTGGCCGACGTCGGCTGACGACCGAGCGCGTCGATGGCAGCGAGGATGGCGGGTGGCGCGAGCTCGACGCGGCCGTGCCGGTGGAACACGCGGTGCGCGATGCCGGGCTCGAGCGGACCCAGATCCACGCCGTGCGGTGCGGCGCGCACCTTGGCGCCGTTCAAGCCCGCGCTTCCGGGTAGAAAGCGATCGCCGTGAGGGCCGATGCGGATGGCCAGGTCGGCGATGGTGGCGGGTGTCATTCGAACACCGAGCTTTCGCAGCATGCGCAGCACGAAATCCAAGGGTTTCATGCCAGATGGGCCGCCGCCGAGCCGGTAACTGAGCTCGAGCAGGATTTCCCAATCCGTGCGCTCCTCCGCAGTCCGCGCGGTGGCGCCGTCCGTCCAGCGCACGACGTTGTGCGCCGCCACGTTCGCAAAGAACAGATCGAGGTGATCTTCCGAGAGCGCGCCGCACGGCGGCAGAATGATGTTCGCGAAGCGGGTGGTCTCGTTGATGTACGGGTCGATGCACACCATGAACTCGAGCCCGGACAGCGCGCGCGCCAGCCGTCCGCCGTTCGGCGTCGAGAGCACCGGGTTGCCGGCGAAGGTGACCAGCGCGCGGACCTGTCCGGCACCCTCGGTCTCCATCTCTTCGGCCAGGGTCGACGCCGGGACGTCTCCCGCGGTCTCCGGCAAATGCCGAACGCGGCTGTGCCAGCGCGCGTAGCCGTCCGCGCCCACGAGCTTGGCGAGCCTCGGCAGATCGATCGCAGGGTTCGCGAACAAGGCGCCGCCCGCTGCGCCGAGACGCCCAGCGACGATATTCAAGAGATCCACGGCGTACGAAGCGAGCGTGCCCTCCTTGTTGTTGCAGACGCCGAGCCGCGCGTACGCCACGCTCGACGGCGCGTCCGCGAACTCGAGCGCGAGTCTTCGTATCGCCCTGGCGCTGACGCCGGACAGCGCTTCTGCGCGCTCCGGGGTCAAGGCGCGCAAGTGGCGAGCCAGCGCATCGAACCCCTGAGTATGCCGCTCGAGCCACGCCGTGTTCACGCGGCCCGTCTCGATCAGCACCTGAGTCATGCCGAGCAAGAGCGCTGCATCCCCGCCGGGTAAGACGGGCACGTGCTCCGACGCGAGCTCCGCGGTCTCCGTGCGCCGTGGATCGACGACGACGAGGCGTCCGCCGCGCGCGCGCAGCGCCCGCAGCCGACCGCGCATGTCCGGAGCCGTGAGCAAGCTGCCGTTCGACACGACGGGATTGGCGCCGATACACAAGAAATACGCCGTGCGATCCAGATCTGGGATCGGCGTGGAAAAGGCGCTGCCGTAAAGGAAGTACGAGGCCGCGAAGCGCGTGCTCGTATCTTGCGAGCCCGCGCTGGTCGAGTTGCGCGTTCCGAGCGCGCCCAGCAGCGCGCCGCGCATGAGCAGCGCGCCGTATTTGTGGACGACGGGCGTGCCCATGTAGACCGCCACCGCGTCACGCCCGCCCCGACGCTGAATGGACTTCAGCTGCGCTGCCGTGGTCTCGAGCGCTTCTTCCCAGGAGATCGGCCGAAACGTCCCGTCTGGAGCACGGCGCACTGGCGCCCGCAGCCGATCCGGATCTCGCTCGAGCTCCGGCAACGCCAGGCCTTTGGGACAGATGAAGCCGCGGGAGAACACGTCTTGCTCGTTGGCGCGCACCTGCACGACCTGCCCGTTCTGGACGTCCACGGCCAGGCCACAGCCGGTCTCACACAGTTCGCACACGTGGTATCGCGTCGTCACGGCTTCCGATTGCGTCATGGGCGCGTCGCTTTCGTGGGAACGCTGTTTCTAGGGCTACGCGCTCCGATGCGGAAGGGCTGGCGTGGTTTCCGACACGGGCTAGCCTAGCTAGTGGGTCGGACCGTGCTTTTTCCGGATTCCAGCGCTCCCATTCACGACCCGGGCCGTCGCGGCGCGCACCACGGGCTCGAGTGGCGTCACACAATCGACCAGGTCGCCGACTCGGCGCGTGGCGTCCTCGGCACGCTCCCAGGCGGCGTGGTAGCCCATCGTTCCGGGTGTGGACATCAGCGCAAGCTCGTAGGCAGTGCGAAGCTCGCCAGCGATGGCGGTGATTTGCTTGCGGCGCATCAGGTGCGCCTCGTCCGTCGCCAGCCACAGGGCGCGCAGAATGCCCAGCAGGTCGCGCACAGCCGCAAAGGGGAACGGGTCCTGGCGTCGGGTCTGCACCGTTAGAGACGGCTAGCTTGGCGGCTCGCGTGGCGCCAGGGTGACCGCGTGCGTTACGGAAATCCCGAGCAGCTGCCGCAGGATGCAGCTCACGAGCCGCTGCGGCGCCTGCGGGCAGCCCGTGTCACGAGCAGAGCGGCTGCCAGCCCGAGTAGCAGCTCTGAGCTCGCTCCGCCGCGCGGAAACGAGCAGCCCATGCAAGAGCCGCCCGGCGCACGCCGCTCGGCCGGCTTCGGCGAGACGGGCGGTACTGGCGGCGGCTGAGTCGCGGCCGGCGCCGCGCCCTTCGACGAAGTGGGCCCGGAGCTCGGCGGCTCCGGAGGCGCGGCTGGCTCGCCAGCGTCGGCCGCGCCGCCCTCGGGAGAAGCGGGAACGGTGCCGCTTCCGGACCCCGCCTTGGCCAGCCGATTCAGCTCCGCGATGTCCTCGGCCGCACCGTTGCTCGGCTTGCTGAGACTGCAGATGCTCACGCTGAGCGGGCTCGTCGTCGCCTGAGCAAAAATCAGGTAGCGCTCGCCGCGCCGAAACTCGAAGCCGCACATCGAGCCCTGATCCGTGGTGACGACTTCGACGGTCTTGCCGCTCGCGCCCTTCCAGCGCTGCAGCACCTCGAGCCGCGCGCTGATGCGATGCGCCGCTGGCTGATGCTGCAGGCTGAGCACCTTGCCTTCGAGCACGCTGCCGCTCGCGTCGAAACCCGCGGCCACGCTGCCCGGGTCGATGCAGCTGCAGGCGTCGCTGCGCGAGGGGAAGCTCGCGACGGCGAACGCGGCGAGGGCGGTCGAGAGTGCGCGCATTGCTTCTTGTACTCCGCGCGCTGGTCGATCGCGAGCGCCTCGAACGGCTGAACCTGACAAACGGCTGACGCCCCACTCCGATTCGAAGTGAGGCGTCAGCGACTCGCACCAGGGGCTGCTGAAGCGGCTAGTAGGGGCTGTAGGTCCCGCCCGGCGCTTTGCAGAAGTCGCCTCCTTGCGGACCGAGCGCCGGGGCCGCGATGCTGGGCGCGTGCTCGTCCACGTAGAGGAGGTAGGCCACGAGCGCGTTGACCTTGTCCTGGCGGGCGGTGCCGGTTTCCTTCAAGAAATTCGGTGAGAGCGCCCGGTAGTGCGCGCTGAACTTGGGATCCTCCGCGAACAGCGCCTCCAACGTGCGGACGCCGCCGTGGTGGAGGTAAGGCGCGCCAATGTTCGCTGCGAGCAAGGACGGCGGGTTGTAGCCATTGCCGTGCGCCTGGTTGCCTTGCGCCGGAGCGCCGTTGGCGCGGATTTCAGGGAACAGGCCGTTCGTGGCGACAGCGGCTTCTGCGACGCCGAATGTCCCGACGTTGCGTAGCGCGCACACGATCTGGTCGAACGCGCCTGCCGCTTGCGCGTTCGGGGCATTGAAGCGCATGACCTGGTCGGCGGGTGCGAGCGCGGGCAGGAGCGTCTGCGGGAAGCTCGCCGCTGCGACTGCCGCGGACCACGACGTGCTCTTCAGCTGCTCGTTGGTCGTCACGGAGGGATCGTAGAACAGCTTGGAGATGGTCCACTTCTCGCCACCGTGGCAACCGGCGCAGCCGGCGCCGACGAACAGGTCTCGGCCCTTGGCTACCGCGTCCTTCGCGAGGTGGGTCGGGGCTCGGGGCGAGCGCAGCGAGCGCACCCACTCGGTGATTTCTGCCCAGTCGTTCAGCACCGACGGCTGTGCGAGCGCCAGCGGGTTTGCAGGGTTCGCCACGTCTTCGGCGGATCCGGAGAGACCCGCGTGACCGAGAGCGGCAATGTCGATACGGTTCTCGGTGGCGAGCGCCGCGTTGCTGACGATGGCTCCGACGCCACCCGAAACGCCGCGCGTATTCAACTCGAAATCCGTGAGACCGTCGAAGATCGCCGTCCAGTTCAGGATGCGCTGATCCGTTGGATCCTTGGAGTTGAAGGTGCCGTCGAGGCTCGTGGATTGGCGCGGCCCGCGCGCAAAATAGAAGGTCACGTTGTCGGTCAAGCCATCGCCGTGACACGACTGGCACGCGCCCCAGCCCTGGCCTTTCAGCGACCAGCGTCCGAGCCCGGTGTTGAAGAACTTCCTGCCTTTGACGCGCTTCTCTTCGAGTGAGTCCTTGACCGGCGGCGCGGTCACCTGCGCCACGGCCGGCGCGGTCAGGCCTCCGGCCACGGCCTGCGTGTTGAAGTCGATCGCGCTCACGTTGCGCGTGATGTCGCTCACGACGAGCGCGAAGCGCCGCGCCTCGTGCTCCAGATGTGTGATGGCAATGCCCGTCGGTCCGACGCCGCCCGCGGTCGCCGGGTCGATGCCGGCGGGGTTCAAGTTGATGAACGGCTTGCCGGGTGCGCCGAACTCGTTCGGTGCGCCGTTCGGCGCGTGGACCATGCGAAATGCCGCGTCCGCACCGTTCGCTGTCACGTACGACACGCTCGTGCCCGGCACGAACGCCATGTCGTTCGCGAACAGCGGGATGCGCCGCGACGCGTCGTCCGGCGTCTTGTTCTTGATGTAGACCTCGTCGAACCACTTCTGGTTGAGGCTGACGGCCGCCTCTTTCACCTCGTAGCCGCTGTGCAGGTCTACCACCGACACCACCGGCGCCGTCGTCGTCTTGGTGCTCGCTAGATCGACGCACACCTTGGCGGCGCCTGCGGCGGGCACGACGCATGCCGGCTCGACCAGGGCCGAGGCGCTGCAGTCGGCCACGACGTTGCAAGCGACGGTCGTCACGCTCGGACCGATGGGGCCGCGCGGAGAAGCACACACTGACACCACGTGGGCGTACTTGCCGTTGACCGTCACCGATTGCAGCTGGTTCGGGTAGCAGCCCGCGACTTTTCCGTTCTGATCCTTGAAGCCGATGTTGGCGAGCGGAGACAGCTCCGTCACTTTGACGGAATAATCGTGGGTGCTCACGCGGTATACGAGGCCGACCTGAGCGACGTCCGCGTTCGAGCCGTCCGCGGCTTCTGGCAGCTTTCTCTGCGCGAAGTATTCGGTGACGACGAGGGTCTCGTCGCCGTCGTCGTCGTCCCCGTCGTTGGTGACGGCGAGCGAGCGCGGGTGCGCCAGGGCCGGTCGCGTCGAGACCTGCCCGACGAGCCCGGTGGCCGCCAGCGCCGCGTTCAAGTCGATCGTGCGCACGAGCTCGAAGGTGCTCGTGTCCACGACCACGACGGTGCCGTCCACCCAGTTCGCGACGTAGGCGCGCGCGCCCGTCGGGCTGAGCGCGACGGCGGTCGGCTCCGAGCCGACCTGGATGCGCTTGCCGACCCTCGGCGTGCCAGCCAGATCATCGACGCGCACGAGCTCCTGGCTCTGCCGCAGCACGACGTAGGCGTAGCGCCCGTCGGGCGAGATCGCGACTTGCCACGGCTCGGAGCCCGCACCGAGCGACACTTCTGCCTTCTTGCTCAGCACCGGCGCGAGGCCCTTTGGATACGCGACGGAAAGCACCGTCACCGAACCGACGTCGCGGTTCACGGCCACCGCCGTCGTGTCGTCTGGGCTGAGCGCAATGGCGGAGCCGCGCGTCGCGCCCGGAAACACCAGCGGCGCGCCGGCCTCCGGATACGGTGCGCCCGAATCGCCCGCGTGGCCGGCGTAGCCCGCCGCACCCGCGTAGCCCGCCGCACCCGCCGTCCCGTCGTCATCCGACGAGCTGCTCACGCATCCGGCGATCAGGAGCCCCGCCGCGAACGGAGCCGTCAGACACGTCAAGCTCGTGAACAAACCCCTCAGTGCAAGTCGCTGTTTCATGCGTAGTGGTTACGCCCGTCCCCCCGAAGCGTTCCGCCGTTTAACCCCCTTTAACCCGTAAACGTGCCCGTGCCCGTGCCCGTGCCCGCCCCGACCATCATCCTCAAGTCGCCGATTCTTCACGGTGATGCTCACACTTTGCGAACGCGATCCGCTGGGAGGAAGTGACGGGTCCGTGAGTGTGCGTGCGAAGGCGGGGGCGTAGGCGAAGGCGGCGAAGGCGCGTGCGTAGGCGGACGCGAACGCGAACGCGAACGCGAACGCGGGGGAGGCGAACGCGAACGCGGGGGCGTACGCGAGGGGGACGCCGCAGCTCTGGGACGGAAACTTGATACTTTGGACGGCTTAATTTTGGGGGTTGTCGGCGCCGCGCGCCGGCGTGCGGTGGATGTGCACCGGTTGGAATCGGCCGTTCACCCCTCGGCGGGGACTTCGTCGCGTCGTGGGCTTCGCACCCAGCCGAAGAGCACCGTCAGGGCACGCCGTGCCTCTTGGGGCAGGATGTACGCCGGATAGAGGCTCCACATCACGATCGCGAACAAGCCGATATCCATGCTGATGAAGATGCCGAGGTGCATGCACATCCCCAGGCCGAGATAGAGCGGTCTGAGATCGAAGCGGGCCAGCGCGCGTCGCACGAATTGCTTTCGTGCGCGCTTTTGCGCGGGCTTTCTGCGTAAAAACTGGTTGATCGGCAGCAGGAAGAACGTGAACTCCCACCAGCTGAACACGAACGTGCCGAGCTGAGTCATCGGATAGACGAGGCGCGAGGCGGCCCAATCGCCGGGCCAGCGCGCGATCCCGGGTAGGTTCACGGACAGGTACACGGCCGCCCAATCGCCCATGATCGACCAGGTCGACCCGAGCTTCACGACGCCGGTCCGCACGTAGATGATGGCGAGTTGCGCCATGAACAGGCGGCGCGCCCACTTGCCGACTTCGGCCCGACCTTTGCCGCGCCACGCCGCGTCCAGGCTGAAGCTCGCTCCCATCGGCGCGAGCACCATCAGGTAAGAAGCGACGCGATAGACCTCGTCTGCTCCGAAGCGGAACAGCGTCATGCGATCGAACAAGGTCATCTGGGTGACGAACAGCGCGATCGCGGACAAGCGCGTGAACAAGCCCACCGTGAACGTCAGCGACGCGAGCAGCTGCGCCAGCACCACGCCCCACACCCAGCCGCGTGACGTCGGCACGTAGTGAAATAGCGAATACAGCGAGGTGTTGTACTGAAAGCCGAAGATGCCGCCGTGCGCGATCTCGGCGTAAAACTCGATGACGTCCCCGCGGATCATCTGTTCCAGGATGTTGCCGGCGAACGCGAGACCCAGCGTGATGCGCAGCAGTGCCAGCGCGTCCGGGCTCTCCTTCTCGTTCCAAAACGCGACGTAGCGCTGCCAGCGTGTCATCGCGCCTGCTCCGGTGGGACGTGCCAATACCACTCCAAAACCCGCGTGGGATGGCGGTCGTTGTCGCCGGCTTGCACTTGCGCGGCGCTGGGCGTGGTCAGACGCAGGTAGTAGAAGCGGACCGATACCGCGGGCTGGCTCGGGTGCAGTTGGTTCCAGCGCCGAGCCCAGTAGGCCGCGTACCATTGGCGGTGGTGGTGCCAGCCCGGGGCGACCAAATTGCCCATCACCTCGAAGTGCCGAAAATGGGTGGCTTCGTAGTCCGGAGTGCCCCAGTTCATGTTTTGAAACGGCACCCAGTCTTTCGCGCCCCGGTAATAGATATCCACCATGAAGACATGCGGATACTTCGGTGGTGTGCCCGCGAAGAGATTCCAGGTCTGAGTGCTTCCCGTGGCCTCGAGATAGGGCTCGAACACTTTGCGAATCTGAAAGTAGCCGTCCATGTACACACGCACCGCACGCAGCACTTTGGTCTGCATTTCCTCCTGCGTGTCCCACCAGGGCGCGAACGGTTTGAGTGAGCTGAAGAGGAGGTGCAGCTCCTCTTTGGACTCCGGCCGGTTCAAGTTCTCTTCGTCGAAGTACGGCGGGTAGGGGAGCACGTAGAAGATCACGGCGACCAGGTGCCAGGTCACGAAGACGGTAAGGAGCTTCTCCTTCCGCGTGAACGTGCGCTTCTTTCGCTGCCCGCGCTGGGGCTGCTTGGAGCTCGGCACCGCTTCGGCTTCGGCCATCCGGCTTTCAATACAGGCATTTCGCCGCGGTCGCCGCAAGGGCGGGTGAGGCGGCACGGGCGGCGGATTTTCGAGGATCGCGCGTCCGAGCCGCGTTGGACAATCGCGTATTTAACCGCGATTAACTGGCGGCAAGCGGGGCCCCGCCGAAGGTTCAGGGAGCAACACGACCCGGAGGAGAGTGCACATGATCGGACACCCCAGCGCGTACCACGGCCATGACGTGGAACAGGTCCCCGCTTCCGTACGGCGCACCGAGACCGCGAGCGGGAGCGACGCGCGGCCTCTGCTCGAAGGTCGAGAAGCGAGCGACGAGGCGTTGATGGCCGCCTACGTGGCTGGCGACGCCACGGCCTTTCGCGAATTGTTCCGGCGTTACGCGCCGCGGTTACGGGGTGTGCTGCGCCACGAAAGCGCGCACGATCCAGCGGACCTGGTGCAGCAAACGTTCTTGCAGCTGCATCGCGCGCGCGCCAGCTACATGCTGGGCGCGCCGTTCCGCCCCTGGCTGATGACGATCGCCAGAAATTTGAAGCGTGAGCAGATTCGGCGCTGGCGCCGGCAGCCGCGTACCTCCGAAGTGTCGACCGAAGATCTGGTCGCCAGGACGCTCAGCGCGGACACCGCGATCGAGGTCCGGCAGGCGCTCACCGCCGTAAACGAGCTTCCGCCTGCGGAACGTGAGGTCGTGACCCTCCACGCCGCGGCGGGCTTGAGTGTCGCCGAAACAGCGGCACGCCTGGGCGCCACGGAGGGTGCAGTGAAAGCGCGCGCGCACCGCGCCTATCAGCGCCTGCGTTCCGGGACTTCGGCATCTTGAGTGGCGCCGTGGGTAACGAGCGGCACGTTTGGGTCGAGCAGGTAACCTCCCGCACGACGCACCAAGAGCTCGCGCAAACCGGCGCTGCGCAGGGTGGACAGCGCGACCTTGACGCGGTTCGCCGCGGCCGCGGGCTGCATGCGTTCACCGGGCCAGCCGACCGCGGTCAACTGCTCTTGATTCAGCGCTTCGCCGGGCGTGGCCAGCCGCGCTTCGACGAGCGCGCGCACGACGCGCAGCAGCTGTGGGCGTGTCTCGAGCTCGATGGGCTCTCCCTCCGGCGGACGCAGCTCGGCGCGCTGCATATCGAATACCCAGGCGTCGCGGCCGAGCGCAGCCTCGAGCAACCGCAACGCCAATCGAGCGTCGTCGGACAGCTGCGGAGTGGCGCGGCTCGCGCGCTCGCGGTGCGCCTGCGAAAGCGCCGTGACCTCGACGCGCAGCGCGTGGCTCTGTGCCGCATCTCCGCGTCCTGCAAGGTTACGCGCCGCGGCCAGCGTGGCGTGGGCGCGGCACAGCTCGAGCGTTTCGAAGAGACCGGGATCGCCGACCTCGACCAGCAAGCCCTGGGCGCGGGTCAGCGCCTCCTCGGAGGCCTCCTGGCGATCGCGCGCGGCCTCGCACGCGCCCAGGAGCGCGCTGAACAGCCCCTCGTTGCGGATATCGCCGAACTCGCGCAGTACCGCCGAGGCCTGCTCGTAGCGCAGCGCCGCGCCGGCGAGCTCCCCGAGCTCGTGCAACAAGGCGCCGGCGTAGCCGCGCACGTGGGCGGAGAGCAGGCGTGCGCCGTGCCGGTTCAAGCGCCGTTCGGCGCGTTCGAACAGCTCGCGCGCCTCCTCGAGAAGACGCTGCTCCTGCGCCAGGATGGCCAGATTGGCGTCCACGAGGCCTGCCAGCAGCGGGTCGGTCAGATGCTCGAGGAGCGCCCGCGAGCGACCGTAGAAGTCCTTGGCTTCCTCCAGACGGCCTTGTTGCAGGCGCAGGCTGCCCAAATCTTTGTAGAGGGCGGCTTGGCGGCGGCGATCGTCGGCACGGAGCGCGCAGTCGAGCGCCTGCGAATACGCGCGGTAGGCTTCGTCGAGCCGGCCCTGGCTGTGGTGCAAGACACCGAGCCCGCCGAGAGCGCGCGCCCGCGCTCGCGGATCGCCGGTTTCGGGCAGAGCGGCGAGCGCTCGTTCGTACAGCTCGCCGGCACGGGCGAACTGTCCGCGATCCTGCTCGAGCTCTCCCCAGTCGCTGAGCACGTCGCACGAGAGCGCCGCATCGCGCCCGCGCTCCGCCTCGGCACAGGCGACCGACAGCGCGGCCTCGCTCTCCGGCATGCAGCCCCGTTGCCGCAGAAATCGCGCGCTCGTGCGCAGCACGCGCGCGGCGTGCGTCGGCCCAAGTTCGGCAAAGCGCTCGCAGGCGAGCAGCTCCTCCAGGAGCTTCTCGTAGCGTTCGAGTGGCCCGCGCGTGAGCACGACCGGCTCACAGGCCACGAGCAGCTGCGCGCGCAGCTCGAGCGATTCTCGACCTTCATGCGCGCGCAAATGTTCCGCAGCCACGATCAGATTGTCGAGCTCGCGACCGAGCCAGGCCAGCGCGTCGGGCGCGCTCTGGCCGTGGACTTGCGTTGCCTTCTCGAGCGCCGCGCTCGCGAAGTACGAGGCATGCCGGTCGCGGCGGGCGGCGCCTTCACCGTTTTTCTCGAGGCGCTCCGCGGCATACGCGCGCGTGCTCTCGTAAAGGCCGAAGCGTGGCTCGCCGGCGCTGCCGGCATCCAGCACGCGCACCAACGATTTTTCGCGCAGCGCTTGCAGGGTGTCGAACGAGGGTTCGTCGCCCGCGCCGCACACCGCCTCGAAGGCGGCAGCGTCGAACCCGTGTTCGAACACCGACGCCGCTGCCAGCGCGGCCCGCTCCCGCTCGTTCAAGAGCTCCCAGGACCAATCGAACGCGCCGCGCAGCGTGCGTTGGCGCTGATGCGCGTCGCGTTCGCCGCGTCCCAGCAGATCCAGGCGGTTTGCCATGCGCGTGAGCACGGCGGCGGGCCCGAGGGTGCTGAGCCGCGAGGCGCTGAGCTCGATGGCGAGCGGGATCCCTTCGAGCGCCGCCAGCACTTCGGCGAACAGCGGCGCGTTCTCGTCGGTGATGGTCAGCGCCGGCGCGCGCTCCGCGAGCAGCGCCACGGAGCTTGCCGCGAGCGCTGCTTCGCGCGTGAGGCCGTGCGGATTGGGGACGGGCAGCGGTTCGAGCTCACACACGAGCTCGGCTTTCGCGCGCAGGATTTCACGCGACGTGACCAGAAAGCGCACACCGCTGGTGGCGTTGATCCAGGCCGTCAGAGCGTGGATTGGCTCATCCACGGCCAGCAATTGCTCGAAATTGTCGAGGATCACCAGCGTGTCGCCGCGCGCGCCGAGCGCGTGGCCGACGCGCGTGATCATGCTGCCTTCGCGCCCCGAGACGACGCCGAGCTCCGACGCAATGCTAGCGCAGAGCTCACCGATGGTCCGCGCCGACGACAGATCGACGAACCAGACGCCGTCCGGGAACAGGGCGTCCGATGCCTGCTCGGCGTACTGCAAGGCGAGGCGCGTCTTGCCCATGCCGGGCGCCCCCGTGATCGTGACCAGGCGTACGCCGCTTGCGAACCAGCGCTCGAGACTGCAGAGTTCGCCCTCGCGGCCCACGAAGCGAGTTGCGAAAGACGGCAGAGAAGTGGGAATCAGACTCGTCATTTACGAACGGATCCGTCCGAGAGGTTACTGCCCGAACCGGCAGCCGCCACCCTAAATATGAAAAGCGCAGCATGATGCAATTGGCAGATCGGCGACGCGCGATTCACCGCGCGCTTCAGTGCGGAATTTTGGGGGCGGCCGCTTGCGTGTTCATCGCATGCGGCGACGACGAGAGCGCGCGGTCCGCGCGGCCCGAAGCTCGGGAAGTGCCGGGCGGGGGCGTCACGGGTGAAGCGCTCGCGCAGCGGCTCACCGTCGTCGTGATCGACGCCGTCTCGGGCCGCCGCGTGCCGGATGCCGTCGTCGAGCGGGCGAGTGAAAGGGAGCGCGTCAATCGCGACGGTGTCGCCCAGATCGAAGTCGGCAGCGCGCGGCCCGTGATGGTGAGCGTCTCGGCTCCGGGGTACGTCCCCGCCACCTGGCAGGGTGCACTCGGGTCCATGCTGACGGTGCCACTCGTGCCGAGCGGCTATCGGGCGCCGCACGCGATCGTCGGCGGAACGCTCGAGGGCTGGGAGACCCTGCAGCCCTCGGGCCCCGGCCGCTACCTGGTGGCGCGCTTCGATCATTCGCGTCGCCCGGATCTCGACAGCATCGATACGGCGATTCTGCATGAGGCCAGCGAGCAGGTGACGTGCACCAAGCGAGACGGCGCGGAGCCCTGTGCGTTTTCCTTGCGGGTTCCGCTGAGCCGACGCACCGTCTTCGCCACGATCGCGGAAGCCGACGATCGAGGCACCACGAACGATACGAGCGACGACGCGTTCGCGGTGATCGCCATGGGACTCACGAGTAACCTCAGCCTGACGGCAGGAGGAGCCACGCAAAATCTCAGGCTTTCGTTTCGGCTCGCGGCGACGCTCGGCCGAGTGACCGTGGACCCGACCCGGCGTCCCATTCTTCCCGCAGATGTCGTCGGGCTGCCCGGGCTCAATGCGGGCGGTGAGGTGCTCCTGTTCGACGCCTTCCCGCGGGCGCCGGAGTTCCTGGTCCCGACGCGAAGCGACTTGCCGGACGCGAAGCTGTGGAGCGTCGCGACCGACGTGATAGACGGCGTACGCTTGCGATCGTTCGTGCGCGGCGTCGATCTGCCCGATGCGGGTCAGAGCATCCGCCTTCAGAGCGGCGCGCTCCGGGCAGCGCCCATGGTCACGGTGACGGACGGCGGCAGGGTTGTCATTGACGGCGCCGCCGGTCTGGTCCAGGTGCGTGCATTCAGACAGGGTGAGCTCGCCGGCGTCGCCGTGCTGTTGTCCGAGCCGTACGAGGTCACGCTTCCCGCGGGCGCGGCGCCCGATTCGATCACGGTGACCGCCTACGAATCGCCGCTAGATCCGGCGGAAATGTCGCTTCAGACCGTCCGCGAGCGAGCCGCCTCACTGGCGGAACGCACGATTGCCCCCTGACCCGCCTTTCGCTATGGTCCCGCGCGTTCATGACCCCGCGGGCCCGGCTTTTCGCCAAGATCATCACGCTGCTTGTGTCGCTCGTGTTCGTGGCCTGCAAGCCCGAGATCGGGGACGAGTGCGAACTCTCGACCGACTGCTCCGCCACGGGCGATCGTCTGTGCGACCTGACGCAACCGGGCGGCTACTGCACGATGTTCAACTGCGAGCCCGGCTCGTGCCCGGAGGAAGCCGTGTGCATCGGCTACGGCAACGTGCTCGCCAGCGCACCCGCGTGCCAAGATCCGCAAGCCAGCCGCCGTCTCCAGCGCACTTTCTGCCTGAAGAGTTGTGATTCGGACGACGACTGCCGTGGGGGCTACGATTGCGTTGACATGAAGCGCTATGGCGAGCGCGGCGTCGTCGTCGTGGAGCGCGCAGGCAAGAGCGGCAAAGTGTGCGCCGTACCGATCAGCAGCGAACAGCCGGATCTCGATCGCGCCTCCGATGTCTGCACTGGGCGATCGGACGGGGGAGCTCGTCCGGAAACGGACGCCGGCGATGCTGCGATCGACGGCGACGCCGATGGCGGAAGTAGCGAGGGTGGCGACGCCGGTAGCGCTGACGCGAGCGACGGCAGCGACGCCGAATCGGCAGATGCATCCGCGGACGCGCTCGTGGACTGAGGGATTGCAGCGGGTCGCGCTGGGCCTCCTTGGACGAGGGCTCGGCGCGCTGCTGGTGCTGCTGGCGCTCGCGTCGCTCACGTTTCTGGCGCTGCGCCTGCTGCCCGGCGACATGACGTCGCTGATCCTCGGGGAGCAGGCCGGCGAGCAAGAACGCGCGCTGCTGCGCGCTCGGCTCGGGCTCGATGAGCCGTTGCCGCTGCAGTACGCACGCTTTTTGTGGGGTCTCGTGCGCTTCGATCTCGGTGATTCGCTGGTGCGGCCCGGCACACCCGCGTTCTCCGAGGTAGCGCGCGCGCTCGGACCGACGTCCGCGCTGGCGCTGGTCGCCGTCGGCTTCGGCACGGTGCTCGGCGTGGCAGCCGCCGTATGCGCGGTTTCGCCCTGGCTGGGCGCGCGCCGCGAATGGGTGCACCGCGGCATCCTCGCCGTCGCGGCCACTCCGCTGATCGCGCTCGCTCCGCTGGCGACGTACCTGCTCGCCGTGCGCTGGCAAGTCGTGCCACTGCCGGGGGATCCCGAGGCGGGCTTCGCCGGCTTGTTTTTCGCGGCTGGCCTGCTCGGCTTGCCGCTCGGAGCACAAGTGGCGCGGATCGCGCGCGCCGCCTTGCTCGAAGAGGTTCACGCGAAGTTTCTGGACGTTGCCAGAGCCAAGGGCGCTTCACTGTTTCGCGTCTGGGTGCTGCACGCGCTTCCGCCTGCTTCGGGGCCGATCGCCGTGGTGATCGCGGCGCAACTGGGCGCTCTGCTCGGTGGAGCGGTGGTCCTGGAACGGCTGTTCGAACGGCCAGGACTCGGCACGTTGATGCTGAACGCGTACGCGTCGCGCGACGTGCCGGTGCTGGAGGCATCCGTGGTCGCGGCTGGCCTTTTGTTCGTCGTGGCGCAAAGCGCGGCCGGCGCCGTGCAGGCGTGGCTCGATCCTCGAGGGCAGAGCAGCGATGCGCGCTGAGCGATCGAACAGTCCCGCGCTGCGAGTGGTCGTGCCGGTGCTCTTGCTGTTCGCGGGCAGCGCGTTGTTCGCGCTGCTCTCGGCGCGCTCGCCGTCCCGCTTGATCCTGGAGCTCTCCTGGTCTCTGCCGAGCTCTGCGTACCCGCTCGGCAATGGCGACGCGGGAGTCGACTTGCTGGCGCTGGTCTGCCACGCCACGTTCCGCGTGCTCGTGCTCGCGACCGGGGTCGCCGGGTTCGGGTTCCTTCTGGGAGCGCCGCTCGGGGCCGCGGCGGGTCTTTCGGGTCGAAGCTTCGAACGCTGGACGCTGCGCGCGTGCGATCTCGTGCAGTCGTTCCCGACTTTTCTGCTGGCGCTCGCCGTGCTGTCCGCCGTGGCCGTGCCTTCGCGGTCGCACATCGCGTTCGTTTTCGCGCTGACAGCGTGGGCGCCCTTTGCGCGGATCGCGGCGGCGCGCGCGCGCTCGCTGCGCTCCGCTCAGTTCGTCGAAGCCGCGCGCGCGCTCGGCCTCTCGCGCGAGCGCACGTTGACGCGTCACGTGCTACCGAACCTACTCGGCCCCGTGGCGGCGCAGGCAGGCACCTCGGCGGCCGGCGTCGTGCTCGGTGAAACCGCGCTCGGCTTCGTCGGCCTGGGGCCGCCCGACGGCGTCAGTCTCGGCGCGCTGCTCGAGCAAGGGACGCTCTCCATGTTGCGCGCGCCGCACGTGCTCGCCGTGGCGATCGTCGCGATCGCGCTCGCGAGCGGCGGCCTTCAGCTCGCGAGCGAAGGCCTGCGCCGCTGGGTCAGCAGTGGAAGTTAGTCCGCGAGCTGTTCCGGCGCTATAGGAGGGAGGACGATGTTCAACTTGCGCCCATTGCCACGCACGCTCCCCGCGGCCATGCGCGACGCGACGCACCGCAAGGTCGAGATACGGCTGTCGGCGGTGCAGGATTTGGCGGCGCTAGCGCACGAGGCGCCCGTTGAAGCGGCCCGAGCGCTGGTGCAAGCGCTGGCCGATCCGGTGCCGGTCGTGCGTGCGCGCGCGGCGATCGCGCTCGCCGACGCACGCGCGCGCCGAAGCAGCGCCGCGCTCCTGCCGCTCCTCGCAGACGTGGACACGCACGTCCGTGAAATGGCCCTCTCGGCGCTGGGCGAGCTCTGTAGCCCCGACGACGAGCAGGCGCTGGCCGCGCTCCGCGAGGCGCTCGCCGACGATTCGCCCGCGCTGCGCTTTCAGGCGCTGATCGCGTACGCGCGCGTCGCCCAAGATCGCGCACTGCCTGTGCTGCTGACGGCGTTCGACGATTCCGATGCCCGAGTGCGCTACGTCGCGCTGCGCCTCGCCGAGGAACGCGTCACGGAAGCTCCAGACGAGCCGACGCGGGCCCAGGTGCTCGCCCGCGCCGAGGCGGCGCTGAGCGACGGCGCGCGCGACGTGCGGCTGGCAGCCGCCATCCTGCTGGCGAAAACCGGACACGAAGCGGCCCACGCGGAGCTCGCCGCCGTCGTAAATTCCAGACAGCCGTCCCGGGAGCCCGAAGATGAGCAGACGGCGGTCGATCTCGCAGGCGAGCTCGGGCTGAAATCCGCGTATCCGGGCTTGCTGCGCCGGGCCTTCGGCGGACTGCTCGGGCGCGATCGCTTCGCGTGGCAAGCGCGGGTCGCCCTGGCGCGGCTCGGCGACGAGCGCGCGCGCCGCAGCATCTTGAAGGATCTGAGCTCGTGGTCGTACGAGGCGCGCAACATGGCCGTGGCAGCGGCGGGGCGCGCGCGGGTCGCCGAAGCGCGGCCACTCCTGCTCGCGCTGCGAGACAGGCCCGAAAGCGTCGATCCGGACGCTGTTCGCGAGGCGCTCGCCCTTCTCGCGTGACACCTCACGTGTTACCCCTGAAATCATGAGCGCAGACCTCGGCCCGGAGAGTGACTCTGCTCTGCTGCAAGTGCTGCGCGAGGATGGCCGGACCGATCGCGAACACGACCCATTCTTGTCCGCCGACACGCTGCTCGCGATGTACAAGGAAATGCGCCGCGTGCGTCTCCTGGACACGCGCATGGTGGCGCTCCAACGCCAGGGCCGCATCGGGTTCTACGGCGCCTGCACGGGGCAAGAAGCGCCGCCGATCGCCGCTGCGTTTGCGGTCTCACAGAAGGATTGGGTGTTTCCCGCGCTGCGGGAAGGCGCGGTGATGTTGGCGCGCGGGTTTCCGCTCACCAAGTACGTCGCGCAGGTGTTCGGCACGGAGCTCGACGTGCTCAAGGGCCGGCAAATGCCGAGTCACATGAGCGGGCGCGAGGTGAACCAGGTCGCCTGGTCGAGCTGCATCGCGACGCAGCTGCCGCAGGCCGTCGGCAGCGCGTGGGCCGCCAAGATCCGTGGCGACAAGCTGGTCACGGTCGGCTTTCTCGGCGACGGCGCGACCAGCCACTCCGATTTTCACGCCGCCATGAACTTTGCCGGGGTGTTTCGCGTGCCCTGTGTGCTGATCTGCCAGAACAATCACTGGTCGATCAGCGTGCCCGTGTCCCGGCAGACGGGTGCGGCCACGCTCGCGCTCAAAGCCCGCGCTTACGGACTGCCCGGCGTACGCGTCGACGGCAACGACGTGCTCGCGGTGTACCGCGCCGTGAGCGACGCGGTGTATCGAGCACGGCAAGGGGAGGGCCCGACGTTCATCGAGTGTGTGACGTACCGGATCGGCGGTCACTCGACCAGCGACGATCCGAGTCGCTACCGAGCGGAGCAAGAAGTGTCCGAGTGGGCGAAGCGCGATCCGATCGAGCGCTTCAAGCGCCATCTGCGCTACCTGGGTCTCTTGAGCGACGCATTCGACGCGGAGCTCGAGCAGGACATCGAGCGCGAGATCAGCCAGGCCATCGAAGCGGTCGAAGGTTCGGCGCGACCCGCCCGCGAGTCACTGTTCGACGACGTGTACGCGACCCTGCCGTGGCACCTGCAGGAGCAGCGCCGAGAGCTCGAGCGCGCGTCGGGGTTCGTGGCAAAGCCGCGCAGCGAGCCGGAGAGCTGAGCTGGGTCTTCACCACCAGCTGGTGTATTCGGGCGGCGACTCGTACTCGCGGTGGTCGGTGTGAATCGAACGCGTCGCGGTCGTCCCGATGGCTTGCACGTAGCGATCGATGCCGATCGTCGTATTGCCCTCGCAGGTCCAATCGGCTGAACCACAGTCCCAACCGTTCCCGGCATAAGCGAGGTTGCCCGTCCAGTACACGCGGATCTTCACGCCCGCGGCGGGGCGACAATTCTCGACGGCGTGATCGGGCACGGGATCATCGGCGATGAAGCCGACCATCTTTCCGCCGAACGTCTCGCCGCGGCAGTAGAACTTCGCGGCCGCGGCGCCACCGTTCGAAAACCCATGCACGATGACCGCGCCGCACGAGGCGCCGCTGATCGCGTTCGCGACGATGCTGCGCACCTGGTTGTACGAACTGTCCGGGAAGTACAGCCACTGATAGCCGCCCCAGCCCTCCGCGTTTCCCTGCGGCCGCAGATGCGTGACGTCACCGGACTGCGATGGCGGTCCACCGCCGCCCGATTTGCCGTGCAGGTGCACGATGCAGCGCTTGCCCTGCGGCTGATTCGGCGCTCCCCCGGAAGCGTCGGGCTTCGGGTTCGCCGGCGCATCGTTGCTCGCGTCCCGCGGCGCGCCTGCAGCGCCGCCGCTCGTTGTCTGCTGGCCTGCAGCGCCGCCGCTCGCTGTCTGCTGGCCTGCAGCGCCGCCACTGCCGGGAGTGTCGTTCTTGGTCTTGGAGGAGCGTTCACAAGCGATTGCCACGGCGGTCAGGCACGCGGCCGCGGACGCCAGGCGGAGCGCGCGGGCGCGGCCGATCCGGGGCGGACTACTCTGACTCATGGAAGCAGGGCTCCTCGCGTAACGGTTTGCCGATTCGAAGCGGGTGACTTACATGGCTCTTAGCATGCCGGAACAAGAATACGACGCGATCGTTTTGGGCGGCGGCCCCGGGGGCTACGTGTGCGCGATTCGCCTCGCGCAGCTCGGCCAGAAGGTGGCCTGTGTCGAGGAGGAGGAATACGGGGGCGTGTGTCTCAACTGGGGCTGCATTCCCTCCAAAGCCTTGATCTCCAACGTGCACTTCTATTTGAAGGCGCAGCAAATGGCGGATCACGGCGTGGTCGTCGGCTCCGTCGAAGTGGATCCGGACCGCATGCAGGACTGGAAAGATCGCCTGGTCAAGCGGCTGACCGGCGGCGTGCGCCAGCTCTTGAAGGCCAATGGCGCCGCGATCGTCGAAGGGCGCGGGACACTGAGCGGTCCGCGCAGCGTCGAGGTCAAGACGGCGAAGGGGGACGTGCAGAAGCTCACGGCGAAGAAGGCCATCGTCGTTGCCACCGGCTCGGAGACCGTTCAGATCCCGGGCTTCGAGTTCGACGGCGTGCGCGTGATCGGTGCGCGCGAAGCCGTTAGCCTGCGGCACATTCCGCGGCGCCTGCTCGTGATTGGCGGCGGCGTGATCGGGCTCGAGCTCGGCATGGTCTATCAGGGTTTCGGCAGTCAGCTCACGGTAGTCGAGCTCACGCCGGCGCTCTTGCCGGGTACTGATCCCGAGGCGGTGCGCATCGTCGAGCGCATCCTCAAGAAGCGCGGCGGCACGGTGCTCAAGGGCGCCAAGGCGGAAGGTTACGCGCAGGGCGAGAACGGCAGCCTGATCGTGAAGGTCAGCGCGGACGGCAAGTCGCAGAGCGTCGAGTGCGACGTGGTGCTGGTGGCGGTGGGCATGAGGCCACGCTCGCGCGGCATCGGTCTCGAAGAGATCGGCGTCGCCATCGACAAGCGCGGCTTCGTTCCGACGAGCGAGCTGTGCGAAACCAACGTGAAGGGCGTGTACGCGATCGGCGACGTGAGCGGGGCGCCCATGCTGGCGCACAAGGCCATGAAGGAGGGCGAAGTCTGTGCGGAGGTGATCGCCGGCCACGCTGCAGCCAAGGATTGGCTGACGGTGCCCAGCATCATCTTCACCGACCCAGAAATCGCCGGCGTCGGCCTGAGCGAGGAGCAGGCGAAGGAGGCGGGACAGCGCGTGCAGGTGGGGCGCTTTCCGTTCTCTGCGCTGGGCCGCGCCATGAGCATCGGCGAGACCGAAGGCTTCGTGAAGGTCCTCCGCGACGCGGACTCCGGGCGCGTGGTGGGCGTTCACATCGTGGGCCCGTCGGCCAGCGACTTGATCAGCGAGGGCGCGCTGGCCATAGAAATGGGCGCCGACGCGCTGGACCTGGGCATGACGATTCATCCACACCCGACTCTGGGTGAAGCCATGATGGAAGCCAGCATGGCGTCACTCGGCCAAGCCGTACACATGATGAACCGCTAGTGCGATTGGTTTCGTGCAGAGGCGAACGCGGAAGCGGAAGCGGGGGAACGCGGAAGCGGAAGCGGGCGAAGGCGGACGCGAAGGCGAACGCGACGGACGCGGACGCGCGGGCGTAGGCCGACGCGCGGGGCGTAGGCGGAGGCGTACGCCGCAGCCCTGGGACGGAAGCTGGATACTTCGGGCGGCTTGAGTTTTGGGCTAGCGCGGGGCGCCGCGGGAGGCAGTGAAATTTCGCGGGGCGGACGGCGATCGGGAACTCTCGCTGCTTCACGGGGTGGCCAGCATGGGTCGTCGGCGGCTGGAGGAGCGGCACTCGCAAAAGATTGAGTCGGCCACCTCGGCGCGCCTTTCGGAGGAGTAGCTGTCGTGGCAGAGTTCCGGCCATGGGCATCTTCGATCGCATGGGCCGGGTCATTTCGAGCAACTTCAACGCGCTGCTCGACAAGGCGGAGGACCCCAAAAAATCCATCGAGCTGACCCTGTCGGAGATGCAAGATCAGATCAGGGCCGCGCGCCAGGAGGTCGTGCGCAGCGTCGCGGCGGAGAAGCAGCTCCGGAAAAAAGTCGCAGAGCAGGACCAGCAAGTGGAGAAGTGGCAGTCGCGCGCCGAGCTCGCCGTCCGTCACGGCGATGACGATCTTGCGCGCGAGGCGCTCGTGCACAAGCAGCGTTTGACCGCGGATCGCGATCGCGCCGAAGCGTTGCGCGCGGAGCAGCGCGCCAATGCGCTCGAGATGAAGTCCGAGCTCGAGCGCATGGAGCAGAAGGTTCAGGAGATTTCGTCGCGCAAGGGCACGCTGATCGCGCGCGCCGAGCAGGCGAAGGCCGGGGGAGGGGTCGAGGCGCTGGGCGCCAAGCCCGGCGGCAACGCGTTCTCGGAGTTCCGGCGCATGGAGGATCAGATCGAAGGCGTCGAAACCGCCATCGTCGCCGAACGCGAAGTCAACGAAGCCTTGCACACCTCCGGCAGTCCGGGGGGCATGACGCGGGAAGAGGTCGAAGCGCGCTTTCGCGCCTTGGAGCACGGCACGGGCAGCGCGGGCAGCGCGGCATCCGAGCCGGTCAAGAGCGCCGTGGACGACGAGCTCTCTGCCCTGAAGAAAAAGATTCGCATCGGGACCTGAGACGCGAAGAGCGCTGAACCTGACGACCATGGTCGAGCGTTTGGTGGTGTGCCTGCGTTACGAGGCGCTCGCGCAGCGTGGCGCGCGCGCGTTCGCCAGGAGCGCCGATGCGTTGTGCAAGCGCGCGGCGGCGCTCGGGGGCCGGGTCACGGCGTGGCACGTGGCGTCGGTTGCGTTCGATTTCGCCGTAGACGGCGTGGAAGACGCGATCGAGCTCGTGCTGGGCGACGCGCTGCCGGAGGGATTTTGTGCCGGAATCGCGCAAGGCAAATTGTCTCCCGTCGTCGAGAGCGGCACACGCGTCACGCTGTCACTCGGGCCGGCGCTGCTGCGTGCGAGCGTCCTTTCGCGCATGGCCGAGCCCGGTGAGGTCCTGCTTCACAGCCGCATGGACGCGCTGCGATCCCGAGAGCTTCTGACGGCAGGCGTGCGTGTGCGTCGCGTCAACGGCAAGCGCGTGCGTGCCTTCTTGCTCGACGCGCGGTATCCTTTTCGCGCCCACGTGGAGAGCAGCAGCGCGCGCCTGATCGACCCCGCATGGGCGGACGACCGCATCTTTTCGGAGCTGGTCAGACGCCTCGAGCCCAATCAGCTGTGCGTCATCTCCGCCGATCCAGGCACGGGCGGCACGCGCGCGCTGCTCGAGGTGAAGACACGCGCGCGGCTGCCGGCCTTGCTCGTCACTCCCGCCGACACCGGCGAACCCCTCGGCGCGCTGCGGGTGGCGATCTTGCGGGCAGATCTGGAGAATCCGCGCCGCGGCAGTCTGCCGGAGCCGCTGCACGCATCTCGAGAAGCGCTGCTGGGCGGCAAGGGCCTCCGCCTCGACGCGAGCATCGAGCTGATCGGCGCGAGCGTGGGCAACGGTGGGCTCGTGCTGATCGACGACGCGGGGGACGTCGATAGCGACACTCTGGAGGCGGTCGCCGCGGCCGTGGAGCGTCAGGGGCTGCGCGCGGTGGTACGCATTTCAATCAGCGATTTGCTGCCGGCGGCGCTCAGCGATCTGCCGCGGGGAGCAGAGCCGATCCTGCGACCGTTCGAGCCCGTGGCGACGCGCGCGCTCGCCGCGGCGCTGTGCCAGGAGCGCTGGCCGGACGAGCTGGTCGACCGTATCGCCGCGCGCGCCAATGGTTGTCCACTCGCTGTGCGCGAAGCGCTGGCCGCCGCGCTGGATAGCGGTGAGTTGATCTGGACCGAGGAGAGCTGCGCAGCGCGCATCACTCGGCGCGCGCCGGGCGCGCAACCGCCTGGCTTTTGGCTCGCGAAGCGGCTGCAACTGCTGCGCGCTCGCGCGCGCCGACTGCTCGAAGTGCTCGCGCTCATGGGGGGGCGAGCGACGCTCGCGGAGCTGTCGCAGGCGCTCGATGAGCGCGAGCTCCCGACGCGCGAGCTACAAACCCTGATCGGAGAGCTCGAGAGCCGGCACTGGCTGCGGCGCACTCCACACGACGTGCTGCTGTCGAGTCGTACGTTGCGGCACGTCCTCTTGGCGTCGCTCGACGAGGAGCGCCGCACGACCGGCCACAAAGAGTTGGCGCGGCTCCTCGAAGCCACGGGTCGGCCGCTGTCGCTGGCTAGCGCCGCGCTGCATGCATTGCTCGGCGGCGAGCGTGAGCAAGCGCTCGTACTGGCGCGGCGCGCGGCGCTGGCCGCAGGCTCCGTGGGCCTCGTGGCGACGGCGAGCGCGCTTTCGCAGTTCGCGGCGCGTACCGAGCGCGGGATTCTGGCGCGACGCGGCCTGTGCGGCCCGTTCAACTGGGAATCACCGCCGTCGCTGCGTCCGCCGCCTCCGGACGCCGAGGAAGTGGACGAGGCGGAGCTGCTCGAGGACAGCGAGGAACCAGAGCCGCCCACCGAGCCCGTCGTCCGAAGCCCGCCGCCTCCGCCGCGCACGCGGCAGCCCGCGCCGAGCTCGGCGGGCAACTCGTCCAGGCCGCCTCCGCCGCCGAGCATGGTCGCAGCGCTGCGCACTGGCCGCAAAGATTCGGAGCCGAGCCGGGCCGCCGCTGCGGCGCAGGCGCTCAAGGATCGCGACTGGGAAGGGGTGGAGCGCATGGTCGAGGAGCTACGGGCCGACCCGGACAACGCCCCCGCCGCCGATCGGCTGGAAGCGATGGCCGAGTTGTCGCGCGGGGAGACGGCGCGGGCTCTGCGCCTCTTGCGTCAGGTCAAAGATCGGGCGCTCGGGGCCGACGCCGGCACGCGTTCGCGCGCGGCGCTGGCCCTCGGCGTTGCGCTCGCTTCCGCGGGACGGACCAGCGAGGCGCTGCTCGAGGCACTGGAGGCACTGGCCCGCGCGCGCGAAAGTCATGATTGTTCTGGGGAACGCGCGTGCGCGACGTTCCTCGCGCAGCTGAGCGATCAGGCGGGGCACCTGGACGCCGCGGGGGAGTGGGCGTCGCTCGCGCAGCCCGACGCCGTGACGACGGACCTGTAGTTTGGGTGCAGTTCTCATCCTGACACACGCCTCGTAAGCTCTCCCCACCGACTTGTGTGGGTGTCGTGGCCCAAATCCGGCCCGCTGATGTCACGCCTGCGCGGCCCATTGAAGAAGGCCGAGCTACGAGCGCCCGCGAGGCA
>DATDJP010000215.1:0-45518 GCA_036520475.1 Polyangiaceae bacterium | reverse complement strand
TGCGCTACCTGGATGTGGCGGCGTGGGGGCGCTGGCTCGACGCGGTGAACACCACGTCCGGCGATCTGGAGCTCATTGGAAACTACTTCAATGCGTCGGGACCAAACCGGTTGTGCACCGCTGCCGTCGAGGAGTGCGAAGGACAAGCCGTCGTCAACAAGTACGGCGACGACGGCTTCGAGAAGTTCAAGTATTCGGTCATACCGCCGGAGGTCCGCGTCGGTGTGCGCTTTCACGTGCCCCGCAACGGCGGCGTGCGAACGGACCTGCCGGCAGAGGACGCGAAACCCGTGCGCGACCCGCTCCACGATGACGTCTTCGACGTCGAGCTGAACGCGAGCTACACGAAGAACACACAGACGGACATCGCCGAGGTACGTTTTCTCGAACGGAATGGTGAAGCTGTGCTCGAATTTGCGCCCTCGGGGCACATTCCTCCCAATGCCGATCGGAAGAACGGCTACGACGACACCTTTGGCGCGCGTCTGGGCGGGCAGTACAACGCAGTGCAGGATAAACTGGCGCTGCTCGCTGGAACCTGGATCGAATCGCAGGCTGCGGACGACAAGTACTTGCAGATTTCGCCCGTTCCCGCGCTGCGCGGCGGCTTTGGCGGCGGGCTGATTCTGCGGCAAAAGCCGCTTGATTTCGTGATCGGCTATCAGCGGCACTGGAGCCGGCAAATGGACAACGGCGGACGGGGTGCTCTGCGCGCCAATGCCGGGCAGAGTACGGGCGAGCCGTTCAGCTTGAACAAGGAACCGCGCGAGCAGCAGTTTCGCACGGCGCATTTCATCAACGGAGGCCGTCTCTCGCAGTCGGCCCACGTGTTCACCATGGGCGCCGTCTGGCGCTTCTGAGCCTCGGTGAAGTCACAAGCGCGACGCGGCGGTACTAACTTACGAGCGTGGCTGGGCGGCGCGCTGAGCGCGGGCGTGCAAAGCTTGAAGCCACGAGGTCACGGAGGAACGATGGTGCGGTTTCGGTACGGAGCGTTTGCAGCGGTGGCTCTCGGCGTCGGCTCGCTGGGCGGGAAATGCGACGATCTCGAGGATGAGGATACGAGCATCGTCCCCAATGCCTCCGGCGGCGCTGGGGGCTCCGGCGGTGGCGGCGCAGTCGAGTGCGCGCCCGCTGCGAAATGCTCTGTCTTCGCCGCCAACGCGTCGGGCGCGGAGTGCATGGCACGCCGCGACAACACCAGCGCGACCAAGTATCCCGGCCGTCGGCAGATGCGCTCGGTTTGGAATCGCAACACGCGCCCGCTCGGCTTGGCGACCAATAAATTGCTTTCGGCAACGCTGGATGCAGCCGCGGAGCTGAACTTCGGTTTGGAATGTAACTCCGCCGCCAACGATGCCAACGGCGGCTACATCTTGGCTTTGGACTGGGACACGACGGTTCCGGAGACAGAGCAAGTCGCGTGGGTCGGCTACACCGATCGCGTGCCGAAAGGGCAGGAGCAGAAGGCGGCCGACGAAGGCTTGTGTATGGCTGGCTTCAAATACGACGCCACTTGGTCCGCGTTCGGCATCGAGGCAGCCGGCGCGCGGCCCACGTTTCCGCTCGAAACGTGGACTGTCAAACCTTCGAAAAATCAACGCGTCATGCAGGACTTCACCGTCGAAGAAGTGCGCACGAATCGACCGCTCGAAGAAGGCCAAGGCATCTTCTACTTCAATCCGGACAAGAACTCGATCCACGGCTACACCAAGACCAGCTACATCCTCGTGAACATCACGGACATTCCCGAGCAACAGCTGGCGAAGACGTATATCAACGTCGTTCCGATCCGGGAGCCCGAGCTGCGGATCGTGTTCAACGACGCGAGCATGAACTGCGCGGGCCGTCATCGCGCCGACGCACTGCTAAGCGACGAGCAATGCCGCGGCTCGGCAGAGCGGCCGGGCTGGGGATGCAAGCTCGAGGACGAACTCAGCGGCGTGAAGCACGAAGGCTTCACAGGCAAATGCGAGGCGGGAACCGGGGCCGCGTTCGTCAGCGGCTACTTCAAAATCGCCGACCTCGAGCGGACGGTCACGATTCTCTCGGAGTCGCTGTGCGTCACTTACGCGGGGAAGACAATCGCCGACGAAAAGGGCTGGGGGAAGTTCTGCAGTCAATCAGCAGACTGGGGCAAAGGCACGGCCAACGACCCTCTGATCAATGGCGACTGGTGCTCACGAGAGAACAAGGCGAAGGATGGCGTCTGCATTCCGGACTCGTGGAAGGTGGAGACGTACCTGGTGCTGCAGGCTTTCCCCATTCAACCCGCTCCCACGCTCTGCGTGCCGAATGGTCAAGGACCGTTGTGACTTTGCCGCGCGCTTAGCCCGGCGATGAGAGCTCACGACACGATCGAGACGATGACGCGGCGCTCGCGACGCGGGCCGTCGAACTCGACGAAAAACACGTTTTGCCACGTGCCGAGCGATAGCTGACCGTCGATGATGGGGATCGTCTCGGAAGGGCCGATCATCGCGCTCTTGATGTGGGCGGCGGCGTTGTTGTCCACGCGATCGTGGAGCCAGCCATCGTGCTCTTTGACGAGCTGCGATAGCGCCCGCAGGAAGTCGACGCCGATGTTCGGATCGTCGTTCTCGTTGATGGTGACGGCCGCGGTGGCGTGCGGCGTGTAGATCGTGAGCTGCCCTTCGCGGACGGCTGACGCTCGCAATATCTCGCGTACCTCGCTGGTCACGTCGACGACCTGATGATGGTCCTGAGTGCGCAGGGTGAAGCTTCGCGAGAAGTGCGCCATGCCGGTGCTATATAGCCGGCCCCGGGCGCACGCCACGGCAGCGTTGTGCGTTCCCGTTCCGGCCCCGCGATGGCGGCGCCGGACGGGGCAACGCTGCGCAACGCTGCGTTAGTTCGTCTCGCCCTTCTTGTTCAACGTATCGGGGCGATTGGCGGGGCTCTTGCCCTTCGTCTCGGCTTTCTGGAGCTCGATGGCCTCGTTCTCGTCGTCGAGGGCGCGCTTGGCTTCGCGTGCGCTTTCTTCGACCTTGCCGGACTTCACGAACTCCTCGACGTTCTTGTTATAGTGAATGGGCTTGGCTTTCGTGCCTTCGTTCGGCATGCGAACCTCCTCGTCGGTGAACCGATGGGAAGACTGGGGTGCAAGCCATGTGCCTCGCGAATCCGGCTGGTTTGCCGCGGTGGGATGAGCGGCCCGGATACGCAGGCGTGGCGACGGGGCGATCCGCCACGAGCCCTGCACGCACGCCGCTGGCGCTCTCCGCGGGGCGCCATGCTCGGAGCATGCGATAAATGAGCGCGATTCTAGCGCGCATCGGCTGGACACCCACGTTCCCGCAGGGGCGGTTGGGCGGTTCCTGTGTTCAGCCATCAAAGTACGATGGTAGCCTCTCGGCGAGTTCTTATGTGTCGTTCGAAGTTCTGCCGCCCCGGACATCGGGGAGGGTGAGTCGCGGCTCAGGCCCATCGATGACCCTTCCGGTTAACCCCGACGTTTCGCTCGCTGATCCGAGCGGGGTGCGCGCGTGGCTCGGGGAGCAGGTGGCTCGTTTCGTGGCCAGCCACGACGCGAAGCTGACCGCTGATACACAGGAGCGCGTGCGAGCCGAGCTGCTGCGCGCCGACGCGACCGATCTAGGGCGGCTGCTGCAGCGCATGACCAATACCGGAACGGACTGGGAGTACCAGGAGTCGGACATCCTGGCGCGCCGGCTCAGTCACGCTCTCGGTCGGCTCGTGTTCGAGCCGGGATCCGCGCTGGAGGGAACCGATCACCTGCGCATCGCGGAGCGGGAGTCGGTGACGTTCCTGGTGAATCACCTGTCGTTCGCGGACGCCAACGTGCTCGAGTGCTTTCTCGCGTTCGCGGGCTTCGAAAGCGTGGCAGGTCGTTTGACCGTGCTGGTCGGCCCCAAGGTTTATACCGATCCGCTGCGGCGGCTAATGAGCTTGTGCTTCGGCGCGATCAAGACGCCCCAGAGCGCGACCTTGGCGACCGGCGAGGCCGTCATGAGCAAGCGCGCGATCGCTACCGCTGCAGCGAGCACGCTGCGTCACTTCGAGGCGCGGCGGGCCGCCGGAGATCACCTGCTGATCTTCGTCGAGGGAAGCCGGAGCCGCACGGCGAGCATGCAGGCGGCGTTGCCGGCGGTGTCGCGCTACATCGAGAACCCGGACGCGGTGCTCGTGCCCGTCGGTCTCACGGGGAGTGAAGAGCTAGTGCCGATCGGCGACGAGCGCGTGCATCCGACGCGTGTCACGGCGACGGTGGGGCCGCCGCTGCGCGCCGCAGAGCTCTGGCGGCACGCGAACTCGAAGCGTCGCTTGCTGATGGACGTCGTGGGTCTGAAGATTGCGGCGCTCGTACCGCCGTCTTACCGCGGTGTGTACGGCGACGCGGTCGGCGGTCTCGAAGAAGCGCGCGCCGTCGCTGCGGAGCTCTGAACAGTCTCAGCGAGCTTTGGCCGCACGTGCCGCCAGCGCCAAGCCTCCTTCGCGCCGGTCCGCGTAGGCGTACGCGCGTCCGTCGAGCAGCAGGATACTGTTCGCGTCCCCCATGGGGCCGCGCGGCGTGAGTTTGTGGCCCCGCGCTTTCAGCTCGGCCAGCGCAGCCTTCGAGGGCCGCCGATGGCTCTCGAACGAGACCTGGTCGGGCACGAAGCCGTGGTGAACGCGGCCAGCGTCGACCGCGTCTTCCAGAGCCAAGCCGTGGTCTATGACGTTGCGCAAGACCTGGACGATGGTGCTGGGAATGGTGTCGCCTCCGGGCGAACCCAGGACGAGCACCGGCTTGCCGTCGCGGAGCACCAGCGTCGGAGCCATCGAGCTCGTGGTGCGGCGGGACGCGGTGGGCACGTTTTCGCCAGCGCTCGCGAAGGAGCCGACCGCGTTATTCAGCACGACGCCGGTGCCGGGCACGAGGATCTTGGAGCCGAAGCTCGCGGAGAGCGTCATCGTGCAGCTGACCACGTTGCCGTCTGCGTCGCTGACCGCGAAATGCGTCGTGTGCTCGAGCTCGCGCACGGCGGCGTCGTACAAGGGGTGGACGCGCTCCGAAGGCGTGGCGCGACCGAGGTCGATCGCGGGGGAGCGATCCAGCAGGTAGCGCGGGCTCAGCCAGTTGCCTGCGCGGCGCTGCCGTTCCGGATCCGGCAGGCTGTCGGGATCGACGACCCCGAACCGGCGCTCGGCCTGAGCGCGCCGTGAGGCCTCGATGAACGCGTGGAGCTCGGAAGCGGAGCCCCGCTCCTCGCGATGTGCGCCGAGTTGCTCGAGCATGAGCAGGTCTTGCACGACGACGACGCCACCGGCGGAAGGCGGGGGCATGACTTCGACGTCGAGGCCGCGGTAGCGGGTGCGCAGCGGCTCACGCAGCACGGCGCGATACCCGCGCAGATCACCCGCCTCCAGCAGCCCGCCGCGTTTGCGGACGATGCTGAGCATGGTGGTCGCGACGGTTCCGTCATAGAAGCCAGCGTCGCCCAGCTCGGACACCCGCTCGAGCGTGGCGGCGAGGTCGGGTCGCTTCAGGCGAACGCCGGCTGCCACGGGCTCGTCGCTCACGGGATTTGCGAATGTGGCGCGAGCGCCCGGATCCTTCTTCAGGAAGGCCCAGCTCCAGCGCAGCGTGAGCGCTTCACGCGCGCTGACGATGTGGCCGCTCTGCGCGAGCTGGATCGCGGGCTTCAGTACCTTGGCGCGGGGTAAGCGCCCGAAGCTCGCTTGTGCGAGATTCAAGCCGGCCACACTGCCGGGGACGCCGACGGAAACGGGGCCGATGCCGCCTCGGGCTATCATCTTGCGGAAGGCGTCGCGTGTGAGACCACGCGGCGCGATCTCACGGAAATCCACGGCGCGCGTGGGCTGGCCCGCGAGCTTGACCAACATGAAGCCACCGCCGCCGATGTTGCCTGCGCTCGGGTGCGTGACCGCGAGCGCGTAGCCGACGGCGACCGCAGCGTCGACTGCGTTGCCGCCCGCTTCGAGGATGCGCACGCCAGCGTGCGTCGCCTGCGCTTCTACCGACGTGACGACCCCAGCTTGCCCGGAGACGGAACGCTTGCCGCCGGGGCGAATCGTCGGGGGCGGCGCGCTCACGAGCGGCGCTGGCTTGGCGCTGGGCGAAGGCGGCGCGACGGCGGGGCGTCGCGTGGGCGGGGGCCCCGGCGCGTGCTGTTCGGAGCGGGAACAGGCGCTCTGCAAAGCCGCGCACAGCAGGCTCAGCACCGCCGATGAAATCAGTAACCGCGCTGGTACCGCTGTGCGTCGGAGGGCAGCCATTGAGGCGGCTTCAGCGCGATGGGTTCGCCCCCTTCGCGCAAGTAGTGTTCGTAGATTTGCCAGCGCAGGTGGGCCGCTGCCATTTGAATGACCGCTATCGCGGGGTAGAGGCCGATGTAGCAAAGCAGCATCCCGATCACGAGGATGCCGAACGCCACCAGCGCGAAAATCAGGTTTTTTACGAGCACCGTGGCCCAGGTGGCGCGTGCGTAGGCCCACACTTTGCCCAGGTTCAACGCCTGTCCGAAGTCCTCCGTCAGCTCCGCGCGCGTCTGGGCGGCGTTCAAGAGCACGCTCATCACGAGCCAGCAGACGAGCGAACAGAAGCCCGCGGCGATCCACACCGCGATCATCACCAGGGAATCCACTTGTGTGCCTGCGCCGGCCAGCACCCCGGCCAGAGCCGCCGCGACGATCACCACGCCAAAGCCGATGCCGATCGGCAGTGCTGCCACGAGCCCCACGAGAAAAACGGGCACACCGCGCCCGAGGTAGTGCACGAAGTCGCCGAAATCGAACTTCGGCATCGGCTGAGGATGCCGGCGCACGAGGCGCTGGTGCGTCTCGGCCATCCAGCCTGAGAGCGCGAGCGGGCCGGCGATGGGGATCAGGCTCAGCACCATCGCGAACAGCAGGTTCGTCTTCCAGTCGGGGGATTCGAAAGCGAACTTCACGCCGCCGATGACGCTGATGCCGGGCGCCGGTCCTGGCATGGCGCCCGGTTGGGCCGCTGCTGCGACTGCGGGTTGGGGTGGAGTCTCCCAGGAGTTCTGCATGAAACGAACCGAGCTTACGCGAACTTTCGGCCCCTGTACTATGTTGGTCGCTCGCATGCCGGACCGCGCGTTCGTCCCCATTGGTATCGCCGTACTGACGATCAGCGACACACGCACCGTCGACACCGACACCAGTGGCACCTACATCGTCGAGCAGCTGCAGCAAGCCGGCCACCGAGTGCTCGCACGGCGCATCGTGCGCGACGAGCTCGAGGCCATCCGCGCGACCTTGCTCGAGCTGTGTGCGTCTTCGGAGCTGGATGTAGTCATCACGACGGGGGGAACGGGGGTCACGGCGCGCGACGTGACCCCCGAAGCACTGGCCAGCATCACGACCAAAGCCATCCCCGGCTTCGGTGAGCTATTTCGAATGCTGAGCTACGCGGAGATCGGCGCGAGCACGATTCAATCGCGGGCAGAAGCGGCGCTGTGCGGGACGACGCTCGTGTTTGCTCTGCCGGGGTCGACGAACGCAGTGCGGCTCGCCCTCGAACGGATCCTGCTACCGCAGCTCGACAACCGCACGCGCCCGTGCAATTTCGTTGAGCTCTTGCCGCGTATCCAGGGCGCGGGCTGAAGAGGCGCCGGGCCTACACCACGAACAGATCGCGGTCGCTGCGCGCCCACTCGTGCAAGTCGCTCGAGGACGTGCTGACCACGGGAATGCCCAGGGCGCGCGCTTCACGGACGACCGTGGGCGCGCCTTCGTCGCGGGACGCGCTGACCAACAGGTCCGCCGCGGCGATCCAGCCCAGAGCCTGCGTGCGTGGCAGGTGGCCAACGAACTGCGCCTCGGGGAAGCGCTGCTCGAGGGCGGCGCGTTCCGGTCCACTGCCGACCACCACCACACGCGCGCGCGGCAGCAAGCTGACGGCCGCGAGCGCCGTGCCCGTGCGCTTGCTCACTATGAGTCGGCCGACGATGACTATCAGGCGGTCCCGCGGATCGATGCGTCGCTCGGCGCGCGCTTGCTCCCGATCCGGGGCGGCCGAGACGTCGATTGGGCTGAGCGCGACGCGGGCCTGGGCGTACAGCTCTGCCGCGCCGGCGTCGGCCACGAGGTTGCGCAGCTCGGATGACACGAAACGAAAGCGCGCGCCGCGGTTCAAGAGGCTGCGCAGGACTGCGCCGCGCAGCGGGCGCGGGATCAGACGCAGCAGGCGCACGTCGCTGCCGTGCGCCACGACTTCGAGCTCTGCACGCGTGGCAAGTCCGATGGGCCAGCCACTGGGGAGTATCCAGTGGGCCACCACGCGGTCACACGGCTCCCGGCGCAGGAATGCGCGCGCTTCTCTCACGAATTGCCAGGCCCCGCGTAGCCGCTGAGGCTTCTCCGAAATCCGGTACAGGGCACCGGGAGCGCCGAACGCCTCGCCGTGCGGTAAGCGCTCGACGACCACGCCCTGCTCGTTCGAGCGGCCCGGGATGCCCGGTGTCACGACGACCACCTCGTGCCCCTCACGGACGAGCGCACGCGCTTCGGTCTGGACGAAGTGGCCACTCGCGTCGTCGTCGACGGACGGATACGACGTGGTCACGATGATGATGCGCATGCTTTCCCTACACCTTGGGCAGCTCAGCGAGCGCGATCAGCGCGTCCTTGCCCTGAGCGTCCAGGAGCTCGCCGAGCCCACGCAGATACCGAAATGAATAGATGCCGGAGCTGTGCGAGTCCCCCCATTCGAAGCTGAGGGCATAGTTGCCGACTTGCTCGATGTTGCGGAGCTCGAGGTTGTGACCTGCCTGGTAACGGATGGACCCGGAGTGGCCCTGGCATCCAGCGCATGGACAGTAGCCTCTTAAAATCTCATGCGGATACGAGAATTTAAGGCCGTCTGCCCAGGTGATCTCGAGGACCGTCGCGCCATGGGGAGCCTTGATGCCAGAAGGGCGGTGTCGGAGTTCTTCGGCCATTGATGTACGCTCAGCTTATCCTTGCGCTCGGACGCGCGGTCTGCCATATGCCGTAGCCCCTTGGCTAATCCGAGCGAATCCGTTCAGTGTAAGCCTCTCGAAGTCCAGGTCGGCGACAAAGGCATCGAGAGGGCGATCAAGCATCTCAAGCGCAAGATGGCTGCCGAAGGCATCCTGCGAGAGCTCAAGCGACGGCGTCATTACATGAAGCCGTCGGTGAAGCGCCGCAAGAAGATGAGCGAAGCCGCTCGTCGCCGTCGCAAGCGCTTGAAGACCGAAGAGCGTCCGTAAGTCGGCGCTTCGCGCGGCCTCGGTCGGGAAATTCGCACAAGCAAGTTTGCCCGGCTGTAGGCTCAATCCGTAAGGTCGCGCGTATGTCTGCCGCGCGAGCCCCTCAGGGGTTCCGACGTTCTGTTCCACGCGCGAATGCGCTGTATTCCGACGTGCGGCTGCACGGCCCGCGTGTGCGGGCGACGGCCCTGGCCGACGCGCCAGCGCCGAGTCACAGGTTTTCGCGTCCGCTGCCGAAGGCGGTCCTCTCGACGACGGCGCCCTGCGGCATGCACTCGCGCTGGGGAGGAGCGGGTGCTGCCGGGACGCCTCCGCGTAACGCGCGCTCTGGCGGCGCGCCGCCGGCGAGGACACGCCCGCTCGCGGTTCCGCGGATCTTCGCCGAGCCCCCAATCCGGCTCCGTTTCGTGCTGCTCGCGGCGCTCGTGATTGGCGCGGCGCTATGGACGTACCCACGCGGAGTGGCCGCGTGGCGTTTGCAGGGCCTGGCCACGGAGCTGGCCGACTACGCGCTGTGCATGGCTGGACCGACGGGGCCTGCTCTCTTGCGCGACAACAAGCGTGAGTTCCAGCGGCTCGTGCGCACGCGCTTGATCACCGCTTCGGCGCCAGACCGACCCTTCGCGAAGTGTGCGGCGAAGGCCCGCGATCTGACCGGAGACGCGCAGATCGAACGCGCACATCGCGCGAGCGCCGCGAGCTTCGCGGAGTACGGGCTCGCGGGCGGGGTGGGCCAGAGCGCGCCCGAGCTCGACCTCGCCGCCTTGCACGTCACGTCAGAGCCCGTCAGCGAGCTGTCTCGGCGCGCCTGGCCATTCGCGCGTACCGGCTACACGAAGCTGATTCGGCCTTCGATGGGCGCAAAAGAGGCCGTCCATCCCGTCGCTCTGCCGCGCGCTGCGACAGGACGAGGCTTGCCGGCGTGGCGCGCGTACTACAGAACCGTGCGCAAAGAGGGTGATGCGTTGCTCCTGGCAATGGGGCACGGCGCTCATCTCAGCGCGTTCGAAAGTCGCGATCACGGGCTGTCCTGGCGCTCGACCGCAAACGATCGGGTCGGGGCGTTCGGCGAACGCTGCGTGGCGGACGAAACGGGGCGCGCCTTCACGCTGGCGCAGAGCGAGGATGGGTCGGAAATTCTGGTCACCTCGACGGGTCCCGACGCGCCGCCGATTACGGTCCCGCTCGCGCCCGCGGACGTGACGGTGTTCGCGACCACGTGCGATGCAGGCACTCTGGTCGCAGCGCTGACGCGCGAAGGCTCGCCGCAAGTCACCCTGATGCGCTGTCCGTTGCGCGCGTCGTGCGTCAGTATGCCGCTGCCCACGTTCGGCGGGCTCGGCACGCCGCACTATCCGCTCGACATCGCGCGGGTCGGTGGCGCCACGGTCCTGGCCGTGCCGACGCAAGGCATCGTACGCGTCGCATCGAGTCGCGATGACGGCCGTACCTGGACACCGTTTTCGGTCGCCTTCGATCCCGAGTCTCAGCCGTCCGCGGCTGGCTCCGGGGTGCCCGAGCGCTTGCTGGTGGTGGGCGCGCGCGTGCTCCTGCACGGAATTCCGCGCGCGTCCGGCGAGAGCTATCCCGTCCTGTTTTCGGACGATCAGGGCGCGAGCTGGCGAGGACTCTGAGACGCCTGTGTGGCGGAGGCGGCCGCCGGCGCGCTGAGCGCCCGGCGCGCCACGCGCGAAAGCGTGCGCCGAACCCAGCTCGGGTGCGTCTTGCCGGTCATGACCGGATCGCTGTCCGCCGCGAGCAGCGTGAGCGCGTGCACCTGCACGCGTGCTTGTGCCGTTTCTTCTGGGCTCGCGCCGCTCGCCTCGAGCTCCGCGAGGAGGTGTCGGAAGACTGCCAGCGCAGCGGGCCATGCGCGGAGCTCCACGTACCAGGCGGCCAGCTCGCGTTGACGGGCCGGAGACTGCGGTTCGATGCGCGCCGCCGCCTCCATTTCGCGTAAGGCAAGCTCGGCGCGGCCCTGCCTCTTGAAGAGCGCAGCACGACGCGCGCGCGCTTCTGCGGCAGAGTCTGCGAGCTGCGCTGCCATCTCGTAGAGCCGGTCTGCTTCGCCGTAGTCGGAGAGCGCCTCCCGCAATCCGGCCAGCCCGAGGTAGGCCGCGCCGTACGTGGGGTCTGTCTGAATCGCTTCGTTGTACGCGCTCATCGCGTAGGACAAGTCGCCGCGCGCTGCGTAGCGCTGCGCGCGGCTGCTCAACGCGCGGGCGTGCTGTGTCGCCCACGAGCCGCCCTCGGGTTTCGCAGGGCTCGTGGGTCGCGGTGCGGGCGACGCGGCAGGCACCGGTACAGGGGCTGGCGCTGCCGTGACCGGAGCGGGCGCGGGCTGCGCCGGCTCATCGGCGAAACGCGCCGTGGATTGCGCGCGCGCGTCGTACGCCGAGCAGAGGAGCACACTCAGCACGGCGGCCGGGCCGCTTCGAGGAACCATGCGCATCCATCATGACAGCCGGCCTGCTCCGAAACCACCTTCCATCGGGGCCCCACCCCACGCGGTACTGGTCGCGTCCCTCGCGTCTGCGGTTTTCGTCGAGTTCCTGAGCCGATTGTCGCTCTGGCGTAGCGTGTGCGGTCAGCCGCGAGCTGCGTCTGTCTTGCCACGACCTTTCGGGCTCGCGCAGGCGGAACACGCATTGCTTTCTCGGCACGTTCATTGCTGACTCGGCCGCCGGAGGTTCGGCCTTGGCTTTCCACGATTGCGGGGTCGGCGCGCGCGACCACTTCGGCGCGTCGCGCTGGTTGCGGCACGCCCTTGCGTTGACGCTGATGTGTGCGGCTGCGTGTGCGCCGAGCGCGCGTTTACCGAGCGTTGCTCCAAACCGTGTGCTCACGCCGACGGTCGCTTCCGGGCAGTCCCAGAAGGACGCACCGTTTCGAGTGGTCTTTGCAGGCCCGCGCGGCGAGGCGTCAGAGGCTTCGGCGCTGTCCGTCGTCTTTGACCGTCCACTGCGCGCCCTGGCGCCGGAGACGCCTGGCAGGACCGAACGCGGCGCAGCGACGCCGCCGGTGCGCGTCACTCCCGCGCCCGACGGCCAGTGGCAATGGGTGGGCACTCACGCCGTCCTGTTCGTGCCGAAGGCGGGGAGCTTGCCGGGAGCCACGCACTATCGCGTGGAGGTACCGGGCAGCACGCGCGCGCTCGATGGATCGACCCTGGGACGCGCTCATCAGTTCGAATTCACGACGCCCCGGCCCAAGCTGGTGCGGTCGAGCCCGTATACGGGCGACGCGTCGCTCGAGCCGGACGCGGGTTTCGAGCTATTTTTCAACCAGCGCATCGAGCTCGCGGCCTTGCAGCGTGCCACCTCGCTGACCGCCGTCACGTCGGGAAAATCGACACGCCTCGAGTATCGCTTGCAAAGGCCGGACGCGCGCGCGCCCAAACGCGTGGCTCTCAAGCCGGTGAAGCCGCTGCCCGTTCACAGCGCCATCACGCTGCGCGTCGCGGAGAGCTTGCAGAGCCAGGAAGGGCCGCTGCCGAGCGGTGTTGCCACGGAGCTGTCATATCGGACCTACGGGCCGCTCGTCGTCGAACGCTACGAGTGTGACCGCGATACACCGCGCAAGCGTTGTGCAGCGGGGAGCAGCGTGTCGTTGTCGTTTTCGAACCCCGTCAAGCTCCGCGACGTGCAGCGCGCGCTCAGCGTCACGCCAGCCGTCAAGCTGCGCTTTCCGGACGGCGGAGACGACGCAGCGGTGTATCGCTACGTCACCGTCTCCGCCGGCTTCGAGGCTGGCAAGAGCTACACGTTTCGCCTGAGCGCAGAGCTTCGTGACCGCTACGCGCAACGCCTGGCGCGGCCGTACTCTCAGCAGATTGCGTTCGACGATTTCTGGCCGGCGCTCGACGTCGGTGTGCGGGGTGACTACCTGGAGCCGCCTCTCGCACGTTCGATTCCGGTCGCGTCGATCAACCTGCCTCGCTACGAGCTCTTGACGGCTGCGCTGTCCGCAGAACAAGTACGCGGGCTGCACGCGGTGCCAGACTCCAGCGATCAGTTCGCGTTTCTTGCACGACAACCCAAGGTCAGCCTGCGTCGCGTCGAGCCCAGGTCGGCCCGGAACGCCCTCGCAAAGGAGATCCTCCCGACAGAAGCTCTGCTCGGCGGCGCGAACAAGCCCGGCGTCTTGGCGGTTGCCACGCGCCACCACGACGCGCGCTCGCAGAGGGCGAGAACGTCCGTCAAGGTCTTGCAGATCACGGACTTGGCGCTCAGCGCCAAGCTGTCGCGCCACGGTTCGTTGGTCTGGGTGACGCGCCTGTCGACGGGGGCGCCGGTCGCGGGAGCGCGCGTCGAAATCGCGACGCCTGGGGCTGCGGTACGCGTGTACACCGCCGACGCGAACGGAATCGCACGGGTGCCCGCGCGCGACTTTGCGCCGGACCTGTCTTCAGACGGCCCGGCCAGCCGCGCCCTCTTGCTGGCCAAGTCCGGCGCCGACTGGGCGTTCCGGAGGGTGTCGGATTTTCTCGAGCCCTGGAGGATGAACGTACCGGTCGATGTTTCCGGAAAGCAGTCGACCTACGGCCTTTTGTTCACTGAACGCGGCCTGTACCGGCCGGGCGACGCCGTGCAGGTCAAGGGCATCGTGCGGCTGGAGCACCCAGCCGGGAATGCGCTTCCGACCGCGCGCAGCGTGAAGCTGGAGCTGCGATCGGCGGACGGAGACGTCGTGGCCAAACAGGCCACGACGCTCACGCGCTTCGGTACGTTCGCCGCAGAGTTCAAGCTGCCACGGGGCGCAGGCCTCGGAAACTGGGTGATCGAAAGCCGGGGGCTGCCCAGCGGAGAAGTATCGGGATGGTTCGAGGTCGCTGAATACCGCGCGGCGGAGTTCAAAGTGACGACCGAGAGCGACAAGCCGAGCTACGTTCGCGGCGGCAGCGCCAGCTTCAGCGCGCGCGGCGACTATCTATTCGGCGCGCCCATGCCAGGTGCTGCAGCGCGCTTCAGCGTCTCTCGCTCCCGCGCTCAGTTCTCGCCGCCAGGTGCCGAGGGCTACAGTACGAATCCCGACGCGTACCTCGCGGATCTGGATCAGGAATCGTTCGCTGCGGGCCAGCTCGCCGCAGGCGAGGTGAAGCTCGATGCGCAAGGGGAATACACGGTCAAGCAGGCGCTGGTCCTGCCCGGTCAACGCACCCCGGAGTACGTCACCTTCGACGCCGAGGTGACCGACGTGAACCGGCAAGCCTTTGCCGCGAGCTCGACGGCCATCGTGCACCCCGCTCAGGTCTACGTCGCGATCCAAAAGCTCGAAGACTACTTCGTGCGCGCGCCAGGGAAGCTGAAGCCGCAGGTGCTGGTCATGACACCGGACGGCAAGAAGCTCGCGGGGCAACGCGTGCAGCTCGAGCTCATCCGACGGCGCTGGGTGGTGGCGAAGAAACGCGCGGGCACGGACGACGTCGAGAGCGTCAGCCAAGCCGTGGACACGCGCGTCGCGACCTGCAACGTGGTAACCCGAGAGCAGCCCGCCGGCTGTGAGCTGGCGCTGGCAGAGGGCGGCTACTACCTCGTCCGCGGTCTCGCCAGGGACGCCAAGGGCAATCCTGCAGAAGCGGCGCTCTCCGTCTATGGCATCGGGGGCGGCGGCGCCTGGTGGTCCGACCGGGACGATCGCACGCTCGAGCTCGTTACGAACAAGCAGCAGTATCGCGCCGGCGAGTCGGCACGCGTGCTCGTAAAATCTCCGTTCCCGGAGGCCGAAGCCCTGGTCACCGTCGAACGCGCCGGCGTGTACCGCGCCGAACGGGTCAAGCTCAATGGACCGACTCCGACGCTGACCGTCCCCATCACGGAGGACATGCGTCCGAACGCCTACGTCGGGGTGCACCTGATCAGACCGCGCACCTCTGCGGAGCCCAACGCGCCCGTTGGCGAGCCCACGTACCGGGTCGGCTACACGCAGATCGTGATCGATCCCGAAGCGCGGCGTTTGAAGGTGGATTTGCGCACGAACAAGCGCGATCTGAAGCCTGGCGAAGAGTTGTCCGTCGACGTCAGCGTCAAGGACAGCAAGGGCGCTCCGAGCGCTGCGGAAGTGACGCTCTACGCCGTGGACGAGGGCGTGCTCTCGCTGATCGGCTACAAAACGCCCGATCCCGTGCCGGTGTTCACTGCCTCACGGCCGCTGCAAGTTGCCACCCTGGAGGCGCGTTCCGCGCTGGCCCGGGTGCGCATGCCCAACATCACCAACATCTTCGGTTTGAACAAGGGTGAAGAGGGCGGCGGCGGCGGCGAATCCACCCCGCGTCGCGACTTTCGTCAAAGCGCGTACTTCAACCCGCGCCTCGAAACGAACGCGCAGGGCCGCGCCAGCGCGCGCTTCAAGCTGCCCGAGAGCCTGACCACCTACCGGGTGATGGCGGTCGCGGTCACCGCCGGAGACGCCTACGGCTACGCAGCGAGCAACGTCACGACGAGCAAGCGGCTGATGGCGCGCCCGGCGTTGCCGCGCTTTCTCCGCGCCGGAGACACGCTCAGCGCAGGCGTGGTGTTGAATGCCAAGGGCTTCGGCCCAGCGCGCGTGGACGTCACGGCCCGGCCCTCCGGCGTGACTCTGCGTGGTGCGGCGACGCGGACCGTTAGCTTGCCGCGCGACGGCGCGGTGGAAGTGCGCTTCGACCTGCACGCCGGACGCGCGGGCGACGCCCGCTTTCGTTTCGATGTGCGAGCGCGCGCCGAGGGCGCCGGCGCCGGGGAAAGTGACTCGGTCGAGGTGGTGCGTCGCGTTCAGGCGCCGGGCGCCCTCGAAGCCGTGGCGCTCTACGGTAGTACAGCGCATCAGACCGCCGAACAGCTCGGGTCGCTCATGGGTATTCGCAAGGACGTGGGCGCTTTGCACGTGAGCGTGGCATCGACGGCGCTGGTGGGGCTGCACGCAGGCGTGGAGCAGCTCGTGGAATATCCGTACGGCTGCAGCGAGCAGATCGCGAGCCGTCTGATGCCGCTCTTGCCGCTGCGGGATCTCGCGCGCGACTTCGCGATTCCCTTGCCGAAAAACGTCCCGGCCAGCGTGGAGCAGGGCGTGGCGGACCTGACGGCGAGGCAGCAAGGCGACGGAGGATTCGGCATGTGGCCGGACTCCGCGGAGAGCTCCCCCTGGGTGTCTGCGTACGTGCTGTGGACTCTCAACGAGGCAAAGAAGCGAGGCACCGTCTTGCCCGCGAGGACCATTTCGCGCGGCCGAGACTACCTGCGCGGGGTCCTCGAGAGCGCGCGTCACGACGAGCTCTACTGGCCCACGGCCGCGTTCATCGTCAATGTGCTCGCGGAGATCGGTACTCCGGATCCGGGGCATCTGGCCCGCGTGGTAGACGCGCGCAAGAACCTGCCGCTCTTCGGGCGAGCCCTCGTGCTGCATGCGCTGGTGCACACCAAGTCGTCGTCTGCAGTCGTCGCAGAGCTCGTCAAGGAGCTCGAGAATCACGTGCGCGTCGAGGCGAACCACGCGTTCGTGAACGAAAACCTGGGTGACGAGTACGCGGTGCTGCTCGATTCACCGACGCGCACCACGGCCATGACCCTGCGCGCGCTGCTCGCTGCGCGGCCCGAGCACCCACTGGCAGCGCCGCTGGCGCGCGGCTTGCTGCGAGACCGCCGCAACGGGACGTGGCGCTCGACACAGGAGTCGGCTTACGCGCTGCTCGCTCTGGACGCATACCGTCGCGCCCAGGAACGCGCTGTGCCGGACTACGAGGCGCGCGTCTGGTTCAGCGGAAAAGAGCTATTCAGCGCCGCGCTGCGCGGCAGAGATAGCCGGGGCAAAGCGCATGTCGTGCCCGTGGCGCAGCTGAATGCAGAGGGGGATCGGCGGCTCACGTTTCAAAAGGAGGGCGAGGGGACGCTGTTCTACGAAGCGCGGCTGCGCTACGTGCCGCTCGCCTTGCCGAGCGCGCCGCTGGATCGCGGCTTCTATGTGCAAAAGACCCAGCGTCGCGTCACGCCGGAGGACTTGCCGAAGGCCATTCGAGCGGTGCCGGAGGGAGGACGAAGCAATTTTTCCGCCTCGGATCTGATCCTGACGGATCTGGTCGTCGTGGCGCCGAGCCCGCGCAACTTCGTCGTGATCGACGATCCGCTGCCGGCGGGTTTCGAAGCGATCGACGCCAATCTCGCGAACACGGCCAGCTGGCTGCGCGTGCCGCAAGCGGGCGGGGAGCCGGGCGCCGTCGATTGCCCTGGCTGCGACGTGGAGGGGGATGATGCGCTCGCACACGGACGCGCCTTTCTGTCGGCGTGGTTTCGTAGCGAGCTGCGAGACGATCGCGCGCTCTTCTTCGTCGATCATATGCCGGCCGGCATGTACCACTACCGCTACCTGGCGCGCGCGACGACACCGGGGAAGTTCGTCGTGCCGCCCACCAAGGTCGAGCAGATGTACGCGCCCGAGGTCTTCGGCCGCACCGCGGCGAGCAGCGTGGAAGTACGATGAGCGCGTGGGGCTTTCGCCGTCCGGTCGCGGTGTGGACCCGCAGCGGCGGCATGCGGCTTTTTGCGGCGATCGCCCTGGGCTCGGCGCTGGTTGCCGTCGTGCAGATCTGGCGAACACCGGTACCGGACGTCTTGCTGCAAGAGCGTCCCGAGCAGAGTGTCCGCGTGCTCGATCGACGAGGCCGGCTAATTCGCGAAATGCGCCGGAGCGACGGCAGTTTCGCGCAACCGGTGCGCCTGGACGAGCTGTCTCCGTACGTCGTTCCCGCGCTGCTCGCGGCAGAGGACGCGCGATTCAATCGACACTTCGGGGTCGATCCTTGGGCCATGGGGCGAGCCGCCGTGCAGGCCGTGTGGCAGCGGCGCATCGTCTCCGGTGCGAGCACTCTGACGCAACAGCTCGCGCGCACCGTGCAGCCGCGATCGCGCGACCTGCGCGGCAAGTGGTCCGAGATCCGGAGCGCGCTCGCGATCGAACGCGCGCTGCCCAAAGAGCGTATCCTTGTGGAGTATCTCAATCGCGTCGAGTTTGGCCCCAACGTCCGCGGCATCGAAGCCGCGAGCCGACGTTACTTCGACAAGCCGGCCCGTCAGCTGTCGCTCGCGGAAGCCGCGACGCTCGTCTCCATTCCGCGGGGACCGACGCTGTACGACCCTGAACGCGGACTCGAGCGTGTGCGACGCCGGCGCGATCGCGTCCTGTCGCGCATGCAAGATCGCGACCTCGCGGACGCTGCAACAATTCAGCGCGCGCTGACCGAGCCCATCCGCTTGCAGGCCCGCCCTCCGGAACGCACGGCCTGGCACTTCACGCGTGCTCTCACCACGCGGCTCTTACCCCGGTCACTCGAGCGCGGGCGGGTCAGCGAGCTCCGGACGACACTCGATGCGTCGCTGCAGCGCGAAGTGGAGACGCTCGTCCGCGACGCGGCTGCGCGGCTGCGCAGCTACGACGCGACCGCTGCGGCAGTGCTCGTCGTGGACAACACGAATGGCGACGTGCTTGCGTACGTCGGCGCTCCCGATTTTTTCTCCGCCGCGGCGCTCGGGCAAAATGACGGCGTTTTGGCGTTGCGCCAGCCAGGGTCGGCGTTGAAACCATTCGTGTATGCGCTGGCCCTCGAGCGCGGGATGACGCCAGCGTCGCTCTTGCCGGACATCGAGCTTCACTTTCCGAGCGGCGCTGGCGACTATTCCCCGAGAAACTACGACGGACGTTTCCACGGTCCTGTGCGAATGCGCGAGGCGCTCGCGAGCTCACTGAACGTTCCCGCGGTGTATCTCGCGGATCGTTTGGGAGTGCCGGCCGTGCTCGAACTCCTGCGCGCCGTGGGCTTCGACTCTCTGTCACGGGACGCGCGCCACTACGGTGCCGCGCTCGCGCTCGGCGACGGAGAGGTTCGACTCGACGAGCTCGCGTCTGCCTACGCGACGTTGGCCAACGGGGGCACGCGCAGGCCGCTTCGTTTCGTGCTCGGGGCGCGCGATGCCCAGGGAGCGCGCACCACGTTCCCGGAGGCTCGCGGTGAACGAGTGGTCCAAGAGGTCGCGGCAGAGCAAGTCACGCACATCCTCGCAGATGATCTGGCGCGCGCTGCGAGCTTCGGGCGCGACAGCGCCCTGGCATTCTCGTTCCCTGTGGCTGCCAAGACCGGAACGAGCAAAGGCTTTCGCGACAACTGGGCCGTGGGCTACACGCGAGCACGCACGGTCGCCGTATGGGTGGGCAATTTCGACGGCCGTCCCATGCGCGGCTCGAGCGGCATTACCGGGGCGGGTCCGCTGTTTCATGCGGCCATGCAAGCGGCCATGCGCGGGCTCGTTCCGGAGCCGCTCTTCGATGCCGGCGCCTACGCGGTCCGCGAGATATGTCCGCTCAGTGGCCTGCTCGCTGCCGCCGACTGCCCGCACCGCGCGCTCGAGCACTTCGCGCTGAGCTCGGCTCCGACGGCCCCCTGCGCCATGCACGCGCGCATCCCCGTCGACCCCAGCAACGGTCTGCGCGCTGGCCCGGCATGCACTGGCTCTATCAGCCCCGTGTTCGAGTCTTACCCGCAGCAATTCATGAGCTGGGCAACCAGCGCAGGGCGACCGGTCGCGCCGACGGAGTGGTCGCCCCGTTGTCGCCCCCTCCCCATCCGCGAGGCGGAACTCGCTCCTGCAGTGGCGTATCCAGCGGACGGGTCGAAGTACTTCATCGACCCGTCACTCTCGCCTGACCAACAGCAGATCGTGTTCGTGGGGCGCGCTGCTTCCGAAGCAGGCCTGCGCTTCGTGCTCAATGGTCGCGTGTTGCCCGGAACTGCAGCGCGCCGAGTGGCGTGGCCGCTGACTCGTGGGCGCTACCTCTTGCACGTTGAAGACACTGTTGGTCGAGCGAGTGACCCCATTCATTTCGACGTCTTCTGACCGCACCGCATGTGCTCGGTCCAACCGCTTCTGACCACCCTGGTCCCCTTGTTGACCACATTATTGAACGTCGGACCCCTTAAGTCCGCATTCGGCGTGCGCGGCGAGCGCAATCATTCAGTCTCGTTGATCATGTGCTCGCCGTCGCGCTTGGCACTGTTCCTGCTGGAGGCGCCCGCGGAGGATGAGAATGCGAATTATTACGAATAGTTTGATGTCCGTACTAGTTGTGGCCGGCCTAGTCGCTGCGTGCGGTGCTGCAGACGACAGTGACCAATCGACGGAGTCGGCAAAGCGACCCCCGCGCACGTGCGGAAACGGCGCAATCGACACTGGCGAGCAGTGCGACGGCCGCAACCTGAACGGCGCCACCTGTGCGACCGCGACAATGGGCGCACGGCCCACCGGCAGCCTGAGCTGCTCCAAGCAGTGCACTTTCAACACCAAGGGCTGCAAGGGCGGCGGAGCCGGCGGAGCCGGTGGAACCGGTGGTCAGGGTGGAGGCGGCGGAGTCTAAGCCCTCTTAAGCTCGTCTCGCGCAAGAGGTCCGGGCGGAGGCGTACCCAGTCATGGGCGCCGCCGCCCGCTTCGTCTCGCTTGCGCGGTGCGGGATAGAACAGGGGATTGGGCGACAGGCAGAGGAATTGGGGGTAGGCACGCTCCGGGGCGGGGGACCGACACGGATGCGGGCAGGGGATAGCGGGAGCGGGTCGGCCAGAGCGCCCGCCCGAGCTGAACTATTTCCGCTTGGAGGGAATAGGCGAGCCAGCGCCGTCTGCGCCACGGGCCGGAAGCACGGGTTCAGACTCAGACGCATTAGCTGGCTGTGGCAACAGTTCTGGCCACTGCTCAAATGAATAGTAAATGACGTAACGGACCTTGGCTGTACGGAACTTTCCCGCACCTACGGACACCAGGTGGTGCGATGGGGGATAGGACGCGGATTTTTCGGATTCTACTGCTCTTTTTGGGGCAGCTTTGCGTTTCCGACCTGCCTTGAGCGCCCCGTAGGTCACTGGTCACACGACTTTCCGTGCTGGCAACTCGAGTGTTCACGCAAAACGTCGATTTCGCGCAGTCTCCCAGTAATCATGCAGTGTTGGTGTGCGTTTGGGGGCACCCGCGACCTCCTATGTCGCTAAAGCTGCGCGGCACCGTTCCTGCTATAGGGCACCCCCGTACGGAGGAACCACATGCGAATTAAAGTTGCGAGTCTATCGGTCCTATTGGCAGCGGCTCTACTAGGTGCTTGCGGCGCGGAAGATGACGGCGCGGAGTCGTCACAGGATCCGTTCCTTTTTGGCATCTTCAAGTGCGGCAACGGCAAGATTGACCGTCATGAGCAGTGCGACAGGAAGAACCTGAACGGTGAGACCTGCTCGAGCGTCACCATGGGCGCCAAGCCCGGCGGAACGCTGAAGTGCAATATCTTCTGCCGTTTTGATACCCGCGGCTGCACGCGCGACGGCAGCGGCGGCAGCGGCGGCGGCGGCGGAGCAGCCGGCGGCGGCGGTATGGGCGGCGCTTCCTGATAGTGCACGTCTAAATGCCCAGAGTTTTTCTGGGCGCGCGTATCGAGTTGCTGGAGACAGTTCCCCGTCCTTGTAGGCAACTGAACTGAGTCCAAGGCGCCTGAGTCCGTTGTTTCGGTGCTAGTTCCAAGAGCGGCCAGCAAATCTAGTTAGATTGCCTGGTACGCAATACAGCACTGATAAACGGGCTTAGGCGGATTCAATACTAGGATACGCAAGAGTCCCGGGGACGTTCGCGTGCTGCGGCGTCCCCGCGACTGATGTTCTGTGGGTGCAGCGCGGATTGGCGTCTCGAGGTCCTCCGTTCGCTGGATGCTGGCCGAGTTGCGCGGTTCCCGATGGGAACGTTGCGCGCCTCGCGCCGTCACTTGCGCCTCTTCGGAGGCGTGTAAAAGGGACGTCGCGAGGCGTTGCAACGTTCAGAGGGGGAAATTCCGCAGTTCGGCAGTGGTTCGCACGTGTTTTCGCGAGCGATAGCGAGAGTCGCTGCCGGAAACATCGAAAAAGAGCCGCGTTCGTGCGGTTCGTTGCTTGCGCTCCCGTCAATCGTGAGCACTAGCAAAAGATTATGTGTGTGCGCTCCGGGTACATCGGCATATCAAAGTGTCGACAGGTGTTGCCCGGGAGGCTACAGGTGCCGGTGTGCGTCGCTGTTCTGTTCGAATGGGGTCTCGGCGACGGGATCCGGTATCTCGCGACGGTGCATATGCAGCATTGATCGTTTGACGCGGGCGCGCGCGTTCTTGCCGCGGTTCGGGGCCACTCGTTCGGCGGCGTTGGCAAGATGGAGGAAAACATATGCGAATCGTAGCAACTAGCCTGTCAGTACTAATGATGACGGCGTTTCTCGGCGCTTGCGGGGCCGAGGACGACGCCGCGACGGGGGAGGCTTCTGAGTCTTTCCGATTCGGCAAGTGGCGCTGGCACAAGAAGCGCTGCGGCAACCACCGCATCAATCCCGGAGAGCAGTGTGATGGCCGCCAGCTCGGTGGCGAGACCTGCGCGAGCGTCACGATGGGCGCCCGTCCCGATGGCAAGTTGAAGTGCAGCCGTCGTTGCACCTTCGACACGAGCCACTGCCGCGGAGAGGGTACCGGCGGCACGGCCGGGACCGGCGGTGCGGCGGGTAGCGGTGGCGTGGCGGGTAGCGGCGGTTTGGCCGGTACTGGCGGCGTCGGCGGCTAATAGCTCTGAGCAATGCGAGGGCCGGAGGCGAGACTTCCGGCCCTGGCAGCTTAATACCTCGGCCGCATCAGTCTGGCCTGGAGTCGGCCGTTACTGAGCGAGTCCGAGTCGTGCTCGCACGGCCGCGTACTGCTCGCTCACACTGAAAACGCAGAGGTCGCGGGCTTCCGGGTTTCGTACGATCCACTTCAGGCGTTCAGCGCCGTCGGCCGGCAGTGCGCTGGTGGGGCCAGCTGCGGACGCGACGCCGCGCAGAGCGGCCGCGGGATCGCCGACCGCCGCGAGGCCGGCGCGGTTTCCCCATTGATGCACCACGGTCGCGAGTTGACTCGCGCGATTTCCGATGGAGTGAATCACTTCGAGAGCGAGGGTGCGTAGCTCGTCGTCGTGCGGCGGCGGTATGGTGGCGCGCAGCCGCTGTTGTGCGTCCGCGAGGCGACGCGCGTCGACGCCCTGAGGTTGCCATTCCGTCGCGAAAAGGCTGAGAAAACCCGCGAGCACGGGCCAGAGCTCGATGGGCGCCGTGCGCGACAGGGTGCCGGCGCGACCCTGCAGGATCTTCAAGGCGCGAACGATCAGGAAGTAGCGCCGGCCTTCGTCCGAGCTTTCCAGGACGGCATTGCCGACGACCAAGCGGACGGGCTCCGTGCTCGCGGGCAGACACGTGGCGCCGAGGATTGGGGACACGTACAGCTCGCATGCGCCGAGCCCGAAGCTCGAAGCGAGGCGTTGGGTAGTGCTCACCAGCGCGGTCGCCCCGGATTCGAGCGGCGCTGCCCGCAGCGCGCGGATGTCGAGCGGGTAAGCGGCGTCGAGGCCGTTACCACACCGGCGGAGCAGCGTGCGGAGCGGCAGGGACATGAGCTCGGGTGCGAGGAGCTCGTCGAGGCTCGGGTCTGAAGCTTTGGTGCCGGCTCCATTCACGGCGACGTCGCGCCCGGTGAGAGCCGCGAGCGTGGCGCGCGCAATGGTCGCCGCGTCCCTCTCGCCACGCAGCTCGGACACCGTCGCCAGGATGTCGAAAAACGCCGAGTCGAAGCGTCCAGTCGACAGCGCGCGGCGCGCGTCTGCGGCCGAACGATCGAGGAGCACGCCGAGCGCCGCTTGCTCGCCCGCGCGCTGGTGAAATTCGGCGAGCGCGCGGAGCACGGTGCTGTCCTGGCCCCATGTCTTGCGGGCCTTGTCGAGGATCCCTTCCGCCTTGCGTCGATCGCCGACGATCTGCTCGTAGACCACCGCCAGACCCAGGGTCGCGTCGCGCTTGTGTTCCGGCGCTTCCGCGCGCTGCACCAGGTCGTTCTGAAGCTCCAGCGCGCGCGGGGTGTCTCCCATGCGGCCGTAGACCTGCACCAGTCGTGCGGTGGCCGCGCTGTCCTCCGGGCTACGCTTCAGCACTTCCTTGTAGGCGAGCTCCGCGCGTTCGAGGTTCGGTTGATCGCGTTCGTAGAGCGTGCCCAGCTTGCGATAAATCGCAGCCTGTTGCTCGGCGCTCGGGGCATGTCGCACCAGGCGTATCCAGGCCTGCTCTGCGCCGGCGAAGTCGCCCTGCGCCGAGGAAAGATCGGCGTACGCGGCGAGCGCACCGGCGTGATCGGGGTTGGCGTCGAGCGCCGCGCGCAGAGCCTGTTTGGCGGCGTCGTTGTCGCCCATCTCCGCGAGCGCCTGACCGCGCGCCACCTCGATGGCGATGCGTTGTTCGGGATCGGTGGTGCTCTGGAGGCGTTTTTCGAGCACCGCCGCCAGCCGCGGTCGATCGTTCTTGGCGACGTACACGGCCTGGAGTCGCGCGTAGACCTCATCGGGGGCCTGTTCCGTTGCGCACGCGCTCTCGAGCGCGATCTGACCGCGATCCAGCTCGCCGAGCCTATCGAGCCAGATCAGCGCCGCCTTGTACCAGGCGTCCAGACGGTGGCGCGGCACGACGCTGGCGCGCGCCAGCGCTTCGAAGCCGCCCGCGGCGCCGGCGAAATCCCCCGCCTCGAGCAGCACGTGCGCCTGGGCATTCAGCGCTACCCAGTGTGACGGCGTGTGGCCCAGGACGCGCGCGAGCAATTTCTCCGCGTCCGCCCATTTGCCCAGACGAAAGGCGGCTTCTGCCGCGCGCAGGCCGAGTGTCGCCGAATCGAGGGGGCTCTTCGATTGTTCACTCAGGATGCGGTTCACGTCGAGCGTGGCGGAGTCGTCGGCGTTGGCGCGCGCGTGAGCGCTGAGAGCACGCAACGCCCAGAGCGGGGTGGGGGAGAGCTTGGCGGCCAGCTCGGCGAGCTCGCGCGTCGCGCCCCAGGCGCCAGCGCGCGTTCGCAGCCGAGCCGCGAGCATCGCGTGCGCGTTGGCTTCGTTGACGTCGAGCAACGCGGCCAGCGTCACGGCAATCGGTTCCAGATCCTCGTCCCGGCCGGACGCGATGTAGGCATGCTCCAGCCGGCGCAGCGCGGGCAAATGGTCCGGCGTGCGCTCGAGAATGGCGCTGTGCCAGAGCAGCGCGCTCGAGGTATCCCCGCGCACTCTGTCGAGCGTGCTCAGTCGCTCGTAGAGCTCGCGTTGTACGCGAGGATCCTGCTCGGCGCGCGCCTGCGCGAACAAGCGCTCGGACAGCCGCGACGCGCCTGCGCCGGAGCTGGCAGCGCGTTCGGCGATCACTCGCGCAAACTCGCTGTCTTTCGCTTCGGCTGCCAGGAGCGCGGCGCGTGCGGCGCTCTCACCGTCGCCTGCGCGCTCGTATTCGAGCGCCGCTTCCAGGAGCAAACGCAGCTTGAGCGCGCCTTGCGTGTGCTCGGCCAGCTGTTCGCGCCAGCGCCCCCTGTCCGCGTTCACTTCGCTCGAGAGACGCTCGAAGAGCTCATGCAGCGCGACGTCATTGGGGCGAGCTTTGAGCGCTTCCTCGAGCAGCGCGGCAGCGCGCGGCATGTCGTCGTCAGCCACGAGCAATGCCTCGCGCACGAGGTCGAGCGCGCGCTCGACGGCGTCGCCGGAGCCGTCGCGGCGTTGCCGCAGACAACGCAGCACGCCTTCGGCGTCGCCGCGGCTGCGCGCCAGCTGCTCACTCAGGCGGAGCGCGAACGGCAGCTGCGGCTGCGCGTCTGCGGCGCGTGCGAGCAGCTCCGCGTAGTCGTCGTGGTCGCTGCCGAGGCGTAGCGCGGCCTCGGTGATCAACAACGCGGCCTGCGTGTTGTCGACGCAGACCTCGGCCAGCCCAACCAGCATGTCGCGCGCGCGTTCGGCCGGCGCTCGCGCGAGCAGCGCGCGCACGCTGGCTTCTGCTGCGGGATCCGTGGCGAGTGCGCGCGAATATTCGCGGTCCGCGGCCGCCGACATGCCGGAGAGCTCGTAGACGAGCGCGGCGGCCCAGTGCCGATCGCGCTCGGCCTCGCGTTCGTTGCTGTCTCGCGGCCACGCGGCCAGCGCCGCAGCAACACGCTCCGCGTCGAGCTGCTTGAGCGAAAGCTCGAGATCGAGCACGCGGCCCAGCGCATCATCACGGTGGCTCGTGGTGAAGGTTTCGAGCGACGCACGCACGGCCTTCTCCGCGGAACCGTGAAGCGCCGCGTGCGCCAGCGCTCGTCCCAGCGAAAGCTCGCTGCGCGAGCGCTCACCGCCCGCAAGCACTTCGAGGACGGCGGACGGTGGCTGAGCGGCTGCCAGCGCTGCCGCGGCCAGCGGCCGCAGGCGTTCGTCCATCGCGAGGTCGTGCAGCCAGGGGTCGAGCGCGGGCGGCGCGCCTTCCGACGTGCCACCGCCGAGGGCTGCCAGCGCGATGCGGTCTCCCGGGCTGAACGAGCTCTCGGCTGCGCCGGCCTCGGTGTCGCCGCCGAGCGCTTCACGGAGAGCGCTCTGGTCGCCTTGCTCGATGGCGCGCGCGGCGAGTGCCCGGCGAGCGCTCGCCGAGTCCGGTCCGCCGAGCAGCTTCCGGAGCAGCGTGAGGGCGCGGGGTCTGAGCTCCGCGCTGGGCGCGAACAACGCGGCAGCCAGCCACAAGCACGGTCGTTCGAGTCCCGGAAGCGTGTTGAGCGCGACGATGGCGTTGGCGGCGGCGCTGCGATCGCCGAGCGCGAGCGCTCGGCGCGCGGCCTGGAACAACACCTTCGGATTGTCGCCGAGCGCGGAACCGCTCGGCCCCCCCCGCAGCTTCGCAATCTCGTCGGTCGCTTGATTGAGCTGTGCGAAGACGCTCGCGTCGGGGAGACGAGTACGAGGAGGGCTCTGTGTGCTCGCCAGCTGACTCAGCAGCTTGCTCACGTGGGCGCGCGGGTCGTTGGGATCGGCGCGCAAGGCGGCGTCCAGCTTGCGCTCTGCTCCAGCGCTGTCTGACAGGGCTAGTCGCGACACTTCGGCGGCGAAATAGGCGGCGTGGGCGCGTGCCTTGCTGCTTTGCGCCGTGCGCGCTTCCACGTCCAGTGCCGAGAGCACGCTCTTCCAGTCGGCCAGGGCCGCGGCGAGCCAGCGTGATTGCCGTAGAGCCAGGGCGTTCGAGCGTGCAGCGTTCGTGGCTGCACGCGCCGCATCTCGCGACTTGTCGAGGTCGCCGGCCATCGCCCATAGCTCACTGGCGACGACCCAGGCTCGAGCCTTGGCGTTCGGATCCTTTCGCGCGTGCGCTTCCCTGGTGAAGTGCTCTGCTCGTTCGAGCCAGAGCTGCGCCACGCCTTGCTCACTCAGATGAGCCGCGGCCGGGCGCTCGTTGGTCCAGTAGTCCGCCGACGGACGGACCGTTTGCCTGAGCTCATTGTCTCGCCGCGGTTCGCCAGCCACTTGGCTGTCCGCTTCCTCGAGCTCGAAGTCCTGAATGCTCGCGAAGCTGCCCGAGCTGTCCGCGCGACCGAACCCCGGGATGCTGGTTAGGCTCTCGGTTTCGAGCTCCTCGAGGTCGCTCGCGGAGAGCTCATGCGGCTGCCGTTCGACGCGCGTCGGCGCCTCCAGATCGCTGTCCGGCAGCGTGACGTGACGCAACAAGGTGTCGTCGTCCGAAAGGGACGTCGACGGTGCTCGGGGCGCCACCGGCGGCGGCGCGCTGGCGGGCGGTGGCTGCACCGAAGCTTCTGCCTCGGGGGAGCGATGGTCGAGACGAGTGGCGAACGGAGCGGTGCGCGTGATCGACGGGGATCGAGTCGGCACGAGTCGCGCTCCCGGAGCGGGAGCCGCGCGCGGGGGAGGCAACGGAGCCAGCGCCGGCGAGGTGGGAGGATCCCAATCTCCGCGCACGGGCTCGGAGTCGGCCGCCGTGTGCGCCAGCAGCGCATCGATGTCGTCGTCGCCCCCGCTCGACGGTGGGCTGCTGTGCAGCTCGATGGAGGATTCCGACGCGGTGCCCTCTGGCAGTTCCTCGAACTCCTCCTCCGATAGATCGTCCGCGTCCGTGTCGGCGTTCGGCGCCGGTCGCGAGGAAACTCGCGGCGGAGGCGGAGCGTCCGCGTCGTCGAAGAGGGAGTCCAGGAGCGCGTCCGATTCGTAACCGGGTTCCTCGCGGGGTCCTGGAGCATCGCTTGGCCGCGCCGGAGAGCGTGAGCCGCGCCCTGGTTCAGGCGGCCCCGTGTGTCTGCGCTGATTGCTCACCTCACCCCCATTCCCAGCTTCTCGCGCAACGTGAGATAGGTCGGTGAGAGCACGAACCGGAAGACCCGTCGCGCTCTGACCTCGGTCTCACGCGATGTGGCGAGCCGTCCGCGGCCTTCGGGGCTCCCGCCACACAGCACCCACGACACGTCCCCAGCAGCGATGCTCGCCATGCGATCCAGACTGGCCACTGCTGCCCGCGCCCAGGTAGCCGGATCTTGACGCGCGCTGAGCGCCCGCGTCCCCAGCTCCGGCAGCAGCTTACGGGTGCGCCGCGACATTTCCTTGCCGAGCAGGCGCTGAAACTCGCCGAGCATCGCGTACTCCGGTGAAGGCGGGTTCAAGCCGGCCACGCGGCACGCGGCCACGAACAACGCGGAGACGTCGTTGATGTCGCGATGCCGCAAGATCGTCGTGCCGCGTTTGAGCGCGAACAGCTCGCGAGCCACCGCTTGTCGGTGCGCCGCGGACAGCGGCGCCGATACGACGGGGCCGAGCACGAGCGCGGGCAACTCCGTGGCAACGGCGTACACGCCGTGCGCCTCGCGGCCCCCGATGAAGAGCTCGAAGTCACCCACGCCGAGCGCGCCGGCCCACGCGGCGACCTCGTTGCGGAGCGGCAGCCCGGCGCGCGGGTCCACGCGATCTTTCTTGGTGACCCCGAGCGCAGCCAGGTTCGGGCCGAGCGCGGCGGCGAACGTCGGCGCGAGCTCACGCATCAAGTCGCCGAGGGGTCCGCGTTCTTCTTCGTCGCAGAGCTCGGGGAGGGAGCGCTCATCGATGGCAATTTGAGGAATGTGGGCCACGCGCCGGTCCAAAATCGACAGCTCGTGATCGATCTCGTGCGACCCTTCACCGAGCGCGACGAGCACGCCGAGCGCGGCTTGACGGAGCGGCGCGTCTTCGAGGTTTGCGGCGATGCGTGCCAGACGATCGACGCGTTCGGCATCCAGCGGATTGTTCAGCAAGGCGGACATCAGCGCGTCGCGCCCGCGTGTCAGCAGGCGCGTGGCGGCCGGCATCGGCACGGCGCCGGTCAACACCAGATCGAGTGCTTCGCCGTCGTCGGGCGCTTCGGTCAGGAGCTTCTCTGCAGCGGCCGTGGCGCCTTGCGCGTCATCCAGTCGATCGCGGTAGATGGCCAGCGCCAGGCGCGCGGCCTCGATGCGCCCTTCGCGTGACTCACGCTCCGTCATCAGGTGCTCGAGCGTCTGCGTCGCCTCGTGCCAGGCCGAGGCCTTGGCCGCGACACGGGCCAGGCGTTCGCGCACCGGCAGCGTGCTCAGACCCGAGCGGTACAGGCTGAGCAGCACCTCGAACGCCTTGTCGATGTCGCCTAGCTTGTTCTCGTAGAGATCGACCGCGGCCACGCCGCTCATCAAACGCTGCTTCGCCGGTGCCTCGGACAAGGCGGCCAGACGGCCGAGATTTTCTGCCGCTTCTGCCAGCTGGCCGTTCTTGATGTAGATCTCGCCCGACAGCGCCAGCGCTCCTACGTGGTCTGGCTCGAGGAACGTGACGTTCTCGAGCGCCGCCAGCGCACCCTGCCGATCCCCCGACTCGCGCAGGACGCGCGCGCGCTCCCAGAACAGCTTCGCAATTTCTTCGGAGTCCTCGGTGACTTCCAGGCGCTCTGCGATGAGCTCGAGCAGACGTTCGGCGTCGCGCCGGCCGCGCACACGCCGAAACAGGCGGTCGAAGCTGCTGAAGCGCCGAATGTCCCGCGCCACGGCGCGCGCGAGCGCGAACTCGCCGCGCTCTTCGTCTCCGAGCCGATCGAGCAAGATCGTCGCCGCTTCTTCCCACAGCTCGGCGCCACGCGCTGGATCGCTCACCGCGTCGCCCAGCGCGGCGCAGGCCTCGGCGAAGGTCGCGTGGTCCTTGGCCTGCTCGGCCGCCGCGCGCAGGCCTTCCCAGCCGATGGTTTCTTCCGGGTATTGTTCGCTCACCGTGCGAAACGACGCGAGCGCGCCGGCGACATCGAGCTCTGCCAGCTGGTTCCACCCCGCGAGGGCGCGCAGCAGGGCGGGGTTGTCGTGTTCGATCTCCGCTGGCGCGTTCAGCAACGCCTGGCTTCGGCGGCGCGGATCGCTACCAGGCAACGCGAGCTCGAGATTGGTCAAGCGAGCGTAAGGAGAGCCAGGATCGTGGATCGGGCCGGGCGTTGCGCCCCCGAGCACGGCGACCAGCGCGGCGCTGGCTTCTAGCGGCGCCCGCGCTTCACCGTCGAGACGTTCCGCCAGCGCACGGCGTGCCCGGACCTCGGCAGGAATGTGGTGAGCCTGAGAAGCGTGCGCGAGCCACTCGAGTGCTGCTGCCGCGGAGCCGTCGGCTTCTGCCCAGGCCAGCGCGCTGGCCTCGAGCTCCGCCGCGTCGGGCTCTCCACCCGCCGCCTGTGCGAGTCGCAGCTGATAAGCGGCAGCGCGCGCCATGGCAGACGCTTCGGGGCTGTGCTGCGAAAGCTCGGAGAGAGCTGCGAGGCGCAGCTCGAGATCGTCGCTCTGCGGGTGAGACCACAGCGCGCGCGCCAGGTGTCCCGCGGTGGCGATCTCGCCGCGTGCCTCGCACGCCGCGCCGAGCGCCTCCGCGGCGCGTGCCCCGTCGCCTTCACGGCCCACTTCGAGCGCGAAACGCTCGAGCGAAAGGTTGGGTGCGTCGTGCCCCTCCGCGGCGCTGTCGAGCGCACGCCGGCGGGCATCGAGGGCGTTGGGTTCGTAGGCGCGCAGCGCCCAGCCCAAGATATCGTCGGCGGCAGGCGCAGCACGGAGCGCAGCCGCTTTCAGCGTTTCGACGCTCGCGTCTCTGGCGCCCGCTTGCCAGTAGAGGATGCCCGCTTCAAGCTCGAACGCCGCCGCCAGGGCGTCGTCTTCCGACACCTGTGCGCAAGCGGCCAGCACGCTGGCGGCTTTCTCCCCTTCGCCGCGTGCGCGCAGCAGCGCCGACAGCGCGGTGCTCACGAGCGCGTCGCCGGGCTCTGCGGCGTGTAAGTCGGAGAGCTCCTCGAGCGCCGTCTCGACCTGACCTTCGAGCAAAGCGCGCACGCCGACCACCGTGCGCAGGGCTCGCGACCATTCGGCGTTGCTCTCCGCCTGAGCAAGCAGCTTCAGCGCTGACGTGGGCGGCAGCGGAGCCATGCTCGCGCGCGGCGGCAAGGAGGCGCCTGCTTGCGGCTTGGTGAACGGCCGCGCGTAGGCTCGCAAAGCGTGGCCCAGCCAGGTGCCGCCGCGGGCGTCGGACAACGCTTGCAGCGCCTGCTCGGCGGCGCCCGTATCTCCGCGCAGCGAACGGGCGCGCACGAGCTCGAACCACAGCCCAGCCTCCTCGCTCTCGGCCGCGCCGGCGGCCAGCAAACGCCGCGTGGCCTCCTCGTACCAGACCGAGTCGCGCATCGAGGCGGCGAGCATGCGAGTGACGCGAGCGACCGTGCCGGGCGCGGCGCCGAACATGCCGGCCTGCGACAGCGCGGCCTTGGCGCCCTGCGTGTCGCCGCTCAGCCTGGCCCAGACATCGGCGCTGAGCAGGTAAAAGCGCGCCTTGGCCTCGTCCGATTCGAGCCCCTCGGCGGCTTGCTCCAGGGCGCCCGCGAGTCCTTGCGGATCGTGGCCGCCACTCAGCAGATCGAGCTCGAGGGCTCGGGCCGGGATGCAGCCGCTATCCGCCGCGAGCGCGCGCTGCACTGCGGCGAGCGCGCCGGCACCGTCTGCTTGTGCCGCCGCGGCTTCGGCCACGCGCAAGTGAAGCGCCGCCGCCAGAGCTCCGTCGGCACCGCGGGCGATTTCGGCCTGCGCGAGACGCGCCGCCGTGGCCGTGTCCCCGCTGCTCTCCGCAGCGCTCAGCCGGGCGTGTAAGAGCGCGGGTTCGTCGGGCAGACGCGCCAGCGCCTGATCCAGCAAGCCTGTTGCCGCGGCCCAGTCCCCGCGCCGGCGCTGCGCGTTGGCTGCTCTCATGAAGGTGTCCGCGGCGTAGGCCGCGGTTCGCCGGTAGTGAGGGACGCCGTGCGCATCGCCGCTGCGGGCATCCTCGATGGCCTGGAGGATCAGCTTGGCTTGCGCCTCGAGTGCGCGCGCGACCCAGTCGTCTCGCTGCTGGCGTTGGCCGAGCTCTTCGAGGGCCTGGAGCGCCATGAAGGAGGCGCTGCTAGTCTGTGCCGCCGCCTGGTCGAGCGCTTCGAGCGCCTGGTCTGGCTTTCCGGCTTCGTTTTGCGTCTCGGCGTGGTCGATCCACAAAAGCGCTCGCCAGGTGGGGTGCTGAGTCAGCCGCGCGCGCGCAGCCAGGGCGCGTGCCCGCAGCCCGTCGTCCCCCAGCCGCCCCGCGAGCACCTCGAGCATCAGCCAGAGCGCGCAGTCGTCCGGCCTCTCTTCCAGCGCGCCCTCGAGGGTTTCCCGCGCCTGCGCCGGGTCGCTTTCGTGGTCTGCCAGATAGGCGGCGCGGAGGGCCAGTGCGCGGGCGCGTTCCTCGGGCGTGTCGGACACGCGCACCAAGCGCTCGAGCAGCTTGCCCAAATTCTTGTACGACTGCCGGCGTTCGATGATGGCGATGAGCCGTTCCAGCGGCTCGCGAAATTCGGGCTCCGTGTTCACCGCGCCGAGCTGATCGCGCGCCGCCGAGGCTTCGTCGCCGAGAGCCTCCTCGAGCACGCCGATCTCGTGAAGGAGCAACGCGCGCCCCTGAGACGTCTGCTGATCGTCGTACTCGGCGCGAAGTCGGGCGATCGTTTGTGTCAGTAGGCCCGGATCGATCGGGCTCGCCTGAGAAATCAAACTGGGCGGGCGAGAGGCGCTCGACATCGCAGCACGACGGGATCTCCGCGACTCTATGCTCCCTTTTCGCTCATGCCTAGCGATTGTCAGTTGATGCGCTTGATCACCCAGAAACCGCGCGGAGTATCGATCGGCTCGGCGTGCACCGCGCCCTTCTCGAGTGAGAAGAGCGCGTACTCTACGGCGGGTTCCAGCACGCCGCGCGGGATGCGACCCGCGTCGGAAGCGGAGCCGCGATCACCCTTTTTCGCGGCTTCCTCGAAGTCCTTCTGAGCTTCGGGAATGAGCGTCTTCGCGCGCACCAGCGCCTCGCCGCGCGACGGGGCGTCTTTCGCTGCCATCTGTGCGCCCTGGTACGCGACGAGGATCACGCCGAAGCTGACGGTTTTGGGCGCCGTCGCGGGCAGCTCCGGTACGGGCATACCGTTCGGCAGCGTGTCGAACGCGCTGTGGTCCCCGGCCGAGCCCGCATCGATTGGGGCGCTGGCAGACGCACTTGCGGGGGGTGAAGCCACCTTCGGCTTCGCGGCGCTGCTGCTGACCTTAGGCTTTTCGGCAGGCGAGCGGCCCTTGACGATCACGATGCCGATAACGGCAACGAACATGAGGCCTAATGCCACCGTGGTCCACCTCTGCATACAGGGGGAGCGCGTAGCACGACTTTCGCGAAGGCAGCGAGCAATCCGTCAGTTCTCCATAAAACCGGACACACGCGGAGTGCACCTGCTAAGACACGGATTCAGGGGTCGATGTTCAAGGTCGAGTGCCCGGGTTGCAACGCTCCCTATCAAGTCGACGAGCGGCGTGTGCCGGCGACCGGCTTGAAGATGCGTTGTCCGAAGTGTGGAACGTCTTTCAAGGTCGATGCGCCTGCGGAAGTGCGCGAGCCTGTCGCGGCACAGGAGCCTGCGGCTCCGCCACCACCGCCGCGGCGGCTCGGCCGAGACTCGCCGCTGAAATCGACGATGTTGGGGGTTCCCCCGCCAGGAGCGGGTGGTCCAGCGGGCCCGCGGCTTCGCGCCGCAGGTGGGGCCATGCCGCCGCGCACAATCTCCGGCGCCTATGACGAAGTCGATTTGCCAACGGTCGGCGGACGCGCGACGGCACCGGAGCCTGTAAAGCCGGCCGCCCCACTGGAGGCGGATCTGCCCGCACCCGTCACGAGCCGCAACGACCGCGCGGATCTGCCCGCAACTGCGCCGCCCAGACCGCGCCCGCGCCCTCCGGCGCCACAAGTGCCACCGGCGCCACAAGTGCCACCGCGCCGACCGCCAGCGCCGGCACCGGACCTCGGAGACGTCGATCTGCCGGCCGCTCTGAGCGTAAAGGTCAAGCCGTCCCCCGACACGGATTTGCCCATGGTGGGACGTGCCCCCCAACCACGAGGCGGCGCGTCCTCGGCCAGCACGAGGGAAACCGAACCCGAGCCAGCGATCCCGGACCTGCCTAGCGTCGGCTTTGCGCGACCGCAGCCCGGTTTCGGCGAGATCGACTTACCAAGCGCCTTCCAAGGTCACAGCCCGCCACCCCCGTCGTCGCGGGAGTTTTCTCTGGACCTCGAAGCGGATCTGCCCGCCGCGGCGGAGATTCCGGGGCTGCCGTCTCCAGCGGCAGGGTTGCCGGCGATTTCTGCGGATCTGCCGGCACCGGGCGCGGACCTTCCGAGTCCCTTCGCCGCGCTTCCGAATCCCGCCGCCGGGCTACCCACGCCCGCTGCACAGCTGCCGGCTCCTTCGGTGGGCTTGCCATCGCCCGCCGCTGGACTGCCGCGCGCGGTCGCTCCCGGGCTCCCAACTCCTGCGGGGGGCATTGCGAGCGTCGGCATCGGCCTCAGCCTGGCCAGCGAAGACTTTTCGGTCGCCCCACCGCTGTCGGATCCGGTTCGTCCGAGCGGAGCTTCCGGGCAGCACGGTCGTGTGGCGCCTGCGTCGCTCTCGAATCCGCCCCTGCGCCTGGCTGATCCGCGAGGCAATTTCGGCGAGCTCGAGCTGCCCGAAGCCGGCTCACCAGCTCCACCACCTCCGGCGCCCGCGCTCGAAGCGGACTTGCGTGGAGCGGCTCCTTCGCTCGGCGGTCCCCAAGTCGTACGACAGGCGGGCGGCGGTGTGGCCTACGGCGAGGTGAACCTGGACGGTGCCGACATTTTGCCGCCTCCGGACGCTGCGCCTTTTGCGCCGGCGCTGAGCGCGGCTGCGGACGACATGGAGTTCGGAGCGATCCCGCAGGAAGCGGCGAAACCTTCGACGCGCTTGCAGGCGCCCGGCGTGGTTCGCGCCGCTGCCACCGCCCCCGCCGTCGTGGCGCGGGAGGTGGCGCGGGGGGTGGCCGAGGCACCTCGGCCGCGCCCCGCCAAGCCGCGCCGGGGCCGGATAGTGGCGCTGGTGATCGCGCTCCTGGCAATCGGTGGCGGAGCGCTGGCCATGGTGCCGGAGATCGGGCCATTTGGCGCCTACTGGATCAGCGACCGCCTGAAGGGCGGCGAGCACCGGCAGCTGGTCGGGAGCGCCGTTGCTGCGGCGCGCGCAGAGCTCGCGACGGACACGTATCCGGCAGCACAGCAGGCGTACCGGGTCATCGAAGAGGCGAGGGGGCGAGCCAAACGCGTGGAAGCGCTCGGCGCGTATACGGCGTTCGTCGCCTACGCTCGTGAGCTGCGCTTCGGCACCGATCCGGAGCTGCGCGCGCGCGGTCAGGTCCTGCTCGAGGAACTGAAAGAGGTCAGCGGCGACCGTCACGTCGATCTCGCGCGGGCGGCGCAGGCCATCGTCACCGGACAACTCACACGCGCGCGCCAGCAGCTCGAGGCATTGGCGCAAAGCGACGCCAAGGACATCGACACGCTCGTCTTGCGTGGTGAGCTCGAGCTGAAGGCCAAGGAGCCTGCCGCTGCGCTCGCGGCCTGGAAACAGGCGGCAGACATCGAGAAGAGCGCACGCACCACGTTCGGGCTCGCGCGTGCTCACGAGGCCAGCGGTAGCCCGGCCGAAGCGCTCGCGGTTGCTCGACAGCTGCTACAGAGCAACGCCAAGCACGCGGGGGCTCGCATCTTGGCTGCGCGCCTCACGCTGCGTGACGCGGAAGGGGAAGCGGTGCGCGCGCTGGAGGGCGTCGTGGCGGATTCGGCCGCGGCGAGCCCCGAGGAGATCGTGACCGCGCAAACGCTGCTCGGCGAGATCCACCTGGGCCGCTGGCGCGTCAGCCGCGCGGAAGCCGCATACAGCGAGGCATTGAAGATCAATCCGAAGAACGCGCGCGCCCTGGTCGGCCTCGGAGACGCGCTGTACCGCGCGGGTCGCTTCTCCGAAGCACTGGCGCGTTTCGAGGCGGCCATGCAGGCCGATCCCGACGAGATCGCCGCGAAGGTCGGCGTGGCGAAGACCAAGCTCGCGCTCGAGCAACAGCAGGAAGCTGAGGCCATGTTGAAGGCCTTGCTCGAAGCGCATCCGCAGTCGATGCGCGTGGCGTACTGGTATGGCAAGGTCCTCGAGGCCGGCGGTAACCGCAAAGACGCGGAAAAAGCTTACCGCGGCGCGATCACACAGGGCCAGACCGATCCTCAAGTGGTGGACGCTTACATCGCGTTGTCGCAGCTTTTGAACCAGGAGGGCCGGCGCGCCGAAGCACAGAAGACGCTCGCCGACGCGCGGGCGATACTCAAGGATTCGTCGAGCATCCACCTGGGCCTCGGCGAGCTGGCGCTTTCCGAGGGGCGCCACGCGGACGCCATCAAGGAGTTCCGGGAGGCGCTGCGCGCCGAGCCTGGCGAGCTGACCGCCAAATTCCGGCTCGGCGTCGCGCTGCGACGCAACCGCTCGTTCGAAGAGGCGCAGAAGCTCTTCGACGAGGTGGCGGCCGTCGACCGCGACTACCCGGGCTTGGCGCTCGAGCGGGGTCTCCTCTACGAATCGGCGGGACGCGCCGAAGAGGCGCTCGTGGCGTACGAAGCGGCCCTCGCCAAAGCGCCGAATGACCCGGACCTGATGCTGCGCGTCGGTTGCGGCAAAATCGCGGCGGGTCGAGCGGAGCAAGCAGAGGAGCTGCTTCGCAAGGTGCTTTCGATGCGGCCGAACTCCGCCGAGACCAACCACTGTCTCGGCCGGGCGTTGCTGATCGAAGGCAAGAGTCTCGCGGAGGCGCTGCGCATTCTCGAGCGCTCGACCGAGCTCGACGCCAATCGCGCAGAGTACTGGCTCTACGTGGGCTGGGCCGCCAACGAGGCGGGGCGCGTCACGAAGGCCGAGGATGCCCTCGACAAGGCGCTCGCCATGGATCAAAGCCTCGCCGACGCATACTGGCAACGCGGAGTGCTCCGCGGCCGGCAGGGGGCGGTGAAAGACGCCGTGAAAGACCTGCTGCGAGCGCTCGAGCTGCGTCCCACGCGCCACGAAGCACATGCCGCCCTGGCTGACGCGTACGACGAGCTCGGCGTGGAAAACGAAGCCTTGCAGGAATGGGAGAAGGCCGTGGCCGCGGAGCCCGAAAACGCGCTCTGGGCGTTCCGCTACGGCAAGCTGCTGTCTTCCAACCGGCGCCAGGACCCGGCTCGCGCCCAGCTGCAGAAGGCCATCGAGCTCGGCGAGCGCGTGGATCCGAAGCCGCTCTGGCTCGCCGAAGCGCACCTGCAAATGGCGCGTTCGATCGGGCTGCGGCCCGACGCGGTCAAGCATTGGCAAGCCTTCTTGCGGTCCGGATCGCGCGACTCGGCCTACCGGGACGAGGCCAAAGAGTCTTTAAAGAAGCTTGGCAAGCCCTGGGACGGGGATTGAAGCGCGTTTCGGCGGATGGAATATAAGAGGGCGCCGTGGCCCTGGTCGCTCTGTGTTCCATTCTGGTGCTGTTCGTCGGCTATCGGTTCTACAGCCGCTTCTTGGTGCGTCAGTACAACCTGGATGACGCACGCACGACGCCTGCGGTGGAGCGCAACGACGGGGTGGACTACGTGCCCACGCCACGCTTCTACCTCTTCGGACAGCACTTCTCCGCGATCGCCGCGGCGGGTCCCATCGCGGGTCCGATCATGGCGTGCCTGTCGTTCGGCTGGCTACCGTGCCTGATCTGGATCGGCCTGGGCGTAATTTTCATCGGCGCCGTGCACGACTTCTCGTCGCTGATAGCGAGCGTACGCCACGGAGGCGCGTCGGTCGCAGAGCTCATCCGCGCGCACGTCGGGCGTAAAGCCTGGCTAGCCATCCTGCTGTTCATCTGGCTCGCGCTCATCTACGTGCTGGTCGCGTTCGCCGACATCACCGCCAACACCTTCGTCGGCAAGACCGAAGAGCTGGCGGGGGGTGACTTCCGTTTCAACCCAGGTGGCGCCGTCGCCTTGTCGAGCTTCCTGTATCTCGGTTTGTCGGTGCTGATGGGCCTCATCCAGCGGCGTTATGCGCCGAAATTGTGGATTTTGACGGCTGTGTTCGTCCCGGCGACGCTGCTCGTCGTCTGGTTCGGCACCCAGCACAGCACGCTCCTGGTGCTTGGCTCGCGCACCTGGGGCGTCGTGATCATGGGCTACTGCTTCGTGGCGGCGCTGCTCCCGGTCTGGTTGCTCCTTCAGCCGCGCGGCTACCTGGGAAGCTTCGTGCTGTACGTCGCGCTCGGCGTCGGAATATTCGGGATCTTCTTCGGCAACCTGCCCATCGCGCAGCCGGCGTTCAAGAGCTGGACGGGGCCGAAGCTGACGGACTCGCTCTTTCCATTTCTGTTCGTGACCATCGCCTGCGGGGCATGCTCGGGTTTTCACGGTCTGGTGTGCTCCGGCACGACGTCCAAGCAGATCTCCAAGGAGAGCCATTGCCAGTCCGTCGGATACGGCGCGATGTTGCTCGAGGCGTTCGTGGCGGTGATCGCGCTCGCGACGGTGATGTTCGTGCCGCCTGAAGCGGTCGCCGGGCGCGGCCCTGGTCGCATCTACGGAGACGGTCTCGGCCATTTCTTGACCACGCTGATCGGCGAGGAGAATCGCACTTTCGCCGTCACCTTCGGGGCGATGGCGTTCTCGACTTTCATCTTCGACACCATCGACGTGGCGACGCGGCTGGGACGCTACATCCTCCAGGAGCTGTTCGGCACGACCGGCCTCGGCGGCAGTATGCTCGCGACGTTCGCTACGGTGATCATACCGGCGACGTTGCTTTTGATCAGCGGTCCACAGGTGCCGGGGCAGCAGCCCACCTACATGCTGTTCTGGACTCTGTTCGGTACTGCCAATCAACTACTGGCGGCGCTCACCTTGATGGGCATCACCGTGTGGCTGTACCGCGAAAAGCGACGCATCTGGTTCACCTTGGCGCCCTGCGTGTTCGTGACGGCCGTCACCGTCTGGTCGCTCTTTTTGCAGATCCGCGCCGCCTTGCGCGCGCCGCTCGGCGTCAATGCCTCGAGCTTGAACGCGCTCGTGGGCGCGCTGCTGCTCGTGCTGGCCGTGTATCTCGCCGTGCAGTGCGCGCAGTCGATCAAGGAAGCGCGTGCGGTCGCGCCCGCCGAGTGACGTCACGCCTCGGCTTCACGCCAAACGGCGGCCGCGATACGTGATGGGGGCGCGCGCGGTGCTGGCAGGCGAGAGCAGAGTGCTGCGTTCTGGGGTCGCGGGTGCCGGGGTCAGCTCATCGACGCCGGTGGGGAGCTGAGGCGGCAGAGTCGCCGGTGCGTCGTACGTCATGCCGCTGAGCTCCGGCTCGAGCCCACGCGCCACCAGCGCCATCGCCATGCGCAGGGCTGCCGCGTTGGTGTTCACGTCGCAGAGTACGCACACGAAGCCCGACACGCCGGGTCGGACCTCGAGCTTGTGCTGTGTGAACCGCATCACCACCTGGCAAAGCTCTTCGCCCTGCGCTGTCAACGCGCCGTAGAAACGCACGATACGCGGGCCCACGATCGCGAACAGGCTGTCGTCGAACACCGCCGGCAAATCCTTCGCGAGCAAGTCTCCGCCCTTACTCAGGACGAAGCTGCCGTGCACGCCTTCCACGTCGCGCAACGTGCCGAGCACCTGACAGACCACCGCTGACGTGACCATCACAATCCGAAGCGCGCACGGAAACTGGCCAGGTCCGCCGTCTTGCCGGCTTTTAGCGCCAGCACCTGTCCTGAATCCTCGACGTGAATCAAGTAACGGCTGCGCTCGCAGGTGCACTCCGCAGCCACGAGCCGGTCCATGCCGAGATCGGAGCCAATCAACTGCGCCAGCCGAGCGGCGTAGGCGACCAGATCTGCGAAGTCGGCGGTCTCACCGCGGCTATTCAGCACATTTCCGCGCGCGTCGAGCCGCACCGCGAGCTCGAGCCCACGTTCGGGGTTCGGTGCAGCGCGGCTCGCTGGCGGCACGGGTTTGCTCTCTCCGGCGTTTCGCTCCGTGCTGCGCGCGCGAGGATGAGGCGGCTTGGAAAAGCTCATGACCTGGTGTCGCCCGGATTCGTCGCGCCGCTGCGCCGCGCGCAGGAGCAGGTGTTGCCAGCTGGTGTGAATGGAAGGCCGATCGGGTCGCTGGACATTGCACGCATCGAAGGTGCCTTGCGCCCACTGTAGGATCTCGAGCACGGCCGCCTCTCCGACATGGTCGGCGCTCCAGGCGTGAACGAGCTCGCCAGCATCGAAGTAGAGATACCCGACCTTGCCTACGCTCGTGACTCGGAACGCCGAGCTCGATCGAGCGAGACACTCCATTTGAATCAAATCGGGGAGGGAAGCACCTTCGATGCTCGCGCGAAAGCCGCTCGTCGGCGCTGCGTGATCATCAGAATCGGGGGCGAGAGAAACGACTTCGCGCATGGACAGCGAATGGCACAATGCGGGACGGGCTGCGTAACAAGCAAGTGATTTTTCGCCGAAACTCTCGCGATCGCGCGCCGGAAAACGCGCTGAAACACGCGCCTCGCAGCGCAGCTTTTTCCTGTGAAGCGCGCGCGAAAGACCCGCGAAACATCGCTCTGGCAGGGGTGTTTCGAAGGAGCATCACACATGAACGGCGCAGACCCCTCCGAGCTCGCACGCCAGATCGCCGACACTCGCACGGCCTTGAACTTGGTGTGGATCTCACTCTGTGCGTTCCTCGTGATGTTCATGCAAGCGGGCTTCGCGCTCGTCGAAACTGGCATGACGCGCGCGAAGAACGCCGCGCACACGATGGGCATGAACCTGATCGTCTACTCGATCGGCATCCTCGGGTACTGGTCGGTGGGCTTCGCGCTGCAAATGGGGGGAGTCGGCGCGCTCTCGACGCTGGGCGGGGACGCACGTCTATCGAGCGAGTTCGTCGTGGAGATAGCGGGCCGGCAATGGGGATTGTTCGGCACGACCGGCTTCTTCCTGACGCCCGGCGTGCTGACGCCGGCCGTCGCCGGGCTGTTTCTGTTTCAGATGATGTTCATGGACACGGCGGCGACGATCCCCACTGGTGCGCTCGCCGAGCGCTGGAAATTCTCGTCGTTCATGCTGTTCAGCGTCGTCGTATCCACGCTAATTTATCCCGTGTACGCCAACTGGGTGTGGGGTGGTGGATGGCTGTCGGCGCTCGGCAAGAACCTGGGCCTGGGGCACGGGCACGTCGATTTCGCTGGCAGCTCTGCCGTCCACATGACCGGAGGAGTCGCGGCTCTCGTCGGTGCCCAGCTACTGGGACCGCGCGTCGGTAAGTTCTCACGCGACGGCACGGCCAACGCCATTCCCGGTCACAACATTCCCTTGGTGGTGACCGGAACGTTCATCCTTGCCTTCGGTTGGTTCGGTTTCAACGCGGGCTCGACGCTGGCGGGTACGGACGCGCGCATCGCCGTGGTCGCGACCAACACGATGTTGGCGTCGGCCGCGGGAGCGCTCGCTGCTTGCCTGTACGTCTGGAACCGGTTCGGGAAGCCGGACGTCACGATGATGTGCAACGGCATGCTGGCGGGTATGGTGGCGGTGACCGCGCCCTGCGCGTTCGTGAGTGCGCCGTCCGCAGTGCTGATCGGCGCAGTGGCGGGCGTGCTGGTCGTGCTCGCGATGGTGTTCGTCGAAACACGTTTGCGTATCGACGATCCCGTCGGTGCGATTGCCGTACATGGTGCGAACGGGCTCTGGGGCGTGCTCGCCGTCGGTCTCTTCGCGGACGGCTCCTACGGGGCCGACATCAATGGCGTTCCGGGCACGGTGCGAGGGGCCTTGTATGGGGATTCGGGCCAGCTCGTGGCGCAGCTCGTCGGGGCTGCTTCGAACATCGTCTACGTCGGCGCCCTGAGCGCCCTGACGTTTCTCGGGCTTCGCATGCTGGTCGGCAATCGCGTCGCACGAGAAGATGAACTGGCGGGCCTCGACGTTCCAGAAATGGGACTCGAAGGGTACTCTGCAGATCACGATGCGACAGCGCGTAGCGGCTCGGTTGGGCCGGATGGTCGAACTACTCCGCGCGCGATCACGGCGGTGCCTTAGGGGCGCCCCGAAAACGCCGGTTATCGTTGCGTGAAAACGCCATTCAATCGAACAGGGGTGTCCTTGGTACCGAGGCCCAAGATCATTACGAGCTTGCGGTGATCGTACGTGACTCGATGCCGTAGAAGGCATGGAGGAGGGGCGCTGCGCGTGGTAGTTTGGGCCATCTCGTGACTGACATTGGAGCTAATTCCGTGTTGTTGGAAGAGCGTCGCTTGCGCTTTCTCGCGCGCGTGTTCAACGAATGTTTGAGGGGCAGCTGGCGAACGGCGGAGCAGTTCCTCGAGTGGTTCGGCCCTGCCAGTCTCGAGCCCGCCTTCGAGGCGGATCCCGAGTTGCGCGTCCGGGTGCTCGTCGAGGTCACCGGTATCCCAGATCGCATCGCGAGAAGTCGGTCCGCAGCCCAGGCCGTCCAAGATTTGCAACTCGCGCTCGAAGACGGTCGCACGGATGGCATGCGTCTGCTCGAGCACCTGCCCGCCGAAGCGCTGGTGCGCACGCTCGACGCGAGCGCGCTCTGGAAGTTCGCGACCGGCGGACAATGGTTGATTCAAGCCAGCATCGATCCGTCGGCGCGGCCCGTAGCGCTCGAGCGACTCGGCTGCATCTTGCGCTGCGCGCTGCAAGAAGAGCTCGTGACGCTCGTGGAGCTCACCAGCAACGTCCCGCTCGGCGAGCTATCTGCGCACGCCTCGCCGGACCAGCTCCGCGGTGTGTTCCAGTACGCTCTGTGGTGCGCCGAGAGTCGCGCGGTTCCGGATCCCGAGCGGCTGCTGGAGCTGATCCACGCACCAGAGCTGTTCTCGAACTGGCCCGTCGAGCACACCTGGAAGCGTGTCATCGTGGACCAGGTTGCCATCCCTTGCGGCCTGGAGACGTTGACGCCACCGCGCCGCGACCGTGACTCGCATTTGCGTCTGAAGCCGCCTGTGCCGCCCGTGCGGATGCGCACGGGTATGGGCGCTGGCCGCGGTGACGAAGCGCTCGGAAGCACGGATGAGCCGACGCTGCAGCAGCCGCCGCTCGCCCCCGAGCCGGCGCCGATCGTCGCCAAAGAACCGGTGCGCCGCTCGGCGATCGAAGAGCGCTTGCGGAAGCTCGATCGTTTGCCGCCCAATCATCGCTACCTGTCGGTGGCGATCCTCAAGTCGATCGCGCTCATGTACGACGAGATCCGCAAACATCGCGGCAGAGTGGCGCGGGCGCAGTGCGTGCGCGCGTGTTTCTCGAACGACGCGCATCTGCGCGCCGGCATCCTGGCGCTGCTCGAGTTGCTCGATCCCACCTCGTCGGGACTGCTCCTCGAGGCACCCTCGGAAGAGTTGATCGACGCGCTGCTGATGCAGGAGCGTGCGATCTGGCAGCGCGCACGATCACGTCGTGCAGGCGCGCCGGCGCATGGCATGCACGGCGCTCCGGCTCGCCGCGTTTCGCCCGACGGTTCCGCAAATCCCGCGGATGACGGCACCACCGCACCGGCCGCCGAACCGGCCCTCGGCGACGAACGCTTCGCGATCCCGCCTCCTGCCGGCGAGGCGGTGCGCGAGCCGTCGAAACCGAACTGGCGCCACTGACGCGCGCGACAGCGTGCGCCCACGAAAACGCGCACGATACGCGAGCTCCGATCGAGTGACGCGCGTCTGGTCAAACCAGTCGCGCGCCACGTTGCCTACGAGCGCATGCGATTGCCTCGAGCGCTTCGAAGCTTCTCGCTATACTGACGTCCTTCTCCGTCAGCGCGGTGGATGCCGCGCGCATGAGGTCGTCGTGAGCCGCTCCGAAAGCCTGCACTTTGAGCTCCACCCCTTGGCTCAGCCGATGAGCGCCGATGAGCGGCGTCGTCGCTTGCAGAACCCCGGCTTCGGTCGAGTTTTCAGCGAGCATCAGGTGACGATACGTTACGTCGTCGGGAGGGGTTGGCACGACGCACGGCTGGAACCGTATGCGCCGCTTCAACTTTGGCCGTCGGCGTCGTCGCTCCACTACGGCCAGGCCATTTTCGAAGGCTTCAAAGCGTATCGCCAGCAGGACGACGGGATTGCAACGTTCCGGCCTGACGCCAACGCAGCGCGCTTCAATCGCTCCGCGATCCGTTTGGCGATGCCCGAGCTCCCCGCCGAATGGTTCGTGCAGGCGGCCGATCTTCTGATCGCTCAGGATCGCCGTTGGGTTCCCGCCGCGCCTGACGAGAGCCTGTACATCCGGCCGCTGATGATCGCGACCGAGTCGGCGTTGGGGGTACGGCCGAGCTCCGAGTATCTGTTCATGGTGTTTGCCTCACCGGCGGGCAGCTACTTCCCGCAGGGCATGAAGCCGGTGACAGTCTGGATATCGGCGGACTACGTTCGTGCCAGCCCGGGCGGCACTGGCGCTGCCAAGTGCGCCGGCAACTATGCGGCCAGCTTGCTCGCTCAGCAGCAGGCGCAGAGTCATGGTTGCGATCAAGTCGTGTGGCTCGACGCGATCGAACGGCGTCGCGTCGAAGAGCTGGGCGGCATGAACATCTTTTTCGTGTATCGCCGCGGCGCAGACGTCACGCTCGTGACGCCTGAGCTGTCCGGTACGCTGCTCGCTGGCATCACTCGAGACAGCCTGCTCACGCTCGCCCGGGATCGCGGCTACGCCGTCGAAGAGCGGGTGGTGACGCTCGACGATTGGGAGCGCGATCTGCAGAGCGGGCACATGACCGAGGTCTTCGCGTGCGGAACTGCGGCCGCCATCACGCCCGTCGGTACCGCGAAGAGCGATCGCGGCACCTGGACGATCAGCCAAGGTCAGACCGGGCCTATCGCGGCGGAGTTTCGTCGCGCGCTCCTCGACATTCAGTACGGCCGCGCCCCGGATCGCTACGGCTGGATGCACCGCGTGTGCGACGCTCCAGACGCCCTGGACGCGACGGATTCAGCGCCGGCTCACGCCGCGCGTCCGTAAGCCGTCGCTCGTATCGAAGCGTCGCGGCGCTCCTCCCCCGGACGCGCCGCG
>DATDJP010000214.1:0-42392 GCA_036520475.1 Polyangiaceae bacterium | reverse complement strand
GTTCGCGCACAGCCCAGCTCGAGAGGCGCGCGGCCGCCTCGACCGGTCCGGCAAAAGCCAGCAAATCGGCTGCGAATTCGCGATCTCCCTGCCCTGGTGCGAGCTCTGCTGCGCGCTCCCAGATTTTGACGGCGCCGTCACTGTCGCCGCACAGATCCCAGCGCGCCGCGCCGAGCTCGCGCAGCGCGTGCGCCGCCTGTGTCGAGTCCGCGTCTGATCGCAGGCTGAGCGCCTCCGCGCGCGCTTCGAGGGCCGACAGCTCGCCGTCCGAGCTCTGAGCCGCCGGGGCACGGGCCAGCAGCGTCAGGACGGTATCGGGTGCGGCTCCGTCCGCGAGCGCCCGACACAAGGTACGCAGGGCGGCGTCTGCATCGTCGAACCCGACCCGGCGCTCGAACAGCGCGAGCAGCACGTCCGCGCGGACCGCGCCGGCGGCGCCGGTGGCCAGCCAGCGTTCGAGCACGGCCAGACCGAGCGCTGGCTCGGCGAGCGTGCCCGCGACGTCGAGGAGCGCCTGCCGCACCTCCGCGACGCCCGGGCCCAGCACGTCCAGAACCCGCCGCGCCACGGCGAGCGCACGCGTGCGATCGCGGGTCGCGAGCAGGCGCAGCGCGCGCACGATCTCCGCCGCGAACGGTTTGAACGGCTGCGCCTGCGACATCAACCAGACGAGCGCATCGGCGAGCTTCGCCGCGTCCCCCGCGAGCATGACGCGCGCGAGAAAGCGCTTCAAGCGACCCTCGGATGCCGGACACAGCGCGAGCTCGCGCTGCCCGAACACCAGCGCCAATCCTGGATTTTCAAGGGCGACGTAGGCCTCACAGAGCGCCTCGCACAGTGACCCGCGCGGGATCAGCACGGCCGTAGCCCGTTCCAGAGCCTGCGCGCTCGCCGCCGGCGTATCTCGGAGCGCGATCTCGGCGCGCGCAGCGACAGGCCGCGCCGCAGAGGGATCGGCAGCGCAAGCCTGATCGGCGGCGTCGCGCGCGCGCAGCACGTCGCCCGAAGCCAAGAGCAGCTCGGCGGCGACGCTCAAGAGCGCGGCGCGCAGCGCTGGCGCGAGCGGCGCGGCGAGCCGCACGAGCGCCTCCGCGCGAGTCTGCTCGTCGCCCAGGCGCGTGGCCAGCACCAGCGCCAGATGGCTCGCAGCAGACTGCGCGCGCGCTCCCTGCACGAACGGCCGCAGCGCGTGGAGCGCCGAGCGCTCGTCACCCGTGCGCCGCGTCGCGGTCGCGGCGAGCAGCGCATGGCGTTCGCGTTCCGCACCCTCCGGCAGGCGCGCGGCCAGCGAGCCGAAGGCGGCCGCGAGCTCCGCGTAGCGCGCGTGCCGGGACAGCACGCGCTCCAGCGTGGAGGTCCAGATGCGCTCATCGGGCGCGAGCTCGACGAGCATCTGCAGCACGCTCACCTGCTCATCGACGCGGTCCGGACGTCCCTGCAGGATCGCGGCAATCTTGCGCAAGCACTCGCCGCGCAGCGGACCCTCTGCCGATTCGAGCGTGGCGCGCGCTTCGCTCAGCGCTTCATCCTGTAGCCGAGCGCGCGGCACCAGACGCCGCAGCGCCTGCTGCGATTCCTCGTCTTCCGCGCTCAGCCGGAGGAGCGTGCGCAATGCCCAGAGCGCCAGGCCCGGATCCGACAGCCGCTGCTCGGCGAGCACGGAGAGCTCGCGCAGACACGCGACGCGGTCGGGCAGCACGGCCTCCTCGGCCAAGCCCACGCGGATCAACGCCTCGACGAGCGGGAGCGGATCGCGCGTACTGGCTGCGTGCTCGCGCAGACTCACCTTGGCCTCTTCGCAGGCCGCATCCGCCAGCACTGCCGCAATCCACGCCTCCGCGGCGCGTTCAGGGCTGGCCAAGGGTCCCGCGTACAGGCGCCCCAACTTGAGGCGAAGCCCCAGAACCAGCGCGGCGGGCGCGGCGTCGCACGCGAGCTCGAGGCGCGCCGCCAGGAGCTCGTACAGGCCGGCGCGTTCCAAGATCTCGTCGCACGAGACCGCAGCGGGCCCATCGAGCGCTGCCTCCCAACGCGCGTCGAGCGCGGCGCCGAGCGCTCGTGCCAGATCGCCTTCGCGAAGCGCACCCTCCGCGCGCTGTGCGTGCAGGGCGGCGGCGCGCTCGCCAGCGAAGCCCGCGTGCCAGCGCGCGACTTCGTCGGCGGCGGCCTGTCGGCCTCTCGCCGAGAGCGCCCCGAAGAGCCGCTCGGCCGCGGGCGCACAAGCGGGCGCGATCTCGAACGCGCGCAGCAGGTGCTCGAAGGCTACGGCGCGCTCGCCGCGCGCCTCGCGGCGGCTGGCGGCTTCGAGGTACGCGCTCGCGGCGCGTTCGGCGCTCACCACTTCGGGTGCCCACGCGAAGGTGGCGCCGAGCAGCTCCCAGGGCACGGCGTCTTCGGGCGATTGCTGGCTGGCTTCGGAGAGCGCATCGACTGCAGTCGCGGCGTCGCCGGCGCGCGCCGATAGCACCGCCACGCGCGTCCAGATCTGCGCAGCGCTGCGGCCCGACGTCTCGCCGGCGAGCGCTCGCAGCGTGCGCGCCGCGAGCAGCGGCTCACCAATTCCCGCGAACCAGCCCGAGAGCTCCTCGCGCAAATTCGTGTCGTCGCCGAGCGTGAGCGCGCGCCGTGCATACTTGATCGCGGCCTCGAGCTCACTGCCGCGCGCGGCCAGCGCGCGGCAGAGCTCGAGCAGCGCCGCGCGTTCGCCTTCGATGTCGGATCGTTCGCTGTGCAGCGCTGCGCGCGCACGCAAGCTGCCGAGCTCGGCGCGCGCTCCAGTTCTGCGAGGTACCGGCGGAGGCCGCGGCTGCCGGTCGAGCACCAGCGAGGCGGCTGAGCGCGGACCTGCGTCGGAGCGCGGCGCCAAGGTGCTCGGCGCGACGCTTTCACTCAACCCTGCGGACCCACCCGGAGTGTCGGCCGACTGGCGGAGGCGAGCAGAATCTACGGGCGGTGAACTATTCATGAACAGGTCCCCGAGCGGCCCACGGCGAAGCTGCGCGAATGTGCGAACGTGAAAGAAGACTACAGCAAACCGGGGCTTGTCCCGGGATCCCTCGCGGTCTAGCCTGGACCGCACCGTGCGGTCCGGCCGCCCGGCGGAGGCTAACCCGAATGTTCCGAGCGTCTACTTCGCCTGTCTTCTCTCGCCTGAGTGCCGTGCTCGTTGCCACCTGCCTGACGGCGACCGGTTTTGCGCCCCTCGCCCACGCCCAGGACAAGCCAGCGGCCAAGAAAGCGGCGGCAGCCAAGGCCGACGCGGAGCCGGCGGGCGGCGCGGCTGCCGCGAAACCCGACAAGAAAACGCGCGACCAGGCGCGCAAGGCCTACACGGACGGGGAGAAGTCATTCAACAAGGGCGACTACGAGAAGGCGCTCACCAACTTCAAACAGGCACACGGGCTGATCCCTACCCCTCATGCCGAATACTGGGTGGCTGCCAGCCACGACAAGCTGAACCAGAGCAACGAGGCCATCGCCGCCTACGAGCAATTCCTCGCCAATCCTGACGCGGCAAAGGTCGGCGAAGAGAAGCTGACGCAATCCAAGACACGGCTCGAATCCCTCAAGGCCAGCCTGATGGGTGAAGTGAATCTCGTGACCGCGCCTCCTGGCGCGACGGTGAACGTGGATGGTGAACCGCAAGGCCGGGTCACCCCGCTCTCGTTGAAGCTGACCCCCGGAGCCCACAAGGTGGCGTTCACCCTGCCGGGCTACGAAACGAAAGAGGTCGAGGTCAACGTCGTCACGGGCGAAAAGAGCGAACAGAAGGTGGAGCTTGCGGCCGAGCAAGCGGAAGTGCCGCCCGCGCCGGTGGCCGCGCCTGAGCCCGCGCCTGCCGCGTCCGAAGAGCCGGCACCTCCTCCCGAGCCGCGCAGCAAGGTCCCGGCTTACATCACGCTCGGCGTTGCGGGCGCAGGCGCCGTGGTCGGCACGGTTTTCGGGCTGAAAGCACTGAGCGCCAAGAGCGACTACGACGATGCGCCCAGCAGCGACGGCGCCGACGACGTGGAGCGCAATGCTCTGATCGCGGACATGGCGTTCGGCGTCGCCATCACGCTCGGCGTAACGGGTGTAGTGCTGCTGACGAGCTCCGATTCGAGCGCGCCGGGCGCCGACACCGCGCGACGCCTGCGTCCGAGGCACGCAAAGCTCAACGTGGCGCCCTACGTGAATCAGTACGGCGGCGGTGCGGCCGCCCGCCTGCGTTTCTGAGCCGAGCACAGGGCCGCGCGGCAGGCACGAGACCGGCCGCGCAGCGCGCTACACGAAACGCTGGTGAATGGCGTCGACCACCTGGCCGAAGTCGGGTGGCAGCATGACTGGCGGATTCGCATGCTGGCTCTGCACGCCGGGAATCGCATTCTCGTGGTAGCGCACCTTGAACTCCGTGAACTTCAGGCCGTTCGCGGTGGAGACGCAGATCACCCGGTCGCTTTTGCGGATGATGTTGCGTGAGACGAGCTTCTCGAGCACGGCCAAGCCGACCGCCGTGTGCGGACAGGAGTACATGCCGGTGCGGTCAGCGCGCGCCGCCGCTTCCGCGAGCTCTTGCTCGCTCGCTTGCTCCACGATGCCGTCGAGCGCCTCGAGCGCCTGCACCGCCCGCGGCGCGCTCACGGGGTTGCCGATCTGAATCGCCGTCGCCTCCGTGCGCGTCGCGGTGATCGGCTCGACCTGTCGCTTGCCGGCGGTCCAGGCGCGGTAGAGTGGATTGGCGTTCTCCGCCTGCGCCACCACCAGGCGTGGGTAGCGCGCGATGATGCCGAGATCCTTCATCATCTTCAGCCCGGCATAGAGCGCCGAGGCGTTGCCCAGGTTCCCGCTCGGCAAGATGATCCAGTCGGGCACCTGCCAGTCGAACTGCTGCACCATCTCGATGGCGACGGTCTTCTGACCCTCCAGACGCAGCGGGTTCATCGAATTCGCGAGGTAGACCAGGCCTTCCTGGGCGAGCCGCTGCACGATCGCCATGCAGCCGTCGAAGTCGGTGTCCAGGCCGAGCACGAGCGCACCGTGCGCCAGCGGCTGCACCAGCTGGGCCGTCGAGATCTTCCCACGCGGGAGCAGCACCACGACCGGAAGGCCCGCGGCGGCTCCGTACGCGGCCAGCGACGCGCTGGTATCGCCCGTGGACGCGCACGCGATCGCCTTGACCTTCAGGCCTTCGGCGATGGCCATGCGCACCACGCTCACCAGCACCGTCATGCCGAGGTCCTTGAACGAACCGCTGTGGCTGTTGCCGCAGAGCTTGACCCAAACGTCACTCAGACCCAGTTGCTGCCCATAGCGTTCGGCCCAGAACAGGTTCGTACCGCCCTCGTACATCGAGACGATGTACGAATCGGGGAGCTGGGGCATCACCCATTCGCGTTTGCCCCAGACTCCCGAGCCGTAGGGCCACTCGTTGAGCTTGTAGCGATCGTCGAACAGTTTCATCCACGCCGGGCCGCTGCGATCGCGCAACGTTTCCATGTCGTGAACGACTTGCAGCAGACCATTGCAGGTCGGGCAGCGGTACAGCGGGCGGGTTACGGGCCAGGAACCTTCGCAACCAGCGAAACACTCGAACCTCGAGGAGTACGTCACGGGGCGGACTATAGCAGCCGCTGCGCCGGCGACGCCGCCGTGCGAAAAATTTGCAACGATCGCCAAAAAACTGGGGAATTGCTGCGTCGGGCACGCAAAGCGCTGGACTCGGCGCGGCGCTGTGAGGAAAGAGGGTGACGAACCGGCCATGCAACGACCCTGGGTGCTCGAGTTGACGAAGCCTTCCGGCGCACCAGCGACGGTCGTCGGCGGTCTGACGGTGCCGTTGCGCCTTTCGCTCGATGCGCAGTGGGCGGGCGCGAGCGCCGTCGTGATGAGCGAGCACACCCGCGACCTCGGGCCTTTGCTGCGCGATACGCGTTTGAAAATCCCCGTGCTCGAGCACGCGCCGGAGGGAGCACGTCGCGCGGCGGTGCCAGCGGGCCTGCTCGTGCATCGAGCAGCCTTCAAGCGCCTCGAGGAGCGCGCAGAGGGCGCGCTGGAGCTGCCCGCGGAAGCCCCTGGCGAGGTCCCGTTCGCATTCGAACCGATTGACGTCGTGGACGGCGCCGCTCGAGCGCGCGCAGAACGCGTCCTGTTCCGCTCGTTGCGCAAGGCGCAGGACGGCTGGACGTCCCGCTGGCTGAACCGCTACATCTCGCTCGCGATTTCCCGCTGGCTCGTCAGGACGCCACTTTATCCAAACCAGGTCTCGGTCGGCATTCTGCTGGTCGGGCTCGCAGGCGCTGCGCTCGCCACGCGCGGTGATTATTGGTCGCTCGTGACCGGCGCGTTCCTGTTCCAGACACAGAGCGTGCTGGACGGTTGTGACGGCGAAATGAGCCGCGTGACCTATCGGGGCTCGCTGCTCGGCGAGTGGCTCGACACGATCGGCGACGATCTGACCAACTACGGCTTTTTCGCGGGCGCTGGGCTCGGCCTGCACCGCGCCACGGGCAACTCCCTGTACCTCGTGGCGGCGCTGGTCACGATAGCCGCAGGTGCCCTGGCCTCCGGCCTCGAGTACCGCTATCTGCTCCGCATCGGTTCCGGCGATTTACTCAAGTATCCGCTCAGCGCGGCTGGCAGCGCGGACAAGCCAGGCCTCTTGCCTTTGATCCAGCCGCTCTTCAAACGCGACACGTTCGTGCTGCTCACCTTGCTCGCGGCCCTGGCCGGCCTGCTCGGTCCAATGCTCGTGCTGTTCGCGGCCGGCGCGCTCGGTATTCTGGTCAACGTGCTGGCCGCGGAGCGACGCATGGCACGCGAGCGCGCGGCGTAGGTCGATGCGTCGTCACTTCGCCCGACGCTCGGCGTTCGCTGACGCGCTCACACGCCTGGGGACGGCGTGTGCGGTGACGCTCATGCCGGCGCTCGCGCACGCCCAGCTCGGTCCGGAGCATTCGCCGATCCGCACCAATGACTACAGCGTTGATTTGCATCAGGGTGCCGTGCTCGGGAGCAGCCGCGTCACGGGCCTCGCCGGCGCCTACGTCGCGATCGCCGAAGGCGTGGATGGCAATCCGCAGAATCCCGCGGCCCCGTCCGTGCGTGTGCCGTGGTCTTTCGATCACTTCGACTACGACCTGGGGCTCAGCTTCACTTTGCCGATCGCGCTCACGGACGGAGACTTCTTCAATAGTGAAGGAGACGATCGAACCCAGAGCAAGGATCAGAACGTCGTGTTCTTGAACGCCGCGGCGGATCTGCAGTTCGGGACCTGGGGTTTCGGGTTGACCGTCGATCTGCAGGAGTATCGCCTCGACCGAGCGGCTGCGCGCGCAACCGACGCCGACGACTCACTGAGAGGTCGGTTCGGGGTAGCGCATTTGATGATCTCGAATGCCTTTCTGGACGGCCAGCTGCTGATCGGCGCCGGTGTACGCACGACGGCGCTGTCGGTCGTGGATCCGAGCCGCGGGGACCGGCAACTCTTCAACACTACGGGCGCGGGGCTCGAGGCGGGCGTGCTCTGGCGCCCGAACGACGAGCACTTCCGTGTCGGCGCCGCTGTACACAGCGCCGTCACGACGCGGCCGGACAAGGACGCACAAAGCGTCCTCTTCGAAGGCACGGCCGAGGAGCTCTGGCTGCCCAACCAGGTCACCCTACCCTGGGACGTGAACATCGGGGTGGCCGTGCAGCTCGGACCGCGACCTTTCAACCCGCGCTGGTACGACCCAAGCGCGCTGCTTTCGCGCATGCGCCAGGCGATGGCCGCGCGCGAGGCGCTGCGCGAGCGACGCCGCGAGCTGGCCCTGTCACGCGCGCGCTCCGAGGGGCGTGACGTCGGTGCCGCCGCGGCGGCGCAGGGCGCCGAGCTCGACGCGCAGCAAGCGATCGACGAGGTGCGCTTGGAGCTCGAGGCACGCCGCGTCGACCGTTTGCTGCGCGAGCGAGTACGCCGCATGGCGCGCTCCTATGTGTTGATTTCATCGTCGGTGGTGGTGAGCGGCGAGGCACAGAACGCGGTCGGGCTCGAGTCGTTTCTCGACCGAGAAGTGAACCGCTCCGGAGAGGCGGTGGTGGTGTCACCTCGACTCGGCGTGGAGAGCGAAGTGCTGCCCGAGCTCTTGAAGCTGCGCGCCGGCAGCTACGCGGAGCCGACGCGCTTCCGCCACGGCAGCACGCGCCTTCATGGCACGTTCGGCTTCGAGCTCAACGTGCTGCAGTGGAGCGTGTTCGGCCTGTTTCATGAAGACACCGAATGGCGGCTGAGCGGAACGCTCGACGCGGCGCGCGGCTATTTCGGCCCTGGCGTCAGCATCGGAAATTGGCATTGATCATGACGCACTCGCCATGGACACGCTTCGCGATCGCGCTCGCCGCCGTTGCCTGCGAGCGCTCGAAAACGCCTGCGCCCGACCCCCAGCAGAAAGACCCAAGGCCTGCGCGCCCGGCAGCGTCCGTGAGCGAGCCCCGACGTGCGTTCGCGCGCTTTCACAGCGACGAAGCGAGCCAGCTGCACGTCGAGCTGCGCGCGCCCGACGCGCGCCTGACGGCTGCGATCCGCGTGCTGCGCGCGGACTTGCTCGTCGATCCACTGGACCTCGCCGGGACGCGCGGCGAGCTCCGCGCGGACCTGGGAAGCCTGATCGTGCACGCGGACAAGGCGCTCGAGCGCCAGCGCTTCACTACCGATGCGCACAACTGGCTCGACATCGGCGCGAGTCGTCCCGAGGCGGAGCGCACGCGGCTCCGCTGGGCGCGCTTCACCATCACCGAGCTCACGAACCTCAGCGCATCGGCCGCGCACACTGGCCGGACCCTGGCCACCCTATTGCCGTGGGACCACGCTCCCGAAGGAGCGGCAGACGCTGCGTCTGGATCGGCTCCGGACGCCGCGAGCGGAGACTCGGGACCGAGTGTCGAGCCCGGCCCGACGTTCGGACCGCTCCGCGCCGTGGACCTCGTCGCTGTCGGCGACCTCACCTTTCACGGCTTCAGGACGCAGGCGAGCGTGGCGCTGACGGTGATATTCGAGTTCGCCGGCGAGCCCCGGCCCGGCGTCCTACCGCGTCGCGTCGTGGTCCGAAATCGCGAGCCGCTCGTAGTCTCCCTGAAGGCGCATGACATCAAGCCGCGCGACGCGCACGGTGTGGCTGTGTCCCGCGATTTCGGCCTGCTCGGCACGAAGATCGCGCGCGACGCCCGGGTTTCCATGGCCTGGGTGCTGGTCCATACGCCCGCACCGGGCCGCTGACCCGAACGAGCTGAGCCGGCGCGCCCGACCGGCACACGTTGTTGAAACCAGAGTCCGGTTACACCGTATGATTGCAAGGGCAGAGAGAACGCTCGCCGGCGTTCGAGCACCGCGCCGAGTCTCGGCGAGCTCGGGCGCTCCAGCCATCAGGCGTTCGCGAGAAGGAGAATGGGATGAATCAGAAACTGTCGTTCAGCATGATTGCAGCCACCTTGACGGCCCTTTCGGGGGCTATCGGCTGCGGCGGGAGCTCCACACCGGAGCCAGCGAGCGCGGTGGACGCGACGGAAGTTCCCGCGGCGGCCGAGGCCGAAGCGACCGATTCCGAGAGCGACCAAGCCGCGGGCACCGCCGCACAGTCCGCGCCAGTCAGTGAAACACCGGCAGCGGAATCCGTTGAACCCGGCGCTGACCCGGCTGCAGCCTCGACCGCCGCGCCGGCGTCAGGCGCGGCAACGACACCAGAGGAGACGAACGCGACGGAGCCAGCCAAGCCGGCGCCGAAGAAGGCCGCGCGCAAGAAGTCCGCTGGTGCCAAACATGCTTGTGGCGCCGGCACCTGTGGCTGACGTCTGACCCGTCGCCAAAGCCGCGCCCAGGGCGGCCCCGTCCCCAGCCCGGCGGTGCGCTTCATCACGAGTTCTGAACGCATGCCCGAGAAACCTTCCACAACCCGCCTTTCTGGGGTCGGCCTCGGGCTGCGCTGGGATTTTTTGGATGAGATTCTCGAAGCGCCGCCGAGTGGTCTCGCCTTTCTGGAGGTCTCACCGGAGAACTACATGCGCCGCGGCGGCTACTACCCGGAAGCGCTCGAACGCCTCAAGGAGCGCTACCCGCTGGTCACGCACGGGTTGACCCTGTCGCTCGGCGCCGCAGCCCCTCCCGAGCGCGCATACATGCGCGAGCTGCGTCGCGAAATCGAGCGGCTCGGTTCCCCGTGGCACTCGGATCATCTGTGTTTCAGCAGCGCCGGTCCCCGCCAGCTGCACGAGCTCCTGCCGCTGAAGTTCTCCGAAGAGAACGCGCGGCGAGTGGCGGAGCGCCTCGAGCACGTGCAGGACAGCGTCGGCGTGCCCATGGCCCTCGAGAACATCTCGGCCTACGCGCGCGCTGGTCGGGCAGAGATGCCCGAGCACGAGTTCATCTGCCGTATTCTGGAGCGGAGCTCGGCAAAGCTCCTCCTCGACGTGAACAACGTCTACGTCAACGCACGAAACTTCGGCTTCGATGCGCGCGCGTTCATCGCGGCTTTGCCGCTCGAGCGCGTGATCGAGATCCATGTCGCCGGGCACGGCACACGCAAGAGCGGGCTCCTCATCGATACACACGGCACCCCGGTCTCGAGTCCCGTGATCGAGCTCCTGGAGTGGACCGTGGAACGGACCGGTCCCGTTCCGGTGCTCCTGGAACGGGACAACGACGTCCCCCCCTTGTCCGAGCTGCTCATCGAGGTGGAAGAGCTCGAGCGGGCTTACCTCCGCGCGCTCGAACGCTATGAAGATCATCATGCAACAGGCGCATGAGGACGTGATGGCCGAGCTCTTGCTCGGGCCGGAGCTCGAGCGGCGTGACGCCGAGGCGCTCGCGAGCTGGCTCGAAGAGCGCGGCGTGCCGGCCGAGGATCGTGCGGCGATGCTGGCCGACGGCGCCGAACGGCTGCTGCTGTATCGAGAGCTGGTGCGTGAAACGTTGCGGGACGCGGTGCTGATCGCGGTGCCGCGCAGCGCAGCCCGCATGGGCGAGCACTTCGAGCGATACCTCGCCCAGTTTCTTCGGGAGCGCGGCGCACAGAGCCACTACCTGCGCGACGTGGCGACGGAGTTTCTCGATTTCTGCGAGCCGCTCTGGCGCTGCGATGCGCGCATTCCGGGTTACATCCCCGACCTGGCGCGGCACGAGTCGCTGTGCATCGAAGTCGGTTCGCTCGCGACGAGCGGGGATCGCTGCCAAAGCGAGCTCGCGCTCGAGCGCGGTGTGCGCTTCATCGAAGCCGCGCGCATCGTCGAATACGGTTACGCGGTACACGAGCTGAGCGAGAGCGAAACGGACTTCTCGCCCCCCGCCGAGCGAGCGACCGCGCTCTTCGTGTACCGGAGCCCGGAGCACGAGGTGCGCTACCTCGAGCTCACGCCGCTCGCCGCCGCCATCCTGAAGCGCCTGCTGCACGAGCGCCGCACGCTGCGTCTCGCGCTCGAGGACGCCTGTCACGACGCCGGGGTGGCGCTCGACGAAAGCATCATCGAGGGCACGGCGCGCGTGCTTTCCGACCTGGCTTCACGCGGCGCCTTGCTGGGAGCCGCCGATCAGCCTAACGAGGCAGCCTCATGAGCTCGGGACGTGATCCGCTTCGCATCGTCGGGCATACCATCGCGCAGAAGTATGCGATCGAGCGCGCCGTCGGCGAAGGCGGCTTCGCCGTCGTGTACCGGGCGATGCACACGATCTGGCACAAGCCGGTCGCCATCAAGTTCTTCAATGGGCTGTCCTCCGCGCCGCTCGAAGACCGCGCCAAGCTCACTCAGGACTTCATTCAGGAGGGAGCGCTCCTCACCGAGCTGAGCAGCGAGACCGCCAACATCGTGCAGGCGCGCGACGTCGGCACGTACACGTCCCCGGACGGCCTGTGGATGCCGTTCATCGTGCTGGAGTGGCTCGAGGGTGTGGGCCTCGACACCGTACTCGAGAGCGAACGGTTAGCCGGCTCTCCGCCGTGGGCGCTGCTCGAAGTGATGCGCTGTCTGGGCCCGGTGTTCTCCGCGCTGCAGGTCGCTCACCGGCGCGGCGTCGCCCACCGTGACATCAAGCCGGCGAACATCTTCGTGGTGGGCGGCCAGGCGCGTTCCGGCACTGCCAGCATCAAGCTGCTCGACTTCGGCGTCGCCAAGTTGATGGCCGACAACACGCACATGCAGGCCGCGCTCGCCAGGACCGGCACGCTGATCAGCTCCTTCACTCCTCAGTACGGAGCTCCGGAGCAGTTCACTCGCAGCTACGGCGCCACGGGGCCCTGGACCGACGTCTTCGCGCTCGCGCTGATCGCGGTCGAGATGCTGACGGGGCGGCCCGCGCTCGACGGAGTCGATATCGTGCAGCTGGCGTTTTCGGCGAGCAACGGCGAGCGGCGCCCGACCCCGCGCGCTTTCGGCGTGCCCATTTCCGACGAGCTCGATGGCGTGTTCAGGCGCGCGCTGGCGCCGCTGCCCGCCGCGCGTTTCGCGAGCGCCGGCGAGTTCTGGTCGGCGCTCGAGCTCGCAGCCGTGCAGGAGCTCGGCGGCAATACGTTACCGATGGGCCTCGGTCGTTCATTCTCCCAGCCGCCGCGCACGATCGCGTCGAGCGCCGCCGAGACCTTGCTCGCGACGGGCTCGCCCACGGCGGCGACACCCTCGCTGACGCCTGCCGATCCATCGACGCTGACCATGCCGGCCGCCCCCCCACGCAAGCGATTCGGCCGCGTCGCCGCGGGTGTCGTGTTCGGTGGAGCCGCCCTGCTGGCCGCCGCGCTGTTCATCACCAAACAACAAACCGACGGAGAACCCGCTCCCGTCACCCAGGGCGCCCGGCCGGCACCGCCTCCAGAGCCGACGCCGCCGCCGGCACCGACCTGCCCCGAGAAAATGGCGACGATCCCGAAGGGACAGTTCTTCATGGGGTCGGACGAAAAGGAAGCGCTCGCCAACGAGAAACCGTCGCACAACGTCGGCCTGGATTCGTTCTGCATCGACCTGTACGAGGTCACGGCAGGCGAATACAAGGCGTGCTCGGACGAAGGCAAATGCCGCCGCGCCGCCAAAGAGCTGTCCTGGCCCGGCATCAAGGACAAGGACCGCGAGACTTACGTCGACGTGTGCACGATCGGCGACCCGGAGCGCAGAGACCATCCGGCCAATTGCGTGTCCTGGGACATGGCGAGCACCTACTGCAAAGCGCAGGGCAAGCGTCTGCCCACGGAAGCGGAGTGGGAGTACGCGACGCGCGGCCCCGACGGCCGCGTGTATCCATGGGGCGACGAAACACCCACATCGGAGCATCTGAACGCCTGTGGCTCGGAATGCGTCGCCTGGGGCAAGCGCGAGCGCGCCCCGCTCGAGCCGCTCTACGCCGCGGACGACGGCTACGCCACCACCGCGCCCGTGGGGAAATTCGAGAAAGGACGCTCGCGTTTCGGCCCTTACGACGTGGTCGGCAACGTCTGGGAATGGGTCGCGGACTACTACGGTAACTACGAAAATCGCGATCAGAGCAACCCGACCGGGCCAGCGTCCGGGGAAAAACGCGTGATCCGCGGAGGCGGCTGGAACGGCAGCTACGCCACCTGGCTCCGGCCGTCGTTCCGATACGCACAGGACCCCGCGGCGAAAAGTCACGGGATCGGCTTTCGCTGCGCACGTTCGCTATGAGCTCGTTGTCGCGCTCGGGTGCTTGTCCCTAGGAACCTGGCCTCGGGTAGCGATAACATGGCGGCGCATGCGCAAAGGTCCCCTGGACCACCCCGAGCTTCGCCTGATCGAACAGCACGTCGATCGCGGGGAGCTTCAGGAGGCGCAGAGGCTCCTGGGCGCAGTCGACGACGCGCCGAGCCTTCGTCACGGCATCAGCTACTTGACGACGCGCTTGCTGTTCGAACGCGGACGCCTGGACGGGAGCGCGGTGGCGCAGCGCGTCCGCGATTTGCTGAAACTTTCGGGCGCGTTTCCCGAAGCCGAGACGCTGCTCTTGGCCGTGGAGCGTGGCGTGCGCGAGGGCGGCTCGGCGCCTCCATCCGAACCCGCCGCGCCGCGCGGGCCGCTGACTGACAGCGCGTCGATCGAAGCGCTGTTCGAGTCGAGAAAGCCCTCGAGCCCGAACCTGCCGCGGATTCCCAAAGCGCCGGGACTACCGAATTTCGAGCGCGTTCCGGACGAGCGACCGAGCTACCTGCCGGCGAAGCCGGAGAACATCATCCCGTCGCTCCTACCGCACGGTTTGCCGTTCGCTCACACGCATCCGCACCTTTCTCGCGAAGAGCACGCGCTCGAGACGACGCGCCCGCCCCCCGAAGGCGCGCGCTCGGCGAGACGTACGAGCGGGCGCATTCGCTCCGGTCCTCCGCCTGCGCTCGACGACGAAGCCACACCGAGTGTGATCGACATCGCGGCGTTGCTCGACGAAGCGCGCTTCGCCGAAGCGCTCGAGTGCCTCGACCGGACCGGTAGCACCGGACCCGATCAGCAGCTGCTGCGCGCGCGCGCGTTTCACGGCGAGGGCCGGCGCAAGGAAGCGGCGCTCGCGCTCGAACCGCTGTGCTCGGCGCCGCTCCTGGAGCCGGAGCTGCGCGGCTCCTGCGCACGTCTATTGATTGAGCTCGACGAGCTCGATCAGGCTCTCGAACAGAGCGAGCGCGCGCACCACGACGATCCCGATTCTCCGTTTCTGCGGCTCACGCTGGCGTGGAGCAAATTGCGCGTCGCGCGCCGCAGCGGAGAGCGCAGGTTCGTCGAAGAAGCCAAGCAGCTCATCGAGGGAATCGAGGCCTACAATCTGCCGCTTCCGGCGCTGGTCCTGGCGCTGGGCGCTTGCGTCGAGGCGCACATCGGAAATCCCGAGCACGCCGTGGAGATGGCGGAGCGCGCGCTCGAGGCCGACTCGCGCGCTGCCGACGCGGCCTGGGCGCTGGGCGTCGCCGCCGCGCGCCTGGGGAGGCCGGACGACGCCAAACAGGCGTTCTTGCGCTTACTCAACCTGAGCCTCGTCGAGGCGCGTTTGCTGCGTCGCGAGCTGAACGCGCTGGGCGCGCCGATCACGGACGCGCCCCGCGCACCGCATCTCGAGTTCATGTCGCAGAGCGCGCGCCTGTGGCACCCCTTCGAGAATGCGCTGGTGGCCGGTGAGCGCTCGCGCGTCGCGGCCGGCATGGAGGAAATTTGCCGGAACACGCTGAACGAGCTGAAGCAGGCCGGGGCCCTCGAGGATTTTCCGAGCGTGGCGAGCAGCGCGGCGAACCTCTTCAGTCGCGCGCCCGTCTGGCATCACTTCGCGCCCTTCGATCTATCCCTCTGGAGCATGCCGCGCGTCGCTGCCGTGCTCGACTTGATCTACGGCCCCGAGCCGCGCGCGATCGCGAGCGATGACGCCGCGTTGATCCAGCTGGTCGGCGCGTACATCGGCGAGACGTTGCGTCAGACCCGCGGCGGCACCTGGCAGAGCACCGGCTCGGACTTCTTGTCGGCGGTCGTGCAGTGCGACAAGCGCGAGTGGCGGCCGTTCGAGCTCGTACTGGCGCGCCTGCGTCGAGGGATCCTGCTCAACATCGGGCATGGGCCGTCGAGCACCGACATTTCGGGGACGCCCTGGGAACACCGCGTGCAAATCCCGGTATCCCCGCCCGTGCCGTGGGGCGACCGGCCATGGCCGGATCCGAGCCGCATGGAAGCCATCGCCCGCGCGCTCGTCGATTCAGTGGTGGGCGTGTACGCGCGGCAGCTCAGCGAAGGACCGCTCGATCTGTCGATCGAGAGCCTCGGGGCGCTGGATCGCTACCTGGCGCTGGTCGCGCCGCTCGAGGCGGTGCTCGACGAGAACCCGATCTGGGCGCGCCGCCTGGCGGTGCTGATTGGCGCCTATCTCGGTGAAACGCTGCGCGAGCTCATGGGCGGCCGCTGGGTGCACGAAGACTGCGCCCAGGTACACGCGGACCTGTACGTCGTAATGCTCGCCAACAGTGTTCGGATCACGCCGGTTGCGCAGGTCATGTCACGCGTGACGGGTGACAGCGATCTCACGTTGATCGAATACGCCAGCCGGCTTTTTTATCGCATGGCCGACCCCGTGCGCAGCGCCGCACAACCCGGCTTTCCACCGGGCGGCGCTTAAGGCGCGCTCAGGTAGCTCACGGGTGAATGTAAACCAGCGTGCCTTCTCGGAGCGAGAGCGCGCCGTGCCACGCTTCCGGCACCTGCGGCTCCGACCACTCGAAGATGAAGCGCGCGTCTTCGGGCGAGAGGTTGACGCAGCCGTGACTGCGCGGTTTGCCGAACGAGTCGTGCCAGTAGGCAGCGTGCAGCGCGTAGCCTTCGTTGAAGTACATCACGTAGGGCACGTCGCGCAGATCGTACTCGTCGCCGACCTCGTCGCCGCTCATGGTGGCCGTCACGTGCTTGGTGTGGATCAAGAACTGGCCGCGCACGGTGGAGTGCGTCTCGAGCGGATCGCCGAGGCCGTCCGCTCCCGTCGACACCAGCGTGACGTAGACGGGTTTCTCCCCTTCGTAGGCGATCAGCGCCTGCTTGAGAATCGACACGTCGATCCAAGTGCGACCCGGGCCGGCCCAGCCCGGCCGCGTGCGCATCGGCGGCACGAACACGACGCCTTCATCGCGGAGCCATTCACCGCGCGTCGTCTCGTAAAAGCCGGCGTTGGCGATTTGCAGACGCTTGCCGGTCAGCGCGACGGCCTCTCGGTACGCGAGCGGCCGAAGCGGCCTCAGATCGCGCCCCGGCTGTCCGGCGAGGAGCGACGCGCCCTTCGTCATCACGAACGCGACGGGCAGGTCGACGCCCTCGCCCAGCGGCACTCCCGAAAAAGTGCTCGGCTGAATCGGTTGCAACCGATCGAGCGGCATGACGTCGAGGTCAGCCGAAAGACCGAAGCGACGGCCGTCCGCCTCGAAGAAGCTCAGGAATGCAAAGCCGCTCTTCACCAGCGCGCGCCCTCGCGACAAGACTGAAGTGTCGACGCCGCCCAGAGCCGCAGGCACGCGGAGCAGCTCGGGTACGGGCTCGATGGCCACGTGTTGCCAGCGCGCCGCGCCCGTCCGGCGGCGGTGCGCGGAGGCCCCGGGCTCGACCGTCTCCTGTTCGCTCGGCGACGGCACCTTGCCGTACAACGGCGGCGTCGGGAACAGCGACATCCCGTAGGCGTACGGCAGTTTTGCGCTGCGATCGGCGCGCCGCCGCGTGGCGCTGGCCAGAGGATGCTCGGGGTCGAGAGTCGCCGCGCTACCGACGCACACGAAGCCCTCCGGCGCGACGCGATACCAGGCCTCGTCGCAGTCGCCCCCCTTCACGGGCTCGACACTGCGCTCGACGACCGCCCCGGCGCGCAGATAGCCGAGCTTGGGACTGACAGCGCTCGGTCGCGAAAAAACCCAGGTCTCTTTGGCCAGCGCCACCAGCGCGCGCTCCGCGGAGAGGCGCGCGCTGCCAGCCGCCAGCGACTCGGCTTGCAGGCTGACGAGCTCGTCCGCGCTTGGCGCCGGCCACTCGCCGCCGTGCTCCGTCCACAGGGAGGCGCTGGATAGCACGACGCTCGCCCGCGCGCGGCGCCGCAGGGCCGGGGCCTTTGCGGTCAACGGGCCCGGGCGCTGCAGGCGCGCGAGAATCTGCGCTCTGAAGGCCTGCTCAGCGCGTGCGTACAGGCCCTGAACGTCGAGCGACCAGGCGCCGCCCAGGTCCTGGCGCTGGATTTCGCCACCGGGGCAGCTCACCACGAGCAGCGCCAGAGCAGAAGCGGCCAGCGTCGCCATGCGGTTGCCGAGGGACATGAATCATCGCCCGGCTATCCCATTCGCAGCCGATCGGCCCAATTTCTTGCATTTTGCGCGAGCCGCTCTCCCACGCCCCGGGGAGCATCTGTCATGATGCGCCCGCCATGATCCAGAGCCTCGACGACATTTCCGCGCTCGACGCCCAGCTCTCCGAAGACGAACGCCTGATCCGAAACAGCGTACGGCGCTTCGTGCGCGAGCGGTTCTTGCCGCGCGCGGGCGATCTCTTCGAAAAAGAGCAATTTCCGAAGGATCTCATCCCGGAAATTGCCGAGCTCGGCCTGCTCGGCGCGAGCCTCGAGGGCTACGGCTGTGCCGGGATGAGCGCGGTCCAGTACGGCCTGATTCTGCAGGAGCTCGAGTACGGGGACGGCGGGCTGCGGAGCTTCGTGAGCGTGCAGGGGTCGCTCGCGATGTACTCGATTTATGCGCACGGTAGCGATGAGCAGAAGAAGAAGTACCTGCCCGAGATGGCGCAAGCCAAGCTCATCGGCTGCTTCGGCTTGAGCGAGCCGGACAGCGGCTCCGACCCGGCTTCCATGACCACGCGCGCGCGCAAGGACGGCGACAGCTACGTGCTCAGCGGGACCAAGATGTGGATCACCAACTCGCCGATCGCAGACCTGGCCGTGGTGTGGGCGAAAGTGGATGACGGCGGTCCCGAGTCGATCGCCGGCTTCATCGTGGAGCGCGGCACGCAGGGCTTCGACACGCCGCGCATTCACGGAAAAATGAGCCTGCGCGCGAGCGAAACCGGAGAAATCGTGCTCGACGAGTGCCGGGTGCCCGCGAAAAACCTGCTCGACGGCGGCCGCCGCGGGCTCGGAGCGCCACTCAGCGCGCTGAATCAGGCGCGCTTCGGCATCGCCTGGGGCGCCATGGGCGCGGCCAAATCGTGCTTCGAGGCCGCCGTGAACTACGCGTGCACTCGCGTGCAGTTCGGCGTGCCCATCGCCAGCAAACAGCTCACGCAAGAGAAGTTTGCGGACATGGGCAGCGAAATCATCAAGGCGGACTTGATGGCGTTGCACTTCGGGCGTCTGAAGGACAGGCAAGGCAAGATCGCGCCGGAGCAGGTGTCGCTCTGCAAGCGCAACAACGTCGGCAAGGCGCTCGAGATCGCGCGCACGTGCCGGGGCATCCTGGGCGGCAACGGCATCTTGCTCGAATATCCGATCATCCGGCACATGCTGAACCTGGAGAGCGTCTACACCTACGAGGGCACCCACGAAGTGCACACGCTCGTGCTCGGCAAGGCGCTGACCGGCCACAGCGCGTTCTGACGGCCGGAGTTTCAAAGCGCGCGGAGCAGCACGGCCAGGCGTTCCACCGGGAGCGTGTGCGTCCGGCGACGAACCGCGATCGCGCCGCCGTCTTCGCGCACGCGCTGGAGCTCCGTCAAGAGCACGCGCAGGCGGTCGTAGGTCACCGCGTCGAACAGCGCGCGCGCTGGCTCGGAGCTCACGGGTCGAACGGGCAGTGTGCTCAGCGAACTGACCGCGTCGAGATCGCGGCGCTCGGCGATTTCGGCGCGCGCGACGACGAGCAAGCGTGCCCCCGACATGCCCCGCTCCTGGTACGCGACCTCCGAGTCGGCGAGCAGACGCAAGCAGCGCGCGCGTCGCAGCAGCAAGCCGGTCTGCACCAGGTTCCGTTCCAGGCGGCGCCGAACACGCGCGAGGTCCCAGAGCGGCGCCCCCTCGTCTTCGAGAGATTCGTGCACTTCTTTGCGACCGCGCTCGAGCCAGAGCGCTCGCGACGCGGCTTCGACGCGGCGCGCGACCGGCGCGTCGCTCTCGGGCAAATGGTCGGTCACGAATGCCTGCCACCCCTCCAAAAACAGCGCTTCGTCGGGCCGCCAGCGCGGCGGAACGGCGAGCGCCGCAGCGCACAGCGCGGGTGTCGGGGCTCGGCCTTCACACAGAGCGAGGAGCGCCCAGCGCGGCACGAGACAGCGCTCGGAGGGTAGTGGCCCGATGCGGTGGGCGTCGTCCGGCGCCGGCGCGGCTTGACGGAGGTCTGCCGACGCGAACCAGGCAGAGCGAGAGGCCGAGCGCAGCTGCACGTTGTACGGCGGATCGAGCCGCTTGATCTCGTCGCACTCGAGCAGCGCCGCTTCGAGCACGCTGGCCGTCTCCGTGCACGCCACTTCGTGCACCTGGCTGAGCAGCTCGAGGGCGCGCTCGGTGCTGCGCCCGCCGCTCGTGTGGTGGCTGGCGACGCGTTTCCGTAGGCTGGCCGCCTTGCCGACATAGAGGACGTCGCCGTTGCAGCGCAGAAACCGGTACACGCCGGGCGCGTCGGGCAGCGCGCGCCGGCGCTCGCGCAGGAGCGGGTAAACGCGTCCCTTGCGAGTGCGACCCGCGGGAGTAGCGGCGAGCCATGCGTGCAGCTCACTCCAGGTTGTGACACCGCGCTCGGCCAGCAGCGTCACGAGTTTTCGCCAGATGAAGGCCGTCGCTTCCACGTGGCCGGCCGAGCGCCGCATCAGCTCGGGGGAATGCCCGAGAAAGCCCGCCAAAGCGCGGATGTTGCGCCGTGGCAAGTCCGGAAACAGCCGCGCCGCCACGGCGTGCACGCACACGGCATCCAGGGGGAAGTCGCCCCCTCGGGCGCTGCGTTCGTGCAGATCGCGCAAGAACGGCAGCTCGAAGCGTGCATAGTGAATCACGCTCGGAACGGCGCATGATTCTCGACCGTCGCCGAGGCTGGCCGCGTCGTTTCGCAAGAGCTCCCAGGCTTCTTGCTCCGGCACGGCCTCGGTCACGCACGCCTCACTCCACCCCGTGAGCTCGCGCACAGCGCGTGAGACCGGACGCGCGGTGCGAGGCACGATCCAAGTGCTGCGAATCTGACCGCGCAGGTCGCTCGCCACGCACGCTGCCCAAGCGAGCTCGATCACGTCTCCGTAGGCGGGCGAAGCGCCGCTCGCCTGGCAATCCAGCACCAAAACCGGCAGGTCGCGGAGCTCGGAGTTCATCAGCGCGGCCCGAGCATAGCGCCTCCCGTACGATGACGCCCCGCGGCACGAATCCAAGTAATTTTACCGTGCAACATGTTGCATTCGCTGGGGCTTTTTTTCAAACAAAAGTCTGCTATGACGTTCCGCGCAGCAACACGTTGCCTTCCACCAAGCGAGTTCTTTGCATGCCCCTTCGCACTCACCTTCCCGAGACCGCTCTGCTCACTTGTTGCGCGCTGGTATTGCTCGCCGGCTGCGGCTCTGACGACAGCGACGAGCGCGGCGAGAAGTATCTGGGTCTCGCGAAGCCGGCCAACGGCTTTCACGTGCGCAGCCAGGGTGAAGTCGTCGGGGTGGGCGAAGACGTCGAGTACTGCGAGGTCGCGGAGCTGCCCGGTGAGCCGAACAAGCAGTACTTCGTGAGCGGGGTCGAGCTCGGCAACGGCGCGGGCAGCCATCACCTGATCTTCGAGGTCGCCGAACCCGGGAGCGTTGCCGAGCAGAACCTCCGCGATAAGCCCATCGGTTATCGCGTGCCGTGCTTCAGCGCCGAGGGCGCCTTCGGCCAGGGTATGCAGGGCCTCTTCGGCATTCAGCAGCCCTACGGTCGCGTCGACTACCCGGCTGGAGTGGGCCGCGTGGTGTACGGCAAACAGCGCGTCGTGTTCGACTACCACTACTTGAACACCGGCGAGGAAGAGGTGCTCACGCAGAGCGCGATCAACATCCACCTCACCGAAGGCGAGTCCATCACGCACATCGTCGATGGCTTCGGCTTCTACAACTGGACCATCGACATCCCGCCGGGTGAGACCAAGGCGTTCCGCGGCGAATGCACCTTCGACCGCGACGTGATGCTCGCTGGCCTGTCCCGTCACACGCACCGCTGGGGCACGGACTACTCGGTGTGGCACATCAACGACGCCGACGACGCGGCGCCCTTCTGGACCAGCAACGACTACGAGCACGACGTCAACTTCGGCTATACGCCGCCGCGGCTGTTCAAGGCGGGCGAAGGCTTTCGCTTCGAGTGCAACTTCAACAACACCGAGACGCACCGGCTGCGGTTCGGCACGCAGGCGCGCGACGAAATGTGCATTCTGTTCGGCCTGGCGTGGGACGCCGGCGACCAGCGCGAGATCCCGTCGCAGAGCTGCAACCTGACGTGGGCGGACGAGCGCGGCGTCGCGCAAGACACGAACGCCAAGGGCGGCTACCCAGCGCCCTCCGCGGAGGTGGCCAACGCGTGTTATCAGGGCGCGCTCGCGAGCGGCTCCGCAGCGACGGAGTGCCTCCAGTGCCAGTGCAACTCCTGCGGCGACGTGCTGCTCAAGTGCTTCGGCGACGAGGATTGCCGGGCCATCCTCAATTGCTTCCGCGGCTGCGCCGACCAGGCCGACTGCGGGCAGCAGTGTCAGGCCGTGATCGACGACCACTCCTCTGCCGTCGGCATGTCGCAACAGGTCCGGGGCTGCGTGGACAGCCGCTGCGATACCGCCTGCGGCTCCTGACAACCCCCATCACCTGGCCGTCTATGGCACGAGCTTGTAGCCGTAGCCGTACACGGTCAGGATGTGCTCGGGCTTGTCCGGACGCTTCTCGACCTTCTTCCGCAGCTTGACGATGAAGTTGTCGATGGTGCGATTGGTGGGCGTGGCCGCAATGCCCCAGATCTTGTTCAGAATCTCTTCGCGGCTCACGGGCTGACCGATGCGTTCGTGGAGCAGCCGGAGCAGCTCGACCTCGTAGAACGACAGCGCTTCGGGTCGCTTGCCTTCGCGCGTCAGCGTGTGCGCGCTCAGGTTCACGCTGACGCTGCCCACGTCGAACGCGAAGGTCTCCGAGGGCCGGTTGATGCGCCGAAACAGCGCGCGGATGCGCGCCACCAGCTCCCCGATACTGAAGGGCTTGGTGACGTAGTCGTCGGCGCCCACGTCCAGCCCCCGGATCTTGTCCGCCTCCTGGCTCTTGGCCGTGAGCATGATGATGGGCATGAACGCGTCCTGGCGGCGCAAGTCTTCGCACACCTGGTAGCCGTTCATGTCCGGCAGCATCAGGTCGAGCAGCACGGCGTTCGGCTTCTCCTGCCGCGCCAGCTGCATGCCTTCGCGGCCCGTCTTGGCCGTGCACACACGGAAGCCCTCGAACTCGAGCGCGTCTTTCAGCCCAAGCGCGATGTGCGGCTCGTCCTCGATGACCAGGATGGTCTTGCGGACATCCATCCGCCCGCATCCTACCTTGGGTTTTCGAAACGTAAACCGGCACCCTAAAAAAAGCCGGGGCGACGGGGCTTCACGCCGCGTCGCCCCGTTTTTCAGGCGCTCGCCATCAGAGGCGTGCCGATCAGCTGCCGCCTTCGCCCACCGGTCCGCCGTCGACCGGAGCAAGCCCGGTGGTGCCGGTCTGTCCCACGCAGGCGATGAACGTGATCGACTGGTTTGCCGGCGTATCCGAACCGGCGAAGCGCAAGCGACGCGGCTCGGTTTCTTTGCAGTTCTCGATGGCGGCGAGCGAGCCACGGCTCTGTCCCACGGGCGGATCGTACGGATCGACGTAGCAATAGCCCTTGCTAGTCAGCGCCTCGACCGCGCTGTCCTCCGCTGCATTTTCGCAAGTCGCTCGCGCGGCTGCGTCCGTGAGCGGCAGGATTTCACACATGCAGTACTCCGTGCAGGGGGGTTGGCCCGTGCCTCCGCAGGCGCGAGCGCCGCTACGGAGCTGACTGCGCACGGCGGCGCCGAGCTTGGCGGTCACGGGACCGCGGCCGTCCGCCTCGGAGCACCCTCCCGGCGGTGAGCCGTTCGCTTCACACGCGCGATCGGCGATGCGCGTGGTCTCGACGATCTTGCACGGGATCTTGTCGTCCTGGATGTCGAGTTGCCGGCTCAGGCACTTGCCGCCGAACGCCTCCTTCAAACGCTCGATGATCGCGGACACCGCAGGCGTGTAGCCGTAGTACGCCGGGTTGACCGGCGCGCCGCCGACCTGCGCGTTGAGGTCGGGGTGCTTCGGGCAAATCGACGCCACGATGGAGTTCGTGGTGACCTCTCCGAAGTCCTTGAGCACCTGCAACTGGCGCAGGCCCGGATAGGCCTTGGCGAAAAACTGACGCGACTGCGCCGGCCCGCCGCTCTCCGGATTGCAGAGCGGCCGGTTGAACTTGAGCTCGTCCGGCGTGTTAGTTGCCTGGTTGCCCGGCACGCAGTCGCACGCGCGCTGGTTCGCTAGCTCACTGCAGTCCTTCACCGCCGGTTCGGGCAGACGGTAGATGCACGCGTACTGAAGGTCCTTGCGATCGGTGGAGTAGTCCGCCTCGTGGCCGTTGATGCGATTCTCTCGGGGGTTGGTTGACTCAGGACCCACGATGCTCACGTCGTCGAAGAGCGGATGCGTGCCCGAGCGCGGATCCACGGACTCGCGCATCAGCGGATCCAGCGGCTGGACGTTGCGGTTGACGTCTCCCAAAATGACGTCCCAGCGCGTTCTGTCCGAACCCTGCGCGATCGGTGCGTTGAGTGCGGTGTACGTGAGGTATCGGAGCTCCTGAGGGTCGGTCAGCGAGGCGGGCGTGGCGATGTCCTGCCAGGGAACGCCGACGATGCCCGCCAGGTAGACGAGATTCGGTGTGCGCGGAGCCTGACCCTCCGGCGCGGCGAACAGCGGGTTCGGTTGCTGCTCTCCAGCCTGATCGGGCACGGTGGTATGCGTCAGACCATGAACGTAACGGTCCGTGCTGAACAGGAAGTCGAGGCCGAAGCGCTTCTTCTGCTGGTAGCAGCGCAGGTTGATGCTGTCGCGGCCTTCCCCTGTGCCCTCGTCGCCGTTGTAGAAGCCGCCATTCGAATCCTGGCAGGCCGGATCTTGCGCCAGCGGCTCGCAGCCAGCCGGGGGTCCGTCTTCTCGTGCCGCGCACGGCCGGCAACACGTGCTGTTCGGATCCGTGTCGCAAACGCTGTTAGCCTTCGGCGCCCGGACCTCGCCACCCGCGTTGCTCGTGAGCGTCGTGAAGTAGCCCTGAGACTCATTAGCAGCCGCCACGGAGCAGTCGTTCTCGTCTGACAGCATGATGATCGCGACCAGCGAATCGTGCCGCAGGAAGTCCTCGCGCTGATCGAGGATGGCCTGATCGACTCCCTCGAGCACCATGCGGTCATTGACGACGCTCACGGTCTCATACGGCTCTGGATCGATCAGGAAGCGGTACCACGCCTCCAGAGACGCCTCGTAGCCGCATCCCGTCTCGCCGACCGCGCGCACCAGGTCCTGAAAATCTTGCTTCAGTGCGGCCGCGTCGCTCAGGCCATTGCCATCCGGCGCCCAGTTGAGAAAGCCGTCCTGTCCCGTCTGGCCGTCCACGACGTCTCTGCCGCGTGGCAGTGTCGCGATCAGGTGCGCATTGTCGATGTTGGAGACGTCGAGGTTGTTCGTGGGGAGCGGAAGGCACGAGTCGGTGCCGTAGCCACCCAAGCTCGAGCTGAGCACGCCGATGTGGATGTCGCGGATCGGCGTGAACTCGGGCTGAAGCCCCTCAGGGCAGCGGCCCTCCTGATCCGAGCGCTGAGCGGTCAGGTTGCCCTGGGCGTCCACGCAGGTGGGCGTGATCAGCCGGTCTACGAGCTCCGGCAACGCCTCGCGCAGCGTGTTCTGCTTGTCCTGCATCGACACGGAGTTGTCGATCATGAACAAGAGGTCGATCTTGTCGATCGCGGTCTGCGCGATCTGATCGACGAAGATGTTGCTGACGCGCGGCGACTGCTCGCCCACCGGGCGATCGAGGCACGCCGTGGTCAGCGCGACACCAATGCCGAGGCACGCGACACTGGCGACGCCCGCGCGCAGCAAGCGCCTCTTGAGCTTCGAACCCACCAACGACACCGAGGACTTCATCAAGTGCTCCTTGGACGCGCGAACGCGCGTCATTGGCCGCCCCTCTGACTCCAGAGAGCGACCACCGCGCAGCGTATCAAAGCAAGCCACATGCCCACAAGAACTCATGAAAATAGCGAGCGTCCCGGGACCGGGGGTGACAACTCGGTTGGCGATGACGCCGGAATCGCCAACTTCGATGACTGCTTCGATACTCTCCCAAGGAACGGCGAACGCTGGCGGACGGCCTTCGCCGGACTCGTGAACGCGCTATCGCACTCACACCTTCATTTGCTCCCACGCGTTCGCGTGCCGCTGGCGCTCACCCGGATTCGCCGGCGCACGCCATGAGGGTCAACGTGTTCTTGGCCGGCGTGTCTTTGCCCATGAAGCGCAAGCGGCGCGGCTCGGTTTCGTCGCAACGTGGCGGAGCGACGACTTCGAGGGCGCCGATACCCTGACCGCGGGGCGCCGGGTGAGGATCGACGTAGCAATAGCCGAACGCCTGCTCGGAGCTCTGCACCAGGTCGTCGTCTGGATTGTTCTGACATTCGCCGAGACCAGGACCGCTCACGGGGAGGATCTGGCACATGCAGAAGTCACTGCACGACGGCTGCCCCTCCAACCCGCACGCCTTGACTCGTGCGAGCTCTTCGCGCACTGAGCGGGCGAGCTGGGCGGATGCGGGCCGTCGGCCGCGCGCTGCATCGCACCCTGCAGGCGGAGTGTCGCCGGCGCCGCAGCTTTGTTCAAGGGCGAGGGGCTGTGTCTCCACGACTGTGCACGGCAACGAGCCATCGGGCCGTAGATTCAGCTCGCGGCTCATGCACGCGCCGCGAAACCCCTCTTTGAGCCGATCGACCAGCGCGTGCATCGCCGGGTTGTAGCCGTAGCTCGGCAATGCGCTGTCGTCGGGGTCGTACACTTTGGGGCAAATCGAACCCACGATGGCGTTGGTCGTGTGCCCGCCGAACTCTTTCAGCACTTCGAGCTGACGCAGACCCGGGTACGCCTTGGCGAAGTATTGAGTGGTGCCCAGGGCGCCAGATTGAGGGTTTCGGCAGAGCGGCCGTTTGAACGGCAGGTCCAAGGCTTCACAATCGCACGTGTCGTCGCTGGAGCAATCGAGCGGAGTCAAAAGCGGGTACATGCAGGCATATTGCAGATCCAGCGGCTGGGACGTGTAATCCGCTTCGTGGCCGTTGATGCGGTTTGGTGGCGGACCAAGCGAAGTGGAAGGACTGGTGCGCACGTCGACGATCGGATTGTTACCCTCACGCTCTGCCACCGATTCGACCATGAACACGTCTGCCGGTGGCACGTGGCGGCTCGGACTGCCGACGATGACGTCCCAGCGCTTCTGCGAGGTGAGGTCCCGATACGGCAGGTACTCGAGCGGTCCATCGTCGGGCAGCGACTCCGGCGTCGCGATGTCTTGCCATGGCACGCCGACGATACCCGCCAAGAACACTTGCCTCGGCTGCCGAGGTAGCGTGCCGGGGAGCGCCTGGAACAAGGGATTCGGCACGAGCTCACCGCGAGCATTCGGCACACGCGGCTCGGTCAGACCTCGCACGTAGCGCGAGGTCGGCCACAGCAAGTCGATGCCGAAGCGTCGCTTCTGATCGAAACAGCGCAAGTTGGCCGAATCTGTGGCTTCGCTCTCCTGGTAAACGCCCGCCTTGCAGCTCGGATCGGCGTCGGCGGGCAAGCAGCCGGCCGGCACTTCTCTCTCGCCGAGCAGGCAGCTCCGGCAGCACGGGCTGTTGGGCTCCTGCTCGCACGTCGATGTCGCCCGAGAGGGACGGGCTGCGCCCTGCACCGGGTCGCCCGTGACCCAGTGCCCGATGAAGCCGTTCTCGTCGCGCACGGAGCAGTCGTTTTCGTCCGTGAGCATGACGATCGCGACCAGGGAGTCCGGCCGCAAAAATTTCTGGCGCTGCTCGAGCAGCGCCGTATCCACGCCCTCCAACGTCACGGTGCCCACGTTGCCGCCGCCAATCACCGTCAGCGGGGGCTCCGGATCGATCAGAAAGCGATACCAGGACTCGAGCGACGCTTCGTAGCCGCAGCCGTTCTCCTGAACCTTCGTAACGAGCGTCGTGAACTTCTGGATCAACGCCTCCGGGTTCGATTCGCCCCCGCCGTCCGGAGCCCACTTCAGAAAGCCGAGCCCTGCCGTATCCAGACCGCTGCCGCGCTGCAGGCTGCCCAGCAGGTGGGCGTTGTCGACGTTGTCCCGACTGTCGGGGACTTTGTCATGGAAGACGCACCGCTCGCCGCCGTGCGCGCCGAGGCTCGACGTGATGACGCCGATGTGAATGTCGCGAATCGGCCGGAACTCCGGACGGCCCTGTGCACACCGTCCCTCGGCGTCGGTGTTCCTATCGAGACGTACGCCGCCCTCTCCGATGCACGGCGGCGTCACCAGCCGCCGGACCAGCGCCGGCACGGCCTCGCTGAGCGTGACTTGCTTGTCGGCCATGGAGCGCGAGTTGTCGATCATGAACAAGAGGTCGATCTTGTCCACGGCGCTGTTCGCCACGAGCTCGACGAAAATGTTGCTCGTCTTCGGGCTCGCCTCGGCCACGGGGCGCGTGGTGCATCCAGCACTCACGGCGAACGCTAGCGCGCCCGCAAGAGGCAGCAAACAGAGACCACGCCCGAACGTAGACGTCCCGTGAACACGACGCATGCGCCACTCCCGCAGCCGCGCACGCGAAACGATCCTCCGAGCGACCGCCGCCGGAGCGTGTTTCGAGCGTGCACGCCGACGAAGGATCAGTGCGCGCGTCTAAAAATTTCAGCTCAGCTCATCGCCTGATTTTTCATGGCGGCGGTGACGGCAAACCAGCTCCGAAGGGCGCTGAGCTGCTTCTTGGTCACCCCGGGCACGGCCAGAATCTGCTCGTCCGTCGCGTCGCGGATGCCCTGCAACGAGCCGAGTGTGGTGAGCAGCGCCTTGCGCGTCTTGGGTCCTACACCGGGAATGGACTCGAGCTCGGAGGCGATGCGCCGACGCTTCCCGACCTTTTTGCGCCCGCGGTTGGCGAAGCGGTGCGCCTCGTCGCGGGCACGCGCCAGGATGAATAGCTCTGGGCTATTCGGCCGGAGCGGGATCGGATTTTTCTGATTCGGCAGGTACACGCGGTCGACGAGCTTGTCGCCGAGCGCGGTCTCCCGCTCTTTGGCGAGGCCCACCACGCACAGGTCGTGCAGACCGAGATCGCGCGCGGCCGTGAGCGCGATCGCGAGTTGGCCGCGACCGCCGTCCACGACGAACAGGTCGGGCAATTCCCAGTCGCCCGTCTCCGCCAAGCTGCGCTCACTCGCCGGTGCGAACGCGGGCTCTACGGCGGCCGCGTCGTCCGGCGGCGCATCGCCAGCGCTGCTCACCTCGGGCGCTGCCGGCGTTTCTTCGACGGCCGTCTCCTCGACTGTCGTCACCGCGGAGGCGCTCGTGTTGCCCGCGGCGGCGGCCCGCGCCTGCGCGTCCCGGCCGCGGCGAAAGCGCCGCGCCAGGACCTGGTACATCGCAGCGTAGTCATCGCCTTCGGCCACGCCGCGCACGTGGTACGTGCGGTAACGCTTCTTGTACGGCGTGCCATTTTCCAGCGCCACCACCGCGCCGACGGTGTCATTGCCACCGAGGTGCGAGATGTCACAGCACTCGATGCGCCGCGGTAAGGTCGGGAGGCGCAGTTTCTGTTGCACGCGCGCCAGCCGCTCGTCGACGTCCTCCGCCGCGCGCCGCTTCTCGAGGAACGCATGCCGCGCGTTCTCGATGGCCATGTCGAGCAGCTTGCGCTTGCTTCCGCGTACGGGGCTGATGAGCTGGCAACGCGCGCGCGGTTTGGTCTCGCGCAGCGCCGCTTGTCGCTTTTCGGTGAGCCACTCCGCGACGCCGTCCGAGCCTTCCGGCAGCATGGGCATCAAGATCTCGTCGGGGATGAGCGCGTCGCCGGGACCGCTGTCGCCATAGTGCTCGCGCAGAAACGCCGCCACGACTTCGTCGTCGGGCACCTCGACCCGCGGGTTCGAAAAGCTGGTGGCTTCGACGACGCGCCCGGAGCGCACGTACAGCGCCGAAATCTCCACCAGATCGCCCTCGCGGTAGAGGCCGACCACGTCCTGATCGAGGTCGGACACCACGACCACGCGTTGTTGCTCGCGCACCGAGTGCACCGCGGCCAGCTGATCGCGATAGATCGCCGCCAGCTCGAACTCGAGGCCCTGGCTCGCGTCGCGCATGCGCGTTTCGAGCTCGGCGCTGAGCTCGTCGTGCCGTCCGTCTAGAAACAGACTCACCGCGCGCACCTGCTGCGCATAGTACGCGCGGTCCACTTCGTACACGCACGGCGCGGGGCAGCGCTTGATCTGGTATTGCAGACAGGGCCGTTTGCGCATCTCGAGCTCACGATCCGAGCAGGTGCGCAGCTGGAAATGCTTCTCGACGAGGTGCAGCGTGCGCCGCGCGGCGGTGGCGGAGTGGTACGGCCCGAAGTAACGCGCCTTGTCCGTCTCCGGCCGGCGTACGAGATCGAGGCGCGGCCAGGGGTGCTCCTGCGAGAGCCGCAGATTCAGGTACTCCTTGTCGTCCCGCAGCTTGACGTTGAAGCGTGGCTTGTACTCTTTGATGAGACTGTTCTCGAGGATCGCCGCTTCCTTCTCCGTGGCCGTGACGATGGTCTCCAGATCGCCGACTGACTTGCGCAGAAACGGAATGAACGCTCGGGAGTCTCCGCTGCTGTCCTGAAAGTAGCTGCGCACGCGTGCGCGCAGACTCTTGGCCTTGCCCACGTACAAGACTTCGCCCTGTCGATCCTTGAACAGGTAACAACCCGGGCTGGGCGAAAGGCCCTGAAGCTTCTGTGTGACGGTCTCGGGCAGCATGGCTTGAAGCGGCAGTATTAGCCCGAAACCCTGGCCATCGCAGAGGACCTGCCCCTCTCGCGCGTGACATTTTCCCGGGTAGTACTAAAGATGCCAGGCTCCCTGCTCGTGACATGATTTTTTTGGGTCTGCCGGCGCGCGTGAACAAGAGCACGCTGATCGTGGCCGCCGCGGTGCTGGTCGGCCTGGCGCTGGGTTTTTGGCTCGTGCCTCGCGCGCCGCGCACGGACGAGGAACTGCCGAACCTGCCCACGGTGCGACTGCTGGGCGAAGCCCTGGCCCTGGACGAGGCGGCCAGCAACAACGCGCTCGCGCGCGTGCGCCGCTACGCGGCCGGCTCGCTCCTGCTCGCGCTGCCCGACGGCAAGCGTCGCGAATACTACATCGGCCGCCTCGGGGGCGAGATTGACCGCGTGCGGCTCGCGCAGCTCGTACGGGACGCGCGCGATCGCACGAGCCCGCTCTACCGCGCGTGGCACGCGGCCGATCTGCAGACGGCGCTCGAGCTCCCCGTGCCGATCGTGCTGAACCGCGAGCGGGCGCTGGACGAGCTCTTGCTCTTGAAAGACGAGCTCGACCGTCTGCCCGTCGACGCCAGGCTCGACCTCGAGAAACGCAAGCTCGTTCCGGAAGTGAACGGGCGTTTGCTCGACGTGGACGCCAGCTTGAGCTCGCTCGAACGCGCGCTCGAGCGCGGCGAACGCAAAGCCGATCTCGTCTTCGAATTCAGAAAGCCGAAGCGCGTCGCGAGTGAGCTCGGCAACGTCGCGTTCGACGACGTGCTCGGCTACTTCGAGACGAACTACAGCCGCTCGATGCGCTATCAGGCACGCACCTTCAACTTGCGCCTGGCCGCGTCGAAGCTCGACGGCTACGTGCTGCTGCCCGGCGAGACCTTCGACTTCAACGACGTGGTGGGACCCCGAGACGAAGCCAACGGCTACAAAGTCGCTCCGGTCATCGCCGAGGGCGAGCTCGTGGACGGCATCGGCGGCGGCACCTGTCAGATCTCCGGCACGCTCCACGGCGCGGCGTTCTTCGCCGGACTCGACGTGATCGAGCGCTATCCGCACACGCGGCCGAGCTCGTACATCAAGATGGGCCTCGACGCGACAGTGGTGTACCCGACCATCAACTTTCGGCTCCAGAACGCCTACCCATTCCCGGTCGTGCTCCACCAGACGGTGAAGAACGGCGTCGTACGCGCCGAGATCCTCGGAAAACGCCGCGCGCGCACGATCACGCTCATCCGCAAGATCGACCAGGCGCTGCCGTACGAGGAGCTCGAACGGCCCGACAAAGATCTGCCGAATGGCATGCGCGTGCTGGGTCAGCGCGGCATCGCGGGCTTTCGCATTCATCGCTATCGCATCGTCCGCGAGGGGGAGCACGCGGTGCGCGAGCGCTGGAACGATACTTATCCGCCCACGACGCAGATCATTCGCGTCGGCACCGGCGACATGAAACCGGATGACGCGCGCCGCGAAGATGATCCCCACCCCGAATACGTCGCCGACGAGCTCCTGGTCATGACGCAGGGCCCCGACGTGGAGCGTAACGAGCCCGGCGAACCGAGCGATCCCGGCGGCCCCAGCCAGGAGTGGCGAGAACCCGGAAAATACGGCGAATACGGCTGGACGGAGCGCGAGGGTATGCCCTTCTGGCACGACAAGAAGGACAAGGAGGACCGACGAGGTCAGCAAGACGGCGAAGGCAAAACGGCGAGTACGAAGCGCGAGTGATGTGACGGCGTGCAAAGCTACCGAGAAATCGGAACGCGATGAATTTCTGCCCAACCTGGCAGGCAAACGGTTCCCCGCGCGAACGGTGCGCGAACAGCGGCCTCCGATGCGTTAAAAGGCGCGAAAAGCGCAAGACGTGGTGCGCCGTCTCAAAGTCGCCGCGTGGGGTGGGGCCCCAGCGAATTCACTTCGCTGGGGCGGGGCGGCGCGTGCCGCCCCGATGGACCGATGAGCGGCGCGTGCCGCCCCTGGTTGGGCGACGCGGCGCGTGCCGCCCCGATGGACCGATCTGCAGTTCCGTAGCGCGAAGCGCCGCCATGACTGCAGGCCTTGACCCCTCAGTGGCTTGGACTCTAGCCTCACGCAACATGTCCAAACTAGTTTGCGTAAAGTTTGCCTCGCTGAGCGCCGCAGCGTTTCTGCTTTTGGCATGCGGCACTGACAAGCCTGCCATTCCGCCCGTCGCTCCGGTCGTGCAACCCATGCAGGAAGAGGGGCTGTTCGGCGACGACAGCGCAGGCGAAACGACGCTGGAAGACGAGGCTGAAGGCACGTCGGGAAGCGCCACATCGAGCGAGAGCGACAGCGCGAGCAGCGCGGACAAGAGCGCCGAGACCGAGAAGAGTCCGTACAAGGCAAGCAGCGACGCCGGGGCCGCCTCTGCTTCGGACGACAAGGCCGAGGAAACGAAGTCGAAGTCGCGTACGAAGTACAAGAGCAAGCAGCCGTAGTCCGCGGCTCGGCAGTACACACGTCTGCACGCGCCCCGAAGCGCGACTCCCTGAGACACCATGTGGCTTATCCGCGAGCGGCTGTATCTGGGCGACTATCGCTCTGGAGCGCTCGCGCTCGCGGGCGCACGACATCCCGTGCTGCCGAACGGCGAGGTCGAGCCGTTCGCCGGCGTGCTCTCGCTGTGCTCCCTGCACACGCTGCTCGAGTCCTGCCCGACTGAGCCGGCGTGCGCGAACACCGAGTGGCTGCAGCTCCCAATCGTGGATGGGGGCAACGGCGAGACCGAGTTCGAGCTCGCGCTGCAGGTAGCCACGCCGTTCGTGCGGCGCCGGATGAAGCACGGCAACGTGCTCATTCACTGTGCCGCGGGCATGAGCCGGAGCGTGAGCGTGGTCGCCGCGCTGCTGTGCGAGGAAGGACTGGACGTCGATGCGGCTTTCGAGTCCGTGGCCCACACCAAAGGCGAGGCGCTCGCCACCGCCGCCGCGGAGCGCATGACGCTGATCGCACCGGCGCCGGAGTTTCGTGCCTGTCTGCGCCGTCTTTACAGTCGACAGCGCGAAGACGAGCGCTAACTTGACGGACGGAATCACGGCGGTTAGCGTCTGAACTCTATGGCCGGCCAGCCGTTTCGCTGATGGGAATGAAACATGGAACCTGCTTCTGACGAAGAAAAGCACGAGGCAGAGTCAGGCTCTGCGCCTCGCGCAGTCGACTGGGAGAACCCGCGCGTCGCTGCCATTCTGGCGGCCGCGGCCAAGTGTTTCGCCCGCAAAGGTTTTACCGCAACGACCCTCGCCGAGATCGGCAAGGAGCTCGGGCTTCGCAAGAGTATCGTCCACTACTACTTCGCGAGTAAGGCGGCCCTCATCCATGAGGTGCAGAGCTTTACGTATCACAAGTATCTCGATCGCGTGCGCGAGAGCCTGCGCGCTTCGGGAGGCGATACGCCGGGCAGTCGCGCGCAGAGCGCAATGACTTCGCTCTGGGAAGCGCTGCTCAGCAACAAGGCGAGCACCGGCCTCAACATCGAGGTCTGGAGCGCGTCACGCCGCGATCCCGAGCTCAAGCGGCGCGCTGCTGCACTGCAGCGTGATGCGCGCAAGCTCGTCGCCGAAGGCGTCGCGGACGTGATGGGCCTCAAGGCCGAGGATTTCCCGCCGCTAGACGCCATTTCCTGCCTGGTGCTCGCCGTCTTCAACGGCCTGGCCGTGGCGGACTACCTGGAAGGCGACGAAGCGAAAGTGCAGGAGGCGTTCGCGCAGTTCCTGTATTTGATGCGCCTCGGCATCAAATCCAATTCCACCGCCAGAAGCGGGAGCAGCGCGTCACCTTCCGCCTGACACGCTCCACTCTGCCCCGGGCACGGGTCATGCTGGCCATGTGCCTCGGCATGGCGAGCGCCTGTTACGACAGTCCAGCACTGGCCGGCCTGCACGCGGGGAGGCGTCCGTCGCAGGCGGCGCGCGAGAACACGGCGCTCGGGCTCGGTCGTATCGAAACCCTGACGCCGACTGCCTGGCTGACTGGAACCTGGGGCGCGCCGCCGCGTTACCGGCTCTCGCCGGACCACACGCTCGGCCTGCTGCAACGCTTCGCGAATCCCGCCGTGGAGCGGGCTCCGGAGTGGCGGGTCTTTTGGTCGGGACGCTATGGCCCACGGCGCACAGCGCCAGCGGCTTTGCTGCGCTGGAGCGCGCTGACTGCACCCGAACCGGCTGGCAGCTCGCTGCAGAGCACGCCAGCGGTCGATACCGCGAGCGCTCTGCGACCGCCCGTTGCTCTGGCCGATGCGTTTCAAGGGCTGGAGCTCGCGCCGATCTGGGCGCTGGAAGCGGTCGCTACGCCCGAGCCGTACATTTTGCCCGTCGCTCTCGCGAAGCGCTGCCTGCCCTGGCAGCGCTCGCGGCCCGTGTCCATCTACCGCTATGGCGCGGAGCACGACGTGTTCCGCTTGCTGGAATGCGACGGCTCCGTCGCAGCCGATGCGCTGGATCGCTTGAGCGTGTTGGCACGTCAGCCGGGCAGCCCAAAGCCGAGTCTCCCGCTGCCCATCGAGCCGCAAGCGCAAAACGAGTTCGGCGAGTGGCTCCCGGAGCTGAAACTCGTACACCCGCGGCTCGTATGGTTGCTCGAGAACATCGCCCAGGCTTTTCCCGGGCGGAGTGTGTACATCTACAGCGGTTATCGGCGCGACGGCCACGGAAGCTTTCATCGCCAGGGACGGGCGCTCGATCTCGCCGTGCGCGGTGTGCCGAACGAAGAGGTATTCCAATACTGTCGAACGCTGCGCGACGTGGGCTGCGGGTACTACCCGAACAGCTCATTCGTCCACGTCGACGTGCGCCCGTTCGGCACCGGTCATCCGCTGTGGATTGATGCGTCGCTGCCCGGTACCCCATCGGAGTACCGCGACAGCTGGCCCGGCGTCGTCGAACAAGGCGCGCTAACTTGGGCTGGCGGCTGAGCCGCCAGTGGGCACATGAGCTTTTCACACATTCTCGGGCAAGCGACGGCGGTGCAGACGCTGGAGCGCGCACTCACGAGCCAGCGCGTCCACCACGCGTATCGCTTCGAAGGCCCCGACGGCGTCGGCAAAGAGAAGGCGGCGTTCGCGCTCGCTCGAGCGCTGGTGTGTGCGGCAGACGATGCGCTCGGCTGCGGACGCTGCAGCGCGTGCCAGCGCGCTCTGGCATTCGCGGACGGCGAGCCGCGTGTCCCGGTGCACCCTGACGTGGTGCTGGTGGAACGCGGGCTGTACCCATCCTCTTTGATCGGCGCACCGGAAGCGACCGGCATCAGCGTCGAGCAAGTGCGCCGCATCGTGCTCGCGCGCGTGGGTTTCCCGCCCCACGAAGGTCGAGCGCTGGTGTTCATCATCCGCGCCGCCGAAGAGCTCACCGCGCAGGCTGCGAACGCCTTGCTGAAGACGCTCGAGGAGCCGCCGGCGCGCGTGCATTTCGTGCTGCTCACGAGCCGTCCGAATCGGCTGCTCGACACGATCCGATCGCGCACTCTGGCGCTGCGTTTCGGCGCGCTGCCCGACGACGTGATGCGGCGCATCGCCGAGCAGCACGGCATCGACCCGAGCGTCGCCCTGCTCGCGGAGGGCAGCGCCTCGCGCGCCCTCGATCTCGCCGATCCGGAGAGCCTGCGTCAGAAGCGCGAATTCACAGAAGCAGCGCTGAGCGCTCTGGCCGCGCCGGATCTGGCGTCGGGGTTCGGCCTCGCAGACACGCGCACGACCGATCGCGGCGCCCTGCGCGCGCAGCTCAATCACCTGGCCTACAGCCTGGCCACCGAGAGCCGGAACGAGATCGGACAGCGCGCCGAGCTCGCGGAGCTGCTCGCGCATCGGCACCAGGTCGTGCTCACCGCGCTGAACGAGCTCGATCGCAACGTACAGCCGACGTTCGTCGTCGAGTCGATGCTCTACCGTTTGCGTACAGCGTGACGGAGCGCGCGCGCCGTCAGCCGTTTACGCCGTCCCTTGCAAGGAAGCCTGTAGCGCTCGTGCGCGCTCCGCGACGCTCTCGAGATCTCCGTCCGGCGGCAGCAGCGCCGCGATCACGGCGGCGAACACCGGCAGGCCCGCGAGCTCTGCGGCATTGCCAGCGTTGATACCGCCGATGGCCACGATGCCGGCGCCCTGCGCGTGCGCGCGCCGAGCGGCTTCGGCCAGCGCCGGGACACCCACCACCGGATGCGGACGGGCCTTCGATTCGGTGACAAAGATGGGACCGAACGCGACGTAGTCCGGACGTGCCGCGAGCGCTGCGTCCAGCTGGTCGAAGCTGTGGGTCGAAACGCCGACTTGCAGGGTCGGCGCAAATTGACGAACCGCTTGTACGGGCAGATCGTCCTGACCCACGTGCACCCCGTCGCAGTCTGCGAGCACCGCCAGGTCCGGCCGATCGTTGGCAAACAGCAGCGTTTCGCCGGGCGGACAGAGTGGCCGCAGCGCGCGCAGCAGCTCCAGCGTCTCACGCGCCGAAAGGTGCTTCGCCCGGAGCTGGACGAGCTTGGGCCGGAGCTGGAGGATCGCTTGGGCGTAGTCCAGGACCGGCAGCTTCAAGGCCGCCAGGCTGTCTACGTCGATGATGGGGTAAAGCCCGGACACGCGTCATTTCCTCGTTGACTCAAGGAGATAACGCTTCCGGCCCGCCGCGTCACGCGCGAGAGGTCCCTGTCGAGCAGGAGAGCGGCCTCCGCGAGGCTGTGTTACGCGTGGGCGCGTCATGCGTCCTCAGCTTAAAACACCACGATATCTCGGTCTTGCGCTGACAGTTCCGCTGGCTTGGTGGTGCTCCGTTTCATGCAAAGGGGACGGTCGCGAGCCTGTCATAGGAACGTCGCAAGGAATGGAACAGACGCCGACCGAGCCCCTGCGCACCCCGGCCGCAACCGATGCCGGCAGCGATGCCGCCGAGGAAGAGGAAGAGGAAGAGGAGGAGCTCGAGGACGCCGAGCTGGTTCCCGCGCCCGACATCAGCACTTTGCACGGCAGTACCCGCAAGGGTCCTGCGCCGCTCGGGCTCACCCTGGACGTGGCGGAGAAGGGCCCGAACATGCCCTGGGCCGTCGCGATCGTGAACGAGGGCGAACAGCCGGTGAGCTTGGTCGCGGACGCTCGGCTGCTCTGGTTCGAGGTGGTCGTCCCCGGTAAACGCCAGAAGGTGACGTGCCGGCTACCGGAAGCGCAGTTCCCAAACCTGGCCGAGCAGCGACTCACGGTGACACTGCATCCGGGCGAGGGCGTCGTCGAAGCGTTCGATCCGCGGCTCTACTGTTTCGCCGCCGGCGGGCAACGCGCCCTCGTGCCCGGCGCCGTGGTCACGCCGTACTTTGGCTGGAAGGAACAGAACAAAACCGTGTGGCAGCGCGGACGACGCGCGCGCCAAGCCGAACAGAAACCGTTCGTGGCCGAGCGCGCACCCGAAGAACGCGCAGACGAAGAAGCGCAGAGTGCGCCTGCGGTTGCGGACGCGGGAGCCCCTCTGGACGGCGATGGCTCGCTGAAGCGCATCGCCGGACAACCCTTCGGCTTGCGCTCCGAATACAAAGAGTGGTCCAGCACGCGGCTCGTGGACGACGACAAGCTGCGCCAGCATCCCGGTCCTCTCGAGCTCCGCTTGACGCAGGGCTCGGACGCGCAATCCGAACGCAACGCGACCGTTTCGCTTTCGCTCAAGAACCGCTCACCCGACAAGCAGACGGTCTATTTTCGGCGCGAGCACGTGAGCTTCGAGGTCGTCGGCCCCGACGGTATCGTGACCTGCGATCCGCAGCCCGACGAGCGCGCGCCGGACATCCAGGCCTTCTCGACGGTCCGCAAGAACGGCGCGATCACGGCCACGAGCCGCATGATCGAGCTTTGCCCGCAGGACACCTTTCGCCGGCCCGGCCTGTATCTCGTCCACGCCCGCTTCGACGCCGCTCATTCCGGAGAACAGTTCGATCTGAACGGCTTTACCGGGCGTGTCGTGTCGCTGTCTCCCGCCACGGTGCGCATTCGCACGAGCGAAACCGCGTTCCTGTACAAGCAACCGATGCGCACGGTGCCGATCGCCAAGGGCAAATCGGCGGGTGCCGCTCGGAGCGTCGCGCCCTCCGCGGAGGAGTGAGCTTCAGGAGCGTCCGAGCACGGCGGCGGCTTCCAGAGCGCGGCGCACGTGCGCGTTCGCGTTCAGCGCGGACGCGAACAGAAATCGGATCTTGCCGTGCCGGTCGATCAAAAAGCTCACGCGGCCGTCGAACAAGCCCAGCGTCTTCTTGACGCCGAACAGCCCGCGGACCTGTCCGTCGGGATCGCTCAAGAGCGTGAACGGTAGCTTGTGATGCTCGGCGAAGCTCTGGTGAGCGCCCGCCGAGTCGCGGCTGATCCCCACGACTTCGACGCCCTGTTTCGTAAAATCCTCGTAGGCGTCGCGGAAGCCGCATGCCTGCTTGGTGCACACCGGGGTTTCGTCCTTTGGATAGAAGTAGACGAGCACCGGTCCGCGTTCGAGGGCGGCTTTCAGCTCCCACGGTTCACCAGTTTGCGATTGGAGGGAGAAATTGGGGGCATCGTCCCCCTCTTTTAGCCGCGTGGAGCTCATTGCGTTCAGCTTATCGCAAACATCCTGCCAGGACGAAACGTGACTCGCACTCAATTGAGCGCGTGATCGCGATCTTTGCCACCCGACTCTTCGAGGGGGCTGGGCTCGCGTTGGCGAATCTGAGCGACCAGGTCGCGCAGCGTGTAGTTCTGAGACGACGTGGCGCGGCTGGCCCGCAGGGCGGTCAGCACGGAAGCGACGGTGGAAGCGACGGCCGACTCGTGGGGCGGCTCGTGCACGTCGGGCGAGCGCTCCAGGGCATCGAGCACGACACCGACGTCGGTGCCGGCGAGATCACGAACCGGCAGATACGTCGGTTCTTCCTCCTGCCCCCCTTTGGCGAGCAGGCCGCGCGCGGACAACGTATCCAGCACCTGCTCGACGAACTTGTCCGGCGCGTGCATATTTCGAGAAAGCTCGGGGACGGTGGGCAGTCGCTTACCCGACATGAACGCGTCCGTGATGGCCACCATCGCGCACAATGCCACGAACTGGCGGGCCGCGTGGTCGACCGGATTTCCAGACACGCGGAAGCGAAACGCCGCGAGGTTCTGGTGCGCAGCCGTCACTTCTGCGCCGAACAGCACCGCCACCCAGCTCAAGAACACCCACACGAAGAACAGGGGCACGGCTGCGAACGTCGAGTAGATCGCGTTGTAGCGCGCCACGCCGATCTGAAAGTGTACGTGCAACAGCAGAATCACGTACCAGAGGAGGCCCGCTACGGCCGCCCCCACCGCTGCCGAGCGAACACGCACCTTCGCGAACGGCATCACGATGTACATCATGGCAAGGCCGAACGACATCGCGAGGATGGAAGCGAGCTGTAGAACCAGCCCCGCCGCCGGCCACTCGACGCTCTCGCCGACCGCGGCGACCGCGGCCGCCAAAGTGCCGAACACCGGCATGATGAACAAGATCGCCGAGTAGTCGCTGATGCGACGCGTGATCCCGCGCGAGCGCATGGCACCGAAGATGTGGTTCATGCTGGCTTCGATCGACACCAGCATCAGCACCGCGATGTAGAGCAGCGCCACGAGCCCCAAGATGCCGAGCGCGCCGAAGTCCGTGCGATCCAGAAACCCGAATAGCGTTCGAAAGATGGTGCGCAGACTGACGACGTCGGCGGTGTCGTTCGAGTCGCCCATGCTGCGCAGCATCGCTTCCAGCCACGGCCTCACCGTGTGGGTCATCAGGCGCTCGTAGCTGCCAAAACCCTTGAGCGCGGCGACGATGAACGCCAGAAAGGGGATCAGCCCGAGCACCGTGTCGAACGCGAGCGCCGACGAGCGATGCAGCCCGTTGTCGTGCAGGAAGCCGCGCCCGGCCAGGTACAAGACGCGGCTCGTGCGGTAGAACAGCGCGCGCAGCCCCGGCAAGTCATCCAGATTCTCGACCCAGACGTCTTGCCCAAAGAAGCGCCGCGCGCGCGTGAGCGGCATGAGGGCTAAACTGGGTCGATCTTCGGCCGCTTTCAATCGTCGTCAGTCTCGGCGGGCATCGCAGCCTGCCGTGCGCTTAAATTCGTGCGAATATGAGACGCTACTTGCTACGGGGGGCCGCGGGAGTAGCTAGGAACGACGTGGAAAAGCCCAAGCAAGCCAGCATTGTCGCACAGGAATCGCAGATCGATGCGCGCAATCGTGGCTCGTCCGTGGCAGTCCCCGTCCCGGCCTACCGCGCCAAGAGCACGGCCTCGCTCCCCAGGGTCACCGCCCTCAAAGAGCCGATCGTCGGCGACGTCATCGACCGGCGCTACGCGCTCCGGCGTGAAATTGACCGCGGCGGGATCGGAGCCGTATTCGAGGCCTATCACCTGCTCACGACGCGGGCGGTCGCGATCAAAGTTTTGGTGAATGATCATGCGCTGAACCCGGAGAGCCAGGCGCGGTTGCTCCGCGAGGCCAAGGCGCTCACGCTCGCTCGCCATCCCAACGTGGTGGCGGTGCTGGATGCCGGTACGACCGACGCGGGCGTGCCCTACCTGGTGATGGAGCTCATCGAGGGCCGCACCCTGTCCGGTATCCTCGCATCGCGCCGTAAGCTCAGCATTCCCGACACCCTGCAGATAGGTGTGCAGCTGTGCGAGGCCATGGGCAGCGTCCACGACCGCGGCATCGTTCATCGCGACATCAAGCCCAGCAATTTGTTTTTGGCGCGGAACGAGATCGGCGAGGAGACCATCAAGCTCTTCGACTTTGGTGTGGCGGGACTGCGCAACGAAATCGTGGCCATGCAGGCAGCTAAGCTCACGCGGCAGGGCGCGCTCCTCGGCACTCCCGAGTACATGGCGCCCGAGCAGCTGCTCGCGAAACCCGCGGATCCGCGTGCGGACATCTATTCAATCGGCGTGACGCTGTACGAGTGTCTGACGGGTGGCGTGCCGTTCGAAGGCAGCTTCGGAGAGATACTCCTCAAGGCTTCCACGGAGAGTGTGCCCGCTTTGACCGGCCGCTGCGCGGACGTGTCGCCGGCCTTGGCTGCCGTCATCGACCGCGCGCTCGCCAAAGATCCCGCCGACCGGTATGCGGACGCGCGCGCCTTCGCCCGAGCCTTGCAGGAAACGACGGACCAGCCGTTCGGACAGATCTCGTTGCTCGGCATTCGACGCGGCCGGCCACCCCCGCTGCCGCCGGAGGCCCGCGCGCCGCGACCGGCGCCCGCGGTCGGAGGACCGGCAGCCGCGGTGCCACGCCGTCGCTACGCGCGCGCCCCTTACGTCACACCTGTGCGCATCGTGCAAACCGATGGGATCACCGTGGACGGCCACAGCGAGGACGTGTCGGAAGGCGGCATGTTGGTGCTGACCCGCCAGCTTTGCAGCAATGAACAGTCGGTCACGATCCGCTTCGCGCTGCCGGGTACGGGCCGCATCATCAATTTGAACGCCACTGCCCGCTGGGTACGCACGGCTCGGGGCACGGGCGCGGCCGGACTCGAATTCTTGGACATGCCCGACGACATTCGCGACTCCATCCGCGACTACGTCGGAATGATGGGCGGCAGAATCTGAGCTCGACGTAGCGGCGAGCACTTTCGAGTGCTCGGGTGATGGCGCTTGTAGGTGTACGCCTTACCTTGCTCCAGCTTGGTTGCATTGCAGCAGCCGTACTGGAGGAGCTTCGTCGCTCATGAAGATCGGGCCCGGCTATCTGCGGACGGCACTTCGTTCGAGCGCACTGGCCAGCGCATTGGCCGTTGCTGGCTGTCCGTTCGTGCTCTCGGACGACTTCGAGATCGTCGATGAGCAGGACGGCGGACAAACCGCCGCCGCGGGCGCGGGCAGCAGCGACGCGAGCCCCCCCGCGCCCCCCCACGCTGGCGCAGGCGGCGCAGGCGG
>DATDJP010000213.1:0-2912 GCA_036520475.1 Polyangiaceae bacterium | reverse complement strand
TGGTGGCCGTCGCGCTCGGAACTGCGATCGCATGGCTGACTGGAGTCGCGCCCGTCGGGCCCGAACCAGCCACGCGTCTCGGCTGGTTTCCCCCGTTACCGCTGTTCGGCGAGCTCACTGAAGCGTTCAACGCGGGTCACGGCGTCGCCTACTTCTCGGTGATTCTGCCGATGGGACTGTTCACGATCATCGGCTCCCTTCAGAATATCGAATCTGCCGAAGCGAGCGGCGATCGGTTCGCGACCGCCCCCGCCCTGGCGATGAACGGCCTCGGTACGGTCGCTGCTGCGCTGTTCGGCTCCTGCTTTCCGACCACCATATACATCGGGCATCCCGGCTGGAAAGCCATGGGGGCTCGCGCCGGTTACTCGATCCTCAACGCGGTCTTCTTCTCCGTCGTGGCGCTCACGGGAACGCTCGCTCACATCGCGTGGGCAGTACCGGTCGAGGCCGGCATGGCCATCGTGCTCTGGATCGGTATCGTCATAACGGCCCAGGCATTCGAAGCCACCCCGCGCCGGCACGCGCCCGCAGTCGTCGTGGGTCTGTTGCCCGGTGTGGCCGCGTGGGGCGCACTCATGGCCAAGTCCGGGCTGCGCGCCGCAGGCCTCGGAAGCGCCAATGGGCCCGCTTTCTCTCCGGCACTCCTCGAGGCGTTTCAACGCTCGGATACGTGGATTCACGGCGCGTTCGCGCTGGAACAAGGCTTCATCTTCACGGCCATGCTGCTCTCGGCGGCCACGGTTGCCGTGATTGAGCAGCGCTTTCTGCTCGCGGCTGGTTGGTCGTTCGCCGGCGCGGCACTGAGCGCCCTCGGCCTGATCCACAGCTACCGATTCACGCCGGGAGATACGGCGCTCGACCTGACTCCCGGCTGGCCCTGGGCCATGGGGTACGCCTGCATGGGGCTCTGCTTCGCGACAGCCAAGTGGCTCACCGTGCCAGGAACCGAGCATGAGAAATAACCGCTCGCACAACCGGCCACGCACACTTGCATCTGGCGGAGCGCGCGCGACGTGAGCAAGATGCGACCCATGCTCATGGTTTCGTCCTGGCGACGCCGCAGGATCGTCCGGAATCTTTGTGGCGTCAGCGGGCTCTTGCTCTCGACGACCCTGCACGCTCAAAGCGCCACCGCGCCGGCCGGAGCGCGCGAGGTAGCTCCGGAAGCCCCGAACGAAGTTCCCCCGCAAACGCGCAAAGCCCCAGCAGCGCGAGCCCGGAGCGTCATGCCCAGACCGGCGTTGCCACCGCCCGCGAAGGTCCGCTTCGTCGCCGATCCGGTGTCGGACGGCGCGGTGTTGAGCTTCGCTCTCGGCACCGCAGCCCTTTCGGAGCTGATCATCGGCACGGGTGAGATCACTCCGCAGCAGCCGAATCTGGACGCAAATCTTTTGCCCATCGACCACGAGGCGCAGGAGCTCACCCCCAAACCGACGTGGAAAACCATCACCAACGTCGGACTCTTCAGCGCAATCGGCTTCGCGCTGGCTGACCCGGTCCTGTCCGGATTTCGCGACGGGACGCAGGCCGGCATCGTCGACGCGGTGATCTACAGCGAGACCCTCGCGATCACCTGGAACCTCACGAATTTGACGAAGATCGCCTTCCGCCGGCCACGCCCCAGCGCCTACAAGGAAGCGCAGCGCCTTAAGGATGCCGGCGACGAAGACCCGAGAATCGATACGACCAACAGCGCGCTGTCGTTTTTCTCGGGTCACGCCGCGATCACGGCTTCCGTTGCAAGCACAGCCACGTATCTGGCTTTCAGCCGCGCGCCCGGTACGCCGCGCCCGTGGATCACGCTGGGCGCGGGGGCCCTAGTGACGGTGCTCACTGCCTACGGCCGAGTCCAGGCGGGGGATCACTTTCCGACGGACGTGATCGCCGGGGCGATGGCCGGCGCGGGCATCGGCGTCCTCGTGCCTCACCTGCATCGCTCCGACGAAGTGAAGCGCCGTCCCGTATGGATAGGGTTCTTGCCAACGCGTGACTCTGCCGTGGTCACGGCCAACGCTCTTTTGTGAGCGCCGGCCGGATGGCGGCCCCGCATGACCCGCAGGCGCGCGCGTATCGACACGCGCTGCATGCTTTCCTGGTGCTGCTGTGTCTCGCCGCGGCGATGTTGGCGGTGCTTCCCACTGCCATGGGACCGTCCTCAACCGGCATGCGAACGCCCATCATTGCGTTCGAGCTCGCGCGCAGCGAGGCCGAAGTGGCGGAGTTGTTCGGTTCCGAAAGCGTGCGGGGAGCGCAGATCGCCGCGATGGATCTGGGCAACCGCCTCGACTTTGCGTTCCTGATCGCCTACGGAGCGGCGCTGTTCCTGCTCGCGCGAGCTCTATACCCGGCTCGTCCGAGCGCTGCGCGGGCCGCGCAGGCGCTGGCGCTGGCCGCCGTCATTTTCGATGTCCTCGAGAACCTGCGCCTACTGGCCATCACGCGCGCGCTCTCCGAGGGGCAAGGCTATGCAAGACACGTCGATTTTCTCGTCGTGTTCACCTGGGGCAAGTGGGGAGCTATCGCGCTCGCTTTTCTCTCGCTATCGAGCGTGCTCTGGTCGGACAAGGCGCTGGTCGCGCGCGCGCTCGCGGTCGCGAGTGTATTCAACGCGCTGTGTACGACCGCCGCATTCTTCGCGCGCGGGACGTGGGCCGAGCTGATGGGCAGCGCTGTCCCACTCTGCTTCCTTCTCGGATTCGTGCTCTGTGTGCAGCGATCTGCCTTGCGCAGCCGCTCATGAGCGGGCTGCCTGCGGCGCTTACAGCGGCGTCAGGGCGAGTCCAACCACACGCCCTGCGACGACGCGCAGATCTGCTTCACGGTGTCGAGCTCCTCCGCCTCCATCTCGTAATAAATGTTGCGGACGAACGCCTGACCGGATCCCATGGTGCACCCGCCCTGGGCTCCGC
>DATDJP010000212.1:0-5052 GCA_036520475.1 Polyangiaceae bacterium | reverse complement strand
GCGCCGCCTTCGCCGAGCGACGCAACGAGGCCAACTGGCCGAGCGGCGCGTCGAGCGACGGTGCTCGCGACGTAGGCACCGGCCTGCGACAACGCGCGCTCCGATGGCGCCAGGAGCAGGACATCACCGCGCACTCCCAGCACCGGTTCGCGTCCTGCCGGCGACGCCTGCAGTTTGCGCAAAATCGCAATCCGTGACGCCGCGTCGCGGGCACTCCCGTAACGCGCGCTCCGTCCGGTCGTCAGCGCCGACACCAGCTCGTTGCCATTTCGGATCGGCAGCGCGATCACCAGCTCCGGCTCTTCAGCGCCGGCCAGCACGACCGCCGAGGCCGGCTCTTCTTCCTTCAACGCCGCGGCGGCTTCTTGCGAAACTGCGAGCAGCGGGCCGAGCAGCGCGCCATAGTGGACGGGCAGCGCGCGCTCCGCCGGCGCCAGCGCACGCAACTTCGTCCACGTCGCCGCCGGTCGATCGACGAAGATCTCCGCGGCCAAGCCGTCGGGCTTGCGCACCGCGTCGGGCAGCGCGCTCGAGTCGACTGCGGACGCGCGGGACGGCTCCTGCTCGCGACAGGAGCCCAGTCCGAGCAACATCATCAGCACGCCCGCGGCGCGCCGCACGGTGGGCGTGTGCGCGCGCACCGTGTGCGCGGGCCTCTCAGAACGGAATGTCGTCGTCGCCCCCGCCGTAGTCCTGATCGTCGTACCCGCCGCCACCGCCAGCGCCGCCGCCGCCACCGGCACCGCCACCGCCGCCGCGCGCGGGCGGCTCATCGCCCGGTCCGCCCATGTCGTCCGAGCGGGCGCCGCCGCGGCCACCGCCGCCGCTGCCCGAGAGGATCACGTTCTGCGCAACGATCTCCGTGCGGTAGCGCTTGTTGCCGTCCTTGTCTTCGTAACTCGAGGTCCTGAGGCCGCCCTCGATGAACAGACGCGTGCCCTTGGTCAGGAACTTACCGAGTGCTTCGGCGCGCTTTCCCCAGACGACGACGCTGTGCCACTCGGTGCGCTCCTGCCGTACGCGGTTTTTGTCGACGTACGATTCGCTGGTTGCCAGCCGCATTTTCAAGACGGCCTGACCTGTGCTCGTCATGCGCAGCTCGGGGTCCTGCCCCAAGTTGCCGAGCAGCATCACACGATTGAGACCTTCCGCCATGGGCACAGCTCCTCTGGAGAACGAACGGGCAGGTTCTTCCCCCGCTTCGGAGCTAGCGTCAAGCCGAGGCCGGACCGAATTTATCCTACCGCGCAGGGCCGCGCGAAGACGCCGCCATTCGGCGCGATCCCGCGCGCGTAACCGGCTGTACACAACCACAGAGCAACCAAAAGTACGCAACATCGGCTCGCCTTGGCCAGCGTTTGCCCGTCCCTTGCTCCCGACTCCCGGCCAGGTTACCTCGAGCACGGGTCTTGCACCCACTTGTTCCGAGGGTTGCACGGGTTGTCGTCGATCTTTGCATTCAAAGATTTCGAGCTCGACGCGCTTCGTTTCGAGCTGCGCTGCGCCGGACAGCGAGTCAGCGTGCAGCCAAAAGTGCTGCGGCTATTGTTTCATCTGGTCGCGCAGCGCGAGCGCAGCGTCTCGAGCCAGGAGCTGCTCGAAGTCTTGTGGCCGGACGAACGAGTCACGACGGCATCGGTGAGGCGCGCCGTCGCCGGCGCACGACGCGCGCTGGGCGAGACGGGAGCGAGCGAATCGAACATCCGCACGGTGCGCGACCATGGCTATCAATTCATGCCGACGGTGCGCGAGATACACACGTCGGACGTGCCGGCGCGCCCGGAAGAAGCCCCGGAACTCCCCCCCGCGAGCGCCGCGAGAACGGCCGACAGCGAGCTCAGCAGCTTCACGCACGACGAAGTCGCCGCGTGGATACGGCTGCGAACTTCCGCTGATGCACCCCAGACCGCGATCCGGGAACTCTACGAACAGACGTCGGGCAACCCGCTGCTGCTCGAGCACGTCTTGCAAAGCGTCATGCTGGATCCGCGCGAACAGGCCTGGTGGTCGCGACTGTCCGAGGCTGCCAGCGCTGGTGGCGTGCGCGCCGCCCTCGCTCGCCAGGTCACGGGCCTCGATGACACGTGCCTGAACGCGCTCCGAGCAGCGGCCGTGATCGGGCGTGAGTTTTCACTGGCGGTGCTGGCGAACGCGCTCGAAATCAGCCCGGCACGCGCGCTCGAGCAACTGTCCCCTGCCCTCGGCAGAGACGTCATCTCGGCGACGACGGGCAGCGTCGGCCGGCACCGCTTCACGCATGCGCTGCTGCGCGACGCGCTCTACGAGCAATTGCCGGCACCGGAACGCGCGCTCTGGCATGGTCGCGTGGGCGCTGCGCTGGAGGCCAGCGGCGCGCCGCAGACCTCGCTGGCGGAGCTCGCCGAACACTTCGTGCGCGCAGCTCCCGTCCACGATCGCGGGCGCGCGCTCGTCTACACGCGTCGGGCCGCGCGCGCCGCCATGCAGCGACTCGCACACGAGGAGGCGATCCAGTACCTCGACCGCGCGCTGGCGCTGGCAGAGCTCTCGGCGGCCCACTCGCACGAGCAGCTCGAGGTACTACTCGAAAAGGGCGACGCGCTCCTGTGCGCGGGGAACACGAGCCGGGCGCGCGACACGCTGCTCACCGCCGGCACGCTGGCTCATCGACTGGGAGCCGCGACGGAGCTGGTGCGCGCGGCCAGCCTGCTCGGGCGCCTGTCGCCGTCGGGGAGCGTGGACCGAGAGCACGTCGCGCTCCTCGAAAGCGCGCTGGCCGTGCTCTCCGATCAGGATGACCAGAGAGCGTGCGTGCAAGCGCTGCTCGCCAAGGCGCTGATCTGGTCTCGAGAACACCGGTCGCGAGCGCAACGCGCGTGGCAGGTGCTGGCAGCGACCCGGCGCATCGGCGATCGAGCGCTGCGCGCGGAGGCGCTCCTGGCCAGCCTGCATGCGCTGTCCGATCCGGATTGTTTCAGCGAGCGCCAGGAGATCATCGCGGAGCTCGAGCGCGCCGGCCACGAGCACGGGGATTCGCGAGCGCTGCTCGCGGCAGCGGCGGCGCGCGTCTGGAGCTCGGTCGAGCTCGGCGACATGGTGAGCGCCGAGTCGAGCATCAGCGCCCTCGAAACGCTCGCCGAGCAGCTGCGTGACCCCTGTGCGCGCTGGCAAGGTCGCGTGTTCCGCACCATGCGCGCGGTGGTCGCCGGACGCCTATCCGTCGCCGCGTCGCTGGCCCGCGAAACCTTGGCGCTCGGTGAGCGTCTCGGCGAGCCCACGGCTCGACGCGTGTTCTGCACGCACTATGGCGGAGTACTCCGCGCGCAGGATCGACTCGACGAGGCCGCGGCGTTGGTGCGCGACGTGGCGCTACGACACCCGGCGATCGCGGGCTGGCAGGCCGTGCTGGCCGTCATCGAGGCAGAGCTCGGGCACAAGCAGCAGGCTCGCCGTGTGCTCGACCGGCTCCTGGAGCGTGATCTCGAAAGCCTGCGCAGCGATCCATTCACGCTCGGCGCGCTGGCGCCTGCCGCCGATTTGTGTGCCATGGTCGGCGACGCCGATCACGCGCGCGCCCTGTACGACGCGCTCCTGCCCTACGCGGACCGCCAGGGCGTCATTTCCATCGGCATCAGCACGCATGGTCCGCTCGCGCGGCATCTCGGTCGGCTCGCGCTGCGCTTGCACGACGCTCGCGCCGCAGAAGCGCACTTCACCCGTGCCGTCGCCGCGGCTGACGCCATGCCGTCTCCCGTTTTCAGCAGCGCGTCGTGTTTCGGCTACGCCCAGGTGCTGGTCGCCGCTGGGGGCGCCGAGAGCCGTGAGCGCGCGAGCGAGCTCGTCACGCGCGCCTTCGATCTCGCTCAAACCACGGGGCTTCGCAGCCTTGCGCTGCATTGCCGGGCTCTGGCGGAACGCGCCCAGCTGACGCTGCGTTCGTCCGAGCCGCAAAGCGCCTGACCCAAAAAATAAAGTGGCGCCTACTCGACGGCGCTCAACCCGAACAGCGCCGTGGGCTCCATCTGCAGTTCGAACGACGCGGACTGCTCACAGGGCATCGTGACGCCCCCAGCTCCGGGCTCCGGGCTCCACGTCCGCGCCCGGAAGTCGTACAGCCCACCAGCGAGCTCGGTGTACCAGCGTACCAGCGACCTTGCCAGCGTAGTGGCTGCACGTACTCATTGCCGTCCAAAGTCGGAGCAGGGGTCGCTCGCTGCATACGTCTTGCCGAATGCCGTGTACCGGTACCCGCCAAGATCACTGGGTACCGCTCCGGTCCCCGTTACGCGGTGCCCGCCGCGCAGCTGGCGCACGTTGCCCAAGGTTTCGAGCTCGAAACAGGGGGTGCTCCCCAGTCGAAGCGCGACGCTTTTGCGACCGTGCGTGCTCGCTCCGCTGCGCGCGCCCGGGGCCCTCACGTTCGGGCTCTGCCCTCACGAGGGTCCCAAACTCCGCAGCGCGCCGCGGACGATTCGCGCCTTGCTGCTGGGTCGCGTGTCTTCCAGCTGGCAGCGTTCGCGCGCATGTGCCTCTTGCAACCAGCTGCGCCGACGTGCGATGTCCCTGATATCACGTACTGACTCTGTCGCGCCCAGCGTGCGAAGCGGTTGGCACTGCTCCTCGCTCAGCGCGCTCACGCCATGCGTCAGTGTCCAACGCCCAGTGAGCAGCGGCTCTGGCAGCTGGTGCTTTGCCGTCGCGGTCTCGGTGTGGAGTTCCGGCGCCAGGTCGTGCTTGCCAACCGCTTCATCGTCGACTTCCTCGCTCCCACGGCCAAGCTCGTCGTCGAGGTCGATGGCCGCGCGTACCATCAGCACCGCCGCACCGCTGATGCGCGCCGCGATCACAAGCTTGAGCGCCTCGGCTATCGCGTGCTCCGGCTGGACGCCGGCCTGGTTGAGCACAATCTCCCGGACGCTGTTGCTTGCATTCGGGCCGCCTTGGTCGCGTCCTGTGGGTGAAGGCGGCACCGCGGCACGGGTCACGCGCTGGGCCCCTACTTGATCGCCGCACGCGCTGCCGCGCTGCGCCCAAACCGTGTTGTCGCTCCGCACGCCCGCCGGAGTCGCTCGG
>DATDJP010000211.1:0-4208 GCA_036520475.1 Polyangiaceae bacterium | reverse complement strand
GTGGACGCTGTCACCATGACGATGGGGGACGCGCTCGTGACGGGTGCTCCCGGCGCGCGCAGCGTGGCCATCCTCATTACGGACTACAGCAACGGCAACGACATGATCGTGGCCAAGCCGGGCATCAAGGATCTCAAAGGGCTCAAAGGCAAAAAGATCGGGCTCGAGGTCGGTCTCGTCGAACATCTGCTCCTGCTCAAAGGGCTCGAGAAAGTGGGCATGAAAGAGGCCGATGTCGAGCTCGTCAAGGTGCTCACGCATCAGACGGCGCAATCGCTCGCATCGGGCGACGTGGACGCCATCGGCGCGTGGCAGCCGAACTCCGGACAGGCATTGAAGTCCGTCGCGGGCTCACGCGCGGTGTGGACGAGCGCGGACGTTCCGGGCCTCATTTACGATCTTCTGAACGTGAGCCCGAAGAGCCTCGCACAGCGGCGGGCGGACTGGGTGAAGGTCGTCAAGGTGTGGAACCGCGTGGCGCGTTTCGTGATGGATCCTGCGAACAAGGACGAGGCCGTCAGGATCATGGCTGCGCGAGCCGGCGTGCCATCCGGAGAGTACGCGAAGTTTCTGCCGGGCACGCGCTTCTTGAGCCCCGAAGAGGCGCTGGCGCGCTTCGCAGAGAAGGACGGTCTCGAGTCGCTTTACGGTAGCGGCAAGGTGGCGGACTCGTTCAACGTTACCAACAAGATTTACGACAAGCCGCAGCCCCTCGCCGGTTACATCGACGGCTCGCTCGCGAAAGAAGCTCTGGCGAAATGACCCGCGCGCCGTGAGCGTGCAGGGCCCGCTTGGGGAGGGGAGGGTGAGAAGCGCATGAGCACCAGACGTACGCCATGGCTGCAAATCTTGGGTGAGCTGCCTGCCAGACGGCGCTTCGCGTTGTCGTGCGCGTCGTTCCTGGCGCCGCTTCTGCTCTGGTGCGCGGTAAGCTACGTCCCCTTCGTCTGGCATCCGATGGTCGAGGTCACGGCCAGCGGTGACGTGAGCTGGCTCGCCCCTGGAGAGCGAGTCGAGCGCGAGGCGTTCGAGACAGAGAATGAATCCGTGTTGGCCAAGGGCGGCAAGCCGGCCACGGGCGTGCCCCAAAATCCAGTGTTCTTGCCGGCGCCGCACGAGGTGCTGACGGCGCTCGTGACGGGTTTCACGACACCACCGGCGCGTCCCTCCGAGCCCTGGCTACACGAAAGCTTGTGGCACAGCGTCACCATCATCTTCTGGGGCTTCTTGCTCTCGTCCGTGATCGCGGTGCCGCTCGGAATTCTGTGCGGCGCGCTCCCCGCCGCCGCGCGTAGCCAGGAGCCGTTCATCGAATTCTTCCGGTACTTGCCGGCACCCGCGTTCGGGGCCCTGGCAGTGGCCGTGCTCGGTATCCACGACGCGCCGAAGATCGCCATTATTTTCATCGGTACGTTCTTCCAGCAGGTGCTGGTGATCGCGAATACCACGCGCCGCGTCGACCCGGCGCTGCTCGAAGCGGCGCAAACGCTCGGCGCCAATCGCCGCCAGCTGCTCACGCGCGTGGTCGTTCCCGGCGTGATCACCGAGATCTACTCCGACATGCGCGTCCTGCTCGGTTGGGCGTGGACGTACCTGATCGTCGCGGAGCTCATCGGCGTGAGCTCCGGCATCACGTACTTCATCAATCAGCAAGCCAAGTATCGGGCGTACGACAAGGTGTTCGCCTCGATCATCCTGATCGGCCTGATTGGCTTGTTCACCGATATCGTGCTGGCCGCGCTCGGCCGGCGCCTGTTCCCGTGGAAACGCGGCGCGCGCGTGAGCCGTCTTTCGGCTCTTCGTGCGCTGATCGGCCGGAGCCGGCGCGAGCGCGCCGCGGTCGCCATTGGGCCGCAGGAAGACGCTGCGTCGCCGGAGATCGTGGAAGCATGAACGAGGCTCTGGAGCTGCCGAGCTATCGCGAGCAAGCGCCGGTCGTACGCGAGCGCTTCGAGAAGCTCAAGCAGCGGCCCGTCATTTTGGAGGTGAAGGGCCTGACGAAGACGTTCGCGTCCACGCAAGGCCGCGTGACCGCCCTCGACCGCGTCGCGCTCGCGGCGCATCGGCGTGAGTTCTTGTGCGTTATCGGGCCGTCTGGTTGCGGCAAATCCACGCTGGCCCGGATCATCGCCGGCCTCGAAGAACAGTCTGCGGGCGAGGTGTTGCTGGACGGTAAACCCGTCACCGGACCGGGCCCGGACCGGGGCATGGTGTTCCAGAGCTACACACTCTTCCCGTGGCTTACCGTGCTCAAGAACGTCATGTTCGGCATGGTCGTCTCCAAATCCTTTTCCGAGTCGGAGGCGGAACGCGAGGCGCGCCAGTGGCTCGATGCCGTCGGATTGCGCCGCTTCGTGGAGGCGTACCCGCACCAGTTGTCGGGCGGCATGAAGCAGCGTGTCGCGATCGCGCGTGCCCTCGCCAACCGGCCGCGCGTCCTGCTGATGGACGAGCCGTTCGGCGCGCTCGACGCGCAGACGCGCGCGCAGATGCAGAGCTACCTCTTGCAGATCTGGAAGCAGGTGGACATCACCATCGTGTTCATCACGCACGACCTGGAAGAGGCCGTGTACCTCGCCGACCGCATCCTCGTGCTCGACGCGCACCCAGGCCGCGTGCGCGAGCTCCTGGAAGTGCCGGTGCCCCGCCCGCGCACACCGGAGCAGTTCATGAGCCCGCCGTTTCTGGCGGTGCGGCGTCACCTCGAGCAGCTGATTCATCCGCGCTCGTCGAGTCCGGAGCGAGCTCTGCCCGTGGTGCGCATGACTGCCGCGGGCGACGACGTGGAGTAGGAAACGCATGTCTCACTTGTCTTCTGAGCGCGTGCCCGAGGCACGCATCGTTCGCGAAGAGCGCCTTCGGGGCGGGCGCGCCTGGTCGCGCCGCCTGCGCCGCGGCCAGGTGCTCCGCATCATCGACCTGGAGGCGCGCGCCTGTGTCTCGGCCCTGTTTTACAACGCGCGCGACCCGCTCGAACGGTACAACATGCCGGACACGCTGAAGGCTCAATACACTGCGTTCTTGACGCAGGGGCGCGTGCTGTATTCGGACATGGGCCGAATCCTGTGCTCCGTGATTGGCGACAGCGCCGGCTGGCACGACACCATCACGGGTATGGGCGACGCCGAGGTCATGCGGGCGTTGGTCGGGGCCGGCAGTTACCAGGCGCTGCGCAATGACTTTCACCGCAACGCGCGCGACAACTTTCTGGTCGAGCTCGGCAAGCACGGGCTCGGGAAACGCGACATCGTGGCGAACGTGAACTTCTTCGTGCGCGCCGCTGCGGACGCGAGCGGGACGCTCGCGTGGCAGGCGCTGTTGCGTGAGGCAGGCGCCTACGTCGATCTGCGCTTCGAGATGGACACGCTGGTGGTGCTGTCGAACACGCCTCACCCGCTCGATCCGAGCGCGGCCTACGCGCCACCGCCGGTGGCCCTGATGATCTGGCAGGGAGCGCCGCCGGCCGCGGACGACCCGTGCCGGGTGTCGCGTCCGGAGAACGCGCGCGGGTTCGCGCTGACGGAGGCGTACGTCGCCCAGTACGCAGAGACGCTGAACGAGGCGTAGAAACGAACATGTCTCACCAGGAAAGTCAGCTGTCGCCCGAGCGCGCCGTCTTCAGTCAGGTCATCGAAGCGGGGCTCGGCTTCACGCACGAGCTGGCCCGCGGTCAGGTGGCGCGCATCGTCGATCTCCACGGAAACCAGGCCGTCGATACGCTCTTTTTCAACGCGCGCGACCTCGACGAACGCTACAGCGCGACCGAGACGATACGCCGTCAAGGCAACATCTATTTGACCACGGGCAGCGCGCTCCGCTCGAGCGAGGGGCGAGCCCTGCTCACGATCGTCGCGGATACCTGCGGCCGGCACGACACGCTGGGCGGCGCCTGCTCGGCCGAAAGCAATCAGGTGCGCTACGCGCTCGACAAGCACTACATGCACAATTGCCGGGACAGCTTCCTGTTGGCGCTGGCCCGCTACGGCCACGGCATGACGAAGCGTGATTTGTCGCACAACATCAATTTTTTCATGAACGTGCCGGTCACGCCCGAGGGCGGCCTTTCGTTCGAAGACGGCGTCTCCGGGCCGGGCAGGTACGTCGAAATGCGCGCGGAAATGGACGTGCTGGTGCTGATTTCGAATTGTCCGCAGTTGAACAATCCGTGCAATGCCTACAACCCGACGCCCGTGCAGTTTCTCGTATGG
>DATDJP010000210.1:0-25639 GCA_036520475.1 Polyangiaceae bacterium | reverse complement strand
GCGCGGGCAGCTACGAGTTCGATTGTTCGGGCATGGCGGCGTGGGTGCTACGCCGGAGCGCGCCTCAGGCGCATTCGGCCGTGCTGGAGCGCGCCCGGAGCAAGCGGCCGCTGGCGCGCGACTATTACTACCGCATCGCGGTCACGAAGCCCGGCAAGGCGCGCTGGGGCTGGCAGCGTGTGGCGCGCGTCGACGAGGCGCAGCCGGGCGACGTGATCGCCTGGCTCAAGCCCGACGTCCTGCGCTCGCCGTACACGGGACACGTGGGGTTCGTGATGGCTCCACCCGAGCCGTTGCCCGACGCACCCGGCGCGTACCTCGTGCGCATCGCGGATGCGTCTTCGTACCAGCACCAGGACGATTCGCGCGCTGTCACGGGCAACACGGGCTTTGGCTACGGGACGATCCTGGTGCAAGCGGATCCCGAAACCGGCGGCCCGATCGCGTACGGCTGGTTCGGCCAGTATTCGCGCTGGGTGCTGCCCGCCAAGATGGCCATCGGACGACCAGTACGCTGAGAACAGCGCGTCGCCGCCGCTACTTGGCTCCCAGGAAATCGATGGTGCGCGCGAGCTCGTCGCGGCGCGTCACCAGGAGCACGATGCTCCCGCCCTGGACCACCGAGGAGCCGCGCGGCCCTTCGACGCTGCCATCGCTGCCATACAGGCCGGCAAACACGCAGGACGCGGGAAAGTTGGGATCCATGGCGATGTCGCTCACGGAGCGGCCGGCGATGGGCGAGTCGAGCGGCACCGCGATCTCGACCGCGACCGACTCCCCGTTTCCGAGGAGCATGGCGTGGCGCACGGACTCGTGCTCGATGGCCGTGCCGAGCGCGCCGAGCAGCACCTCGGTCTCCGATAGCAGCCGATCGACGCCCGCGGACAGGTAGACGGTGCGATAGGCCAAGTCGCGCATGCGCACCATCACGCGCTTCACGCCGTAGGCTCTGGCGAGGAGGGCGACGGCCAGGTTGTCCGCGTCGCGACGGAGCATGGCTACCACGACGTCGGCGCGCGTGACCTCCGCGTCCTCGAGCACCGTGGCGTCGGTTGCGTCGCCGGTCAAAGCGACCAGACCGCTTTGTTCCGAGGCGCGCTCCGCCACGGTGCCATCGCGATCGATGACGGTCACCTCGTGACCGGACTTACTGAGGTACTGCGCCACGCTCAGCCCGGCACGCCCGACGCCCACAATCAACACGCGCATCAGCTGCTCTCCCCGTCGTGAGCCCCCAGGCGAACCAGGCTGCGATCCAGCTCGTTGACCCGCGCCATCGCTGTTTCTTCCGCGATCAAACCGCGCCGGGCGGCGTCGAGCAACGCGGACTTCTGAGCGTTCAAGATGGCCACATCGGCGAGCGCGTCGCGCACGTGCTCGCCCGCCGGGCCGCGGAGCTCGGATTCGGCCCGGATGATCTCGCGTTGAAACGCGGCGCGTCTCTCGGCGTGGTCCTTGCGTGAGATCAGCCCCGACGCGAGCAACTCGTCGAGCTCGGCCTGCGCGCGGCGCGCGCTGACGAGCACGGCTTTGGCTGCGTCGAGCTCCGGGTGCGCGCTCACGCTGGCGACACCCAGGCTCTTCAAGATGCGCCGGAACGGCAGCGCTTGCGTGAGCAGGGTGACGAACGTGACGCCGAACACGATGGTGATGAAGCGTTCGCGGTGGGGTAACCCCTGCGGGAGCGCCAGCACCGCGGCCATCGAGAGCGCACCCTTGATGTTGCCGAGCACCATCACGTGCTGCCAGCGCATGGGGACGAGCTCGCGGCTCACGGCGCGCAGGATGCCGAAGCAACCGTAGACGGCGATGGCGCGGCCGGCGTGCAGCGCCACGAGCGCCAGGGCGATCGACCCGGCCTCGGCGAATAGCGTGTCGGCGCGAATCTGCATGCCAACGAGCAGGAAAATCAGGACGTTCAGACCGAAGCCCGCGGTCTCCCAGAAGCCCTGCAGCGCGAGCACTCGCGAGGGTTCGAGCGCGCGGCGCGCCGCGTGCCCCACGGCCACTCCCGCCACCACCACCGCAATCACGGGTGAGGCATGGACGGACTCGGACACCAACGAAGCCGAGAACACGAGCACGAGCGACGCCAGGATCGCGGTCAGGTGATCGGGCGTGTGACGGAGCACCGCCGCTCCCAGCGCGCCAAAGGCCGCTCCCAGCGCGAGCCCGCCGAAGATGGCGATGATCAGCGAGCGCGCGGTTTGCGTCGGGTCGAACACGCCGCTGGCCACCACCGTCGTGGTCAGGCTCACGAGGACCAGCGCCGTGCCATCGTTGAACAGGCTCTCGCCCTCCATGATGGCTTTGAGCCGGTGCGGTACCCGCACGCTGCGAAACGCCAGCAGCACGCTGACGGTGTCCGTGATGGCGAGGATCGAGCCGAGCAAGAGCGCGGCCGCAAACGGCAAGTCCAGCGCCCAGGTCGCGACCGCGGCGGTGCCGATCAGCGACAAGGCAACGCCCGGCACGGACAGCGCGAGAATGGGGCGCGCCGCTTCACGCAGGCTTTCCGCGTCCGCGAACAGCGCGCCCTCGAACACGAGAATAGGCAGAAACAGCACCATGATGATGTCGGGGTTCATGCGCGTGGGCGGCGTGAGCAGCACCAGCACGAGCCCGACGAGCACGAGCGCGACGTTGTACGGCACGCCGATGCGCTTGGCGCCGATCGCGACGGCGGAACCGACCGCCAAAACCAGCAAGAAACTCTCGAGCTGGTCTCTCATCCCTACGTCAACCCTCGGGTTTCACCATGCCCGACCGGGCCGGAAATGTACAGCCCGCGCGCGCTCAATTCACGGCGGGCAAGAGGCTCGCCATCGAGCGCCACGTGCCTTCTCGCAGCAACCGACGCAAGCGCGTATGACCGCGCCGCAAGCCGAAGCTGTGGATGAGCTGCTCCTGGCGCGAGAGCGGCAAGCGATACTTCCACGCCGCCACGTCGAACTCGCGAGGGTGCACGTAGAGCACGAACGGCGCGCCCCGCGCGAGCGCACGCTGCATGGCGTAGCGCTGCACGGCGAGCGGGAAAGCGCGCAGGTACACGCCTCCCCCGACGCCGATGCGGCGCGGCCCGACGGCGAGCGTGCTCGGCGGGATCTCGGTGATGCGCGCGCCGCTGGGCGTTGTGATCTCGTACGGATCGGGCGGCACGTTGTCCATGCCGTACATGTAGTTCTTTGCAGGAAAGATGCTGCTGTCGTAGCGGAAGCCGACCTCGGCGAGGACGTCGAGCGCCCACAAGCTGCGCGTCGTGATCGACCACGACGGCGCGCGAAACCCGAGCACGGGTTGGCCCGACTGGTCTTGGAGCACCCTTCGTGCCCGCGTCAGCTCGGCGCGCAGCGTGTCTGGATCCTGCTGATAGATGAGCGTGTGGTTCAAGGAGTGACAGCCCACTTCGTGACCGGCGTCGGCGATCTGCCGCACCAGTCGCGGGTGCTGTTCGGCGACGACGCCCAGGACGAAGAACGTGCCCTGCGCGCCCACCTGCGCGAGCTCGTCCATCAGGTGCGCCACGCCTTCTTCCACCCGACGCGGCAGGCCGGTCGCGTCGAACTCGCGGAGGCTCACGAAGTTCGAGTGGAACCAGTCCTCCACGTCGACGGTGAACAGGCACGCCGCGGCGCGCGCCGGGGACGTTTCGATCGCGAATCCCGGAGCCAAAGCAGGATGAGGTGCCATTGTGTTTTCAGAACGCGTCCAGATCGAGCAGCTCGAAGCGCTGCATGACGAACTTCGTTTCGTCGATGGCGCCGGGGCGGAAGCTGCGCACGCACAGGTTGAGCGGTGACGGTTTCAGGCGCTCCGGCAGCCGCACGCCGGCGAAGCGCACGAGGTCGGAGTAGCCCGCGTAAATCGCGGCGGGCGCGCGGTAGAAGCGGCAGGCGGCGGCCGCAACGGCGTTGCCCGACAGGACAGCGCTCGCGCCGCGCACGAAGCTCTTCAAGATCACGCACACCGGGACGCCCGCTCGTCGCTCGCTGGTCGAGATCAGCACGACGCGTTGCCCGATGTGCACGGCGTAGCGCGCGTGCGGATTCGCGAGGCGAAAGCGCAGCTGGTCGGCGCTCCAGCGCTGACTGAAGCCCTCCGCGGGGCTGTAGTCGAGGCTCGCGAACACGTCGTCGAAGGCGCGGCTCGCCAGGTAATCCGGGTTCACGGCGACGCTCTGCACACTGGCGCGCGCCGGCCAGAGCGGTGGCAGTACGCGCACCGGCAGCGGACCGAGCAAGTGGCAACCGAGGCTCTTCATGTAGCCGTGTGTCGAGGAAACGTTGGGCGCGGTGACCAGGATGCCGTCGCCGCAGGCGTCGAACGCCGCTTGCAGGCAAGCGCGGTTGACGTCAACCATCAGGCCGCGCCCGCGCGCGTCGGGCGCGACGGCCAAATTCACGGTTTCGACGGCGGGAAGCTCCTGACCACGCCGGTGGTAGCGCTGGCGGTGCCCGCCGATGTGCGCGAGCACGCGTCCACCTTCACGGCGCGTGACCTGAAACGCCGGCCCGAGCGGATTATCGAAATACAGCCAGCGCAGGTAGGCCATGTCGCTGAACTTCGGGATGGGGAAGGCCTCGTAGAGCAGCTGCTGCACCGCCTGGTCGACCTGCTCGGTACTCCCCGCCGGCGCGCCCAGCATGCCGCTGCTCGTGCTCTCGCTCGCGTCGGGCGTCATCGCGCCGTCACGCCGGCCGCTTGGCGGCCATCATCATGGCGTCGCCAAAGTTCAAATACAGCGAACCTGGCAGCCGGTCGCGGGTCGCGCCGACAACCGACCCACGCCAGCTGCTGGGGAGCTCGGCCGCGAGCTTGAACGTGACGTTCGCCAGGCTGACGCGCCGGCCTTGACGGTGAAACTCGCGGACAGGCGCGAAACCCGCGCGCGACAGCAGCCAGTCGAGCCCGCGCTTCGAGAAGTAGAAGAGATGCTGCGGAGGATCGAGGAAGTACCAGCGCTCGCCGAGCAAACGCGCCCAGGGACTCGCGTGGTCGCCGGTCTCGATCACCAGGTGACCGCCGGGCGCCAGGAGCTCGTAAGCGCGCCGCACGCACGCCAGCGGATCGCGCATGTGCTCGATCACGTCGAGCATCACGATCACGTCGAAACCGGGACGGAGCTTCACGCTCAAGAAGTCCCCCGCCAGCACCGGCGCGCCGGAGATGCGCGCGGCTTCGACGGCGCAGTCCGGCGCGATCTCGACCCCTTCTGCGTCCCAGCCCATGTCGCGCGCGGCTTTCAGCAAAAAGCCGTACGCGGCGCCCACGTCGAGCAAGCGCGGCCGGCCCGGTGAAAAGCGCGCGATCCACTCGAGGCGATCGCGGAAATTTCTGATGATGATCTCTTGATCATTGAGGTAACCGGGGTAGCCGGTGCCCTCCTCGCCCTCGAAGTATTCGGTGGAGTAGAGCGACTCGAGGTCGTTCGGCACTAGCTCTCGGGGCACGAACGCGTTGCGGCAGGAGCCGCACAGGTCGATCTCGAAGCCGCGCTTGCGCTGCCACGGCTTTCCCGTGCCGCCGCAGAGCGGGCACGCGCGATCTTGAACCTGCGGCCGGCGATCGCCGGCGGTGCGGTATGCCGAGCCGTTGCTGCGGGGCATGGTTTGGTTCGTTTCCTTCATGATGGCGTTCCTAGTGACTGCGTCGACGCAGATTCCGGCGCAGTCGTCGCGCGTTCGAGCTCCTGGCGCAGCAGCGCCACCTGCTGCGCGAGCTTCACGTTTCTGCGGATCAGGGTCGAGATGACGACGGTCAGGTGCAAGAGCATGCCGAAGCTGACGAGCGACGCCAGGGCAACCAGGAACAGCGGCTCGTAGATGATCCCGAGCCAGTGCGCCATTTCCGCCCACGGGCGGATCCAGATGCCGAGCACGGCGGGCAGAAGCGCGGCGGCCAGCCAGGGCAGCCAGAGCACGTCCTGGATTTTGCGGCGGCGAATCAGCTCCACGACGATGCACGTGGCGATGACCGACATGAGCAGGGCGACCGCCTGATACAGCTGAAAGCTCATCGGACTTCTCCGGCGGGTGAGTCTGTCACGGGCTGGGCGCCCGGGGGAAGCTGCCGGCCACCGCCGGATCGGCGGGCCGAAGCCAGGCGATCAGCAGCGCCAGCGTAACTTTCAACATGTAGTAAGGCACCTTCAGCCCGAAAATCGAGGAGCTCCCGACCTCGCGCTCGCGCATTTGCACGGGCACTTCCGCGATGCGACAGCCGCAGCGGCTGAGCCGCACCAGCGAATCCACCTCGGGATAGTCGTAGGAATATTCGGCGTAGAGCACGCGCAGGGCGCGGCTATTGACGACCCAGCAGCCGGAGGTCGGGTCCGTGATGCGCATGCGCAGCACCGGGCGGAGCAGCACTCCGAACCACCAGGAACCCAGGCGGCGCAGCGCCGTCGACTTGAAGCCGGCCTGTTCGATGTAGCGCGAACCGAGCACGAAGTCCGCGTCACCCGCGTCGATGGGCGCGCGCAGGCGATGCAGCGCCAGCGGGTCGTGCTGCCCATCGCCGTCGAAACGGGCCACGACGTCATAGTCGTAGCGCACGGCGTACATGAGCCCCGCCTGAACGGTCGCGCCGATGCCCGAATTGAACGGCATCTGCAGGACGGCGGCGCCGGCGCTCCGCGCGACGCCAGCGGTGTCGTCCGTGGAGCCGTCGTCGATCACGAGCACGTCCGGTGCTGGCTCGAGGGCCCGCAACTCGCGCACCACCGCACCGATGTTTCCGGCCTCGTTCAGGGCGGGCAGGATGGCGAGCACGCGCTGTTTGTCTGCGTTCGGCGCCATGGGCACCCGGGGCTCACTCTTCAATCAGCGCTCCAAAATTGCAACCGCAGCGAACGATTCAGCACTCGTCAGGCTCCGGCAGCACGAGCCTAACATTACTGCCACGCGCTTTGACACCGGCATGGCGGCCGCGAACGGCGCGCTAGCGGTGCGTATCAGAAGCGACGGCGCGTTCGGCCGATGAGCCCGCACGCGGCGACCGCGAGCAGCGCCACGCACGTGATCCGCGTGCCCCAGCGGAGAGCCGGTGGCCGATACTCGAAGCGAACTCGGTGCACGCCGGGCCCGAGCTCGACGCCGCGCAGCACGTAATTGGCGTGCAACCATGGTACGGGATTGCCGTTCACGCTCGCGGTCCAACCGGGATAGGCGGCTTCGGACACGACCAGAACGCCGGGCCGCGGCAGCTCGACGTCGACTTCCAGCTCCGTCGGGGACGGCCTGCGCACGCTGCGCGCCGGTGTTGCCAGGTGCACAGCGCGCGCAGGATATGCGCGTTGCAGGCGTTCGGAGACCACGACTTCGATGTGGGGGTCGAAGTGCTTGCCCACGATGTACTCGTAAGCGGCGTCTTCGGACGGCAGCTGGCGCACGGAGTAGTTGACCCACGCCGGCCCCATGCGCTCGGGGTTGTGAAACAGTACTGCGCTCCTATCGAGTGCGATGGGCACGAAGCCGAACCCTTCGAGCAGCGGTACATCCCGGGGCTTCACCGCAAGGTACTCGAGGTTCATCGCGTCGAGAAAGCCGCGCATGCCGGCGAACATGGCTACGTCGATGAAGCCGAGGATGTGCGTCAGCCGCAGGCGCAGGCGGATCTTTTGAAAGCGCGCGGGGAGAAAGCTCTCCTCGACGCCGAGCACGCTCGGGATCCGATCCGTCAGGTTATAGCCATGCAGAATGTCGTGCATGGAGAAGGCGCGTCCCTGCGGCGGAGGACGCGCGCCGAGCAGCCGCTTCACCTCGCCCTCTTTCGCAGGTCGCGCGAACGGAGCCGGCGAAAGGTGAAACGGATACGCCGCGAACTGCGACAGGACGAGCACGAGCCCACCACCGACGAGCAGCGCGCCCGCAGGCAAGCGTTTGACGAGTGCGAGCGCCGAGGCAAGCACCAGCACGAGGCCGACGATCGCGAGCACGGTGCTCACGCGATCGTACGGCAGTCCCGGGTGTCGCCACCTCCCCGCGAGTCGCCCCGCGTAGAGCGCGATCAGCGCCAGTGCGCCCAGAATCACGCACACGACGAGTAGAAATTTGCGACCCCGTGGCGCGTCCGTCGCGCTCAAGAACGCATCGGCGCCGAGCGCTGCTGCCCACGCCGGAAAGAACAGCGCGATCTGGATCAGAACGTAGGGAAAACGGATCAGTCGAAACCACGGCAGCAGGGACAAAAGGCCGCTGGCGGCGCTGAGCAAGAGCACGGCGAAGAGCAGGGTCAAAAAAACCGGCCAGCCGCGCCGCGTGGCCACACTCAGCACGGAGAACGCCACGAGGCCGGGGATCGAGAAGGTGTACAGCATCACGAGCGCGCTCGGCAGCGTGGTGTTGCCGGTCGTGAGCAGGTTGGCGACCGCGGCGGAACGCCTCGATTCGACGCTGGCTTCGAGGAGCGGGAGCAGATCGATCGCCGCGGTCAGCGCGCCGAGTAGAAACGCGGCGCCAATGATCAGCGGCGCCGACCAGCGTGGCCGTTTCGGCAGCTCGGCGAGCCAGGTCGCGAGCACGTAGACCGCGACGAACACTCCCGTATCGAGCGTGTACTCCGGATAGCCGGCGTGCAGCTGCAGGCCCACGCACGCGCTCAGCGCTGCGAACGCGCCCAGCCCTCCGCCGCGCAGGATGCGCGTCGCGATCAAGAAGATGAACGGTATCCAGGCCACGCACGCGAGGCGCGTCGGGTGGTAGTTGCCGCTCAGCGTCGGAATGGAAAACAGGAACGCGACGCCGCCGATGAACGCGGCTTCACGACGCAGGCCGAGCTCGCGACAGAACAGCCCGAAGCCGAGCAACCCCAAGAAATAGTGGAAGATCAGAAACGCCCAGTGCGCGGCGACGCCGGGCAAGAGCGCGTAGCACAGCACCTTCGGCGGGTAGAACGCCGCGGGCTGCATGGTCGCGATGAACGGAATGCCGCCGTACTCGTAGATGTTCCAGGCCGGGAGCCGGCCGCGCAGGAGCTCCTCGGTGCCGAACAGGTATTTCGGCAAGAAATAGCTCTGAAAATCGAAGTTCGCGCTGCGACTCGCCGTACCGAGATCGCGCAACGTCGGCGGCAGAAACACGACGAAGAAGACCAGAATGCACAGCGAGCCCAGGCCGACGGGTAAGAGGATCTCGCGGAGCGTCCGGGGCATCGGCGTGACGACCTTACTCGCGCCGTGGCGCTCGCGCATAGCCGATGCCGAAGGCGACCACGAGCAGCGCCACGCCCGCGATGCTCAACGCGAGCCCCCAGCGCAGCGCCGGGGAGCGGTACACGAACCGCACGCGGTGTGAGCCCTGACCGAGCTCGACGCCGCGCAGCACGAAGTCGGCGCGGACCCACTCCGCGGGCTGGTCGTTCACCGTGACGGACCAGCCGGGATACGCCGCTTCGGAGACGACCAGCACGCCGGGGCGCGGTAGATCGACGTCGATCTCGAGCTCCGTCGGGGTTGGCCTGCGCAGCGCGCGCGGCGGCGTCGCGAGGTGGGCGGCGCGCTCCGGATAGGTGTGCTTCAGCCGATCCGTGACGATCACCTCCACGTGTGGATCGAAGTCTTTGCTCGTGATGTGCTGAAACGCGGACTCGTCGTTGGGCAAGCGCCGGACGCTGTAGTTCACCCACGCCGTGCCCAGGCGCTGCGGGTTGTAGAGCAGGACGGCGCGTTCGTCGCGCGCGACAGGCCGCATGCCCAGCGCTTCGAACAAGCCGGATTCTTGCGGCTTTACGGCAAGGTACTCGAGGTCCATCGCGTGCAAAAACCCCGGCATCGTCGCCACGACGGGGATGTCGAGATAGCCGAGCACCTGGATCAGGCGCACCCGTTCGCGGATTTGCCGGAAGCGCCAGGGCAGAAAGCTCTCTTCGATGCCGAGCACACTGCGGATGCGATCCGTCAGGTTGTAACCGTGCAGCAGATCGTGCAGTGACAGCGCGCGCCCCGTCGGCGGCGGCCTTGTGCCGAGCAAACGTTTGATCTCGCCGTGTTCGCCCGGGCGAGCGTACGGCGCAGTCATGGCCTTGAATGGAAAGACGCTGAACTGCGCGAGCACGAGGACGAGAGCGCCCAGCGAGAACAGCCGGCTCCCCCAGGCACCGCGCGAAAGCGTCAGGGACGACGCCGCGATGACAGCGAGCCCGATGAGCGCGAGCACCGCGCTCGTCAAGCTCTGATACTGAGCTTTTTCGCCATTCAGGAAGGCGACGATGCGGATCACGTAGTACACGCCGAGTCCGGCACAGACGCACAGGACCGCGGCGATCAGCGCGCGCCGCCGCCGCGCGCTCGCGTCTGGTGCTCGCAAGAACAGGTCCGCGCCGGCCGCGGCGCCCCAAGCGGGAAAAAACATGGTCACGAGCACGGCCGTGTACGGGAAGCGGATCATCGAAAAGCCCGGCAGCTCCAGCACCCAGTAGGCGCCACCGAGCACCAGGGCCAGGCAAGTGGCGACCGTGGCAGCCGCCGGCCACGCCTTGCGCGAGGTCACGCTGAGCAGCGCAAACGCCGCGAGGCCCGGGACGAACAGGCTCAGCGGCAACAGGAAGTCGGACCACTGCCGCTCCGCCTTGTTGCTCCGCATGAGCTCCGCACCGCCGGCGATCGCCGCGCGCTTCGCCTCGATGCCGGCCTCGGCGAGTGGCAACATCAGCACCGCCGCTACCATGCCGGCGAGCGCGAACGCGCCCGCAATCCAGAGCGAAGCGGCCCAGCGCGGCCGCTCGGGGAGCCCGGCGATCCAGCTCACGATCACGTAGGCCGGCACGAACAGCGCCGTGTCCAGCGTGAACTCGGGATAGCCCGCGTGGAGCTGCATGCTGAGCGCCGTGGCCAAGCCCGCGAACGCGGTCCAGCCCCCGCCCTTGAGCAGGCGATGCATGAACAGGAAGATGAACGGCATCCACGCGAGGCTCGCGATGCGCGTCGGGTGGTAGTTCCCCATCAGCACCGGCGTGGAAAACAGGAACGCGACGGCACCGACGAAAGCCGCCTCGCGCCGCAGCCCGAGCTCGCGGCCGAACAGCGTGAACGCCCAGGCGGTCAGCACGTAGTGACCGACCAGGAACACCCAGTGCGCGGCCGTAGGCGGCAGCACAGCGAACAAAAGCGCCTTGGGCGGGTAGAACACCGCGGGCTGCACGGTGGCGATGAACGGAAGCCCGCCGTACTCGTACAAGTTCCAAACGGGCAGACGACCGTGCAAGAACTCCTCGGAGCCGAACGCGTATTTCGGCAAGAAATAGCTCTGCAGGTCCGAGTTCGTGCTGAAGCTCAGGTTGCCGGCGTCCCGCAACGTGGGGGGCACGAAGAGGGCGAAGAACACCGCAATGCAGAGCACGGTGAGCCCGAAGGAGACCCAATGCTCGCGCGCGACTTGCCGCATCGACGCGGGACCTTACTCCAGCTTGACTGCTCTGCGCCGCGGGGATAGTTGCCGTTCGCGTCACTCGAAAAATACTGGCACTGCGGAAAGCGCTCAAGGCATGGATCGCTCGGCCGCGGCTTCTGGTACGGTCTCGCCGCCTCGTGATGCCGGAAACGACCCGCACGCAGCTGCTCCGCGATCCGTGGCTGCTGGCGATGTGCACGTGGGCCGCCGTTTATGTGGGTGTGGCGCTCTGGACGACGCGCCACGGTGCGGTGCTCACACCCGACTCGATTGACTACGCGGAGGTCGCACGCAGCCTCGTGCGCGGCCAGGGCGACACCATCAACCGCATCATGTTTCATGCGGGCCTGTTGCCGTCGATTCGCCATCCCCTGGAGGTGCACGGCCTGCTCCAGCCGTTGCTGATCGCGCCGCTGTTCGCGATTTGGGGTCCGGACAGCGCCCTGGTGCGCATCCCGAGCGTGATCTTCGCCGGCGCGCTGGGTGTCGTGGTGTTCGCGGCGGGCCGGCGTTTGTTCGGCACTGCGGCGGGCGCCGTCGCCGCCGCGCTCGTGTTCACGCGCGCGGACCTGCTGTTTGCGGCGCTGCTCGGCCTGGATGACGTCGCCTTTGCGCTGTTTTCCCTGGGCGCGCTCGCGAGCTTCTGGGTCGGCGCCGAGGAGCAGCGCCGGGGCTGGTTCGTCGCAGCCGGGGTGTGCAGCGCCCTGGCTGCGCTCGCCAAATTCAGCGGCATGGCGCTGCCCGCGGTGCTGGCCGCGGTGCTCGTGCTGAGCCCCCGCACGCGCCGGCGCGTGACGTTCCGGGACGTGCTGTACTGCGCGCTGCCGCTCGTCCCGGTGCTGCTCGCGTACGTGCTGCGGAACTATCGCGTGTACGGCACGCCGGGGTCGCCGTACGGCGCTATCGAGTGGTTCGGCAAGCAGGACATGAGCGCCTACTTCGGCTACTACCCGGAGCCGCCGAGCACGTCCGAAGTGCTTGCCCACCTGGGCGTTGCGCGCGTCTTCGAGCTGATCGGGCTCGAGTTCGTCGAGCTCTGGGAGCACTTCCATACGGATTGGCTGTTTCTACTCGGCATCCCAGCGGCGCTGCTCGTCTGGGCCCGCAAGCCGGCGTTCACCATCGCCGTCGTGTTCTTCACGCTCGCGCTCCTGTTTCTGGTGTGCGTGTTGCACCACGTCGAACCGCGCTATTTCTCGGGTCTGACGCCGCTGTACGCGCTGTCGCTGGGCGCGCTCCTGGGAGCGGGTTTCGACGCGCTCGCCGCGCGCGTACCCGCCGCGCGCCTGCGCGCGCTTCAAGCCGCCGGCATCGCGGCGCTCGCGGCCTGCGTGCTGTTCCTCGCGCAGAAGCCGCTCGCCGTCACGCGCGGCGTGGCGCAGAGCGGGAAGCTCGGACCCGCGTGTCAGGATACGCTGGCGTACCTGCGGCGATCCGTCCCGGCAGCCGCACCGGTCCTTGCCGCCAATCCGTGGCTCATTTCGTGGGAAGCCGAGCGCCCCGCCGTGCAAGCCCCGACGAACGGCGTGCTCGCGTTGATTGACGTCACGCGCCGCTACCGCGCCGACTGGGCCATGTCCGGTGCCCCCGCGATCGGCTCGCTCGACCTGCAAAGTGTGCTCAAAAACCCCGACGTCATGGCGGCGCTAAGGCCCGAGCTGGTGTTCGATGGGGCTGCGTGTGACGTGTATCGCCTATCCCGCGAGGGCACGTCGAAGTCTGGAGAATGATCGGTGGACCTCGCGGAACGTCCCGCATCGGAATTTCAGCGCCACCCCTGGGAGCTTTCGCGCTGGACCTTCTTCACGCGCTTGCTGAAACGCGCCGGTCTGTTTGCGACGACGCAGCGCGTGCTGGACGTGGGCTCCGGCGATGGCTGGTTCTTGACCGAGCTGCTGCGCGAGTTGCCGGCCGGCAGCTCCGGCGTGGGCTGGGATCTCGGCTACGACGCCGCCACCTTTGCGGCGCTCGGTCTGCCGCGCAGCGACGCCCTCCGCTTCACGAGCGCCGAGCCCGATGGGCGCTTCAGCCTGCTCTTGATGCTGGACGTGCTCGAGCACGTCGAGGACGACGCCGGATTTCTGGCGCAACGCCTGGCACGAAACCTCGCGCCCGGCGCCCATGTGCTGGTGAGCGTACCCTGCTGGCCCCTCCTGTACACGTCACACGACGTCGCGCTCGGACACTATCGCCGCTACCGGCCGTCCCAGCTCTGCCGCCTGCTCGGCGACGCGGGCTTGTCGATCACGCAAAGCGGGGGCCTCTTTCACGCGCTGACCGTGCCCAGAGCGCTATCGCGCATCAAGGAAGCCGTGCGTCCGCCGCGAGGTGAGCCCCGCGCGACCGAGCTGGCCTGGCACGGGGGACCGCTCGTCACCCAGGCCCTGACCTCGGCGCTCGCCGCGGACAACGCGCTATCGGCGAGTTGTGCGCGCTACGGCCTGCACTTGCCCGGTCTGAGCTTCTGGGCGCTCTGCAAGCCTCGCGCTCCAGGCAGCGGTGCTGCCGAAAGGCGTCGCGCGTGAGCGCTTCCCGACCGAACCTGCTCGTCGTCCCCTGTTACAATGAGGAACAGAGGCTCGACAGCGCCGCGTTCGTGGAGTTCGCGCGCAGCGGACGCTGTGACTTGCTCCTCGTCGATGACGGCTCGACGGACGGCACGGCGCGCGTGCTCGCGCAAATCGAGGCCGCCTCACCGGACAGCGCCAACGTCCTGTCGCTGCCACGAAACGGCGGCAAGGCCGAGGCGGTGCGCCAGGGTCTGTTGCGCGGGCTCGAGACCGGGCGCGCCATCGTCGGCTACGCGGACGCGGATCTGTCGGCGCCGTTCAGCGAGCTCGCGCGCCTGCTCGACGTCGCCGAACGACGCCAGACGCCCGTGGTGATGGGCTCGCGTGTGGCCCTGCTCGGATCGCATATCGAACGCTCGCGCATGCGTCACTATCTCGGCCGCGTGTTCGCCACGGCTGCGTCACTCCTGCTTCGACTGCCGGTGTACGATACGCAGTGCGGCGCGAAGTTTTTCCGCGTGGGCCCTGCCCTGCGCGCGGCTCTGGACATGCCCTTTCACTCCGCCTGGGCGTTCGACGTCGAGCTGCTCGGGCGCCTGCTGATCGGCGGTCCGGGTGCGGATCCGCTCGGCGTCCACGAGTTTTTGGAAATTCCGCTTCAAGAGTGGTGTGACGTGCGCGGCAGCCGCATGGGGCCGTTCGACATGCTGCACGCCGGCATTGATCTCGCGCGCATCGGCCATGCGCTGTCCGAACGCCGGCAGCGCGCGCACGCCTCGGGGACGGCAGCCGTTGCGCAAAACGGCGGCACTGGGTAGCGTGCCGCGCATGCTCGCCCTGGTCATCGACGGTGCGTTCGGTCTCGACAATCTGCGGATCGTCGAACGCCCCGTGCCCAAGCCCGAGCGCGGGCAGGTGCTCCTCCGAATGCGCGCCGGCAGCTTGAATTATCGCGATCTGCTGATGGTGCGCGGAGAGTACAACCCGCGGCAGGCGCTGCCGCTCGTGATCGGCTCGGACGGCGTGGGCGAAGTCGTCGAGGTGGGCTCGGGCGTGCTGCGCGTGCGCGCGGGCCAGCGCGTTTGTCCGAACTTCATGCAAGCCTGGCAAGCGGGTGAGCCCACGCGCGAACGACTGCGCTCGAGCCTCGGCGGCCCGTTCGACGGCACCTTGGCCGAGTACATGCTGGTCGACGCGGAATCCCTGGTGCTCGTCCCGGACTATCTGACGGACGAGGAGGCCGCGTGTCTGCCGTGTGCCGGGCTCACGGCATGGAGCGCGCTCGTGACCTACGGCAACACGCCCGCCGGCGGCACGATCCTCACGCAAGGCACCGGCGGTGTTTCGATCTTCGCCGTGCAGGTCGCCAAGGTCCTCGGGCAGCGGGTGATTGCGACGAGCAGCGGCGCGGACAAGCTCGAGCGTCTGCGCGCGCTCGGCGCCGACCACGTTCTCAACTACTCCGAAGACAGCGAATGGGGCGAGACGGCGCGCAAGCTGACGGGAGGCGTCGGCGTCGACCAGGTGATCGAGGTGGCGGGTGGCAAAGGCCTGGCTCAGTCGATTCGCGCCACCCGACCTGGCGGGCAGATCAGCGTGATCGGCGTGCTCTCTGGACGTGTCAGCGACTTCAACATCACGCCCATCCTGATGCAGAACATGCGCCTGCAGGGCATCACCGTCGGACACCGTGACGGCTTCGACGCCATGAATCGCGCGTTCGCCGCGCACCAGACCCGCCCCGTCGTCGATCGGGTGTTTTCGCTCCAAGAGGGCCGCGCGGCCCTCGACTACCTGGCGAGCGGCGCTCACTTCGGCAAGATCTGCATCCGTATCGCCCATGCCTGACAATACCGCCGGTTCCGCGTCCCACAGCTGGCCACGCGGCGCGCGTATCGGCGTCACGCTGCTCGTCACGGCGCTGCTCATCGTGTACCTCGGGCAACACTGGCGCCACCGCCCCACCGAGACGGACGACGGCCTCTTGCTCGAGTACATCCATCAGATGTCCCGCGGGGCGCTGCCCTTTTGGGACTTCGTGGACTTGTACGGCCCGCTCAACTGGGTTTTCCCGGTGCCTCTCTACGTGCTCTCCGGCGAAAAGGTGTGGGCGATCCACGTCTGGGTCCTCGCGCTCAAGCTGCTGGGCGTCTGGGCCTGCTACTGGACCGTGAGCGCCCTGGCAAACCGCTTCTATGGCGTGCTCGCCGGCCTCTGGCTCACGGTGCTGCTCGGACAGGGTTGGGGCCCACTGCAGACTCCGTACGCTTCCTTCACGGCGCTGCCGCTCGCGCTCGGCGCCTGGCACATGCTGCTTTCGCAGCCGTATCGCCGCGCCTGGCTCAATCCCGTCGTTGCCGGCGTGTTCACCACGCTCGTGCTCTGGTCCAAGCTGAACACCGGGATCTACCTGTTCGCCGGCGGACTATTCGTGCTGTTCTACTTCAACCCCGGCGCGCTCTCCGAACCGGCTGAGTCACCCGCGCCGCTCGCCGCTTGGTTTCGACGCCTGCGCATCGCGGGCGCGCTCGGCTACGCCGCGTTCTTCACCAACTACGTGCGTGAGTTCTTCGGCGTCCTGTACTTCGTGTATCTGATTGTCCCGCTGTACCTGGTGCTCGGATATGCGCTCTACACGAGCTGGACACAAAGGCCGAGCGAAGAGTCGGCGCGCGCACAGCTCAAGACCTTCGGCCTTTATCTCGGGACGACGCTCGGTTTGTCGCTCGTGATCTTGCTCGGCTACTACCGTCAGGGCGCGGCGCTCTACATGCAGGAGATGGCCGGCATCGTGGCGACGATGAACTACCACTACCCGTTCCCGCCCGTCGGCAAACAGTGGTTTTTCCTCGGCTACAACGAGAACTATTGGCCCCAGCTGCCATGGCTCGTCACGCTGTCGTTCTGCGTGTGGTTGGTCGTGCAGCGACGCCTGGGTGAACGGAGCTTCGCGGGAGAATGGCCGAAGCGGCGCGCGCAAATGCCGGCGCTCGTGGTGCTGGCCACGCTCTGTACCTACCTGCTGTATCCGCGCGGAGACGACATTCACATCTTCCAGGCGCTGCTCCTGGTCGTGCCGGCGCTGTTCATGGCGTTCTATCAGCTGGACGTGTTCTTTCGTCACTGGCGCCCAAAGCTCGCGGCGTACTACAGGCCCGTGTTCGGCGCGGCTTCGGTGCTGTACGCCGCCACACTGTGGGATTGGCCGACGCGCGACGAGCTGAGCTTCGGCCCGGGCGACTACGAAAATCCGCGCCTCGAATACCTCGACTACCGGCCCCCGACGAACCCGAAGATTCGCAGCTTCGCGCCGCAGGTCAAGGACGACGAGTGGGATCGAACCGTCGATCAAGCGGCGCGCTACATCGACTCGATCACCGAAGAAAACGAGCGGGTGTTCGTGTTCTGCGATATCCGCTTCCTGAACTTTGCTTCACGCACGGCCGCCGTCGGCGGCCGCTACGTCTACTACATCTACTTGATCTCCGTGAGACTGCTCGACCGCGCCGGCTTCGACAAGCTCGCGCCGCCAAGCGTCGTCCAGGAGATCATGACGAACCCGCCGCGCGTGATGGTGACGCGCGGCGATCAGGAGGCGTTCGTCCCGCAGTTTCCCGATCTGCGCGCCTTCCGGGATCGCTATTACGATGCGACGAAGCGGTTCGGGTACCTTCAGATTTACGAGCTCAAGCCTGGCGCGCGTGAGGAGATCGAGCGCAATCCGCCGAAGTCCGAAGACTTCAAGTGAGCTCCTTCACGCCGCCTCCCGTAACTCCTTCGCCGTCCTGGGAGGCGCGTCTGCGACACTGGCCGCTGGCGCTGATGCTGCTCTGCATCGCGCTCTTGCTAGGCGGTTTCGTGCAGCCTTTTCTCCATGACGAGGGCCTGGCCAGCATCTTCGTCATGAGCTACGACTGGCACAGCTTCTTCTTGCCGCGCTTCACCACGGGCTCCGAGGAGCTGCTCAGCGGGCGCTGGCCGCTCTGGAACACTTATGAGTTCGGGGGGCTACCGTTCTTGGCAACGGCACAGCCCGCCGTGCTCTATCCGCCCAAGATCTTGCTCTTCGGTCTCTTGCCGACGCAAGCGGCGTACTGGTCGTTTCTGGTCCTGCACTACGTGCTGTGCACATGGGGGTTCTTGCTGTTCGCCCGCCAGCAGCAGCTGAGTCGGCTGAGCGGGTTCGTGGGTAGCGCACTCTGGGTGTTTTCGCTGGCCGTCATCGGGAGCAACTACCACCCGAACCGCATCGCGAACTTTTGCTGGATGCCGTTTTGTTTCTTTTTCGCGAGTCGCCTCGCCGCTAGCGCCAAGCTCCGGGACTTCATCTGGCTCGTGCTCGTGATCGCCCTGCAGACGGTCGCCGGTTACCCCGAGTTCGTGCTCGACACGCTCGTGCTGATCGGCATTTTCATGCTCTGCCGTCGCTTGCTCGTCGTCCGTGAGCAGAGGCTCTGGCGGAGCTGGTCATTGCTCGCTGCGGCCGCGGCGCTCGGCTTCCTGATCGCGTGCGTGCAATTGGTCCCGCTCGGCGAAGCAGCCGGCGTCGCAGAGCGGGCGCGCCTCGCCGATCTGACGTCCGGCGTCGTGCGCAACATGAGCGCGTCACTGGCCAGCGCGTATTGGCCGCCCGCGTTCCTCACGCTCATTCTGCTCGGGTTCGGGCGGCGCAGGGGTTGGTTGCCCGCGGCGCAGGTCGCCTTTTGTGCGTTCCTGCTCGGTGGCGGCTGGCTGCTGCTGCGTCAGTTGCCCGGCTTCAGCGTCATGCGCTTCCCGTACGGCTGGTGGATGATCGCCGCGTTTCCGTGCGCCTGGCTCGGGGCGGAGGGCACGGAAGTGCTGCTACGGGCGGCTTCGGACTCCGCGCGCCGCCGGCGGATCATCGCGGGGATAACGGCGCTCGGCTCGCTCGCGGCGATTGGGTACTCGCTGCACCGCGCGCTGACGCTCGAGGTCCAGCGCAAGCTCGAGATCATCACCAATCTGCCGTCGGCGCTGCTCGGCATCGTCGGCAGCGCCCTGGTTCTGGTCGTCGCCGTGGCGCTCTATCGCGGGCGCGCTCTACCGGGGCTGCTCCTCGTCGCGGCGTTCGTGCTCGTGATCTCGCACCTGAGCTCCTACCCGTTCGGCTACTACCCGGCCGCGGTGCAGCGACCTGCAGCGCACGGCAAGGTCAAGAGCCTGCTCGGCGATCGCGTCGTGAAGGGTCGAGCGCTGTCGCTCTTCGACATTCAATACGGCTACAATCACACCGATCGCATCCCGAGCATTTTCGGGGCCGAAGACAGCTTTTTGCCGTGGAACCATCGTCAGGTGGTCCAAGCCTTCGGGCTACAGGCAGGAGTGCGTCTCGTCGATTGGTCAGCGCTCGTCACGGCGCGCGGCTTCTTGGACGCGATGAACCTCGAATACATCGCCGCCACGCCGTATCAGCTGAACAGGCTCGTGAACGGCGGATTTCCCGTGGTGCGCGTCGCGGGTCCGGAAAAGGACGTGCTGTTTTCGAATCCGCAGCGCATGGGCGCAGCCTGGGTGAACTACAGCGCTCGCGTGATCGAAGATCCGGATGCGCTGCGCCGCTACGTGCTGGGCCCGAATTTCGACCCACATGGTGAAGTGGTGCTCGAAAAGCCGCCCAAGGGTCGCTACGACAGCACGGGGGCGCACCGCGCGACGACGATCCAGTCCGAACGGCGACCGTCGCCCACGGAGCTCGAGCTCGAGGTGCGACTTCGAAGGCCGGGGATCCTGGTCGTCTCCGAATCGGCGTATCCGGGTTGGGACGCAGAGGTGAACGGGCAGAAGACCGAGACGATGCGCGTCAACTACGTGTTGCGCGGCCTCGAGCTTCCGCCGGGCTCACACCGCGTGCGGTTCGTGTACCGACCGGCGGGGTTTCGCATCGGGCTTGCGCTGAGCGCGCTCGGTGTGGCCGGCGTGGCGCTGCTCGGCTTCGTGGTCGTGCGACGCCGGCGCGCGACGTCGGCGCCGCGGCTCGCGGCCTGATTGGACGTTGCACACAAAAGAAGCCTCGTTCAGAAGTGGGCGCTTCCAAACGAGGCTTCATCCGCCGGCGTCAGCGTCTAGCTATGGTGACGGTTGTTCGGCGACGGGCCCGCGTCGGCGCTCGTGCGGAACGACTCGGTTTTCTCGGACGAGCCAGTCAACTTCTCGACGCCGTGTTGCACCTTCTCGGCGATCTGGCTGATCACGCCGCGCGTGACCTTCAAATGGTTGTGCACGTCGTTGACGCCGGCCACGGCGTCCGCGATGTCCTCGGCTCGGTGCTTCATGCGCCGGGTCTCGACGCTCCCCGACAAGGTCACTTCACCACTCTGAACCGTGATCGTGATCTCGCTCGCGTCCACGTGGTCGTCGGCATAGAGGCGCTCGGAAATGTCTTCGCGGATGCGCTCGTCCGAGCGCGTGTAGCCTTTCGGACCGCGGCCGTAGTAGCCCTGGCCGGTGCGCTCGAGCGTGGCGCGGCTGTAACCAATGCCGCTCGAGGCTTCTGCGCCGCCGGGAACCTCCCAGCTGCCGAAGCCGCCTGCCTGGAGACCTCCCAGACCGAGTTGCCGATAGCCGCGTCCGCTTTCGCGAGCACCGCTTGTCGAGCTCGCATTGCCTTCCCAGCTATTGCCATGGCCGGTATAGCCGGAGCCTGAATGCCCGCCAGGCCCGGACGAGCGAGAACCGCTACTCCAGCCACTATTGTGGTCGGAGTCCCCGTAATCGCGCCGGTGCTCGCTGGCGTCGCCGCGCTGCAAACGGGCGCGTTCATCTTCGAAGCCACGACCGAGATGCGGGCGATTCGAAGAGTCCCGACTAAAGTAGTCGCCTGAGATGCCTGCTCCGTACCCGCGCTCGCGCTCGGTATTGGTCTGCCGTCCTCGGTTCGCCTCCTGCTCGTCGCTGAGGCGCCGCTCACGTTCTGGAAAACGTCCGCCGTCGCGACCCTCGCGTCCGTAGACTTGTTCACTGGTGTACCCGCGCTCGGGCTCGGGGTGTTCGCGCCAGCCACCACGATCCGTCCCGGGCGGCTGATAGCGCCCTTCGCGGCGCGGGCCCTCGTCATCGCGAGTCGAATTGCCTGGGTAGTAACGTCGGTCACGGCCGAATTCGCCTGCCATGTTGCCTCCTATTGGGTTCTGTCGTTCGCTGTTGTTTCGGGTAGGAACGAGTGGTGCAATGTACGTACCCGCATCCAGCGCTCCGGCCCTCCAGCCCGAAGCGACGAATACGCGACAAAAGCGCTATCTCGAGCTAGAAATTTGGCGCGCAGCGCGGCGAAACGCAGCGCACCGACGGCAATGACACGTAGCGGCCATGCAGGGCCCAAACATGGCTGACGAACCCCAACAACGTACACGTCCCACGCCCGAATCCGAGCGTCGGGACACACGCAACGCAGGTCTATCGTATACCCGCGAAGACGCGTACTCGGACCTGGTCGAGCGCTACCGGCTGCCTGCGCTGTTCGCGCTGATCTTGGCGCTGATCGGCGCGTCGCGCTTCGAAGCCACGCGACCTCTGGAGGCGAGCTTCATCGCTGTCGCGGTGCCGGTGGTGCTGCTCGGCGCGGGAGCGAAACCGTTCCTCGATGCGCGGCCCGAGCTGCGCGCCGCCGGTTTGGGCGTGGCGCTCGGCGTACTGGCCCTGAGCGAGCTGCGTATCGTCGGCGCGCTGTTTCCGAGCACCGCTTCTTGGGCGCTGCTCGGACCACCGGCGTTGCTCTGGATCGCCGGCGCTCTCGCGATCCTCACCGAAGCGCTCGCCGCCCGCGCCGGCATGCGCAGCCGCCTGGCGAGCTGCGCCGGCATCGCGATCGCGCTCGCGTGGTATCTGCCGCATCACTTCCGCGACAGCGACGCGTTCGGCACCGTGCTGGCCGGACTCTTGGTGGCGGTTTTCGCCGGCGGCGGCAGCGGCCTCTTGCTCGGCGCGCTCGCCGCGAAGTGGGCGCGCGGCGGCACTTAACGGGCGGCGGCGGTCGTCTCGGACGCGACCTCCGCCTTGAGCGACCAGGGGCGGGCTCCCGCCGGATCGCGCTCGCGCGCCAGCCAATCGAGCACGGCCTTCGCCCACATTTCGCGTCCTTCCGTGCTCGGGTGAATCCCGTCTCGAAGCCGCGGCAGCTCGCCGACGAGCGCGGTGCTGTCGAGATAGCGACAGGGGGCGCAGCTCTCGCGGATGATCTGGAGCAGTGCGTGCTTCTCCCGCGCAGCCGGCCAGAGCGGCGGCGCGATCCACACGCAAGGGACGCCTCCGAGCTGATCGATCAAGCGACGGACCTGACGCGCGCGCTGTCCGGGCTCCGGGATGTCGAGCTCGTTGGCGCCGAGCGTGATGAGCACCAGATCCGGGTTGCTGCGCGCCAGATAGCGGGGAATTTCCCGGCTGAACGCCCAGCTCGGAATGTAGCTCGCCGTCTTGTAGCGGAGCACGCTGCGCACGTTGCGCGCCGCGAGCTCCTGATTGAGCGCAAGGCCGAGCGCGCCGGCGAACGAGTCGCCGATGTGCAGCACGGTCGTGCCGTCTGGAATGGACGGCGCGTTCGCGTCGGCGAGCGGTTCCGGTGCGAAGGCCGTCAGCGCCCCCGGCTCCTCGTGCGACGCGCCCTCATCCGCTCGGTCAAGGGTCGCCTCGGACTCTTGCACACGCGGAGCGGATGCCGCGCCCGACAGCGGGGTTGCTCGCTGGGCGGACGCACCGCAGGCCGTCGTCAGGCCGAGCAGACACGCAAGAGCGCAGTCAGCTCCCGCGCGCCTAGCGCATGCCGTGAAAGTCACGCGCTGGGCGTAACACGGCGCCCGCGCTCCCGGTAACCCGCGTGGCGCGAATTGGTAAGCCGGACGCGGCCGGGGTAACAGTACCGGTGGCCTTTTCTGGCCGCCCGCTCCGATGACTCCGCAAATCCGCATTCAGGGACTGCGCCGGCGTTTCCCCGGTACGGACAAGAGCGCCGTGGACGACTTGAGCCTCAGCGTCGCGGCAGGCGAGGTCGTGTGCCTCGTGGGTCCGTCGGGCTGCGGCAAGAGCACGACGCTCCGCCTCGTGGCGGGTCTGGACGAGCCGAACGCGGGGGTCATCGAAATCGGCGGCCGTGACATGCGCGCCGTACCGCCGCAGGAGCGCGACGTCGCCATGGTGTTTCAGGGCTTCGCGCTGTACCCACACATGAAGGTGCGCGACATCCTCGCGTTCCCGCTCAAGATGCGCGGCTCTCCGCGCGCCGAACGCGACAAGAGCGTGGCCTCCACGGCGGAGCTGCTCGGCATCTCGCGCCTGCTCGATCGCCGGCCCGGCGAGCTCAGCGGCGGCGAGCAACAACGCGTCGCGATGGGGCGCGCCATCGTGCGCAAGCCGCAGGTGTTTCTGTTCGACGAGCCACTCTCGAACCTGGACGCGGCGCTGCGCGCAGAGCTGCGCGTCGAGCTGGGCAAATTGCTGCGCGAGCTCTCGGCGACCGCGCTCTACGTGACGCACGATCAAGTCGAGGCCATGACGCTCGGGCACCGCATCGCCGTGTTGCGAGCGGGCAAGATCGAGCAGCTCGACGCGCCTCGGCGCATCTACGAGGCGCCGGCCAGCACGTTCGTGGCCGGCTTTTTCGGCAGCCCGCCCATGAACCTGCTCGAGCCCGAGCGCTCCGCGGACGAGCTCGGCGTCGGGAGCTTGCGCGTCCCTGCCCCGCCTGGCGCGCCGGCCGAGCTCGTGCTCGGCATTCGCCCCGAGCACATTCACTGGCACACCGGCTCCGCGGGCGAACGCACGGCGGGCGACTGCCCGTTCACGGCGCGTGTCACGGCGGTCGAGCCGCTGGGTGCCGAGTCGCACGTCACGCTCGATCTCGCTGGGCAGTCCGTACGCAGTCGGGTGTCCGGCTTCGACGCGCCGGCGGTGGGCAGCAGCGTGAAGCTCTCGATCACGCGCCACGACGTGCGCTGGTTCGACCGCAAGACGGGGCTCTCCGTGTGCTGACTCGTCGCGGCTTCCTGGGCGGCGTCGCGGCCACCGCTGCAACGCCCGCGTGCGACACGGACAAGGCGCCGGACGGCCGCAGCGTGGCGTCGCTCTGGTTCACGTACGGCGGCAAGAACCGCGAAGTGCTCGAGAAGCTCGTGCGGCGCTTCAACACCTCTCAGGCCCGGCACTACGTGCGCGCCGTCTTTCAGGGCGACTACTTCGAGGGCCTGGCGAAGCTGCGCACGGCGATCGCCGCGCGCGCCGCGCCTTCCCTGAGCCACGTCGTGGGCGAGGTCGTGCCCTACCTCGCTGAAGCCGGCGTCCTCGAAGCCATGGACGACTATCCGGGGTTCAAAGGGCTCGACATCATCCCCGAGCTCGGCCAGTCCAAGTCCTGGATCGGTGGCGATCGCCGTCCCACCGTCGCCCTACCCTTCAATCGCTCCACGCCGATCTGTTATTTGAACGGGCCGGTCTTTTCGCGCGCAGGGCTGACGGCGCCACGCACCTGGGGTGAGCTGCGCGAGGTGGCGCGACGGCTCACCATCCGCGACGGGTCGCGCGTCAAACGCCACGGCTTCGGCTGTCCGGTAAATTGGTGGTTCTGGGTCGCGCTGCTGCAGCAAGCGGGCGGCGAGGTCGTGGAAGCCGACGGCCGCGTCACGCTGGGCGGCGAAGCCGGCGTGCGCGCGACCGAGCTCTGGCAAACCCTGGTCAACGTCGATCGCAGCATGAAGCCGCCGCCCGGACGCGACTACAACGCCTGGGAAGCCACGAACCAGGACTACCTCGCCGGACGCGTGGCCATGATCTGGACGAGCACGGCGTTCTTGCGTTACCTCGAGGAGAACGCGGCGTTCGAAGTCGTGGCGGCGCCGCTGCCAAAGGACGTGCGGCACGCCGTGCCCACGGGCGGCACGCACTGGGTGCTCATGAAGAGCGCACCAGCAGCCGAGAAGCAAAGCGCCTGGGCGTTTCTGCGCTTCATGCACGAGCCCGAGCAGGTGATCACCTGGGCGACGGAGACCGGTTACATGCCCGTCACCTACTCCGCGGTGAAGCGGCTGGAGCAGAGCGGTTACTACCGCAAACATCCGAACGATCGCGTCGCGTACGATCAGCTCACCGTCGCGCGCCCCTGGCCGTGGTCCCGTGACCTGTTCCGCATTCAACGCGAGACGGTGCAGCCGCGCCTGGAGAGCGCGGTGCTGAGCGGAGAGAACGCGCGCACGCTGCTGCGTGAGGCCCGCGCGGAGCTCGGGGGCCAGCGCTGATGCGTCCGCGGAGCGCGCTCCAGCCGTACGTATTGATGGCGCCCACGGCGCTCTTGCTGCTGGTGTTCTTCTTCTATCCGCTGGGATATGCGGCGTACCAGAGCCTGTTCGAGTGGGACATGCTGACGCCGCCGCGCTTCGTCGGGGCCCTGAACTATCGTCAGCTCTGGGCGTCGGGCGAGCTCGTGCGCGCGTTCACCACGACGCTGACCTTCAGCGTCGTGGTGGTGCTGGGTTCCATGGTGCTCGGGCTCGCCCTCGCGCTCGGACTCGATCGGCCGGGGGCATTCGCGAGCTTCGTACGCGGCGCGATCTTCAGCGCGTACGTCGTGTCGTGGGTGAGTATCGCGCTCTTGTGGTTGTGGCTCCTGGACGCGGATGCCGGCGCGGTCACCCGCCTGGTGCGCGCCGTGGGCGGCCCGTCCATAGACTGGCTCGGTGATCCCTCCTTCGCGCTCTACACGTTGGCGGGAGTGACCATCTGGAAGCTCGCCGGATATTC
>DATDJP010000209.1:0-6680 GCA_036520475.1 Polyangiaceae bacterium | reverse complement strand
CGAGGTCGAGATCATCGTCAACGAGGGAGAGCTCAACGGCTCGCTCGACCACGAGCAGTCGGAGATGATCCGCAACGTGCTGGATTTCGGCGACGTGAGCGCCGGCGAAGTGATGGTGCCACGCACTCACGTCACGGCGTTCGACGCGGTCACGCCGGTGGAAGAGGTGCTGCGCCGAGTCGCCGAGAGCAAACACTCCCGCTATCCGATCTACCAGGACCGCATCGACAACGTGGTCGGCGTGCTGCACGTCAAAGACCTGATCAACCACGCCGCCGCGGAGGAGCTGCGGAACCTCGAGCTCGAACAGATCTTGCGCAAGCCGGTGGTGTTCGTGCCCGAGAGTCAGCCTGCCTCGACGGTGCTGCGCGACATGCGCATCGGCCGTCACCACCTGGCCGTCGTGATCGACGAGTTCGGCGGCATGGCCGGCATCGTGACCCTGGAAGATTTGATCGAAGAGATCGTCGGCGACATCCGCGACGAGCACGATGTCGAGGAGCCGCCGATCGTCGATCTTGGCAACGGCCGCATCATCGTCGATGCCAGCATCTCGATCGTCGACCTGAGCCGCTACCTCGGCGCCGAGCTGCCCGAAGACGGCAACTACAATTCGCTGGGCGGTTTCATCGTCGATCGCCTGGGCCGCGTCCCCCGCGTCGGCGCCAAGCTAGCCGCGTTCGGCCTGGAATTCGTCGTGCGCGAAGCCGATCAGCGCCACGTCTCCAAGGTGGAGATCTTGCGCACCGCCCCGTCCCCCGAGTCGATATCCCCGCGCTCTTCCACGCGCATGACCGCCGCATAGCCGGATAGCGCAGCGCACGCGCCCGCCCCGCGACGATCACGCTCCGGGAGAGCCGATCGACTTCAGTTTCTCGTGCACCGCTTGACCCAGGTCGAGCAAACCAGGGCGCTCGTCCGACGGATCGCCTTTGACGCCGCGTAGCGTCTCTTCCAAATCGCTCAGCTCGCGGCGCAGCCGAATCACCACGTCCGACGGGCACACCGATGCTTGGGAGCCCGGGTCTACCGGGATGATCTTGGGCGACGACCCGGTGGGATCCCCGCTCGTGTAGCGCTTGAGGTCGAAGGTTCGGCCCTGGTCCTGGATCTTGAACTCTTCGGGCCACCTGTAAGCGACCTCTTTGCCGTCCTTGTCCTTCTGCTTCTCTTTCTTGTTTACCGCGAAGGCTTCCGGCAAGGGCTGCATGACCGCCCACGGACCGAGCGGACCATTGTTGACGTACACGGACCAACGGACCTTCGGGTCCGTCTGCTGCGTCAAAAACTCGGTGATCGCCTGCTTGCTGCCGCCGAGCAGGCGCGAAATCTTGTCCTTTTGATCGTTCGCTTCTTGCGTGCCGCTCGCGAAGCTCACGAGCTGCGTCACCAGATCCGCCTTGAAGCGACCGATGCCCTTGTCCGTGAGATTCGCGCCAGCGAACGGAATGTCGATGCCGCCGAGCGCCTGCACCTCTTCGGCCGGGTACTTGTTGTCGCCGAGCTTCTGCTTGGCGTTCTTGAGCACTTCCGCCAGCTTCTCGATCTCGCCGTTGGCCGTTTCGACCTCTTTGGCGAGCTCCTTCGCGCCGGACAGAGCTGTCTGGGCCGTCTTGCCGCGTTCTGATGAGCTGCCGTAGGCGAAGCCGATGATCCCGCCGACGGCCGCGGTGATGACTGCGAGGGTGATGACCTTGCTGCGGCCCTTCTTTTGGGCCTGCATCACCTCTTCGCTCATCTCGACTTTGATGGCCTTCGGTTCCCCGCGCCCGTGCGCCTGCTCGGCGGACAGCGGAGCGTACGGATCCGAGGCGTCGATGCGCGTCGGTTTGGTGGAGGATCCGAAGGGCGGCGCCGAAAGGCCTGACGGCTTCGGAATGCCCACCGGCGGGGGGATGGCATCCCCGCCCGGCATGCTCACCGTCTTCTTTCCGAGCCGGGCCTTCAGATCGATCTTGGGCTTCTTTTCTTCGGCCATGAGCGGTTATGCGGCAAGGAGGAGGGCTGCTCAGATCGCGCCCACGGAACGAAATGTTCTCGCGACAGTAGCGGCCTCGCGAAGGGCGGGCAAGCTTCGAAAGGACGCGCCACGGCGCTTGCGCTTTTCGGCGCCTCGGCGCTGCCTTTTTTCCGGAAGCGCAGAGAGGGAAAGCGTTATAGAAGGGGCGCCAGAATCTGCTCGCATGCCGCGCCTCGACGTCGAAACCAAGACGCTCCGGACGCCGGACGGAACCCACATTGTCCTCTACGACACTACCGGCGACAAACCGCCAGTAGTGCTCGCCAACGGGCTCGGCGGTCCGTTCGGCACGTGGCGCTATCAGGTCGAATACCTGCGCGAACGCTATCGTTTGGTGAGCTGGGACTACCGTGGGCTGAGCGCCTCCTCGCGCCCGCCTGGCGACCCGCCGCGTCTGGACATGGCAAGCCACGTCGAGGACCTGCAAGCAGTGCTGGCTGAGACGGGCATCGAACGCGCCGCGTTCATCGGTTGGAGCATGGGCGCGCAGGTGCTGATCGAGCTGTACGATCGCGCCCCCGAGCACATCACGCACCTGGTGTTCGTCAATGGCACGTTCGGGCGACCCTTCGAAACGGTGGCGGTGCCGCTCGCGACGCGCATCATCCCCCGCCTCGTGCGTCAGGTTCAGCGCCATCACCGCGTCGGCTCGAAGCTCCTGCAGCGCGCGACGCGCTGGCCCGAAACGCTCCTGTGGCTCAAGCGGCTCGGCTTGATCGGCAGCACGGTCGATGCGGAGCTGTTCCGAGAAATGGCTGCGGACTTCTCGGACCTGGATCTCGAGCTCTACCTGCGGCTCCTGCGTTCGCTGGGGGACCACGACGCGGCCCGCGTGCTGCCCCAGATCAACGTGCCCACGCTCGTGATCGCGGGGCAGCGGGACGCCTTCACGCCTCGGCCCATCGCCGAACAAATGGCGATGCGCATTCGTGGCAGCGAGCTCTTGATGGTGCGCGGCGCGACCCACTACACGGCGGTCGAGTATCCCGAGCTCGTGAACCTCCGCATCGAGAAGTTCTTTCGCGAACACGATTATGGCTGACTGCCTCCGCAGAAGCCGTGCCAATTGACCCGCCCGGGGCCTTCTGCCACGCTTCTGCCCGTGAAAAAGCGCGTGGTGGTCGTCGATAACTACGACTCCTTCACGTACAATCTCGTGCAGTATCTGCAGAGCCTCGGCACAGACTGTAACGTTTACTTGAACGACCGCACCACGGCCGATGCAATCGCTTCAGAATTGCCGGACGGCGTTCTGATATCGCCGGGCCCCGGCACGCCGGATGACGCGGGCATCACCTTGTCCGTGCTGCGCGAGCTCGCGGGCCGTTTCCCAATCCTCGGCGTGTGCCTGGGGCACCAGGCAATCGGGCAGACCTACGGCGGCAAAGTGGTCCGCGCGGGGCGGCTCATGCACGGCAAGACCTCGCCTATCGAGCACGATGGGCGCAGCATTTTCGAGGGACTGCCCTCACCCTTCCAAGCCACGCGCTATCACTCGCTGATCGTCGCTCCCGAAGGCCTCCCCGACTGTCTCGAGGTGAGCGCGCGCACGGCGGAGGGCGAGATCATGGGCCTGCGGCACAGGAGCCTCCCCATCGAGGGAGTCCAGTTTCACCCGGAGTCGGTCCTGACCGAGCACGGGCTCGCTATGCTCCAGAATTGGTTGAGACGGCTATGAGCTCTGCTGCGAAATTTTCCGAGGTCTTCGGCGAGCTCACGTCACCAGGTGGCATCACGCCGGAGACGGTGCGCCGCGTGTTCGACGCGATCTTGCGCGGCGAATGGACGCCGGTTCAGGTGTCGGGGTTGATCGTGGCGCTGCGCTTGCGCGGCGAATCCGCGGAGACGATCGCCGCAGCGGCCGAAGCCATGCGCGACGCCATGGTCGCCGTGGAGCACGATCTGCCCTGCGTCATCGACACCTGCGGGACGGGTGGGGACGGGCTCGGGACGCTGAACCTGTCCACGGGCGCGGCCATCATCGTCGCAGCCTGCGGAGTGCCCGTGGCCAAACACGGAAACCGCGCCGTTTCGAGCCGCGCAGGCAGCGCGGACGTCCTCGAGGCGCTCGGCATCCCGCTCGATCTGCCGGCGTCGCGCGCGAGCGACGTCCTGCGCGAGGTGAACATCGCCTTTCTGATGGCGCCCGTGCATCACCCCGCCATGAAGCACGCCGTGCAGGCGCGGCGTGAGCTCGGCATTCGCACGCTCTTCAACTGCCTGGGGCCGCTCGCGAACCCCGCCCGCGCCACCCACCAGCTGCTGGGCGCCTACGACGACACGCTGCGCGACGTGCTCGCGCGTACCCTGCGCGCGCTCGGGACACAGCGAGCCTGGGTCGTGCGCGGCGCGGACGGCCTGGACGAAATCAGCCCGGCGGGACCGACGCGCGTCACGGAGCTGGATGGCGCATCGATCACGGAGCTCGTCGTCGCGCCGGAGGACTTTGGCATCCGACCACTTCCGCACTCGGCCATCAGCGGCGGCGACGCCGTGTTCAACGCCGCCGCGCTGCGAACGGTCCTCGCCGGTGACGACCATCCGGCGACGGATGCCTTCGTCTTGAACGCAGCGGCCGCGCTCGTCGTTGCCAAACGCATGGCTCCAAAACAGGCCGCCGACAGCGCGCGCGAAGCGCTGGCGTCAGGACAGGCTCGGCGCCTGCTCGAGCGCTGGCTCGGCGCCACGCAGAGCGCCAAATCCTCGGCTTGAGAGATGACCGGGCTCCTCGAGCGCATCCTGGCCACCAAGCGCGACGAGCTGTCCGGCATGCGAGGCTCCGCATTGCCGGCGCCTCCTGCCCGGCGCGCAGTCGAGCTCCGACGCGGCCCGGGCACGCCGCTTCGGCTGATCACCGAGATCAAACTCCGTTCGCCTTCCGCGGGAGCGCTGTCCACCGTGCTCGGCGTCCCAGAACGGGCCAGCGCGTATGCGCGCGCCGGCGCCGCCATGCTGAGCGTACTGTGCGACCGCAGCTATTTCGACGGCTCGTACGCGCACTTGCAGCAAGCGCGCGACGCCTGCTCGCTGCCCATCCTGTGCAAGGAATTCGTGATCGACCCGTGCCAGCTCGACTGGGCCCGCGCCTTTGGAGCGGATGCCGTGCTCTTGATCGTGCGCTGCCTGACCGAAGCACAGCTGCCGGTGCTCGTGGCAGCGGCACGCGAACGCGAGCTCGAACCGTTCGTCGAGGTCACGAACGAAAGTGAGGCGGCCCGAGCGCTCGCCGCCGGGGCCACGCTGATCGGCGTCAACGCGCGGGACCTCGACACGCTGCAGATGGACTCCGCGCGCGCCGCGAAGGTTCTGGCGGAGCTGCCGAGCACGCTGACCCGCGTGCAGCTTTCCGGCATCGCAACACCCGAGGCCGTCCGCGACGTGGCCCGAGGACCGGCGGACGCCGCGCTGATTGGCGAAGCCCTGATGCGGCAAGCGGATCCCGGACCGTTGCTCCGGCAGCTGGTCGAAGCCGCGCGGTAGCGATCCCCACAGAGGATAATGAAACCACGTGGACGTGGACGTTACGTGGACTTGCCCGTCTGAGCATTCATCGCATGTCGCACCTGTTTTCAAGGGCGAGAGCGACGCTGTGCACTGCCTTCGTCGCCCGACGAGTTCCCTAGACGTAAAGATGCACGGCGCGCGAGGCGGCCGCGCAGACACGCGCCGGCGCGGGTCGTTTCGCGGCACGGGCCGGATTGCACCGCGCGGTGCAATCCACGTTGGCGGATGACGACGCCGAAGCGGCCGCTGCCTTGCGTACGTCCTCGCTTGACGTGCCCGCGCGGCTACTCCTCGTGAATCACCGCGCCACGACGGGCGAGGGTGGCTAGGCCGCTTCAAGAGGCTTCGCCGCCGCGGGGGATCGCGCTTTCGAGACGATCGCGCACGAATGCCCCGATCTACATTATCGATCGTCTCAAATGGGCAAACCCCCCAGACAGAGAACCGACGCCTTCGATCATCCCGCATGCGACGCGTACACCGCTACACCCTGGGCGGCCGTGCAACGGAGCATCACCGCAGTTGTGACCAATCACCAGACGTGAACGTGAACGTGAACGTCTGAGCATTCATCGCAAGTCGCCGAAGTCGGAGGATTGACGGCGATAGCTGTACCTTTGCGAACGCGGACTGCGGGGCGGACGTGCGGGTTTTGTGCGCAGGCAGGGGGCGCAAGCGTAAGCGCAGGGGCAACGCCCGCACAATATGCGGCAGAACACCAGATGTGCGGGTGGCGCAATGCGACGCGCAGCGACGCACTGTCGAGGTCGCCTACAGCGAAGGCGGCGGTGACGTCGCAGCGCACCGCGAAGATGCGCGCGTGAGATCGCGAGAACACGGCGCCATCCAGCGCCCCCCCGCGTCGTCAACTACGGCGCGATGTTTGGCGGCACCAACAGGGCTAACGCGGCTCGCAGCAGGGATTCGGGTTTGGGCTCGATCGCGCGCGCTCGAAGCTTGCGAACCGCTTGTACGACTTCGTGCTTGCGAAACCCCATCTTGCACAACGCCGAGCAGACCTTGGTCTCGATAGGCTCGCGTGAATCGGACTGCACCGGCTTTTCCGGCACGTCACGCGGTTTGCCCTCACGACGCTTCTTCTCGATGTGCGCCTCGCCGAACACCTGGCGTGAAGTATGGGCGTTATGACTCGCGC
>DATDJP010000208.1:0-41234 GCA_036520475.1 Polyangiaceae bacterium | reverse complement strand
GGCCGGCGGCGTCGGGGATCCCTGCATCCCTGAAGCAGAGTACGATCTGTACTTCAATAACTTCAGCCAAGCAGACGTGTTCGCCGAAACGCGCTCGTTTCAGTGCGAGACGCGCATCTGCCTGGTGAATCACTTCCAGGGTCGCGTCAGCTGTCCGTACGGACAGTCGCAGAGCGACATCAACACCCAGCATGGCCTGGATCCTTCCGAGCGGGACTTGGGCGCCCTCTGCAAGGTTCCCGGGACGAGCGGCGAAGTCCCAGTGCCCGAGAAGGATGTTCTGGGCAAGGAGGTCTCCGCGGACGTCATTCAGGTGCCCGTAGCCCCGCAGCTCGTCGACCGGCGCGCCAACGACTCGGTGTACTGCTCGTGCCGCTGCAAGAATGATGAAGGCAAGACGGACGACGGCGCGAACTACTGCGAATGCCCGAGCGGCTACGCCTGCGAGCGGCTGATCGCCGATCCCGAGCTCGGCAAGCCGGAGCTCGCGGGCTACTACTGCATCAAAGATGGCACGCGCTATGGGGCTGTCAGCGAGACCCCCTGCGACCGCGGCTCGGATGCGGTCGGACCCAACTGCGGCAACGACGGGAACAACCCTTAAGCCGGGACTGTGTCGTCGCGCTCGGAGGACGGGCGGCGCGCCGAGGCCGCGGTCGTCGCATACCTGCGCGCTCAGGGTCTAGCGATCGTCGCCACCAACGTGCGGCTCAGCCATCTCGAGATCGACGTGGTTGCGCGTGACGGCCCGGTGATCGTGATCGTCGAAGTGCGCACGCGCGGGGCCGGCGCGTGGACGACGGCGTTCGGCAGCATCGATTCGCAAAAGCGTGTGCGCATTCGCCGCGCGGGTGAACGGCTCTGGAACCGTCGCTACAAACACGACCAGAGCGTCGAGCGCATGCGCTTCGACGCCGCCAGTGTCACGTTCATGCCGGATGGCACGTCGCACGTCGAGTACGTGCGCGCCGCGTTCTGACACCTACGAATCGAGAGCCGACTGCATGTGCGTGCGGAGCTCGTTCAACGGCTGCAGCGCCTCCGGACCGCGCTCGGCTTGGAGCTTGTGAATCGCTGCGTCGAGCAGCGCGATTTCGTTCTCTTGACGCGCGCGCAAGCTGCGCACCATTTGATCGAAGGCGTCGAAGAAATCCACTAGCTCGTCGCCCTTACGGAGGCTCCCCGGGATCGCCAATTTGCCTTCGCCGACGTCGCGGATCTGGCGCTTCATCTTGTAGACCGGGCCCGCCACTTTGTGCGTCACGACGATGCCGGCCAGCGCCACGCCGAGCACCAGAATCCCGAGCGCCAAGCACAGCGACAGGAACATCGTGCGCTGCTGACTGGCAAGGCGCGACGAGTACGCCTTCAGCGCTGCGGATTGACCCTCGAGCTGCTGTTGCTGCCGCTTCAAGCGCTCGTCTTGTTTTGCGGCGTCGGTCTTGAAGGCTTCGAGCAGCGCAGCGTTGTCGCTGTACACCGGATCCCTCACGATGTTCATCTGCACGACCGCGCTCACCTTGCGGCTCTCCGACACCACCTCGCGCCCGAGCGATACGACGTTCTCACCCTGCTCGACGGCCTCGAGGCTCTGAGTGATCACCGCTTCGCTCGTGCGCCACAAGATCGTGCCGAGCGCGATGCTCAACACGACCGCGGTGCCGACGAGGTATCCCGTGTACTTGAGCTGAAAGTGCCGATCGAGCAGGTAGTTACGCAGCCGGCGCTGATGGCGGCCTGGTGCCATTGACGGTGCGGTCGCCGCTTCGCCCATGAGATGAACTCCTTGAAACTCGCGAGAGCCCTCACGTCACGCGCGTGACAGGGCAATGGTTGTCATTGCTAGATTAGGCGTGAATCTTGCCAAACGGCAAGCGGGGAGGCCGCCATCGGGAGTCATTCGATGCGCTCGACGTTCTTCGAGAACTTTTCGACTGCGCGCTCGGCCGCCATCTTGATGAGCTCGTCTTCCGCGCTCTTGTCTCGACTCGGGACGTCTTGTTGCGTGAGCTTGATTGGCAGCGAGCCGCGGAGTGTCTTGTCCGGATAGCTGAAGATGGCGATCTCCACTTTGACGACGAGATTGCCGCCGCTGTACTGCGGCGCCATCACCTTGGGAGCCAGGTAAAAGCCCTTGATTTGTCGGTGTTTTGCGAACAGCTGCCGCGCCTTCTCCGCGCTCTCGCTGGTCGGTGCGAGCGCGAATCCCTCCAGCGCCTCGGCCGCCTGGCGCATGGCTCCCTGAACCATCTCATCGACCTGACCGACGTTGCGTCCGGTTTTATCCGCCGTCTTACCTATCGCTACATAGTACCGGGTGTCCGCATTGATGGCCGGTGCGGTCTCGACTTCCTCGACTTGGCTGAGCGCCTTCTTGATGGACGCTCGGACCGAAGCACTGCTTTCTGTATTCAGGCGGCGTTTGAGGCACGCCGCGCCACCCAGAGAGAGCCGCCCCAACCCCGCGGCCGAGGCCGTGCGTACGGTGGTGTTGGCGTCTGAAAGTCCGGAGCACAGCGGCGCCACGGCGCGCTTGTTCTTGGAGGCCCCGAGCGCAAGCGCTGCCTGAGTGCGCACGCGAAAGTCGTCGCTGTTCTCGAGCTGGTCCGCGAGGCGCTGAACGCGGTCCTGGGCCGCGCCCACGCGCGCCACGAGCAAGAGCGCGCACATCAGCAGCGCAGCGCTTCCCCACGAGCGCCAGGACGCAGAGGGCCTTGCGCCGGACATTCGCGCCGACGATATCACGACCCGGCTCACGCGCATTGAAGTCTAATGCTAAGACGGCCGTTCGAGCCGAAACTTCATTCGCCGCGCGTTCTCGCGCACCTTCGCGCCCTTGCGCCTTGCCCCGAGCTCCTCGTGTTCCCTTTCCGGTTCTTGCCCGCCCTCAGCGCGCTTCTGGCGCTAGCCCTTCAGAGCGCGCCTACGTCGGCCGCCAAAGTGCGCGTGCGCGGCAGCACCAACATCGAAGCGCGAGCCCTGGTCGACGGCAACGGGGTCATCGTGCGCGGACGCTTGCTCGACGACGCGGGGCTGGCGATCGCGGGCAATGGGGCGCATGCGCGCGTGCGCTTCCGCGCCAGCCGGGACGGCTCCTTTCTCAGCCTGCCGGCACCCCAGGGCTGTGACGCCACTTCTACCGACCAGGTGCACTGGGCGACCGGCCACGCGACGGAGCCGGACGAGTATCGCATTGACCCTCAAACCACGACCGGCGCGTTCTGCGTGCGCGTGGAGAGCGTCGCGCAGAACGGCGTCGTGGAGATCGGGTTCGAAGGCGGGACCTACTACGCCGGACAGACGACCATCATCGATTTCGACTCTACGCAGCGGAGCCTAGGTTTGCGCTTTTCGCCGGAGCTGAACCGGATCGCTCTGGATCGCGTGTCACACATCGTGGGCATCGAGACGGAGCTCGAGCCCGCGCTCTCTGCGGACGAAGCCAGCGGGACCGTGCAACTCGAGCTCGTGTTCAGCGACGACCGCGGCTCACGCTCGCTGGGGACCGCGGCAGTCCGCCCCGGAGAGCGCGCTCAATTCGAGGTACCTTCGAGCCAGCTCGGACGGCCGGGACCAGGGCGTTTTACGGCACGTTACGCCGGCTCGAAGGCGATTCACGGCGCAGAGCGCAGCGCCGTCGTACAGAAGACCCTGCGGGTGACGTTGTCGGTGGCGGGGCCCGTTCCGAGCGCCGATCCGAGCGACGGGCTCGAAATCGAGATAGCCGTGGGCTCGGCGCAGGGCGCAGTGGACGGCGGCCTCGTCGAAGCGCGTCGCGGCAGCGATTCGGTCGGAACCGGCAGCGTGAACGCCGGTGCTGCGCGCGTGCTCGCCCTGTTCGAGGCTGCCCATGCCGGAGACGTCCCGATCGCACTGCACTATGTGCCGGCCGCTCCCTGGTGGATCCCAAGTGAGCCACTGCGTATCTCCGTACCAGTGAAGGCGCCCAGCCCTTGGCGGCGACTGCCCTGGTTGCTCGCCGCGCTGGCCATCGCTGCCTGGCTCGTGCGTGGCTGGCGTAGACCGGGGCGATCCCAACGGCAGCCTACCGAACCGGGCGCAACGTTGAACGGACGCGCCGCGCTCAGCGTCATCGAACACGGTCCGCTGCACTCGGGCTGGCGCGGGCGCGTGCTCGATGCGCACGACGGCGTGCCCATCGAGGGCGCGAAGGTCGCGATTCTGACGCCTGCGTTCGGCGGAGACGGGGTCGTGCGTTCCGCAGCGACGGACAAGGACGGACGCTTCTCGCTAGATCATCTCGAGCGCATCGTGGAAGGCGCGCGCATGCACGTCAGCGCGCGTTGGCACGCCGAGCTCGTGCGGCCCATTCCGCCCACGGGAGAGGTCCTGGTCAGCCTGGTCAGCCGCCGGCGGGCCCTGCTCGAGCGACTGGTCGAGTGGGCGGATTTTCGCGGTAAGCCTTGGAAGCAGACCGGGGACTCGACGCCCGGCCACATTGCACGCGTCGCGCGCACCCGCCGCGCGCCCGAAGTGGCGCGCTGGGCCGAAGCGGTCGAACAGGCCGCATTTGGTCCAGATGCACTTGACGAGGGCGCAGAACACGCGGTGCGCGCGCAGGAACCGGAGTGGGGTGCCGGAAAGCCCGTGATGCACCGTGTTCCCAAAGTGCCGAGCTGAGCGGAGTGCCTCGAGTCCAGCGCAGCGATGGGAATTTCGAGGCCCCTGACGGGGCAAGGGCCTCGAAATTCCTGCGCCATGGGCTCATCTGACTCGAGCAAGGACTGTCATGACGTACCTCGATTCGAGTGAATCGAGGTACTCGCTTGCTCTGAAAAAAGCTGTGGTTGACGGCCAGGACGGCGGGTTTCTATAGTCCTTTCGCTTCGGCACCGAAGGGCTTTGCAGCTGATGGAGATCATTTACGTCGTCTTGGGACTTGCGGTGCTCGCCGCCGTCTACTTCCTGTTTCTCAAGCCCAAGGCTCCTGATCAGCTCAAGGCGCCGCCGGAGGAGCACCGGCTCCCCGGCCCTGGCGCTGACCGACCTGTGTCGAAGCGCCCGTCGGGAGCTGCCCCAGGCGCGGCGGCGCGCGAAGAAGCGGCAACCGATGCAGCCGCGGCCGAGGACCTCGCGCACGACGACTCCGCGATACCGCCACGCAGCTCGCTGACGCACGTCCGCGACATTCAGAGCCTGCGCCGCGGGCTCGCCAAATCGCGCGGAGACGAAGGCATCTTCGGACGCCTCAAAGCGTTGTTCGGCGGCCAGAAGGACATCAGCGCGGACATCGCCGAGGGCATCGAAGAAGTGCTGCTCGCCTCCGACGTCGGTGTGCGCACCACGCAGGTGATCCTCGAGCGCGTGCGTGACACGCTCAGCAAGAGCGACCTCGTCGATTCGGCCAAAGTCTGGGAGGCGCTGCGCGAGGAGGCGCGGCGCATCTTGTCTGCTGGCGGTAGCGCTGGAGCTTTTCAGCTGCGCGCAAAGCCGACGGTCGTCTTGATGGTCGGCGTCAACGGCGCGGGCAAAACCACGACTATCGGCAAGCTTGCCACCAAGCTCGAAGCCGAGGGAAAGAAGTGCGTACTGGCCGCGGGCGACACGTTCCGCGCGGCTGCGGTGCAGCAGCTCATCGTGTGGGGACAGCGCGTGGGCTGTGAAGTCGTGCGCGGCAAGGACGGCGCCGATCCCGGCAGCGTGATCTTCGACGCCATCAAGAAAGCCCAGGAAAGCGGCGCCGACCTCGTGCTCGGGGACACGGCCGGACGCCTCCACACGAAAACGAACTTGATGGGCGAGATGAAAAAGGTCGTCAAGACGGCCAGCAAAGCGCTCGAATCGGCGCCTCACGAAATCTTGCTGGTGCTGGATGCGACCAACGGCCAGAACGCGCTGGCACAGGCGAGCGAGTTCAAGGACGCGCTGCCGCTCACGGGTATCGTGCTGACCAAGCTCGACGGCACGGCCAAGGGCGGCGTGATCCTCGGCATCTGCGACACGCTCGGGCTGCCCGTTCGCTTCATCGGCTTGGGCGAGCGCGCTGACGATCTGCACGATTTTTCGCCCGATGAGTTCGTGGAAGCGTTGCTCGGCAAAGACACCGAAGCGAGCGCTGCATGATCGACTTCGTCGTTGCTCGATTTGCTCGATGTCGCGCGCTCGGTGTACTAGACGTGTGTGAGCCGATTGTGTGTCGCGAGACACTTATCTAAGTAGGTATGTTCTGAAGCTCGCGCGAAACCCGAGGTCATCTTCACAAGCGATCGCTATCGCAAGCGTTGACGAGGTAGGGGCAAGACGTGCAACGACACACACAACGTACATGCTTGGCTTGTTTGGTTATTGATTACGTGAATTTCTGCGTGATATAGTCGCCCGACCATCGAGTTCTCGTCATTTACCTTGTTATTCCAGGTGGTTGCGGAGCTTCTCGTAGCGGCTGTTCCAGGGGAAAACGTCAAGAGGCATCGATGAACAAATCACGCATCGGGCTCCTCGCTGCAGCACTGCTCTGCGCGTTTCCCGCCAGCAGCTTTGCGCAAAAGAAGGGCGATGCCAAAAAGGTCGAGGCGGCAGAAGCGCCGGTCGACGAGGGCGCGGCGGGTGAAGATGCAGCAGGCGTCGAACCCGTAGAGGAACCCGGCGGTGAAGAGCTGCCTGGCGACGTTCCTGGCGGCGAGGGACTCGAAGACATCTGCAAGCTGGATCCCGCAGCGTGTCCAAAGCTCGACATGAACAAGGAAGCGGGGCGGCCGCTGCGCGAGCAAATCTACGCTGTGCAGCAGGTATTTGCGCTCAGAGCACGCCGCTTCGAGCTGCAGCCCTACTGGTCGTTCTCGTTGAACGATCAGTTCGTGGCGCACCCCGCTCCGGGCTTGGCGCTGAACTATTACATTACGAACGTGCTCGCCGTGGGCATCAACGGCAACTACTACCGCCCGTTCAACAACGACAGCGAGTTCAACGCGCAGGTACGGCGCGCGGCGCGCGTCGGTGTCCCACTCACCGAATACGACTGGGGGGCGGCGCTGAACTTCACGTATGTGCCCGCCTACGGCAAATTCGCGGGCTTCGGTGACTTCATCTTCCACTACGACGCTTACGTGGTCGGCGGCGTGGGCGCGCTGAGCACTCGACCGATTCCGGTCATCGACCCCGAGTACCGAACCTTCGATTTCGAGCCGAAGCTCGCGTTCAACGCCGGGCTCGGACTGCGCATCTTCTTCAATCGCTGGTTCGCGGCCATCCTCGAGGTTCGAGACTACATCTTCAACGACAAGCTCGAAAACATCGAGGTCAACGCCACGAACCCCGCAGACAAGGGGGATTGGTTGGACGAGACCCGGCTGACGAACAACGTTCAAGCGCAGCTCGGCGTCGCGATCTTCATTCCGTTCTCGTTCGATTACCGGCTGCCGAAGTGATGGGCGAAGCGATGGGCACCAAGACCACCAAGACGAGAGCGGCCTCAAAAGGTCGCGTGCTTTTGGCACTCACCGCGGGCCTTGCCGTATGCGCTGCGTCCGAGCAGGCGCAAGCGCAAGAAGTCATGATCACGGGGCCGCTCGCCGGGGCTCCAGCCGTGCGCAAGCTGCGGCTCTACCGCGAGGGTCGCTTCGAGCTCGCGCCCGCCATTTCATTCACTCTGCTCGACGAGTACCAGCGCACCATCTTTCTCGGTGCGCGCCTGAACTACAACATCACGGACTGGCTCGCGCTCGGTGCGTGGGGTGCGTATGGCGGCTTGATTCAGATTTCGACGGCGCTCACGGATGAGGTGCAGACCGTCAACGTCCGCCGGCGACGCGCGGAGCGCGCGTCCATCGAGGCCGGAACTGGTCAGACGCCTGAAGGTCGCCTGACTGCCGTCAATCTGGGCGGCGACTTCGAGGAACAGATCGGCACAATCGAGTGGTTCCTGGCGCCGCAGATCACGGCGGTGCCGTTTCGCGGAAAGCTCGCGCTGTTCCAGAGCATCTACCTCGACACGGATTTGTACTTCTTCGCTGGTGCCGCGTTCGCTGGCGTGTCGGAGCGCAAGAACTGCGACACCGACTGCACCACGCAATTCGACCAGGAGTCGCGCGTCGCGATCGGACCCACTGCCGGGCTCGGTTTCACGTTCTACGTGAACAAGTGGAGCGCGGTCGGCTTCGAATACCGCATGGCTCCGTTCTCGAGGAACACTGGCGGCTTCGACACGCGCGGTGGCGGCAAAGACGAGAAGTTTCCGGACAACAAGATCACGGACGCCGATCGAGAGTTCAAGTGGAACCACATGCTCACGATCAGCTACAACTTCTACCTGCCCGCTGAGCACCGCTTCAGCGAGTAACGGGCGCGTTTCACGCCGTTCGCTGAGCGCGCTCAGCAGAGGCGCGGCGCGAGCGCGAGCACTAACGCACCGCACCGCTCTAGACGCGGCGTACGGTGGCGCCTTTTAGCGCGAACTCTGGCGGCAGCCCTCTACGGCAGCTATCCGCGAGCTCGGTAGGAATTTCCCAGCCACGTTCGCCGAGGCCCTGCGCGATGCGATTTTTGACGCGCAGTGACTCCTCTTCCTCGAGCGCGGCCACCAGCGTCGGCACGGACGCCGCGTCCCCCATCGCGAACAGCGTGGTGACCGCCGTGAACCGCACCGGCTCACTCATGTCCTGCAAGAACGGCTCGACAGCGATCCGCACTTCTTCGGACGGGTACTCTTCGAGCGCGGCGATCAACTGCACCTTGGGCTCGGAATTGCGCACGTACTCGGTATCGAACTGATCGAGCAGGCTGAGCAGCTCCTCGGCGTAGCGCTCCTTCGGCACGATCTCGCGCACGGCTTTGAGGGCCCAGGTCAGGCTCTCCGCCTTCCGGCAAAACTCGCGGATCGGATCGAGCGCGACCTCCCCGGCCGCAACGATGCCGCGCAGCGCCGACTCCTTCTCTTCCTGGTCGGTGATCGACGGATCCATGTGCCAGGTGAAGCGCCGGAGCAGCACGGCTGCGCTCGAGGCGGTGCCAATGCGGCTGAGCTCTTCGATGGCCTCCTGCCGGTCGTAGTTCTGCGAGAGCTTGGTGCCGACGAGCTTCTCGAGCTTGCCGAGCTCGCGGTCACTCACCTTGCGCGGGGCCGCCTCGCCCTTCTTCTTTCCGAGAAAATCGAACAGAGCCATGCGTGGGTCCTTCTGGGGCAGCGGTCTTAGCACTACTGCCCCGATCCAGCGAGCGCGCTCAGCCCGGCAGAGGCACAGCGAGCAAGATGACCGCATTGTCCCGCAGCTGCACCTGGAAGCGGACGGGGCGGCCATACTTGGCGGCGCTCTCGCGTTCGCTGCCCTGGATGCGCGTGACGAAGGCGTCGAAGGTGATGTGATCGACGGGATCGCCGAGCTGCCGCTTGGCCGCGATGTACTCGCTGTACAGACGACGGTAGTACTGCTCGACGGGCTCTGCCGCGAGCGCTGCCGCCACCCGCGGTTCGACGTTCTGCCCGACCGCGGAGCTCTCGTCGACGCTCAGCGCTTCTTTGAAGGTGTTCGCAGACGCGGGCACCGACGGGCGTCCCTGTTCGTCCGTCGTGTCTTCTGGCACACCCATGAGCGCGTTGAGCAGCGAATTGACGCGGAACACCAGACCGCCGAGCTCCTCGTGCTCGAGCTGGAAGCGCAGCTCGGAGTTACCGTTGATGATCGCGAGGAGGCCGTCTTCGAGCTCGGAGATCGGCTGCGAGATGTAATTTCCGAGCAGCACGCCGCCGACGATGACGAGCAGGATGCCGAGCGCGGTCACGCCCAGGATCGGCCAGAGCACGCCGCTCAGACTCGACACGAGCGAAGCAGGGATTGCGCCGATCAACACCGCGCGCTTGCCGTTGCCGTACCCTTCGAGCGGTGTTGCGCCGAACAAGTGATCGGCCGCTTCCTTCTCGCCGCTCGTGACGTTGCCAGTGCTGAGCGCCGTTTGCGCCGTAGCGAGCACGTTCTGGCCGGCAGCCGCTGCGATGACGCCGCCTTCGGCGCGCCCGCTATTCGCGACCAGCTCGAGCTTGTCGGCCTGCGTGGGTACCGCCAAGAGTAGTAGGTTTCCGCTCGTGAGCTCGCTGGTCCGGGCCAGGCGCTCGTCGTTCAGGGGCGTCCCGACCAGTACGGCTCCGATGACCTTGTCTCCCTCGTTGCGGACGGGCGCGTAGCTGACCAGGAGCTGCTCCTGACGCTGGCGGTTGAGCCAGACGTCGCTCATGGTCTTGCCGGTCTTCAGCGCTTCCAGCAGCGACGGGTACGCGACGCCCATGTTGTCCCCGCGCATCAACGCGGAGCCGTTCCTGCCGAACGAAACGCCCTGCTCATCGACGAACAACACCAGGGACGGCGCCATCTTGGCGAAGGTCGGCTCGCTGACCGCCGCGTCCCGCAAGCGATTGGCGGCGACGGTAGCGCTCTCGCTGCGCGCCTCCGGCGTGCCGCCGGCATAGACGTTGCGCACGGCGTCGCTCATGACCTGCTCGTTGAGCCAGCGCTCGAGCCGCAGTGCGTCCACGGCGAGCTGCGCGTTGGCAGCCCGAAGCGCTTGAGCTACCTGCACTTTTTGCTGGCTCTTATTGGCCAGAACGTCGCGCAGCGACGTCGCCAACATCACGTAGGACAATAGGCCGACGACCAGTACGATGCCCGCGTTGACGACGATGATCTTCCAGCGCATTTTCCTTGAGCCCCTTCTCGCACTCTCGGCTGGGCGATCCAAGCTTTGTGCTGGTTTCGCCGCCCTCTGCTTCAGGCACTAGATAAACAGACCCGCGACGACCGGGGAGCGTATCACCCGGGCTACTCGAGCCACAACGCCATGCATAATGCCCTGGGTATCGTAGACGATCCGATTTTTTTGGAACATCGGGCCTTTGGCCCACACCCTGAGCGGCCAGAGCGCTTGGACGCCGCGCGCAATGCGGTCCAGCACGCCGACATCACCCTACCCCGTCGCAGTCTCCCGCCGCGCGACGCCACGCTGGACGAGCTGAACCGTGTGCACACGAGCCAGTACCTGGAGCTCTTGCAGCGCGCACAGGGGAAATCGGGGCATTTCGACGCTGATACGTTCTACGGCCCACGCTCCGTCGGCGCGGCGCTGCGCGCCGCCGGCGGGGCCATCGAGCTGACCCGTTCGCTGCAAGCGGGCGATATCGCATACGGCATCGCCTTGCTCCGACCGCCGGGGCACCACGCACGCCCCCACACCGCGATGGGGTTTTGCCTGGTGAACAACGTGGCCATCGCCGCCGCGCACGCGCGCGCCGCCGGCGCAGCCCGCGTAGCCATCGTCGACTGGGACGTGCACCACGGCAATGGCACGCAGGAGATGTTCTACGACGACCCGTCGGTGCTCTTCGTCTCCCTGCACCAGTACCCATTTTATCCGGGTACTGGCGCCGCCGACGAAGTGGGGAGCGGCGACGGCCGCGGCTACACGGTAAACGTCCCGCTCTCGGCTGGCGCGGACGACGCGGTGTACTCGGCGGCCTGCGAGCGCCTGATCGCGCCGATCCTGAACGCGTACGATCCCGACCTGCTCTTGATCAGCGCCGGGTATGACGCGCACCGTAGCGACCCGCTGGCGTCCATGCGGCTATCGGAGGGCGGCTACGCCCGCATGCTGCGCACGCTGCAGAGCGCGCTGCCCCGCGGGCCGGAGGGGCGTCTCGGGCTGGTCCTCGAAGGCGGGTACGACCTCGAGGGCCTGCGCTCGTCGGTGGCCGCCACCTTGGAAGCGCTCGGAAAAGTCAGCTCCGACCCGGAGCCGCACGCTGCGTTCGACGACGGAGCGGGGCCCACGCACGAACACGATCTCGCCCGCGCGCGGCGCGCGCTGGCGCCGTACTGGAAGCTTCCCTGAGCATTTTCGCCCGGGAGCGGGTTGCGCCGCCTTCGGGACTTGCGCTAAACCCCAGGCGCCGGCCTGGCCCGGTCCCCATGGTGGGTATAGCTCAGTGGTAGAGCACTGGAATGTGGCTCCAGACGTCGCGGGTTCGATCCCCGTTACTCACCCAAATTGCTACGGAAGCAGCCGACCTCTTGGTCCTGCGCCGGTGATGCGCTCCGAGAGAGAGCGGCGATCGGCCGCGACGCCGCTCTCTCGAGGCACTGATTTCAGAGCGCGCGGTGGGCCGCGAGCCAGGCCCTGACTTTCATCAAGTGGTCCTGCTCTTGCGCCAGCGCTCTGCCGAAGCGCGCCACGAGCTCTTCTTCACCTGCGATCGACGCGATGTCGACCAGCGCTTCCCAGGAGTCGTTGTCGACCAGCTCCGCGGTGAGCGCTGCCTCGAGACACTCAGCCAGCGTGGTGCGGGGATCGGTCGTGATGTTGAACGCGCCCTGCGAGAGCACCGCTTGGACGTTGGCCGCGGGCGTGAGGGCCGTGGGATCGCCGCCGAGCTCGACCATGGCTTCCGCCAGCATGTGGAAGTGCTCGAGCTCGTCGTGATGGATCTCCTCGAGCTCTTCTCGGGTGGGGCCGCCCTTGAAGCTGCCGTAAATATCGAACTTCGAGAGCAACGCTTCGTAGAGGCGCGTTCCGCTCCGCTCGAACGCAATGCGCGCTCCGAGCTTGTCCAAAAATAGCGCCGGCTTCTCGCGCTTCACGGCCTTGGCGGCGGTCGACACCGCTTGCTTGACGCTCGCCGGGGGTGGGATCGAGCCGATTGGACTGGCCTCCGACGAGGCCTCGGCTCTCACGGCGGCTACCTCGCGCTCGTCACCGGGCGACGTCGGCGTGAATTCTTTCGTGCCCTCGACCATTTCGGCGCTGAGCTTTTTCGAGGTCGCGATGCCGGTGCGGTTTTGGCCGACGGCCTTCTTCATGTCTTCGAGCTGCTGCATCATCGAGCTCCCGTAGCTTGTTGTTTGGATCGTTTGACGGCGGGTGGCGGCTTGGCCTTGCCGTTCGTATGGGTCGTCAGCTCACCTCCCGGCGACCAGACGTAGCCGGCGGCCACGCGCTCGGTGGGCGAGCCCTCGGAGTTCAGTTGGTCGCGGTACAGCACCGACGGGCTGTCCGGGCCTTCCTCCTCCGCCATGATTACCTCGGTGCCGCGGGCGCGATAGTCCACTTCCTTGCGCAGCACCTCGCGCACGAACTTGCGGTGACTGACGTACTGAATCGGCGCGGGCAACTTGCCGTTCAACACTTCGGAGGCGTCCCGGCGTTCGATATTTTCGAAGAGGTCTGCCACGAAGCGTACGTGGCCGAGCTCGTACTCGAGGAAGCGCTCCCAGATCGCTTTGATCTTCGGGTTGGTCTCCGACTCGACGCAGCTGTAGTAGTTGTAGACCTCGGTGGCCTCGTGCAAGAGCCACTTTTCGAGCCAGGTTTCGTCCGGATCGATGATGGATTCGTACTGCGTGACGTGTTGCTCCTCGATTGACGCGATTTCGGCGTAGAGCTGGCGGCCGAGCGCGTCCGGATACGTGGGTCCGACCGTCATGTAGTAGTCGTGCGTCTGATGCTCACCGGCCATGATCGTCATCGAATGCAGCTTGCTAATCAGCGCAGCCGTCTTGCGGTCGTAGGCCAGGCGTAGGTCGTCTTCTGGCGCGCGGTGCTGCACGAGCGTCGGCCGTCCGGGCACGATGTCCGAGTAGCTTTGCACGAGGGCATTCGCGTCCTTGCCCTCGACGCGATCCATCAAGGCCGAATAGCGATAGAGATGGTCGAAGTCTTCGAGGAGCCCCAGGCGGAAGATCTGGGCCAGGTACGGATCGGGCTCCTTCTGAGCGACGCTCGCCGTCACCTCGATCGCCGTCTGTTCGAAGCCGATGGTCGTTTCGAGCGGCGTCTGATCAGCCGGATTGAGCCAGTTTACCAGCGTTTGCTGGTGGTGCTCGACGCGGCGAACGCGCGCGAGCGCGAGCTGTAAATCGCGGTTCATCCGCGCGCACGAGTGGCTGAAGCGCACCGCCTCGGACTCAATGCCATTCATGAGGATCACGCGCACGCGCGTGAATGCATCGTCGTCGAGCTTGCTGTACGTCGGCGGTGCCAGCTCCTTCCACGTGAAGCGCTGCTGGTCGAGCGCTACCCCTTTATCCTTCAGTAAATCGATGGTCATCGTGCCTCCGGTTCGGGTTTGGGGAGGCACATTGCAAAGGGCGGACCGCACCCGACGCGCACGATTTGCGCGCTATCATGCGTGCGACTCGCGCGCATCCGCGGGAGCCACAGGGGGGGAATGCAGCACTGTGGCGGCACGCACCGAATATTGGCTTGCGTTTTGCGGTCCAACCAGGGCGTTGCCGTGACGAAGCGCTACGTGAACGGCGAGGTCCTGGGAGTTACGGCCGGCAACCCCTCCGCGTGACGCGTCGCTTCACGCGCACCGCGCCGGGGACGCTACAATCCTGGTCATGCGCCTTCCCTCTCTCGACACGCTGGCCATTCACGCCGGGCAAGAGCCGGATCCGCTTCACGGGGCGGTCATGCCGCCGATAGTGCTTTCGAGCACCTTCGCACAGGACGCTCCGGGGAAACCGAAGCGCTACGAGTACTCGCGCAGCGGCAATCCCACGCGCGAGGCGCTCGAGACTTGCCTGGCTGCGCTCGAAGGCGGCCGCTTCGGGTTTGCGTTCGCCAGTGGCAGCGCCGCGGCGCTCACCCTGCTGCAAACGCTGAAGCCCGGGGATCACGTGCTGGCGAGCGACGACGTGTACGGCGGCACGTTCCGTCTGCTCGATAAAGTGATGCGCCCGCTGGGCATCACCACCTCGTTCACCGATTTGCGCGATCCTCCGCGCTTCGACGCGGCCGTGCAGCCCGCGACACGGCTGCTATGGGTCGAGACGCCGAGTAACCCCCTGCTCAAGCTGCTCGATTTGCGCGCGCTCGGCCAGCGCGCAGCAGCGCGCCAGGTGACGATGGTGGTGGACAACACGTTCGCGACGCCGGTGTTGCAGCGTCCACTCGAGCTCGGCGCGCACGTGGTCTTGCACTCGACGACGAAGTACATCAACGGCCACTCGGACGTGGTCGGCGGCGCACTGATCACGAATGACGAACGGCTCGCCGAGCGCTTGCGCTTTCTTCAGAACGCCCTTGGCGCCGTCCCGAGCCCCATGGACTGCTATCTCGTGCTTCGCGGCATCAAGACCCTGCCCGTGCGTATGCGCCAGCATGTAGCCTCGGCGAGTGAGCTGGCACAGCGGCTGGCGAAGCACGCGAAGGTGGCTCGGGTGCTGTACCCTGGCCTTGCGGATCACCCCGAGCACGCGCTGGCAGAGCGTCAGATGAGCGGACCGGGCGGCATGATCAGCCTCGAGCTCGCAGGCGGTATGGAGGCCGCCCGGAGCTTCCTCTGCGCGCTCTCGGTGTTCGCGCTGGCCGAGAGCCTGGGCGGCGTGGAATCACTCGCCGAACAGCCGGCCCTCATGACTCACGCTTCGATTCCGGCGGATGTTCGCCGGGCCACGGGAATCCCCGACGGCCTCGTGCGCTTGTCCGTCGGCCTCGAGGGTGTCGAGGACCTCTGGGCCGATCTCGAGCAGGCCCTGGCCCAATCATGAGGACATGACGAACGCCGCGAGCCTGCGAGGGATTCGCGCTGACCCACTGGAAGTAGTAACCTAATTGGGTGCTTTCGGGCCCGGTGCTCACCGAGCGGCTCGAGGTCCACCAAAGTCCAATCGCATGACACCACTGGGAGGCGGAATGACGCTTCGAACACCGACAGGCTGCGCGCTCGCTATATCCTTGTTCGTCTGCGCGTGCAGCGACGGCACCACACTGACCCCGCGCGCCGCCGTGCGCATCAGCGTAGACGAGCCCGAGGAACAAGGGGGGCGGTGCCAGTTCGGGCCGCACGAGGCCTACGTCGGTGGCGACTCCGCGAGCAAGTTGCCGGACGCTTACAACTTCGGAACTCGCCTCGTGGACGAGGAAAACGGCACGACCATCTCTTGCCGGGTAGCCGGCAAGGATACCTTCAAGATCCGGGCCTCCGCCGAGCGCGAGGGCGTGCTGCTGACGGTCACCGGCGAGGTGCCGAACGCCGAGTTCGAAGACAGTCAGAACGGCGAAGGCGAAGTCCAGGTCTTGACCACCAGCACGGCTGGACAGTCCCTGGTGCCCGTTGAAGGTAGCCCCTGCAGACTCACGCCCGTGAAGGTCGCGCCCGGTCGCGTGTGGGCACAGTTTAACTGCCCGAACATGGAAGCCAGCCGGCAGCAGAACACGTTCTGTTCGGCGAGCGGCTTCTTCGTATTCGAGAACTGCGAGCGCTGAGACGCTGCACGCGTGCATTGACCCTCTGCGTCGATGCACGGCACGCCCAGCGCCGTCGGCTAAATTTTGTCCGCCGCCGCGGGCGTGCTGACAGCAGCGACGCCGGCAGGCGGCGTGTCGGCGGTCTCGACAGCGGCGGTAGCGCCGCCGGCGCCGACACCGGGCGGCTGAGGCAGCGTATCGGAAAGCTTGATGCTCTCGCGCTCGGGCGGATCTGGCTCGATACGCACGATCACCGCGGTGATGTTGTCTTCCCCACCGTGCTCATTGGCCATCTGCACGAGCTGTCGGCAGGCCTCGTTCAGATCCGGCGTCTGACGGATGACTTCCAGCAGCTCCTCGTCGCCAATCATGCCGGACAGACCGTCCGAGCACAGCACGTAGAGATCGCCCAGCTCGGAATCGTCGCTCTGCAAGTCGACGGTCACGTGATCTTGCATGCCCAGAGCGCGCGTGATCACGTTCTTCGGGAGCTCGCTCTTCTGCTCTTCGCTGAGCTCCGGCATCGCCAGGAGATAGTCGTTCACGAGCGAGTGATCGCGCGTCATCTGCGTGATCTCACCCTTGCGCACGCGGTACGCTCGGCTGTCGCCGACGTGACCGATGTACATCTTCCCCTTGCGGGCGCTGAATAGCGCGCCGACCACCGTGGTCCCCATGCCGTGGCACTCGCGCGAGCGCGCGCTGCGCTCGATGATCTGCCGATTGGCGATGCGGATCCCCGTGAGCAGACGGTTCTCCTCCTCCGAAAGGCGCGAGTCGAAATGGAACGGCCACGTGACGTCTTCCGCGGCGGTAGCCCGAAAGAAGTCGACGATAGCGTCCGTCGCAAGGCGGCTCGCCACGTCGCCAGCGCGGTGCCCACCCATCCCATCTGCAACGACGTAGAGCTCCTGGTCACTGAGAATTGCAAAGCAATCCTCGTTGTGATCCCGTTGCAGGCCTACGTCACTGATGCCAGCCGCGACTGCGCGCATCCTGGAGCTTTTCCTCCTGTCCAATCGTGCACGGGCGGCGCACTCTCATGAATTCAACCACAGAAATTTCACGGCCCGGTAAACCTTGTCAAGGACAGGCTAGCCTAGTTCCGCCACAAAGTCCTTGGCCGCGGGGCCGCATCGCCCGAGCCATGGGCGCACGGCTCGGGGCCCGGCGGCAAACCAGGCGGTTTGACCCGATCAGACGACCAGAATTTCTTTCTCTTTAGTGGCAATGATCTGGTCAACGGAGGAGCCGCCTTCGGACACGATTTCTTCGGCCTTCTTTTTGGCTCGTTCGACGTCGTCTTCGCTTGCGTCTCCGCCGGACTTCATTTCCGAGAGCATGTCGAGGGCGTCGTGGCGCGCCTTGCGGATGCTCACTTTGCAGTCCTCGCCGTGCTTCTTGGCGACCTTGACCAGCTCCTTGCGCCGCTCCTCACTCAGAGCCGGGACCGGAATACGGATCAGGTCGCCGTCCTTCTGAGGGTTCAGATTGAGGTCGCTCTCGCGGATCGCCTTCTCGACGTGCTGAACCTGGGACTTATCCCAGGGTTTCACCGTCAAAAGACGCGGTTCTGGAGCGCTGACGGTGGCCATCTGGGCGAGCGGCGTCGTCTGGCCGTAGTATTCGACACGTAGGCTGTCGAGCATGCCGGGGTGCGCGCGGCCCGTGCGGAGCTTGCCGAGCTCACGCCTCAGCGCTTCTTTTGCCTTCTCGATCGCTCCTCGCAGCTCGCCGAGCACGTCGTCTATCATCGCATCGCTCCAATAAGTGTGGCGCTCTCGGTCAACCGAGTCAGGGCATATAACACCCTGATGCACGGACTGCGAGCCCTGGCGTAAGCTCCGGGGAAAGCGATGAATCGAAAGCTAAGACGCGCGATCGGCATGATGGTTCTGGGCACGGTGGTGCTCGTCTGTGCGTGTAAGCGGGAGCGCGCGCGTCAGCCGCAGTACCCGCCGGGGCAGCCAACGCCGCCAGGGCCGATGCAGGGGCCGGCATATCCGCCGGAGCAGCCCGCGCCACCCGCTTCGCCGAGCGGCCCCGCGATGCAGCCTGCGCCCCCAGCGCCTGCCCCGTCCAGCGCGCCGCAGCCGAGTGGCGGATCGGGCCTGACTCCTGCGAGCGGTTTCGCGTGTACGAGCGACGCGGACTTGCAATGCCCTTTCGCGCGCTGCCTGAACTCGCGCTGTGGCGGGTGCTCGAGTGACGCGGAGTGCAAGCAGGGCTCACGCTGCATGGCGACGCCGCTCGGCGCGGCCTGCGTGCCCAGCGCCGGAGGTAGCTCTGCACCGCCAGCGAGCGCACCGACGGCAACGACGACTCCCCCGGTCGTCACGCCCCCACCCCCCATGAGCCCGCCCGCGGCGGATACGTTTGCCGTAGCGCGCGCGCGCTGCTTGCAACGCACGAATGATTTTCGCGCGCGCGTCTCGGCGCCCGCCCTCGGAAGCCGCTCGGATCAACTCGTGTGCGCGGACAACGCGGCGCGCACGGACGCCGCTGCCAAGACGCCGCACGGCGCCTTCGGAAAATGCAACGAGAGCGCTCAGAACGAGTGTCCGGCGTTCAAAGGCAGCCTGGATACCGTGATCGATCGCTGCCTGCAGATGATGTTCGACGAAGGTCCCGGACAGGGGCCGGCACACGGCCACTACACGAACATGACGAACACCAACTACCGCAGCGTTGCGTGCGGCTTCCACGTCACTCAGGACGGCGCGGTTTGGGTGGTGCAGAACTTTTACCGCTAGCCGGCCGAGCTTTGACGCGCGGACGCCTGCCGGCATCGACGGCAGGCACGGAGCTCGGCGCCGCGCCGAAACTGTAGCGTTCGAGCTCGTCCAGCTTCTTCTTGTCGATCTCTTCCACTACCGCGCGCGCGCTGGCGGCGACGCGCGCGGTCTCCGCGTCCGCGGCGCGTGTGCGCTCGAACACGTAGTAGCCGAGCACACCGAGCATCGCGGCTGCGCCGATGAAGATGCCCGCCATGACCCACCCACGGCGCTCGGGACGCAGCTCGGGCGCGTCTTCGATGGCAGCGTTCGCGACGCGCAGCTCGTAAGCGGATCGCTCGCGCTCCGTCTGCGCCCATTTTTCGAGCTCGCGCAAGGCGTCGGCCATTTGCCGTACACTGCCGAAACGCTTGTTGACGTCGCGGGCACAGGCGCGCGCGAACCAACCGTCGAACGAGCGAGGCAGGCTGCTGTTGATGCGTGAAGGCACGGGCATGGGCGCGGCGCAGACTTTCAGCACGACGTCGCCGATGGCATCGCCCTCGAACGGCACGCGCCCGCACGCCGCGGCAAACGCCACCGCGCCGAGCGACCAGATGTCGGAGGCGGGGCTGACCGGCGCCGAAGCAGTGAGCGCCTCGGGGCTCATGTAGTGTGGCGTGCCGAGCACCGAGCCTGCTTGCGTGGCCGCAGCGCCGACCGCGGCGTCGTCCTGAACGATCTTGGCGATGCCAAAGTCGACGAGCTTGACCGTGTAGCCGAGTTTCCCGGCTTCTCGCTCCCGCGCCAAAAAGATGTTCTCCGGCTTCAGGTCGCGGTGCACGATCTTGGCTTCGTGCGCGGCCTCGAGCGCGCGGGCCGCTTGATCCACGATCTCGGCCACCTCAGGGAGTGGCAATCTGCCACGGCGGCGGATGGCTTCCTCGAGCACCTCGCCTTCGAGGTACTCCATGACAATGTAGGGTTGTCCGCGCTCGGTGACCCCGTGATCGTAAACTGCCGCTGCATGACGACTTTTCAGGCGCGCGGCCGCTTTTGCCTCGATATCGAAGCGGCGCAACGCTTCCTCGCTCCCCACGAGCTCCGGGTGGATGAACTTGATGGCCACCAGGCGCTTCAAGGTGAGGTGGCGCGCCACCCAAACTGACCCCATACCACCCCGACCGATCAGCCGTTCCACCCGGTAACGTCCAGCGACGAGGCTGCCTTCGATGCTGGACGGCGGCGACCCGGTCATGCGTTATTTTTACACGACATGCTACTTCGCGTCGTTACCTGGAACATCCACAAGGGCATCGGCGGCGTAGATCGCCGTTATCAGCTGAAGCGCACCATCGATCTGCTGCGCGAGGAGGCCCCGGACGTCGCTCTCCTGCAGGAGGTGTCCGAGGACATGCCGCGCTCGCACTTCCACGACCAGGCCGAGGTGCTGAGCGAGGAGCTCCACATGCCGCACCGGGTCTACGGACCGCAGCATCGCTTCTCTCGCGGCGGCTACGGCAACGCCATCCTGAGCCGCTGGCCGCTCTCGAACGTCCACCATCTGGATCTGACGATCGGTACCCACAAAAAGCGCGGGGCGCTGCAGGCGCGGTCACGCATTCGTTTCGGGCCGCATTCGCGAACGGTGATCTTTCACAATCTGCATCTGGGACTCGTGGGTTCGGAGCGCGCGCTCCAGCTGCAACGGTTTCTGTCGAGCGAGCCGTTCAAAGGCTTACACCACCGCACACCGATCGTACTCGGAGGGGATCTCAACGACGTGTGGGGCTCGCTCGGTCCGCGCTTTCTGACGCCCGCAGGGTTCGCGCGCGCGGGCCGCCTCGTGAACACGTTTCCGGCAATGCTGCCGGTGCGACCGCTCGACGGCATTTTCGTGCGCGGCGATCTGCGCGCCAAGAGCTGCCATGCGTGCCGCTCGCAGCTGGCACGTCAGGCGTCGGATCACCTGCCGCTGTCGGCGATCCTCGACTTACGAATGGACGAAATCCGGGTGGCGTAGCGCGACGCTCAATTCGCCAGGCGTGGGTCGCCTACGCGCTCGTCGACTTTGCGGGCGGTCGGCAAAAACACGCGGATCGTCGTGCCGACGCCGGGCCGCGAGTCGGTGAGCACCTCGCCGCCTACACGCCGCGCTTGCGCGATCACCATGGTCAGGCCGAGCCCCAGCGCTCCCGGGCGGCGCGTCGTGAAGAACGGCTCGACGGCTCGTCGGCGCACCTCCGGAGACATGCCGCCGCCGTTGTCCCGCACCTCGATCACGCACACTTCTTCGTGCAGCGTGAGCCGCAATTCGATCTCCCCTTTGCGGTGCGGCATGTCCGCCACCGCTTCGAGCGAATTGGCCACCAGGGATGCAGCGATCTGCATGGCCCAGCCGCGTGGGATTTCTACGAAGCAACTCGGCGTGGGCAACTGCACGCTGAAGCGCGCGACTCGCTCGACTTCCGCGCGTACCAGCCGCGCAAATTCGTTCAGCAGCGCGCCCAGGTCCACGGTTTCGCCCGCCGGCTGCGTATCCGTGAGCGCGGTCATGCGCACGACCATCATGGCCGCGTCGCGCAGTGCCATCTCCAGGTCCTGCAGTGCCGCCGCGATGTCCTCGCGCGCCGGGCTCAACTTGCGCGCTGCGCACAGACGGCGCAGGGCCGAGAGTGGCATCGGGTTCTCCGCGTCCGCATACGACTTCACTTCGTCGAGTACTTCGAGGAGTGACCGAACGCTCATGTGGAGCACTTCGGTGTTGAGCGACGCGACCGCGAGCGGGTTGTTCATCTCGTGCGCGATGGCGGCACCGAGCAGCATCATGTGCGCGGTGCCGTCGTGCGTCGCCTGATCGGCCATGCATCGCTCGCGCAGCTCGCGGGCGTGCGCACGCACCCGCGCGCGGGTGACGAGCGACGCCAGAGCCGCCGCGTCGACCTGCGTGGCGAGCAAGGTTTCGTCCACTCCGAGCCCCAGGGCCAGCTCCTCGGACGTGGCGTCGGCCACGACGGCCACCACGCCGCCACGTCCCAGGGCCGGAACCACGGCCGGGATGAGCTCTCGCGGGTGGACGCGGACGAACTCGACGCGACCACCCTGAACGTAGGGGACGACTCGCGTAAACGAGTCGTCGATGGCCCACAGGATGGTCACCAGATCGCCCAGCACGGCCGGCAACGCTACGGCAAAAGCGCCCAGCATTCCAGACAAACCGCGGCGGTTCGCGCGGTCACGCGTTTTGTGCCACGCTCGCCCCACCGCATGCGACGTTGGAACGGCTGGGGTGAGGAGAACGTGCACGCGCCGCTCACGGCCGGCATGATCGAACAATTGTCGGCGCTGCTCGGGCCCGGAGTAACAGCAGCCGACGCCGCGCTCGAAGACGTGCTGCGCCGCACACCGGCAGGCAAGGCCGTACAGCATGAGCTCGTCTCCACCTCGGCCAGCGAACGCGTGTGGCACGCGCGCGGTCAGAGCTTTGCCGACTGGGTCGCGCTGCGCACCGGGCAGCTCGGACGCCTGCCGGACGCCGTAGCGCATCCAACGCGCGAAGAGGAGATTTTGCGCCTGCTTACCTGGGCGCGCACACAGAAGGTCGTGCTGATCCCGTACGGCGGCGGAACGAGCGTCGCGGGTCATATCAATGCTCCAGAGTGCGATGCACCTGTGCTGACGGTCGCCCTCGACCGCTACACCAAGCTCGAAGCTCTCGATCGCACGAGCCACATTGCGCGTTTCCAAGCCGGAGTGCGCGGGCAAGACCTCGAGCGCGAGCTCGCGCAGCATGGCTTCCGTTTGGGGCACTATCCTCAATCCCATGAATATTCCACCCTGGGTGGATGGATCGCGACGCGTTCTAGCGGGCAACAGTCGCTCGGCTATGGCCGCATCGAAGATCTCATGGCCGGCTGCCGGCTAGCGACACTCACCGGCGTGTTGGATCTGCCGGAGTTGCCAGCCAGCGCCGCGGGCCCAGACCTCAAGCACTGGATCCTCGGCTCAGAAGGGCGACTCGGGATCATCACGCACGCGAGCGTGCGCGTGAGCCGCGTGCCCGAGCACGAGTCATTTCATGCGGTGGTGTTCGGAAGCTTCGATGCCGCCATGGAAGCCGTGAGAGCCCTTGCGCAACAAGCGTCGGGCTTGTCCATGCTCCGCTTGAGTGATGCCGACGAAACGGCGCTGCTGTTCGCCTTGCCGCAGCGCTTGGACCGTGGCTTGGGCTGGCTCGGGTTCGGCGCGGGACGTGCCGTGCTGCTCTTCGGAGTGAGCGGCGCGCAGAGCAGCAGCGTTTTTTCGCTCTGTCGCGCCTATGCGCTCTGTCGCGCGCGGGGTGGCCTGCCCGCCGGACCGTGGATCGGCAGAATTTGGCGGAAGAATCGCTTCAAGGGGCCGTATCTCCGCAACAGCCTGTGGGACGCCGGCTACGCGGTCGACACGCTGGAGACGGCGCTGCCGTGGTCCGCGGTCGGCGACTTCGCCAGGAGCGTGAAAGAGGTCCTGCGCGCAGGGCTCGCTGCCGAGGGAGAACGCGTGGTTTGCTTCCTTCACCTGTCGCATGTGTACCGCGATGGCGCGAGTGTATACGTGACCTACTTGTTCCGGCGCGCGGCCGACCCCGACCAACTGGTAGAACGCTGGCGCACGCTGAAGTCTGCGGCGAGCGAGTGCATCGTTCGGCATCGCGGCACGATCAGTCATCAGCATGGTGTGGGCACCGATCACGCTCGCTACTTGCGAGCGGAAAAGTCGGAGCTCGGAGTCGAGCTGCTGCGCTCGACGTTCGCGATCGGCGACCCGCAGCAGCTCTTGAATCCGGGGAAGCTCCTGCCGGATCCCCTTCCCGTTTGATGCAGCGCGGCGCGCGCCGCGCTGGCACCCGCGCGTAGATCGCGTACTCTTCCATGAGCGCGGAGACGAACATGGCAGGATCAGCGCGGAGAGTAGCCGAGCGACTCGAGGGGACGCAGCCGGACGACCGCTACCTGGACACGGTACGCACCCGCCTGAGTCGCAAAGTCGAAGGACTCGCTGCCATCGAGCAAGAAATCTTGCGCGAGGCTGCCGCTTCGCTCGGGCGTCAGGGAGCACGCATCGAGCGAGCCCTGGCCACGCTGCGCGAGCTCGAGCTGGCCTTTGCAGAGGCTCCATCCGAAGCGCTGGCTGAGCGTCACGAGGCCGAGCGCGCGGAGGCCGAACGGGCGCTCTGGCACCTGCGCATCCAGCGTGAGGCCCTCGGCTTGAGTAATCACCGCGAGCTCGAGCGCCGCTATCCCGTGCCCCGCCAATTGCGACCTCCGCGCTGAATGCGGCTTGCGCGCCGAGGCGCGGAAGCGGTGCAGGCGAAGATCTGGTTGACTTTCACGGCGCGAAGAAAGAAAAAATCGTGACTTCTTTCTGCGCTCGACGAGGCGCCATCGTTCTACTGTCCCCGCGTTTTCTGGACGCGTCACCAAGAGCACTGAAAGCGCCTCCGCGCACTCGAAAGACCCGCCTTTGAGCAGCCCCCCGTCCGAGTCCCTGGGTCGCCGGGAGCGGGCGTTCCTGCGTGTGCTGGAGCGCAAGCGACTGCCGTTCGAGCTCAGCCTGATCGCGATGCTGCTGGCTTCGCCGTGCCTGTTCATTGGCTTTTACCTGGACGACTACGTCGGTCGCTACATCTACTCCGACTTGCCGGGCGCCGCGGAGCTGTACCGCGTGTACGTCGGCGGATACGGAATCGCGAACGGCAGCACCGCGGACAATCTCTGGCAGATCGAACAGGGTCATGCTCCCTGGTGGATGTATCCGGACTTGATCCTGCAAGCGTTCAGGCCCGTCAGCCTGGCGACGCACTTGCTCGACGCCCAGCTGTGGCTGAACAGCGCGGTATTCTGGCACGCGCACAGTGTGCTCTGGCTCGGCGCGCTCGTGTACGCGGCAGCACAGCTCTACCGCGGGATCCTGGGCGTGACCCTCGGCGGGCTTGCGGCGCTGCTGCTCGCCTTCGATCACACGCACGGCTTCGTGGTCGGCTTCGCCTGCAATCGCCACGCGCTCGTGACCACCACATTCGCGCTGTTGTGTTTCGGACAGTACCGTCGTTTTCGCGCCACGGGCAGCACGCCGGCCGCGCTGCTCGCCGTACTGCTCTACGGCGTGACGTTACTCTCGGGTGAGCTCGGGGTGGCGCTGATCGGCTATTTGCTCGCCTACACGCTGTTCGTGGATCGCGCGCCGCTCTTCCGACGCGCGCTCGCCTTCGCGCCTTACGCCGTGCTCACGGTCGTGTGGCGAGCCCTCTACAACGCTCACGGCTACGGCGCCGAGGGTTCCGGCGTCTATGTCGATCCCGGCCGCGAGCCGCTACGTTTCGCGCTCACGTTGCTCGAGCGCGGGCCAGTACTCGTGCTCGGGCAATTCCTGGCGCCGCCGGCCGAAGTGTATTCGCTCCTCGGAGAGGCCGGCGCGCGCGGGATGTGGGCAATAGCGACCGCGTTTCTGCTGCTCTTCAGCGTCGCCTTGGTCCCTGTGCTCGCGCGCAGCCGCACGGCGCGCATGTGGGCGGTTGGCATGCTGGCTTCACTCGTGCCAGCCGCATCGACCCATCCTCACAACCGGCAGCTCTTGTTCGCGAGCATCGGCGCCATGGCCTTGATCGCCGAGCTCTGGGAGTTTCACCGGCACACGCCGCGTGCGGGCCTCCTCCTGACCGTGTCGCGAGCAGTGGGCGGAACGGTGCTGTTCTTCCATCTGTTCTTGTCGCCGCTGGCTTCGCCGTTCACCACCTGCAGCATCGCGGCGACCGGGCCCATGCACCGCGCCCTGGACGGCGCGCTCGGCGACGTGCGCGGGCGAGACGTGGTGTTTCTCACCGCGCCCGACTATTGGCTGCCGCGCCTCGCTCAGCTGAAGCTTCGGCTCGCGCAAGCTCCCCTGCCTCGCCGCTGGCGTGCTCTTTCCTTCGGAGCAGAGTCCGTGACATTGCACCGCACCGGACCGTCGACGCTGGTCGTCGACTACGCGGGCGGGATTCTCGGTTCGCCGCTACTGGAGCTTTATCGCGATCGCCGTCTGCGCATGACGCCGGGACAGCGGGTAGTGCTCGCCGGACTCGTGATTGAGGTCCTCGCAGTCGGCGTGGATGGACGTGCAACGCGCGCGCAGTTTTCGTTCGACGAGGATCTCGACGCTCCCAGGTTCCGTTTTTATCACTGGGAGAAGCAGCGCTTCGTTCCGTCCGGCGTGCCGCGCCTCGGCGAACGTCGCACCTTGCCCAAAGCCGAGCTCACGCTCAGCGCGGAGTAGAGCCGCCTCAGAAGTAGGAATCGTTTTGGGGTGGGCCCGAAAAACCTGCGCACTAGAAGAACAGCAGCTGGCCTTCTGCGCCCGCCGCGCTCTCGTCCCAGTCGGCGGAGAGGGCGAATCCGGGCACGGTTTCGACGTCTGCCCAGAGCAGGACTCGCCCGCATGAACCGACGAGTACCTCCGGGATCAGCTCCCGTCGCGGCAACGGCGCGATGTGGTGTCCCTTGAGCACGACCGGCGTCGTGAGAACGATTTCGATGCCGCGGCCCAGCAACTTGACCTTGAGCCGGCCGACGAGCTGATTGGTCAGCTCACCCAGCCAATCTCGTAAATCCCCCGCCACGGGTGCGGTCTTTTCGATCGGCTCACGACTGGCGCCGAGGAGGCACATACCGCGCGCGCTCTTGCCGACGAAACCCATCACCCCGCAGTACAGGAGGTCGTACTCCGCATCCGCAGCGTGGACACTCCGCGTCATCGGTAGGCCGTAGGCGGCGAACAGGTCCACACACGCGAGCGTCGCGAGCTCCACGACCTGCCGGCTTGCGGCGTCATTTTCTTCGAAAGTACCCATGGGCTAGCGCGCCACCTTACCGACTGCGCTAAGCAGCATGCTCGGGTTGACGGGCTTGATGATCCAGCCTTTCGCCCCGTTGTCCTTGGCTCGTTTCATGAGCGAGGGCTGGGCCTCCGTGGTCAGCATCAGGACGGGAGGCGCCGCTGCGCCGAGCTCGGCCTTCATCCGCTCCAAGAGCTCGAGGCCGTTCATGCGCGGCATGTTGATATCCAGGATGATCAGGCACAGCTCCCGATTCGCAGTGATTTGGGCGAGCGCGTCCACGCCGTCCGCCGCTTCGATGACGTTGTAATCCCCACCCCGCAGGGTCTCGGCGACGTGCCGGCGGATCATCTCGGAATCGTCGACGATGAGTACCGTTTTCACCCCACCCTGTCCTTCCGCCACGCAGCGCTTCTCATCGCGTCGGTTCCCAATCGACAAAACGTACGAACCACTGAAAACTTAACGTCGCTTGCCATGCTGCAGCAATTCATGAAAGCCAAGGTGGGATATTAGCCGGTAGCGCGGGGGCACGCCCGCCTTACGCTGAACTTTTCGGTGCGTTCTGCCGTATAGGCAGGTGCCGCCATTCATAAATGCGGCTTCTTCCGCCCACTCGCATCCAAGCTGACCCCAAGACGGCAAATCTCGATGTCCAAGAACCGTGCCGTTCTCGACGTAATCGTCCGTAGCGCCACGGTCGGACTGTTTCATTCGTACGGCGTCGCCGCGGGCCCACAGCTCACCGCCCACCTGGCGACGGCTCACGAGTCGTCGTTGTGCGGGACGATCCGCTTCAACGGTACCGGCTTCGAAGGCACGCTCGAGCTAGTCATACCCGAGCCGGTGCTGGGGCGTGTTCGCAACCAGCCGCTGACCGCGCACACGAGCCGCGACGTCGTCCGCGAGCTGACGAACCAGCTCATGGGCCGTATCAAGAACAAGCTCCTCAATTTCGCGGTTTCCCTGACGCTGTCCCTGCCCTCGATCACGCGTCATATCCCCGACCGCGGCGGGCCCACGGCCGGCTCACAGATCAGCGTGCTCGCCTACGAGTTTCGCACGCTGGAAGGGCCCGTGTTCGTGATCTTGCGTGGCAAGTTCGGTGAGGAGACGCTGGTCTTCACCAGCAGCGGCGCCGGCAACGAAGGCGACGTCATTCTGTTCTGAGCGGCGATCAACCCCGGAACGGCACGGCGCCGCAACCTCCCCCTGCGCGCATTCAGCGACTCACGCTCCCCGAGGTCGCGTCAGGGCGAAACCCCAGCCGAGGAGCTTGCCGGCCACTCGCGGCGAAGCGCGGCTCAACCAGTCGGTGAGGTAGGCTTCCGCGCCGACGCTCACGTGCGTTTGCCGCCCGCGCAGCGCCTTCACGATGCGCTCGGCCACGACGGCTGGCGGGCGGGCGTGCTTCTCGAGCAAATCCGCGAGCCGGTCCACCGCTCCATCGGCTGCGTGACGGGACGAGCGCAGCACCTGGGTGCGGATGGGACCGGGAAACACGGCGGTGACGCCGATGTGCGACGTGGCCAGCTCTGCCCGGAGGCTCTCGCTGAAACCGCGCACGGCGAACTTGGTCACGCAGTAGCTCGACTGCATGGGCAGACCCAGAAAGCCGGCCATGCTCGAGATGTTGACGATGTGAGCTTCGTCGACTGCGCGGAGATGAGGGAGAAAGAACTTACAGCCGTAGAGCACGCCCCACAGGTTCACACCGATGATCCACTGCAGATCTTCGATGCTGTGCTCCTCGAAGGTAAGCGCGATCGTAACCCCGGCGTTATTGACGAGCACGTGCACGGCGCCGTGTTCGGCGATCACCTGCTCTGGCAGCGCCGCCATGCTCGTTTGATCGGCCACGTCGAGGATGTGCACCGAGGCCCTCCGGCCGCTCTTTCTCACCTGATACGCGGTCTGTGCCGCACCCTCCGCGTCGACGTCGACGACGGCAACATCGCAGCCCTCGGCGGCGAGACGTTCGCTGGTCGCGCGCCCGATGCCGCCGGCAGCCCCCGTCACCACCGCCACACGATTCGTGAGTCGCTTCACGATGACCTCTCTTTCGTGCGCGGGCCGTCCAGTACGCAGCGCACGCCGCCCGCGTCCATCTCCGCAATGCACGCGTTGCAGTTGTTGCAGCGCGTACGCGTCTTCGTGCCCGCCCGAAGATCGGCGACGAGCGTCGGGTCCGCGATCAGCGCGCGCCCCATCGCCACGAAGTCGAAGCCTTCGCGCATCGCGCTGTCGAGGTTGTCGAGAGACACCACGCCTCCGAGCAGGACGAGCGGCATCCTAACGCACTTCCTTACGCGGCGAGCCAGCGGCAGAAAGAACATTTCTTCGAACGGATAGGCCTTGACGATGCTCGGGCCGAATAGTCGCAGCGCCACCCGCTGCAGGCGGCTTTTTTCCACCGCGATCATGGCCGACAGCGGGCGCCCGCCGCGCAGCAAATAGAGCGGCGTTTTGCTGGTGAAGCCGCCGCTCAGGACCAGGGCGTGAACACCGTCACGCTCGAGGTGCGTCGCGACGGCGAGAGCGTCCTCGATCTCGAGGCCACCGCGAAAGCCATCGGAGAGATTGATCTTCGCGAGCACCGCGCAGCGATCGCCCACGGCCGAGAGGACACGCTCGACGACGCGCCGCGGAAATCTCAGGCGGTTCTCGACACTGCCTCCGTAGTCGTCCCGGCGCCGGTTGCTGGCGGGGCTCAAGAATTGGCTGAGCAGGTAACCATGTCCGAGATGCAGCTCGACGGCATCGAAACCGGCGTCAACTGCCAGCGCCGCGGCGCTCGCGAAGTCGCCGGCGGTGCGCTCCATGTCGCTCTTGGTCATGGGGCTGGCAAAGGGCAGCCCCGCGAGCACGCCATACGCGTTGAAGTTGCGCGAGGGGCCGAGCGGAGGGCGACCCAGGGCGCGGTTCTTCGTGAAAAAGCCGCAATGACCGAGCTGAAGCGACACCGCCGCGCCTTCGCGATGCACCGCGTCCGTGAGCGGCCGAAGCGCCCGCGCGCTCTCTTCCGACATCAACAGCTGATCTTTGAAGGTGCGTCCTTCCGCCGACACGGCGCAGTAAGCGACCGTGGTCATGGCTACGCCACCGGCCGCCAAACCCGCATGATGCTCGAGCAGCGCGCGTGACGGCATGCCGCCGGGAGTCATGCCCTCGAACGTCGCGGTCTTGATGATGCGATTGCGGAGCTCGAGCGCGCCGATGCGGCCCGGGGCGAACGCGGCGTGCGCCGACACCGGCACGACGGGAAGCGACGTGGCGGCTGTGTCAGGAGTTTTCATGCGACCTCTCAGTACAAAACCGCCGCCGAGAGCGCGCCGCCGAGGATCCAGCCTTCGCTCGCGAAGCCCGGCCAGCCGGGGTTGTTCGTCTGCAGCCCCGCGGCGCCCGTGATCGGCGCCCCGCTGATACTGTCCATCGAGTCGTCCGGCAGCTCGTCCGTGATCAGCGCGTCGTCCTTTTTTTGATACCGGTGCAGCAAGCGCTGCGCTTGCGCCTGCAAGCCAACTCGCAAGGCGAAGCTGGCGACAGGAAATTCGTACTCGCCGCCGATGAGCAAGCCCACGCGATCGTTGTCCACGTAGTTGCTGAGGCCCGTTTGCGGTGGAACCGGCGTGGGCTGGTAGCTCACGTCGGCGTAGGTGCTGACGTCGCCCGTGCGATGTCGCACGCCGAGCGAACCGGAGAACACGTCGTTGAAGTCGAACTGCCTCCCCTGAACACCGGGCTCCTCGCCGTGCCGGTCCAGATACTTCGACCAGAGGGCGTAACGCAGGCCGCCCGCCAGTGAGAACTCGTGCTCCGCGCCGCGGTTCAGATCGACTTCGGTACCCAGGCCGAACGTCCAGGGCACGAAGGAGTGCACTTCCCGGCGAACGGTGTGCGATTGCTTGCCGTCGGGGAGAGTCGCCACAATCCCCGTCTCGATCGTGAAGCGCTGCTCGCTGTGCACCGTACCGGACAGACGCCACCATTCGAACGGCGAGTACACCGCGCCGAAATGCGGCGCGATCGTCGGCTGCACGCGAATGTCGTTCGACATCAGGATTTTGTCGTAATCCGACGCCTCGCGCACGTACGTGCTCGCGTTGGCCTTGTTCATCAAGCTCAGCGTGAAGCTGACGCCCAGGGCCAGCTCGTCGAGCAGCTGACTCCCGACCCCGAACGACAGCGAGGTCGCGAGCAGGCGGTCGGAGTACATCTCGGGATGCAGGCTGTTGGAGAAAAACTGCTCGCGCTCGTCGTTGTAAAAGGAGTTTGCCGCCGTGAAGTCGCCCAACGGCAAGAGCGCGTAGAAGCCCGCCACCAGGTAGTCGTCGATCACGTGCGACACCAAGCCGACCAGGGCGTACGTGCGCGTGTCGCCGCTGCTCCCGTCCCCCTGGCGCGGCCGCGGCGTGAACGGCGGGTCGCAGGCAATATTGTCGATCTTGTAGCAGCCCTCGTCGAGCCAGCGCGTGGGTACGGTCTGGTTCGAGATCGTCTCGCCGCTGGCGTCTACGATGTTTCGGCCACCCACGACGTCCGGCACGTTGCCGCGCGTCCGGCCATCGAGCGTCATGGCGATCTGATCGCTCAACACGAGCACACCCAGCTCCACGCTACCCTTGCCTCGCGGGAGCAGCGCCGGGTTGAAGTAGGTCGAAGCCGCGCCGGCCCCGGTCGCGCGCGCGTTGTACCCACCGGTACCCGACGACGCGCCCACGAGCTCGAACAGCGGCGAAGCGGCGGCCGTGCCCGCGCAGGACACGACGCTGGCGGCGACCAGCGCCAACACGCGCCGTCGCTGCCTTGTGTGTGCGGAAGTGAAGCTCATTGTTTTGCCGGGTCGTGGAGCAGGGCCGCGCGAACGTTCTCACAGGTCTGGAGATCGGCGTCGATGTCCTGCTTCAGCTCGCGCGTCACGATGCGGGAAACGCGCGGATCGACGATGTCTTTGCCGAGGTACAGAAACCGCACGCGGTGTCTCAAGTTGCCCGCCGGATGCGACCCGGCGAGGAGGAGCCCGCAGCCGAGCGGCGGGCAGCGGCTCACGTGCAGGATGTTCTCCTGGTTGGCGTAGGCCACGTCGGCGACGAACTCGAGCGCCTGCTTCGGGATGCGCGCCTCAGGACCCGTGAAGTATTCGTACCAGTCGCGCATCGCGACGTTGCGCACGCCGGTCGCCGTACCGCTGATGCGCCACGCCAAACCAGGAATGCCGTCCCCGTCGGCGTCGAGGGCGCCGGCAGCGTTCTGGCCCGTCGGGTTTTGCGGATCCTCCTCGCGCGGTAGCGGGATGAGCGTATCCAGGGCGGGTTTGGTCAGGAAGTCCGCCGGCAAGAAGCGTGCTTCTTCGGCGCCGCGCACGACGTAGTGGCGATCCATCGAAAAGGTGCAGCCGTCAGCGGTCGGGACGAAGCGCCCTTGACGCGGAGCGCGCGGCGCAGGCGCGTCCGTATCTGGCGGGTTCGAGTGGATGATGCCGCGCAACCCGCCCTCCGTGAGTTGCACCGTGGCCGTCCCGGACACCTGTATTCCGCAGGCCAGCGCCTTGTCGACGTGGAACACTTCGCCGGTCTGGACCAGCTTGAACATCGCCCAATTGCTCGACGTCTGCACCTGACTGATCACGTGGTCGATGTTGAAGGCCGTTTCGCGCACGACCCAGTATCCGGTCATGTCGCAATCTTCCGTCTTCGTTCCAGTGCGACATGCCGAATCGCAACTCACTCCGTCGGCGGAATCACATTGCTCATCGCCGACGACGACGCCGTCTCCGCAAACGGTCTGGCACGTGGTGTCGTCGCATTGCCAGCCGGTTGCGATGCGGCAATCGGCGCAACCCGCGCTGTCGAGATCGCACTCCTCGGTGGCTTCCTTGGTCAGGTTGCCACACTCCGATCCAACCGGGAGCACGCGATCGGTCGCGCAGCCGGGCAGGGTCGACCCGAGCGCGGCCATGACAACTTCGAAAACGGCGGCACGTTTCATGGCCTTAAAAAACCCTGCTTCGCGCGCACGGCACGCCTCCACGACTAGAACATGTTCTATTCATCCGCAAGCGAATCCGCCGCGCGGAGCATTGGACAAGGCTGGCTTGAAGCCTCGCCGTACGTTCGATAGCGTACACCGTAGTGGCCCTGCTGCGGGACGAGAGCGAGCTCATCAGCGTCGCATTTTCGCTCGGTGCAGCGGCGGTCGGTAACTTATCGACTGCCGAAACGCGGCTGACTACTCGCGCTCGCCGCGTGGCGCCCGGGATCGTGAAGAGCGTACGCGACGCAATTCGTCGCGGCGAGGATCCGCTGGGCGACGCGTTCTGTGCCCTGCGTTCTCCCGCGGAGCGCCGGCCCGCCGGCGCCACGTACACGCCGCATGGCCTCGTGAGCACCATGGTCGAGTGGGCCGCGCAACGCGAGCCGGTGCGTGTGGTCGACCCGGGGGCCGGTTCGGGTCGTTTCATCGTGGCCGCGGCGCGCCGCTTTCCGCGAGCCCGGCTGATCGCGGTCGAGAACGATCCGCTGGCCGCGCTCGTGCTCCGAGCCCACCTCGCGTGCGCGGGGGCAGGCCAGCGCGCCGAGGTGTTCACGTCCGACTACCGCCGGTTGAAGCTCGAAGCAGCTCCAGGACCGACGTTGTTTTTGGGCAACCCGCCGTACGTCCGGCATCATCTCATCGGCGCGGCGTGGAAAACCTGGCTGACCCGACAGGCGCGGGCGCACGCGCTACCCGTGAGCCAGCTCGCCGGCTTGCACGTGCACTTTTTTCTGGCCACGGCTCTCGCCGCTCGGCCCGGCGACTTCGGGGTGTTCGTGACCGCGGCCGAGTGGCTCGACGTCAACTATGGAGCGCTGGTGCGCGGCTTGTTCCTGGGGCCGCTCGGCGGCACCGCCCTTCATCTCGTCGAGCCGACCGCGCGCGTGTTCTCGGACGCAGACGCAACCGCCGTGATCACCTGCTTCGAGCCCGGCACTCGCAAGCCGCACATCCAGGTGCATCGCTCGCGCTCGCTGATTCATCTGACAGAGCTCGGGACGGGGCGTTCGATCGCGCGCGAGCGCCTCGCGACGTCCGCGCGCTGGACGGCTTTCACCAGGCCGGCGCGGCGGACGCAGTCCGGCCTGGTGGAGCTCGGGGAGATTTGTCGGGTGCACCGCGGTCAAGTGACTGGCGCCAACAAGATCTGGATCGCGAGCCAGCAGGGGTGTGATCTCCCGCAGAGCGTCTTGTTTCCGAGTGTCACACGCGCGCGCGAGCTGTTCGCGGCCGCTGGCACACTCAGCGACGCGTCCTGCCTGCGCCAGGTCATCGACCTGCCACTGGACCTCGACGCGCTGCCCGCCGAAGACCGCCGAGCGGTCGCGCGTTTTCTCGAGTTGGCGCGCGACCTGGGGGCCGATCGCAGCTTCATCGCGCGACATCGCCGCGCCTGGTGGAGCGTCGGGTTGCGTGAGCCCGCGCCGATACTGGCGACGTACATGGCGCGCAGACCGCCGGCGTTCGTCCGGAACCGGGTCGGCGCGCGGCATCTCAACATCGCGCATGGACTGTATCCGCGGAGTCCGCTCTCCGAAGCTGCGCTGGATGCGTTGACGCGCTACCTGCATTCCGCCATTCACGTGGACCAGGGGCGTACCTACGCGGGCGGGCTGACGAAGTTCGAGCCCAGGGAAATGGAACGACTGCTGGTTCCGGCGCCGGATCTGCTGCTCACGTGAGAGAAAAGGCTACGCGACTTGCGGCTCGTTGGTCCGCGCGGACCAGCAAGTCAGGACTCGAGCAAGGTTCGATAGAGCCTGGCGAGCTCCGGCAGCTGGTAGTGCGCGTTCAGGCCGCTCGGGTTGGGCAGTACCCAGGTCCGTGCGTCCGCGAAGCGGCGCGGCTGCTCGCCGATCGTCGCGCCGCGCTCGTTCAGGGCGAGGCGATACGCTTCGATGCCGACGAAGGCGATCTTTTCGGGCCGGTACTTGCGCACCTTGCGCGCCAGTGACCGTGCGCCCGCGCGGTATTCAGCCGGGTCGAGCTCCGCCGCAGCGGCCGTCGCGCGCGCCACGAAGTTCGTGATGCCGTATCCACGTCGCAGCAACTCGCGCTCTTCTTCGGGCTGGAGCAAGCGGTCGCTGAAGCCGGCGCGGTGCAACGCGGCCCAGAAGCGGTTGCCGGGCCGTGCAAAGTGGTGACCGACAGCCGCCGAGTACAGGCTCGGGTTTATCCCGCAGAACAGCACCGTGAGTCCGGGCCGGATCAGGTCGGGGACGCAACGTCCACGCGCCGCTTCCAGGTCGCCGCGGCTGGGGCGGTGCGCAGCGCTCATCGGGACGTCACCGTAGCATCGCGCGCGCGCCGATTGGCCGGACGCGACCGCGAATTGTAGCCGAGCTCCGTAGTATGGTCGCAGGCCATGCGACGGCGGAGCACGACACGTGCGGAGGGATCCACCCAGCGCTTGGTACTGGCGGCGCTCTCCGCGGCGCTGTTCGGCTGCAGCGACCCAAAGCCGTTCGAGCGAGACGGCCCGCCGATCGACGACGCGATGCGCGTCAATCAGCTGCAGGCCAAGGCCACCCACAACAGTTATCACCTCAAGAACCCTGATCCGGGGTTCGGCGCGTGGCAGTACCAACACGTTCCGCTGGACGAGCAACTGCGCTCGCAAGGCGTCCGGGGGTTCGAGCTGGACACCCAGCTGAGCGCGACGACGGACCGCTTCGAGGTCGTGCACCTGCCCGGCCTCGACGATGGCACTACCTGTCGCGTCTTCGCGGATTGTCTGAACGCGCTGAAGGGCTGGTCGGATCAGAATCCTCGGCACCACCTGCTGTTCGTGCAAATCGAACCGAAAGACGTGCCGCCCGCAGCCGATCCGGAGCCCTATTTTGCGCGTCTGGAGCAAGAGGTGTTGGCGGTGTGGCCTCGGTCCCGGCTCGTCACACCGGACGACGTGCGCGGCGCGTCTGCCACGCTGCGCGAAGCGGTGCTCGACACGGGCTGGCCGACGCTCGGCGCCACTCGCGGCAAGATGCTGCTGTTCATCGACAACTCGCGCGAGTTTCGCGCCGCGTACACGCGCGGCGGCCGCGACTTGAATGGACGCTTGATGTTCGTCGATGCCGACGTCGATGCGCCTTACGCCGGCGTTCTGATCTTGAACGACCCCGGCGCGGAGGTGAGCGAAGCCGTCGAGCTCGGATTCATCGTGCGCACGCGCGCGGACGCCGACATGCGGGAGGCGCTGACCGCCGACACGAGCCGACGCGACGCGGCCCTCGCGAGCGGAGCCCAGATCATCAGTACGGATTTCCCGGCTTCCGTGCCGGGCATCGACTACGTCGTGACCATCCCCGGGGGCACCCCCTCACGCTGCAACCCGCTCGTGGCACCCCGGGGATGTCAGTCGCTCCACGTCGAGAATCCAGGCCGGCTCGGCGCGGAATGACGCTCAGGCGGGCGCTATTCCGAGCACGTTTGTTCGAGCGCACCCCGCGCGGGCTTTCGCCGACGCCTGGTCGTGAAGCGGCTGAAGCGCGGCGCGCTGCGCGTCTATACGCCAGGCGAGTGAGCCGTCAGGGCATCCGGCTGCCGATACACGACAAGCCGCCGCCAGTCGGCGACGCAGGCACGAACGAGCCGAAGGTGATGCACATCTCGGCCGTATACGCCTCGTTCGCGAAGCGCAGCGTCTGATTGGTCGTGTTGTTGATTTCACACTCCCACTCGAAGCGATCGCCGGGCTGCACGTCGAGGATGCCGCTGTAGCCGCCCGGCCACTTGTTGATGCGGTCCGGTGTGTAATTCTGGTTGACGCTGTCGTAGGTCAGGTTGGCCGGATGGATAAAATCGAACGAATCGTACACGTGGAGCGCCTGGCCGCTACGGACGCGCCAGATGCTGAAACGTTCGGTATGGGCGTGGTAGTGCCCGAACAGATCGTAGACGCGACCGGTGCCGTTCACCGTACAGCCATATCGGTACACCCCACGGCTCAGGGGCGGCACGGCCAGGTCCAGACCGCCGATCAAACCGATGCCCTTGATGGGCTGGGTACCCTGGCTCGTATCCTTCTTGTAAAGGTTGACCCAGACCTCCCGCAGGATCGGCGCGTTCGAGAAGTTGTAATAGTGCAGCTGGTACTGAATTTGCGCGCGTGGGGGTAGCACGCGGGCGAGCAGCGCATTCTCCGGCGCGACCTGAGTGGTGCCCGGGATGCTGCGCACGCTGGTCTGGCTTCCCGGTATGCCCGGGCTACCGGTGCCGATACCAATATCGCGACACGGCCCCCAGCCATCGGGCACGTCTGTGTTGAGCACCGTCATGATCAGGTGATGCGTGCCGGGCCGCATGCGGATTTCCTGGTCGAAGTAGTACATTTCCTCGGTGTTCGGGCTCTTGCCGAAGTAGCACTGCACGTTCTCCGTTTGCGGGGGCTGCAAGAACGGCGCGACGCTCTGCGCATCGTAGGCGCTCGGTCCGACGTGCAACTGAATGCCCTGCCCCGGCTCGGGCGCAGCGATGCACAGATCATCGCCGGCATAACCCGTCCCCGTTGGACAGCCCTTCGGCGGCTCGCAAGCATTGAACAGGGTGAACGACGCGGCGACGATCAACAGCTCGCGCTTGAGCAAGCGGGCAGCGCGACGCGGACCGTGTGTGTGCTCCGTCTTCGAGAACATGATGAGTCCCTTCCTCCACCCCGACGCCAATACAGCTCGGACCAACGACGCGCAGCCTAGGGGAGCGGCGATCAGCCGGTCAAGTCTCGTCCGTCTCACGCCATCGCGGTTGCGGCCGCCAAAGTCCGCTCGGCAGCCATGACGGAAGCGGGTGGCTAGGCTGCAACGTCAGGCATCTCGTGACTCAGCAGGTCCAGCGCTTCGTTCATGGAGTCGACGTACTGCTGGCTGGCGGTGAACTGGACCTTATCCCGGAGCGTGCGCGCAAAATCTTCCGAATCCCTGCGCGTCGCACGCAAGTCTTGCTTGCTTGGCTCGTGTCTAGGGCGTCTGGCGCGGGAACGGGATTTGCTTTGCTTCGTGAGGCACCGTGACCCTAGTCGCATCCGACACCCACCCGACTGCAACGCTCGTTCCGTTCGAGCACCTCCGTCACGACGAGCACTGGCGCCGTTGGCATGAGCTATCGACGAACGCGCCGCCATTTCTTGCGCCAGAGTTCTTTTCGTTGAGCCGTCCGCTGGCCGACGCCGGAGTGCTGCTCGTGGCCGAAGCATTTCAAAGCCACGCTCTCGTTGGAGCGCTGCCACTTTCGCTTGCCGACCATACGCTGCAAGCGCTGCTCACGGATCAGACTCCCGGCTTCGATTACTGTGGCAGCCCTGAGGGGCTTTCGGCGATCTGGAGCTCGTTGCTGCGGGACCGACGCTGGGGAGTCCTCGTGCTCAAGAACGTCCCGGCCCAATCCGTCCTCGCGACGCTTCTGCCCAAGCTCGCGGGGGCAAGCGGTTGCTTCCCCGTAGTTCGACCCGGGGTACGTCAACCGTTCTTCGCTTTGCCCGGCTTCGAGGAAAACGTGAGCAAGAAGTTTCTCACGAACCTGCGTCGCTGTGCACGCAAAGCCGGTGGCTTCGAGCTCGAGCGAATCGCGACTCCATCTCGCGCGGACCTCGGCGAGGCAGTGGCGATCGAGGCCATGGGCTGGAAGGCTATCGCGGGCACCAACATCGGTGCCGACCCGCGCGTTGTCCATTTGTACCGGGCCATGCTGCGCTATTTCGGCTCGCGTGGCCGGGCCAGTTTGTACTTCCTCCGTGCGAACAACCAGCACCTCGCCACGCTTTTTTCGCTCGAAGATGGCCACACCCTGTACGCACTCAAGATTGGTTACGACCCGCGACACGCCAGCGTGAGCCCTGGGCATTCGCTCGTGTGGCAGGTCGCGCGCGACGCCGAGCGACGCGGGCTCCGAGAGTTCAATTTCGTCGGCCACCAGGATGATTGGAAGCGCAAGTGGACCGAGCAGGCGCACGAGCATGTCTCGCTCGTGATCTACCGGCGCTCTCCCCGAGGACTCATTTCATTCGGCTTGCACGAGAAACTGAAGCCGCATCTACCCGAGCAGATGCGCGATGTGCGCTGCTTGCTCCGGCGCGGATGTCAGCGTAACGACATCATAGGCGTGCACTCGCTCGGCGAACGCGCCCGCGGCCGCGTCGAGCATGGCTTGGGTATCAGGAGCGGCGTATTGCGTCTGCTCCGGCCGCCGCCAGAGCCCAGCAATCGGCTCGGTGCGCCAGCACGCTTCGCACCCGGGAGTTGGGTGCGCGTGCTCGACGCAGAGCGTATACGCGCCACGCTGAACGCAGAGTCGAAGTTGCGCGGGCTCCTGTTCGTCCCCGCACAGTGGGAAACGGCCGGACGATGCTATCGCGTCCAGAAACAGATGCGTCGCCTTCGGGACGACCACGGTCGGTTCCGTCCAGTCGCACGCACCGTGCTGCTCGAGGGGGTCACCTGCACCGGACGAGGCACGCAGCCGATGGGATGCGGCCGGCATTGCCCGCTGATGTACCGCGAAGAATGGCTCGAAGCGGCAGAAGCGCCGTCCATCCAACCGACTCCGCAAGTCCGCGTTCGTCATGCGCGCGTACGAGGCGTTGACGCGATCCGTGCGGGGCTCGACCTCCTCGGCCAGCACGACGGCCTCAGCTTCATGCCGGAGATGGCTGAATACTGCAATCGTCGCTTTCCGATCGCTGGCCAACTGTCCAAGGTGTTCGAGTACGACCGCTGGGCGGAGACGCGAAAGCCCATCTACATCCTCGCGGGGCTCAACTGCATCGGCGAAGCGCCCTTCGCCAACGGTCCCTGCGACCGCGCGTGCGCGCTGCTCTGGCACGAAGACTGGCTGCTCATCGAGCCCCAGGAGGAAACCTGACTTGACGTTTCGTCGTGGACCGGTTCGTGGGCGGGCGGTCCCGCATCGCGCTACGACGAAAAAGCCATGACGATCGCGGCGACGCTGTTCACCATCGGCTACCAGGGCCGCACGCAGGACGAGAGGCCGGTGGCCGTCTGCTCAGCGTTCGAGGGTCGAGGCGATCGTGTCGATGGCCAAGAACATTGGCAGCGGCTCGCCGTGCAAAAGGCCTTCACGGACGCCCTCGATGGCGACGAAGCCGAGGCCCTCATAGAAGCTCACGGCTTCGGGCTTGGCGTCGCTGACGACGGCGGGAGGTCTTTCTGATCCCGGAACGTCTCCTCGATCGCGAATAGCGTCGTCCGTAGAGATCCCTCAGCTGTAATCCGAATCGCGCGTCCAGCCGCAGCTCTGACTGCATGCCCACTGCCGGTCAGCGTCAGGCCCGACGACCTGGCGGTGTCGAATCGGCAGCCGCAGAGTACTGAGCTCCCCAGCGTCATCTTGATCCCATTGAGTCCCCGCGCCGGGCGAGAAACGTGCCGCGCGGGCGTCCGTGCCACTCCGCCGGATGATCCGGCGCCGCGCTCGCTCAGGCCGGCCGACTGACATTTAATCCCGGAGTTAAATGTTTTGTTCATGTCGCAATTCCTTTACCCGGACCACGTGCCCGGTCGTTTTCCTGCTTGCCAGACGTACGAGTCGGAAAACCAACGACTCAGTAAGTGACCAAAACGCCAAGTTCGGCGAGGGGGTGACACTTACAGACCTCGTTTGGCCAGAAGAAATACATGCCAGGTATCACTCTCCGAACGCGCTCCGTCGTCAGTCTCATGTCAATGCTTGCTGTTTCGCTCGCGGCCGTGGGCTGTGGGAGCAACGATGCCGCAGGCGAAGAGAGCGTCTCTCCAAATGTGGAGACGGTCGACCGCAGCAGCCAGGCCCTTACTATCGGCGCTCTGGAGTGGGCGAACGGCACATACACGAACTGCGCTGCGCGACCTGCTAACTGGAGTGTGGGCATCAGTACTTCCACCGGGATGCCGAATTCCCCCCTCAGCGTCGTCAAGAACGACACGGCTTGCGTCCTGACTCTGACGGGGCTCCAGGCGGCCGTCGGTTACGTGGGCACGCCTTCGATTGCTCTTGGTACGGCATATGCCGGCACCGGCTCTTCTTTCGCGACGAGCGCTGGTGACGGCGGGACCAACCCCATCGCCTTTTACGGCAACGCCAAGCTCAGCGCGAACACTTTCGTCGAGGGCTTCACGATGACCGTCCTCTTCTCGGACACGCTCCTGGACACGAACGCCCCCGAGACTACTGCAACCTACGCCACGGTAACCTCGAGCGGTGGCGAGACTCAGGTCGTGTCGCCCGACTACACGCTCAACTTCACGAGCCATATTTTGCAGGCGGACGTCAATCAGGAGGTGCAGAGCTCGACCGGCACCATTGGCTTCGAGAATGGCCCCAGCGAAAACCCGGGCGAGTTCTACGTGATCAACACGGACCAGACGGCCCTTGGGTCAACGTTCGCCGAGATCGACGCGGCCTACACGGCGGGCTCGTCAGTCGCCGTTGGCGCCACTATCCCGGCGGTG
>DATDJP010000207.1:0-29095 GCA_036520475.1 Polyangiaceae bacterium | reverse complement strand
AGGCTACCAGCGTCATATTGCGGTGCATGGGGGTCCTAAATTTCGTCCGAGCCCGGCCGACGCGTGATCGGCAGTTGTTCCCAGACAGCAACAAGCGTCTTGAATGAGGGTGAAGCGGGAGCCGGCGCTCGCCGGCTCCCCGGGAGGAAGGCTTTGGAATGCGAAGCTCCGCGCGCGACACCGCCTCCGAGTAGGCACTCGGTGGCATGTCCCAGTCGGCAGCGTCGCGCCTGCGTATAGACGAAGCTCGGCCCGCGGCGGCCTCACACCGCGCGGCTCAGCGAGCTTCGCGCGCAGACGACGGTCCGATTGTGGCGGTGCGCTGGACTTCCGCTAGGCCGGAGGGCCGCGGGGAAGAGGGGCGCTGGTACGTACGCGCGATGCGGCGAATCCGAGCGGCGCGACCACGCGTGCGCGCTCAGCCTTGCGCGACGGCAGCAGCACCTTCCCAACGAGTGTCGCCGCACCAGAGGGCTCACTTTGGCCGCCCGGTTCGGTGTCCTCGGCGTCGCATTCTACGGCTTTGACGTCGAACCCGCGCGGTACGAATGCGTGACGCTCGACGTCCGCGCAGTCGTGAGCTGCGAGGACGACACCGGTGACCCCGTGGGTCGCCCTCGATTGCCCGAGGTTCGTTGCCGCGGCGATGACCAGAATTACGATCGCGAGCGCAACGCGACCCAGCCAGCGAAACCCGTCACGCATTGTGCACGGCTCGCGCAGAGGTCTTGTTGCCGAATGGATCCACGGCGGAGTCCGTAGATTTAGCTGCCCCCCCGTGTCAAGCAGCAACTGCCGGGCTCGGGCCGCCCCTGCGACTGCCGAAGCATTCGGCTGCCATGCGTCACGTCGCGTTGCGATCGCGTGGTCGCGCAGGTCATGCGCGCCGTCAGCTCCACCGCGCGCTGACGCCGCTGAGCTCCGCGACGGGTAACCCTCCGTCGATGCCATATCGAGTCTAGCGATCACCGCGCCCCCTGGGCCGCTTTCGTGTCAAATCCGCCTTCGATTCGAAGAACATGCTCGGTGTGCCCGGCTCGGCATTCATGCCTTCGGCGAGCCGGTGGAGTACTGTAGCCAGCTGCCTTCGTTGAACGCTCGGCAAGGCGTCTATGCCCTGAATCAGCCGGTCCTGCACCGCCGGCGGAGCGCGCTGGAGCAGCATTCGTCCGGCCTTCGTGACTTGCAGCTCGAGCCGCCGGCCGTCGACCTTCGACGCTCGACGTTTCACTAAACCTGCTGCGACCAGCCGCTTTACGACTACGGAGACCGTGCTCTGATGCGTGTGCGTGTGTGCCGCCAACGCGTTGATGGAAAGTGCCGGCGCGCGCGCCAGCGTGTTCAACACGAAGAGTTGAGCGCTGCTGACGCCGAGCTGACTCTCTGCCGCGCGCGAGAATTCGCGCAGCGCGCTGACGATGCGCCGAAAATCGTCGAGAATTCCCGTGGTCTCAGCGTGGGTGCGCGCTGCACGTCGTATGGCCACCCATACGATTTATGATCGTACCCTATGGTCGTCCATACAATTGCGCGCCTTGACGCGAGGCGTTCCAGCGTCCTACGCTTGACTCCCCTCTTGAGCGGAGCCACATCACGAGCATGAAACCGTCAATGCAAACAGACGAACAGGGACGAAGCTTTTCAAGGAAACGTGCGCTGCTCGGAAAGCTCGCGGCCTGCTGCGTCGTTCTGGCATGCGGATGTTCCCGCAACGAGAGTCCACCGCCGACGGAATCGAAGCCCCCTCAGCCGGCGCAAACTGCCCCCGCACCGACACCCGCCGCGACGGCCGCAGCAGGCGGCGACGCAGAGGCAAAAAAGCTGTTCAAGGCGCGTTGCATGGTGTGCCACGGGCAAAGCGGCAAAGGGGACGGTGTTGGCGCCGCCGCGCTGAATCCCAAGCCACGTGACTATACGAACGCGGAATGGCAGAAATCCGTTACGGACGAGGACATCGCCAAGATCATCGTCCAGGGTGGCGCCGCCGTCGGCAAAAGCCCCAACATGCCATCCAATCCCGACCTGGCGTCCAAACCCCAGGTCGTGCAGGGGCTCGTGAAGGTGGTGCGTTCGTTCGCTCAATGATGCGAGCGGCCCCCCGGTGGGGCATCGCGCGGCTTGAAGTCGGCGGCGAACGTGTAGTTCGACCGCCGCGCGAGCCGTTGGGGCCGTGATACAAGCGGACGACGGCGCCGGCCTTACGCCGTGGATCGCCGCCGGCGTGTGCATCGTCATCCGCCTTCTCGCCGTGCGCTACGCCTGGACGCTCCCGGTGGTGGGCCGAAACTAGCTACCCAAACTAGAGTCGAGGCTGCGTAGGCCCACGCGTCATTTCACTGTCGCTCTGCCGTGGCAGTGCTCCATTCGTCCGCGCCTGAGGGCCGATTCTCGAGAGCCTCCGTGTGATGATTTTGCGGAGCTCGCCGAGCCAGAGCACCGAGCTCGCCACCGCGGCACAAAGCAGCCAATCGCGCGCGCTCAGGCTCACCGTCGAGAACGCGCGCTGCAAGAACGGGAGGTAGATCACCGCGACCTGCAGAGAGAGCGACAGCAAAACCGCTCCCCAGAGCCAGAGGTTGGAGAACAGGCCGACGAAGGCGCTCTTCTCGTCAGAACGCGCGTTGAAAACCGCGAAAAGCGAGAAGAATACCATGGTCGTGAACGCCATTGTCTGCGCATAGCGCAGGCTGCCCGTCCCTTCGAAAAGGCCGCCGGGCAAGCTCGCGTCCAGCACCAGGAGCGTGCCGCTCGCCATGATCGCGCCGACGTACACGATGGTTCCCCACATGCGACGCGTGATCACGCTTTCGCCTGGCGGGCGCGGCGGCTTCGTCATCACGTCAGCGTCGACCGGGTCCACTCCCAGCGCGAGCGCCGGTGCGCCGTCCGTCACCAGGTTGACCCACAGGATCTGGGTCGCGAGCAGCGGCAGCACCACCCCGCCTTCGCCTGCGGCGGTCAAGCCGATCGCGTCGGCAAAAATAACGCCGAAGAACATGGCGGTGACCTCGCCGATGTTCGAGGAGAGCAGGTAGCGCAGGAATTTTCTGATGTTTTGAAAGATCGCGCGACCCTCCTCCACCGCTGCCACGATCGTAGCGAAGTTGTCGTCGGCCAGCACGATATCCGCTGCTTCCTTGGAGACGTCGGTGCCGGTGATGCCCATGGCGATACCGATGTCGGCGGTCTGCAGGGCGGGCGCGTCGTTCACGCCATCGCCGGTCACCGCCACGACCGCGCCCTCGCGCTGCAACGCTTCGACGATCCTGAGCTTGTGATGCGGGTTGACGCGCGCGTAAACCGAGGCTCGACGGGTCGTTCGTATCAGGGTTTCGTCGGACATCTCCTCGAGCTCGGCCCCGCTGATTGCCTTGGCCTCGGCGGCAATGCCGAGCTCCGAGGCGATCACGGCGGCAGTCACCGGATGGTCGCCGGTCATCATGATGGGCCGGATTCCGGCCGCCTTGGCGCGAGCGATGGCTTGCTTCGCGTTCGAGCGCGGCGGGTCGATCATACCGATCAGCCCCGCGAACACGAGCTCGTGCTCCACGCGCGCGTCGACCTTGTCTGGCTCGAACGCATGCGCCGGCAACGAGCGAAAGGCGACGCCGAGCGAGCGCAGCGCCTTGCGGGCCAGCTGCTCGTTCGTGTTCGCGATCTCCGCGCGACGGGTGTCGTTCAAAGGTTTCGCTTGCGTCCCGACGAGCTCGTGCGAGCAGTGTTCGAGCAGCACGTCGGGTGCACCCTTGGTGAAGACCAGGAGCCGTTCCCGCTTCTCGGCGTCGGTGTGTACAGTCGACATCAACTTGCGTTCCGACGAGAAGGGAACTTCTGCAACCCGCGCGAAACGCGCCTCCAGCCCCTCGACCGTCAGGCCTGCCTTGCGCGCCGCGACCAGCAGTGCGGCTTCGGTCGGGTCGCCCTGCGCCGTCCAGCGGCCGTCTAGCTGCTCGAGGGTGGCGTTGTTGGCGCGGTCGCCGGCCGCGAGGGCACGCTCCATTTCGAAGGCGAGCAAGTCGCTGTTCGCGGGACTCCGGTGCACTTCACCCTCGGGCGCATAACCGGTGCCGCTGAATTCGACGGTCCCGCTGGCGGTCACTACCGTGCGCACCGTCATCTCGTTCTGCGTGAGCGTCCCCGTCTTGTCGGACGCGATCACGCTGGCCGAGCCAAGCGTCTCGACTGCCGCGAGGTGGCGCACGATCGCGCTCTGCTTTGCCATCCGCTGCACGCCCAGCGCGAGCACAGCGGTGACCACGGCGGGTAAGCCTTCCGGTACGGCAGCTACCGCGAGCGCCACGCCGAGCACGAGCGCTTCGACGAGCTGCTCGAAACTCCGCAGGTGTTCGACCAGGATGATCGTCCCCACCATCACGATTGCGATCGCGATCACGATCCTTCCGAGTAGCTTTCCGACGCGCGCGAGCTCGCGCTGCAGCGGCGTGGTATCCTCTGGTCCTGCCTGCAGCATCCCGGCAATGCGGCCCATCTCGCTCTGCATGCCCGTTGCGGTGACCACCGCCTTTCCGCGCCCGTAGCTCGCCGCCGTTCCGCTGAAGATCATGTCGAGGCGATCCCCGAGCACGGCCTCATCCAGAACCGGATTGACTTGCTTCGCTACCGGCAGACTTTCGCCAGTCAGCGCCGCCTCCAGGGTTTGCAGCGCGGTCGATTGGATCACGCGCGCGTCGGCGGCGATGGTGTCCCCCTCCTCGATCAAGAGTATATCGCCGGGCACGACCTCGGAGGCTTCGATGCTCCGGCGCTCGCCGCCCCGGATCACACTGGCGTGCGCCGCGGACATCCGGCGCAACGCGGCCATGGCCTGCTGGGCGCGAGCCTCCTGAATGTAACCCATCAGTGCATTGAGCATCACCACCGAAAGAATCGCGATCGCCTCGTACGGGAGCGCGCTATCCCGCTCGAACAGCCAGAGTGCTGTCGAAATCGCGGTCGCGATGAGCAGCAGGATCACGAGCGGGTTCTGGAACTGCGCGAGGAATTTCTTCCACCCGGGCACCGGTGTCTCGGCCGCTAGCTCGTTCTTGCCGTAGCGGTCGAGTCTCGCTCGCGCCTCGTCATCGGTCAGACCGGTGGTCGCGTCCGAACCGAGTGCGGCCAGCGTCTGATCCGCTGTTTGTCGGTAGGGCGGCGTTCCAGCGTCGTCGGAGGTCCGAATGCTCACGGGGCCCACTATCTATCGCGAAACGCCGCGCGCATCCTACCCAGAACCAATGAGACAGAATGGCTCTCCGTCGCATATTGCAACAGGTCTACCAGCACGATCGCCACCGTCCGACCTGGAATCGGAAACTATCGCGCTGCGTGGCGGGCTCAGTGTTTGCCGCCGAGCTGGAACACGCGCGTGCTGCCGCACGTGAACTCGAAGACATCCTCCTTCACGGCAATCCGGATGGGCAGAACGCCGCGCTCGCGCCCGCTCACCGTGAACGAATCGCGGGTCAGCTTCAGATCGAGCGTATGCCCTCTGTAGCGGATGCGCAGCTCGAGGCGTGCCAGCTCTTCCGGCAAATGGGGATTGAACCGCAAGACGTCCCCCGTCACCTCGATTCCCGTCGAAACTCGTAGCACCAGGTCGGCCGTGCCTGCCATGGCGCCCAGATGGATGCCCTCCGCCGTGGTCCCCTGCTGGATGTCGGCGACGTCGCTTTGCAAGGCCTCCGTGAAATACCGCATCGCACGTGCGCGATCCGTGCGCGCGAGCACCCAGGCGTGCACGACGCGCGACAGCGTGGAGCCATGGGACGAGCGGGAATCGTAGTAGGCAACGTTGCGCGGAATCGCACCCTGCTCGAACGGGTACCCGAGGCGAGCAAACAGCGTCCGCAGCTCCTCGGCGGAAAAGAGATAGAATAGCATCAGCACGTCCGCCTGCTTCGACAGCTTGTAGCGGTTGGCGCTGTCGTTCTCCGCCTCGAGAATCAGTTCCAGGCGCTGAATGTTGCCGTAACGCACGCGGTAGCCCTCCCAATCGAGCTCCGCGAGCGCTTCATAACCCTCGAACTGATCGATCATCCCATCAGCGCGGAGCGGTACGAACATCCTGCGGCTGATGTCGGCCCAGCGCGCCAATTCGTCCGCGGATAGTGCGAGCCTGGTCACGAGCTCGCTGCGGCGAATGTCGGGCAAATGCTCGAGCACCTCGAGCGCACGGCACAAGACCCACACCGCCATGACGTTGGTGTAGGCGTTGTTGTTCAGGCCGGGTGTCGCCGAGTCGGGGTAACCCTCGTGAAACTCGTCCGGCCCCATCACCCCGCGTATTTCGTAACGGCCGCGCTCTGCGTCGAAGCTCGCGATGCTCGACCAGAAATGCGCGATTTCCAGGATCAGCTCGGCGCCGTGGAATTGCAGGAACTCGATGTCCTGAGTGACCTGAAAGTACTGCCAGACGTTGTAAGCGATGGCGCTGCCGACATGCCGCTGTCTGTACGAGTTATCCGGTACCCAGCGCTGCGAGCGGGGGTTCAAGTTGAACGCCTGCGTTTGCTCCTGCCCGTCGCTTCCGCTTTGCCAAGGAAACATCGCGCCGCGAAACCCGGCGGCTGCGGCTGCCGCGCGCGCCTCGCCGAGGCGGCGGTATCGGTACATGAGCAGGGATCGGGTGATCTCCGGCATGCGGAGGTTGAGCGACGGGAAGATGAACAGCTCATCCCAGAAGATGTGGCCCTGATAGGCCTCGCCGGTCCAGCTGCGCGCCGGCACGCCCACGTCCAGCCCGATCGAGTTGAGGGAGACCGCCTGAAGCAGGTGAAAGAGGTGCAGCCGCAGCAGCGCCGGCACGTTCAGCTTGAACTCTGCGGCCGCGGGCGCGAGACGCATGTCGAAGACCCGCCAGAGGTGTTTCCACGCCGCGACGTGATCAGCCAGCAAGACCTCGAAGCTTCCTGCACGCTGGATCGCCTTGCGCGCCGCCAGCACACACTCGGAGATGGCGGCGTCGCGCGAGGTAAAGAGCGCGGCGATCTTCTCGAGCGTCACGCGCTGCCCCTGTTCGAGCACCAGCTCGAGCTCCTGCCCGATGAATCCCGGGTCCTCGATCAGTCGGCGTTCGAGCGCGAGCTGCCGGCCGTCGACGAAGATGCGCCCCCGCGCGGCCTGTGCGACCCGCAGCTGCGACTGACGAGTGTGCACCAGCAGTACCACACCGTCGTCGCCCGCCGCTTCGCCGCTGAGCGGTTCGAGATGTCGATTGTCGAACTTTTCATAGAGCCTCGCGCCGGAGTTGACGACGCGGCCGTCGATGCCGAATCGAAGTCTCACGCTCCCGGCCCAGTTTTCGGCCGTCAGCGACAGTTCGAGAGCCGCGAGGTGCATGTCAGCCATCGAGACCAGCCGCCGCTCTCGCAGCAGACTGCGCCGCCCCTCGCGGTCCTGAAAACGGATCGAACGCTCCAGCGTGCCCCGCGCGAGATCGAGCTCTTGCCGATACGACAGGATCTCGACCGTGCGCTCGTCGAACCAGTCACCTTCTGCGATGCGAAATCCGAGCGCGAGCCAGTTGGGTAAGTTGACCAGGTCCTCGTGCTCGACCTCGCGGCCGGCGACGTTACTCCGGCCCCGATTGTAACCGCCCGCCAGGTACGTTCCCGGATAGTGGACGCCGTCCGCGCGGGCCCAAGCTGCTGCGCCGCGCGTCTCGAAGTAGCCGTTGCCGAGGGCGCAGAGCGCTTCGCGAATTCCCTCGCGGCCCGGGTCGAATTCCTCGTACACGAGCGACCATGCCGAGGATGGGGCCGCGGCGAGCTCGATCTCTTGTAGGCCGGCGACGACGACGTCTGCGCCGGCCTCGCGCAACGCTTGGGACTGACCGCTTCGATCGACCCCAATCACCAGGCCGAACCCGCCCGCGCGTCCCGCCGCCACGCCGGCGGTTGCGTCCTCCACCACGACGGCCCTCGACGGATCTGCTCCGACCCGCCGCGCTCCTTCCCAGAATGCATCGGGCGCCGGTTTCCCCGCGAGGCCGACGCTCACGACATCGTTTCCGTCCACTCGCGCGTCGAACAGATGGGAGATGCCCACGGCCGCGAGCACGGCTTCGGCGTTCTTGCTCGAGGAGACGACGGCAGTTCGGACGTTCGCGGCGCGGAGCGACTGCACGAGCTCTACCGAGCCCTCGTACACCTCTACGCCGTGCTGCTCCAGCTGTTCCATGAAGTAGCGGTCCTTGAGCTTGCCCAGGGCCTCGACGCTCTGCTCACCTGGCGCGTCCTCCGGTGTGCCCATCGGCAACTCGATGCCGCGCGATTCGAGGAACGAGAGCGCGCCGTCCTGACGCGGCTTCCCGTCCACGTAACGCCGGTAGTCACTGTCGATGTCGAAGGGCACGAACACTTCGCCACGAGTGCGCGATCGCTGCTCGAGGAAATCGTCGAACAGCTTCTTCCATGCAGCCGCGTGCACGCTCTCGGTGCGTGTCAAGACGCCGTCGAGGTCGAAGAGCACCGCATCGAAATCTCGCGGCGAGAGCGTGACGATCGTGGCAACGCTGGTCATTCAGGGCCCGGCTGAGCGTGTGGCTACCGTTAACCTCTCCCCACGGAGTTTGCCAGCGCAAGCATACAGCGAAGTTTTCCCGAACCGACCAGGTCGGCGGAAAGAACGATGACCCGTGCGCCAAGGATCGTTAGGCTTGAGGCATGAGCTCCGCGGCGCGCGAGGAAAAACGGCACGAACGTGCCGCGCCAGGGCTTCGCGAGCTCGCCGATCGGATGTTCTCTCGCGCCGCGGGTGCGCCGCTCATCGGCGGAAACCAGGTGCGTCTGCTCGAAGATGGTTCCGAGAACTATCCAGCGTGGCTCGCGGCGATTCGCGCGGCGAAGGACCACGTTCACTTCGAGAACTATTTCATCCAGGATGACGAAGTCGGGCGGGAGTTCGCCGAGGCGTTCATGGCCCGAGCACGCGAAGGCGTCCGCGTGCGAATCGTCTACGACTGGGTAGGTGCCCTGGGAAAGGCTCCGCGCGCGTTCTGGCGGGCGCTTCGAGGCGCGGGCGTCGAGGTTCGAGTCCATAACCCGCCGCAGCTCTCGAGCCCGCTCGGTTGGATCTCGCGCGACCACCGCAAGACGTTGATAGTCGACGGCACGATCGGGTTCGTCACGGGGCTATGCGTCGGGCGGATGTGGCTCGGCGATCCGGCACGGAACGTCGCGCCCTGGCGTGATAGCGGCGTCGAGATCCGAGGTCCAGCAGTCGCCGAGATCGCACGGGCGTTCGCGCGGAGCTGGGCGCTTGCCGGATCTCCGCTGCCGGAGATGGACCCCATTCGCGAGCCTCCACGCGCTGGCGACGTCAGCCTGCGGATCGTTTCGAGCGAGCCTGCCACGGCGAGCCTGCTGCGCCTGGATCAGCTCGTGGCCGCGATCGCGCGCAGCAGGCTCTGGCTCACGGACGCCTACTACAGCGGCATTTCTTCGTACGTCCAGGCGCTCCGGGCGGCGGCGAAGGATGGTGTCGACGTGCGGCTCTTGGTGCCAAACGGGACCGACATCCCGATTCTCAAGCCATTCTCGAGGGCCGGATACCGCGCGCTCCTGGAAGCGGGCATCCGCGTCTTCGAGTGGAATGGCACCATGCTGCACGCCAAGACCGCCGTTGCCGATGGACGCTGGGCGCGCGTGGGCTCGACGAACCTCAACATCGCGAGCTGGCTCGGCAACCACGAGCTCGATGCGGTGATCGAGGACACGGCGTTCGCAGCCCAGATGGAAGAGGTCTACCTCCGAGACCTCGCGAACTCGACCGAAGTCGTGCTCGACGACCGGCGAAAACTCTGCGCGCCGGGTCAGCCACGTCGGCCAGGCCGCGCCATGGCGCGCGGATCGGGCAGCACGGGTGCCGTCGCGGCGGGCGCCATGCGTTTCGGTAACGCGGTCGGCGCCGTTTTGAGCGACCGCCGGGTGCTCGGCCCCGTCCAGGCACGTCTTACGATTTTGGTGGGCTTCGTGCTTTGTGTCCTGTCTGTGCTCGTCGCGATCTTCCCGCGTGTATTGGCCTTTCCCGCCGCTGCTGGCGCGCTCTGGGGTGGCCTCGCGCTCCTATGGAGGGGAATTCAGCTGCGCCGGAGGTGGAAGCGGGAGCGCGCGCCCAATGGCAACGGCGCCGGCCGTGAGCTCGTACAATCGAGGGACGGTGAATCATGATCGGCGTGTGCGACGACACGACGAAGACGACCAGGGCGGCATCGTGAGCACGCTCGGCACGACCCGCACGCACATCACGGAAAAGGGCGCGCGGAGCATCCCCGCCCCGACAGCTCGCTGCAGGACCCGGTCTGCGGCATGGCGGTTACCTCAGCGTCACCTCACCACCACCAGCACGAGGGCCGCTCCTACTTCTTCTGCAGGGAGGGCAAGCCGGCCTTCGATCGCGCGGTTCCGGTCGAAGGCGCGCACGCCGACGAGGTGCTGCGGCTAGCCGCGAGCCTGGACCAGGGCAGCGAGGTGCACGGGGAGGTGACGCCGGCTGACAAGCTCCTGCTCGTGGAACGCCAACAGAAGGAAGAACGAGTGGTCGCCATGGCGGGCGACGGCGTCAACGACGCGCCAGCGCTCGCCATGGCGGAAGTGGGGATCGCCATGGGGACCGGAACCGACGTGGCCATGAGCAGCGCCCAGGTCACGCTCGTGAAGGGCGACCTGCGGGGCATCGCTCACGCACGCGCGATCTCTCGGGCCACGGTGGCGAACATGAAGCAGAACCTCGCGTTCGCGTTCGTCTACAACGCGCTCGGCGTGCCGCTGGCGGCCGGCTTGCTTTATCCGTTCACCGGCTGGCTCCTCTCTCCGATGTTCGCGGCGCTGGCCATGAGCCTGAGCTCCGCGTCCGTCGTAACCAACGCCCTGCGGCTTAGAGGTCGGGCGGCGTGATGCAGCGCGCGGCCGTGGGCGGCGGTCTCCGGCAGGCGTAGACTTCCCGTCGGCAGTTACACTTTACCGGGCATCGAGTCCGAGCGCCTTGGCGACGCCCGCGCCGTATGCCGGGTCTGCCTTCGCGCAGTTGCCGACGTGCCGCCGCTTGATCTCGTCCGGGGCGTCGCCCATGGCGCGCGCGGTGTTCTCGAAGAGCACCTGTTGCTGAGCGGCGCTCATCAGCCGGAAGAGCTTGCCTGGCTGCGAGTAGTAGTCGCCGTCCTCCCTGTGATTCCAGTGGTCGGCGGCGCCCTCGACGCTGAGCGGCGGCTCCCGGAAGTCAGGCTGCTCGCGCCACTCACCATAGCTGTTCGGCTCGTACGCGAGGGTCCCGCCGTGATTGCCGTCGACGCGCATCGGGCCATCGCGATGGAAGCTGTGCACGGGGCAGCGCGCTGCGTTGACCGGGATTTGGTGGTGGTTGACGCCGAGACGGTAGCGCTGAGCGTCACCGTACGAGAAGAGGCGCGCCTGCAGCATTTTGTCTGGCGAGAAGCTGATGCCGGGCACGACCTGCGCTGGGTTGAACGCCGATTGCTCGACCTCGGCGAAGAAGTTCTCGGGGTTCCGATCGAGCTGCCACTCGCCAACCTCGATCAGCGGGTAGTCCCCCTTCGGCCAGACCTTCGTCAAGTCGAAGGGGTGGTAAGGGACCTTCGACGCATCTTTCTCCGGCATGATCTGGACGCAGAGCTTCCAGCGCGGATAGTTGCGTCCTTCGATCGCTGCATACAGATCTCGCTGGTGGCTCTCGCGATCCTTGCCGACGATCGCCTCCGCCTCTGCGTCCGTGAGGTTCTGGATGCCCTGCTGGCACACGTGATGAAACTTCACCCAGAACCGCTCGTGCTGCGCGTTGATGAAGCTGAACGTGTGCGAGCCGAAGCCGTGCATGTGGCGATAGCTCGCCGGGATGCCACGATCGCTCATCACGATTGTGACCTGGTGCAGCGCCTCGGGGAGCGAGGTCCAGAAATCCCAGTTGTTGCGCGCGCTCCTGAGGTTCGTGCGCGGGTCCCGCTTGATGGCGTGGTTGAGGTCGGGGAACTTCAGTGGATCGCGGAAGAAGAAGACCGGCGTGTTGTTGCCGACGAGATCCCAGTTCCCCTCCTCGGTGTAGAACTTGAGGGCGAAGCCCCGGATGTCGCGCTCGGCGTCCGCGGCCCCGCGCTCCCCCGCCACGGTCGTGAACCTCGCAAAGAGCTCGGTCTTCTTGCCCACCGCGGAGAAGATCTTGGCGCGCGTGTAGCGTGTGATGTCGTTCGTGACGGTGAACGTTCCGTAGGCGCCGGAGCCCTTGGCATGCATGCGCCGCTCCGGGATCACCTCACGATCGAAGTGGGCGAGCTTCTCCAACAGCCATACGTCCTGCAGCAGTGCGGGCCCCCGCCGTCCGGCCGTGAGGATGTTCTGGTTGTCCGGAACGGGCGCGCCGGCGACCGTGGTCATCGGCTTCTTCTTGTTCGACATCAACTACCTCCGAGCGCGCCAATGTACCGGAATGTTGCCCCGGCGCCCACGCCTGCCTCCGCGCAGACGAGCCGCGACCGCTGGTCACGTTCGCTTGACTATCGAGACGGCGTACGTTGAGAGTAAGAGAACCGCACCGCGGGCAACATGAAAGAAACCACGAAACGCGAAGGGTCGAGCGAATCCGGCGTTCATGATTCGGGAGGGTTTCATTCCCTGCTCGTTCCTGTCGATCTCACGCCCAGCTCCGATCGAGTTCTGGGCCGCGTCTCGCTGCTTCCCCTGGCCGATGACGCCCGGGTGACGCTGCTGCATGTCGTTCCCGGGAGCCTTCCATCGAGAGAACAGCGGAGCGCCGAGCGCGACGCGAACAAAGCGCTCGCGGACGAAGCGCGGCACCTGCGCAAACAGGTCGGCAAGAAGGTCATCATCGAGCCGCTGGTGAAACTGGGCGCTGCCGCGAAGGAGATCGCGGCCTGCGCGACCGCGCTAAAGGCCGAGCTGATCGTCATGGGCCGTGGTCGCGGGCGTGCGCTGCGCGACACGTTCCTCGGTTCGACCGCGGAGCGCGTCGTCCGAAACGCCCAGCTGCCGGTGCTGGTGGTGAGACTGGCTCCGCGTACGGCTTATAGCCGCCCGGCGCTCGCGCTCGACCTCGATCAGGCCGCTCACGAGGTGGTTCGTTTCATGCTCCTGGTGCTGCCGCTGCCACGTCCTCGAGTCGAGGTCATCCACGCCTTCGACGATCCCCATGGGGGGCTGGTCTATCCGAGCCTCTCCGAGGACGCAGCGGACGAGAGACAGGCAGAGCTCCGCTCCGACGCAACCCGCGAGCTGACGAAGTTGCTCACCAGAGCGCTGGCAAAGGCGCACGTCCGACCCGAGGACGTACCGGTCTGGAAGACTCACGTCCGGTACGGCTCGCCGCGGATCGTCGTGGAAAGGGCCGCGAAAAAGCGCGAAACCGACCTGCTCGTGCTGGGAACGCACGGCTATTCGGGCGCAGCCTATCTGTTCTTGGGGACCGTCGCTGGCGACCTGCTCCGTGCAGCCCGATGCGATGCACTCGTCGTTCCGCCGATGCCCGTTTGAGCGCGGCTCGATCCGCTCGAACAGGGTGAGCTCGTCGCAAACAATGTCCCTGGTACGCTCGGCTCAGGCATCCGGGAAGCGCTCGTCATCTCGGGTTGGGTGCTCATGTGGCGGCCCATCGACATCCTCATCTACGACGGCATCCCCTGGAGACGTGAGCGCCGCGTCCTTCGGGCGCTGCGCGGGGCGCGCATCGATGTCCGTATCGACGGCGGGCGCGGTGCTCCAGGCGCGGACTCGCCATCGACACTCGGGAGACCCGTTTGAATGATCATCGACACGCGCAGTTCCAATTTGGAACACCTGGTGGAACACCGAACAACCACGCAACCAGGCGATCGGCGTAGCCGGCGCTTCGCTGCAAACTGCAGCCTGGCACGCCGCGTGCTGACTATGCGACACCAAGGAGAATGTCGCATGTTGGATCGTCACCAGAGCGTAGCCAATCTCGTCCTCGACCACTCGGAGTGTGCAGAGGTCCTCGCCCGCCATCACATCGACTTTTGCTGCCGCGGTGGGCTCAGCATCGAGGCCGCAGCAGCTGCCAAACGCGTCGATCCGGACGCGCTTCTGGGCGAGCTGTCCCGGGTCATCGAACAGCGTTTGGGCGACCGCACGAGCGATCTGAGAAAGCTCTCCACGCCCGGCCTCATCGACCATATCGTATCCATCCATCACGAGTACACGAGGACGGCGCTGCCGTTCATCGGTACACTCGCTGATCGCGTCAGCCGCGTGCACGGCGAGCACAACCCCAAGCTGCGCGTGCTCGCGTCCGCAGTGGACGAGCTTTCGACCACGCTCATCTCGCATCTCGAGCAGGAGGAGCAAGCGTTGTTTCCCGCGCTCCTTGCTGCTTCGGGCGATAGTGCGCTGATCGCCGAACAGCTCGCAGCAATGGTGGAAGAGCACAGCGCCATCGGCTACTTCCTCGAGTGGATTCGGGAGGTCAGCGATGACTTCCGCGTGCCCGGCTGGGCGTGCCAGAGCTATCGAACGCTATTCGCCGAGCTCGAACACCTCGAGCATGACGTGCACACGCACGTGCATATCGAAAACCATGTGCTCGCGCCGCGCTTCGGCATCGAGGTTCCGGCACGATGACTGACGCCTTTCCATTTCAGGGCGGCGCCGGGTGATTGGGCTGCGAAGCCACTCGACGTGGCGCTGAACTCGTTCGGACATGTCGACCGCGCGCAAGCCGCATCGAGTTGGCGATCACCGACAGGGAGCTTGCAGCCATCGCCAGCGCGGCGAAAGAAGGCGGAACCAAGCCGGCCCCTGCGAACGGAATCGCCACCGCGTTGTAGCCGATGGCCCAGCCGAGATTCTGCCGCATCGTCCGGCGCGTTGCGCGCGCCAGCTCGAGCGCTTCCACCAGCCGCTCGACGCCACCCGCGCGAAGCGTGACGCCCGCGGCGGCGCTTGCCACGTCCGTCGCGCCAGAGACAGCGATGCCAACGTCTGCCGCGGCGAGCGCAGGACCGTCGTTGAGCCCGTCACCCACGAACGCGACCACGTCGCCGGTCCGTCGCGCGGCAGCGACGTACTCTGCTTTGTCGTCGGGCGAGCACGCTGAGCTGACTTCAGTGATCCCTACTCGTGCCGCAACGTCCTGGGTGGGCGCGTCAGAGTCACCACTGACGAGCGCGACGCGCACGCCCAGTGCGCGTAGATCGGTGATGGCGGCCGCAGCCTCGGGCCGTACGGGGTCCGCGACGACGATTGTGCCCAGCCACTCCTCGTCCACGGCCACATGCGCGACCGTGGAGCACCGCGCAGGCTCTCGGACCCCGGATACGCCTTCGGCTTCGAGAAAGGCTCCCGTTCCGACACGAATCGTACGCCCGGTTTCAGCGCGCCAGACGACGCCACCGCCCGGGATGACGTGGGCCTCGCCGTGTTCGTACTTCGGCGCCATGCGAGCGACGACAGCTCGGGCGATGGGATGCTCACTGCCCGACTCCGCGATGGCAGCCGAAGCGAGCACATCCTCCGCGCTCCAAGCGCCCTGTGGCAGTACATCCACGACGGCCGGACGGCCTTGAGTGAGTGTGCCCGTTTTGTCGAGCAACACCGCAGTCACGTCGGCTGTGCGCTCGATCGTGGCGGCGTCTCTGAACAGAATGCCGCGGCGCGCTGCGCGGCCCGCGGCGACGAGCACGGCCATCGGGGTGGCCAATCCGAGCGCGCAGGGACACGCGATCACTAATATCGATACCGAGCGCAGCAAGGCGAGCTCCACGCCGCGGCCCCAAAGTAGGAGCGCAATTCCCGTCAGTACGGCGACGATCAGTGCGACGAGCGTGAGCCTGGCGGCGACACGGTCCGCTAGCGCTTGCATGGGCGCGCGGCGAGCGAGAAGCTCGTCCACCATGCCTGCGATGCGGTCGAGCGCGCGCTCGCCGACCGCACGCGTGACGTCGAGTATGAGAGCACCGCGCTGGTTGAGCGTGCCCGCCTCCACGGCATCGCCTTCGCCTACACTGACGGGCATGGACTCGCCCGTGAGCAGCGAGCGGTCGAGGTGCGAAGTACCGGAAACCACGCGCCCGTCGAGAGGAACGCGCTCGCCAGGGCGAACCAGAATGCGTGCACCGGTGGCGACGCTCTCCGTTTCGACGTCGGTGACTCCTCCATCAACCTGCAAGAGGTGCGCGGCCGACGGCGACAGCGCGTGCAGCAGGTCGACCGCGTTCAAACTCCGCTTTCGCGCCAGGCTCTCCAGCAAGCGACCGATCAAGAGGAAGGTCACGATCCCGGCGGCGGTGTCGAAATACACCGCTGACGAGCCGCGCGCGAGCACGACCACGGAGTAGACGAACGTTGCGAGCGCGCCGCTCGCGACCAAGAGGTCCATGCCTGGAGCCAGCCGGCGAACCGAGCTGAGCGCTCGCGTGAGGAAAGGCCATCCCGAAAAGAATACGACAGGCACGCTGAGCGCGCCGCTTGCCGCCGCCAGTGCCCAGTGAACGCGCGCCTCGGCAGCGTCGACGGCGCCGAGGTACACGACAATCGAAGGCAGCATGGCGCTCATGCCGAAAAATATCGCCACAGCGAGTCGGATCTGGAGCCAGACGACTTCCGGCTCTTGCCGTTGCTCGCCAGCACTCGACGCAGGCAGTGGTGCAACAGGAATTGCGCCGTAGCCAGCGCGTCGCACGGCCCCGGGCACGTCCGGCGGGCTCGACCCTTCCTCGCGTTCTACGGCGAGCGTGCGGGCGGCGAGGTTGACCTGTACGTCGACGATGCCCGGTAAGAACCGCACGGAGCGCTCGATCCGCGCGACGCAGCCTGCACACGACACGCCCTCCAGCCGATACGTTGACAGGTTGGGCCGCCCGCGCCGATCCGACGGGCGCGATGCAGAGGCGTGCAGCGTCGGATCCAGAGTAGTCACGGCGAGCGAGCGGCGCGCGCCGCGGTGAGCTCGGCGCCGCCCTGCCAAGACTGAGTTCTGGTGCCAAGGGATGCGCGGACACGCCGCACGTCGGCTTCGGAGATGGCTGCGCCCTGGTTGCCCCAGGCGCTGCGCGCATGCGTGAGGACGCGCGCGATCTCGCCGTCGTTCAGCTGTTTGCCGAAGGGCGGCATCGCGCCGTCGTAGGTGTGGCCTGCGAGCTCCAGCTTGCCCTGCACACCGAGCAACACGATTCGCACGGGTGTCTCGGGATCGTCGAGCAGCCATGGCGACGAGACCAAAGGCGGAAAAGCACCCGGGACGCCGGTACCGGTGGGCTGATGACACGCGGCGCAGGTCGCTTGGTAGAGCACGGCGCCCGAACGCTCGGCGGGAGCAGCACTCGCTTGGGACGAGCGCTCATCGCCGGCGAGCGCCAGATCGTCACCCTTGTGCTGGATCAGGTAGCCGAAACCAACGGCTGCGACGGCGCCGAAGAAGACCAGATACAGGGCCGGAATCGGGTTCTTGGCCTCGTAGGGATCGGGATACTCACGCCGCAGCTGGGGGGGCGTTCTAGACTCACTCACGACTCGCCTCCTCAGCCGGGCGGGCAGGCTCCATCATCTGGGAGGCGTAGGTGTGATCGAGCCCGAGCAGATACTGCGCGAGCGCGACTGCGTCGGCTTTCGCCACCACTACGCCTCCAGCCGGCGCAAATTCCCTGGGCACGTTCACGACCACATCCTTGGCGCTCGCAGAGGCTTTCACGTCGAACAAGAATCGGTAGCTCGGCATGATGCTGCCCGGGACGACCGCACGCGGATTGTACAAATGGGCAAGCTGCCACTGCTCGCTCTGTTGCCGCGCACCGATGTTGAACAGATCCGGCCCCGTGCGCATGGTTCCGAGCAGGTGCGGAGTATCGTACGCATAGTCGCCTGGCGTCGACGCCCGCCCCCAGCCGCGCTGTCCGTCGGGCGCGTATGCTGGATCGCGCGGTTGCTGCGTATGACAATAGACGCAACCGAGCGAAGCGTACACTTCACGCCCCCGGCTCTGCGCTTCCGTATAGGGGCTGAGCTTGGCCTCTGGCGGAATCGCGTCGAACATCGCGTAGGGCACGACCACGAAGGTGAGCGACGTCAACACGAGTACGCCGACTGCCCCGAATAGGATGACGGCAACGCGATTCACGACGTCACCGCCGATTCCGACACCGGGGGGCGGATGTCTTGCGCCCATGGCGTCGAGACACGGACCGGACCGCGACCAGTCGCCATCACCACGAAGTGATAGCCGAACACCAGATGCGCCAATGTCATGAGCAGTCCGCCGGCCGTACGCGCGTGAAGGTAGGGCAGCGTGACGGACACCGAATCGATGAAGGGCCGTGCAGCGTCCAGCATGGCAAGCCCCTGCAAGACGCCTCCAATCGAGAGCGCGACGACATACACCCCGATGCCTGTCAGTGAGAGCCAGAAGTGCGCGCGAATGAGCCGCGGGTAGGGCCACTCGCGCTCGGCCAGGCGCGGCAGCAAGAAGTAGATCGCGCCGAACAGCTCGAACGAAACGAACCCGTACATCCCGAAATGGGCGTGGGCGACGGTGAAATGCGTGAAATGCGTGACGCGGTTGACGCTCCGCAAAGCCTCGATCGAGCCCTCGAGCGAGGTGAGCGTGTACATCATGGCCCCGAGCACGACGAAGCGCAGCGTCGGCGAGTAACGCAACGTCGAAAATCGACCGACCATCGTCCAGTGGTGATTGATGGCTACGGCCACCACGGGCACGAACATCATGATGCTGTGCACGATCGAAATCGTGATCAGCCAGGTCGGGACGGGTCCACCGATCAGATGGTGCAGGCCGACCTGGCTATAAAACAGCGCCAGGCTCCAGAACCCGATGAGCGAGAGGCTGTACGAGAAGACCGGCCTCCCGAGGACCTTGGGGATCAAGTAGTAGGCGATCGCGAGACCGATAGGCGTCACCCAGAGTCCCAGCACATTGTGAGCGAACCACCAGTTCACGGTGGCGTGCTCGACGCCGAAGTGTTGGCCCGGCAGGTTCGCCACGAAAAACAGGATCGGGAACCACAGGAACGCCGCGCCCAGGTACCACGCGGAAACGTAAATGCTGCGGGTCTTCCGCCGACACAGCGTGAGGATCAGCGGGAACCCAGCCATACCGCCGCCGATGACCAGCAGCGCGTCCGCCGGCCAGGGAAGCTCGAGCCACTCCACCCCGTCGGTCCAGCCGAACGCGAGCGCGCCAGTCCCGAGCACCAGACCGGCGTTCCACACACGCACACCCCAGACGGCCACACGCCCGCCGGCGAGCGGGGTGCGCGTCAAGCGCGGCATGAGCCACAACGCGACCGCGATCGACGCCATCGAGGCCCACCCGTAGACCACGGTATTCAGATGCATGGGACGGATGCGTCCAAACGTCAGCGGCGCGTGAGCCGTCAGCCAGTCCGGAAAAGTCATCTTCAGCGACGCGGTCAGCCCCAAGAGCGACCCGAACAGGAGCCAGAACAGCGCGGACCACAAGAAGCCCAGCACCGGCGCGCGGGACGAAATATCACCGATGCGCCGCGCTTCTACCGCTTCGGCCGCGCGCCCGGGCGGCGCCGAAACGGTGCTCGGGTTCGCGTGACGTTCCAGTGCGCGGACGTCGTGCTCGGACGCGCTCGCGGGCTCCTCGACCAACCCCTCTTCACCTGCGTCGAAAATCACGCGCGCGCCGTGATGCGACCAATCGCTGCGCTGCCGCGTGATCGACCAGATCAGGACGAGCAGACCGGCCATGCCCACGACGAACGTGAACAGAACCAGCGACAACACGGCGGCGTTCAACCGGAGCTCCTCTGCGGCACGTTCCAGCGTAGTGCACGAGGCGTACCGATGATTGTTCTGCAATCCGAACGGTGTGTCGTGCCGTAAGGGTTGGACAAGCTCGATGACGTGTTCCAATACGGAACATATGGAACAATCCTGCGAGCCGCAGCACTGCAGCGTCTGTGGATTGATCCCAGTCGCGCCGCGGCTGCGCGGAGGGACACGGATCGTCGCGGTCAGCCCTTCGATGCAGGCCTTGCTCAAGCGTGTGGCGCGCTTCGCAGACAGTGACGCCCCGGTCGCGGTGCTCGGCGAGACCGGCACTGGAAAAGAAGTGATCGCTCGCATTCTTCACGCCAACTGTGCCCGATCGAAGCGGCCATTCGTGGCCGTCAACGTCGCGGCGCTACCGGCCGAGCTCCTCGAGTCCGAGCTGTTCGGTCACGGTCGGGGTGCCTTCACCGGCGCCGGCCCCGCCCGGCAAGGGCTGTTCGAGGCCGCCCACGGCGGGACGCTATTCCTCGACGAAATCGCCGAGATGCCCCTCGCTCTCCAGGTAAAGCTCTTGCGCGTGCTGCAAGACGGCGAAGTCCGCCGCGTCGGCGAGAGCTCGGCGTTCGCGGTGGACGTGCGCATCGTCTGCGCGACGCACCGAGACCCTGCCGAGCAGGTCCGGCAGGGCCTATTCCGCGAAGATCTGTACTACAGGTTGAAGGTGCTCACGCTGCGTGTGCCACCGCTGCGCTCTCGCAAGACAGATATTCTACCGCTGGCGCATCACTTCCTGAAGCAGGAGAAGCCGGGTTTAACCGGCTTCTCACCTGAAGTGAAAGCCAGGTTCATGGTCTACGCGTGGCCGGGCAATGTGCGCGAGCTCCAGAACGTCGTCAAACACGGTGCTGCGCTCGCAATGGGCGACGAGGTTTGCGAGGCCGACCTGCCCGAGGAAATCACGAGCAGCTCGCCGGAAAGCCTGTGTGACCCGCCCCCGCCCCCACCCCCAGGCTTGCGCACGCTCGCGAGCATGGAACGCGAGCACATCCTGCAGGTGCTCGATGCGTGCCAGGGATCGCAGGCGCGAGCCGCGAGTGTGCTCGGCATTGCCCGCAACACCCTGTGGCGAAAGCTGCGAAGCTTTGCGTAGTTGGCTATCGCGATCCTCTGCGTGCGCCTCGCGCAGCGAGCTGGCGCGCGATGTGTGCCTGCACACGCGGCCCATCGACATGCTTTGCTACGGGGACCACGGGCGTTGCTCGCAGCAACGCCAGCAGTCCGTCGGCGTCCGCGCCAGCCAATCGCTCGCAGATCGCATACACGCCGTCCGGCCCCTCTTCGAGAGGATTGTGCGCTTCGAGCACCTCGCGAATGATCACGACCAGCTCGTGAGTCGGCGTGGGCACCATGAGCGACGCCAGTAGCGAGTGGTCCTCCCGGAGCTGCTTCGCGATCGGCAGCGGCTCGCCGTGGCGCCGGCGTGCATCCGGCAGCAGCACTTTTTCTTCCATGGCAATGTGGCGCAGCAATCCAGCGCGAAACTCCGCAAAAGAGGCGCGGTCGAAGACCGCTGGCTGGGCGATCGATCGCAGCAGCAGGGCGTCGAGACGCGCATGATCGCGGGCAAGAAATTCATATACGGGTCCGAACACCTCGAAGCCTCCGCGCTCCGGCGCGAGCTTACGCTGATTTCACGAACGAGGCCCGCGCTCGACGGCTACATGACACTTGTCGAATTCAGCGCACGCGCTAGAGTTCCGGCCGCGTTATGGAAACACTCGCCGTCTCGGGCGCCCCTGACACGAGCGCCGTGTCCGAGCAGCCGATTCACGTCTTCGACTACGTCATCGTCGGATCGGGGTTCGGTGGCAGCGTCTCGGCGCTCCGACTCACCGAGAAGGGCTACGACGTGCTGCTGCTGGAAAAAGGCAGCGAGCTGACGGCTAAAGACTTCCCGAAGACGAACTGGAACTTGCGCCGCTGGCTGTGGGCGCCGCTGTTCGGCTGGCGCGGCTTGTTTCAGATCCGCCCGTTTCGTCACGTCACCGTGCTGGCCGGCAACGGCGTGGGCGGCGGGTCGCTGACCTATGCGAATACATTGCCGATTCCGAAGCACTACTTCTTCACCAATCCGGCGTGGTCACACCTTGCCGATTGGGAGACGGAGCTCGGGCCGCACTATCAGAAGGCCCGGCGCATGCTGGGCGCCGAGCCGACGAATTTTCTGACGCCCGCCGACGCGCTACTCAAGAAGATGGCGGAGGAGCGCGGCACTCCGGAGGCCTTCGAGAAGCCGCACGTCGCCATTTTCATGGGAGAGCCGGGCAAGACCGTGCCCGATCCGTACTTCGGCGGAGCTGGGCCGCCGCGCACCGGCTGCATTCGCTGCGGCGCGTGCATGACCGGCTGCCGTCATGGGGCGAAGAACTCGCTCGACCAGAATTACCTGTACCTGGCGCGCCGCCGCGGGCTCACGCTGCATGCCGATACGAAGGTGGTGCACGTCGCGCCGCTAACGGGTGGCACCTATCGCATCCGCGCGCGCGCTGGTCGCTCACTGCTGCGCTATCGCGAGGTAGAGTACCACGCAAAGAACGTGATCTTCTCGGCCGGTGCGCTCGGCACCAATGCGCTGCTCCTGAAGTTGAAGGCCGATGAGTCGGCGCTGCCGAACTTGTCCGATCGAGTCGGCTCCGGGGTGCGTACGAACTCCGAGTCACTGATCATGGTGGCTACACCCGGCTGCCGCGACGATCACGCGCAGGGCATCGCCATCAACTCGCTCTTTCAAACCGACGAGCATTCCCACCTGGAAATGGTGCGCTACGGTCAAGGCTCGGGTTTTTTCCGCGTACTGAACCTGCCGCATGCCGGCGGGACCGCGGGCTTCGTGCAGATCTTCAAGATTCTCTGGGCGCTCTTGTCACATCCCATCCGCTCGGTGCGCGTGTTCTTTCTGCGCAACTGGGCGAGCGCCACCATGATCCTGCTCTACATGCGCTCCACCGAAGGCACGCTGCGTTTCGTGCGTAATCGGCTGGGCATCATGACGACACAGCTCGAAAAGGGCGACCGTCCGCGCGCCAACATCCCGGAAGCGAGCGAGCTGGCGTTCGAGATCGCCAAGCGCGTCGGTGGCATGGCCATGTCGTCGGTAACCGAGCCCATTTTGGACATCCCAACCACCGCGCACATTCTGGGCGGCTGCTGCATGGGTGACTCGAGCGCCACCGGGGTCATCGATCACCGGCACCGTGTCTTCGGCTACGAAGGGCTTTACGTCGTGGACGGCTCGGCGATCTCGGCGAACCCCGGCGTCAATCCGTCGCTGACCATCACCGCCCTGGCCGAACGCGCCATGAGCTTGATTCCGCAGAAGACCGTCACGGTTCGTGACTCACGTCGGCCCGTCGTCAGCGTGAGCCCGTAGCGCACGCCGGCGTTGGCGCGCGCGCATCTCGGGGGATTCTTTCACGGCCATCCCGACCAGGCGCATCCCCTCGGCAAAATGCTTGGCGCCGATCTCGATGAGCTCCGGATTGGGCGCGCCCACATCCGCAAAGCCGCGATCGTCTTCCGGCACGTTGCCCCAGTTCGCGAACAGTCTGCCCCACGGGCTCTCGAGGATCGCTGCCATGTTCTGTTTAGCGAAGCGCGGATACCAGAAGAGATCGTGGTACACGACGCTTGCGATGTACGCCCAGGGCGCAAGCCACGTCTTGAGCGACCACTCCACGGGTTTCTTCAAGGGGCCCCAGTAGATGCGGTGCTGGTTGCGAGCGGCGAAGGTCAGCGCCTTGTAAGGCCCTTCGAAGTGCCAGTTCTCTCGTCCGGCGTCGAGGTCTCCGACGAGCTCGATGTCCCGCGGATCGCCGACGCCCAGCCCTTGTTCGTGCGCGAGCCGAACGAATTTGCAGTCCGCCATGGGATCGAAACCCATGAGCTTGGCGGCGACCGCGTCGATGGCGACCTGGTCGTCGGAGGCGAGCAGCACGTTCTTCACGTGCGGGACCATGCAGCGCGGCCCCGGTCCGTCGCCGGCGAACGTCCCGTCCATGACGGCGAACAAGCCGCGGTGAATCTTCTTTTGAATCATCAACAGATCGACCAGGGTTTCGTGGATCACGGGATGCGTCCAATGGCGGTGCTCGTTCAGGAGCCCGCCGAACGCGTTCTTCATCGCGCCCGTCGTGGTCGTGAAGATGTGCGTCTTCATGGTCGGCAGGTGGATGATGTTTTCCCCGATGAAGCGCTTCGGTATCGAAAATCCGTTCGGATACACCTCGTTCAGACACAGGAATTTCTTCGTTAAATCGCCCACGGCGTCTCGCACGTCGATCCACTCCTCCCCTTCGTACAGGTGGACGTTGCGAATACCGTAGCGGTCTACGACACAGGCCTGCTTGTTCTCGCGCTCGCCGAGGTGGGCGTCGATGACGACGGTGCGGTTGTGACACGCGTGAATCAGCGCCTTGTCGTAGCCGTCGCGCTCCATGGCGCGAATCACGCCGTCCAGCTGCCAGGGGACGGTCGATGATCCTGGATAGAAGAAATGCCAGGAGATATTCACCTTGAGCGCCGTGTCCGCCGTCTTGTCCACGTACTCCTGGTAGCGCGCCAGGTTCATCAGGCGGTGGTAGTCCTCACGGACGGTCTCGGGCTTGGTGCGAACAATCGCGACGCGTGCTTTGGACATGGGCTCACCGCCGAGCCTGCGCCTCCAGGCGTGCTCCGAGTAGCGCGTTTTCGCGTCCAGACTGTTCGGATTCGTGAACAATCGGCGGCGACGGACGGCCGACTTGACCCGCGCTCACTCGTCTCTGCTACTCACGAAGGCGGAAATGCGCGCGAGTCCCGACGACATCCTCGGCATGGCGTTCTTTGCACGAGTCGTGCAAGCGAAGTCGTTCAGTGACGCGGCGCGTTCGCTCGGCGTGTCCAAATCCGCCGTGAGCGCACGGGTTTCCCGGCTCGAAGAGAAGCTCGGTGTGCGCTTGCTTCATCGCACGACGCGTCGCCTCGCTTTGACGGCCGACGGCGTACGCCTGTACGAGCGCTGCGCGCGCGTGGCCGCCGAGGCCGACGATGCCGCCGAGGTGGCCGCGGGAGTCAGCGCGACACCACGCGGCCTCTTGCGCGTCCACGCGCTGCCTGCGTTCGCGGAGACCTACCTGACGGGGCCGATCGCGCGCTTCCTGGCCGAACACCCGGACGTCCGCATCGAGTTGCGCCTTGGGGATCGCTTGCCCGACCTTGCAAGCGATGGCTTGGACGTCTCGATCGTCATGACGCGGCGGCTCGCGGACTCGAGCCTGCTCGCCCGAAAGCTGGCCAAGGCGCGCGTCGTGACCTGCGCGGCCCCCAGCTATCTCCGGCGCCACGGCATTCCGTTCAGGCCGCAGGACCTCGTTCATCACCACTGTCTCTCGCACTCGGTGGTGCAGTTCGAGGACTGGCATTTCGAGACCAACGAAGGGCCGGTTTCACTGCGAGCGAGCGCCCGCCTCACCGTGGACGACCGGGGCTTTCTGCGACAGGCCGCCATCGACGGTCTCGGCATCACCATGCTACCGGACCCTCTCGTGGCAGCGGACCTCGCGGCGGGCCGTCTGTTGCCCATCCTGGAAGGATTTCAAAACATCGAGCTAGCCGTGAACGCGGTCCATCCCCACGGACGCAATCCACCCGCCAGCGTGCGCGCGTTTTTGGATCATTTGGCCACTGCCTTCCGGCCGCCACCATGGCAGCGCACAGCGCGCGAATCGGCCTCGCCGCCGCCCGCTGCTGCGGCGAAGAAGCGCAAGCACACGGCCGTGGCCATCACCGAGCAAGACGCGCAGCGCCTGCAGTCGGTCGCCAAGCTCTACGGGGCGGTGGACGAGCCGGGTGCCGCACGACTGCACGACGTGCTGGGTCGGGTTAGAACGTACCGGCCCGCGAAGATGCCGCGTTCGGCCGTAACCATGAACTCGCGCCTGATTTGCCGTGACGAATCCGGACGCGAGCAACCGTTCACCCTGGTCTATCCGTGGGACGCCGGGGATGACCGGCTCTCGGTCCTGAGCGCGAGCGGGTGCGCGTTGCTCGGAGCATCGGTAGGTAGCTCGTTCGAACACGACGGCCAGCGGTTCGTCATCGCATCACTCGAGTATCAACCCGAAGCAGCGGGCGACCAGCACCTGTGAATTGGCTGGGGCACGCCCTCCCTTCGCGCTCGGGCAGCTCACGGAGCAGGCGAGCGCGTCCTGCCACGATGTGACGCCTGCTCTGCTTCGGCGGACGATCATTGCAGCGCCAGAGCCCGCCTCGCATCGGGACGCGACGTTCCGGCCGGAATGCTGTTGGCGCTGTTCGGTCCGTGCTTACTCTGAGCACTGCATGATCCAAACGCGACGCCTGTTTGTTCCGATTGCGGTCGTGCTGCTTGCGCTGACCTGTCTCGGAGCGTGTTCATCGGATTCGGACTCGGATGAACGCCGAGTACCGAACGACGACGTCACGGCCATCCAGATCCAGGTTGGCGACCTCGTGTTCGATGCGCGCAGCGCAGGGCCGGCGGCTGGAGAGCTCGTGCTGCTGCTCCATGGATTCCCGCAGACGTCCTACGAGTGGATGGCGCAGCTCAAAGCGCTCGCGCGAGCTGGCTATCGAGCGGTAGCGCCGGACCAGCGCGGCTATTCGCCGGGCGCGCGGCCTGCCGATGTCGCCAGCTACAATGTCATCGCGCTCGTGGGCGACACCTTGGGCATGGCCACGGCGCTCGGTTACGACCGGTTTCATCTGGTGGGTCACGATTGGGGCGGCGGAGTGGCGTGGGGCGTCGCGGGGGTCGCGCCCGAACGCGTGCGAACGCTCACGGCGCTGTCGACGCCACACCCCGCCGCTCTGGCGACCGCCCTCGCGGACACCGCGTCTTGCCAATACCAGGCTTCGGCGTACTTCGACATTCTGTCGGACCCGAATGCGTCGCTGGCCAGCCTCGCGCAGATCGGCGTCGGCTTCGACAGCGTGCCACAGGACGCAATCGACGAGTACTTTGCAAAGGTTCTGTCGCAACCGGACGTGCTGAACGCCGCGCTGAATTGGTACCGCGCCAACCTCGGCAATCGAGTCCTGACCGGTACCATAGGCGCGGTGGTCGTCCCCACGCTTTACATGTGGGGCACGGCGGACGTGACGTTCTGCCGAGAAACCGCCGAAGACACGGCGAACTACGTGGATGCCCGGTATCGCTTCGTGCCCCTCGAAGGTGCTGGCCACTGGCTGCCCGAAGCAGCGTCCGAAGCAGTCAACGCGGAGCTCCTCGCTCACCTGTCTGCCAAGTGAAGCGCCGGGAACGCCCAGCGTCGGCCGATCGCGTTGGGCTCCTCGGCGGCGCGGAGCGGCGACAAGAGGGGCCGGCCGCGCGCAGCGGAGCGAGCACGGCCGCCGTGGCGCGACGGACAGCGCGGGGAGCATCCATGCAAAAGGCGGCGACTGGCGCGGAGTTCCCGCTTCGAATGCTCAAGACTGGCGGCCACGGCCGGCCTCCGCTAGCACCCGCAGGCTGGCGTGATGAGTGCGAGACCTTTGAAAACCACATGACTGACGGCGCCTACGCGCGGCTGGAAGACGCCGTGCTCGACGAGGTTTTCCCGGACGTGGATCTGGCTCTGCGCCGCGGGCGACACATCGACCGCGATGACGGGCCCTGGTACGTGTTCCTGGTCGAGGCCGAGGGGCACTTGGTGCCCTTTTATCAGCGCTTTGGCTGTGAGCTCGTGCACCGCACGGACGGCTATTACTTCTTGCTGCCGACGAGCGACAGGCTCGGACGGCGGCATTTGTCGTTCGCCGAAATGCTCGTCGGGCAAGCGCTGACCTTGCTGTATCTGGACCCTTCCACGGTGCAGCAAGGGGGGCGCGCCACGCGCGAGCAGTTGTTCGGGCAGCTCGCGAGCACGATGGGCAGCGACGCGCTGGTCCGCTCCCTGAATCCAGCGCGCAAGCGCTACGACGAGCGGGTGGCCGAAGAGACGGCACGGAGCAAGTTGAACGAGGCGCTGCGGCGGCTGTCGACGCTCGGGTTCGTGGAGCTCCTGGACGGAGACACGCTTCGCCTGAGACCTGCGCTGATGCGCTTTGCAGAGCCCGTGCGCGGCACGGCTTCGCCGGACGAGGCACTGGAGCGGCTCGTGCAAGCCGGTGAAGTGGTGTTTGCGCCGTTGCCCGACGGCGAAACCGAAACCGAGACCGAGACCATGAGTGACGTGGCCGAGTCCGACCCGGAAACGGACGACACCGAGCTCGAGCTCGCGACGGCGGATGTTGCAAAGCCCGCTGCCGAGGACAGAGCCGAGTCCAGCGACGACGACTTCCCCCCCTGGGACGACTCGATATGACGCGCACGCGAGCGACGGCGCTCGCTCTCGTCAACTGGAAAGGCGTCTTCTACGAGCGCTACTCGCTCGACCGCCACGTCACCGCGCTGGAAGGCGCGAACGGCGCGGGCAAGACCACGGTGATGATCGCCGCCTACGTGGTGCTCTTGCCCGATCTGTCGCGGCTGCGCTTCACGAACCTCGGGGAGAGCGCGGGCAGCACGTCGGACAAGGGCATCTGGGGACGGCTGGGGGAAGCCGAACGACCTTCGTACGCCGCGCTCGACCTGGTGCTTGGCGGGGGGGAGCGGCTGATCATGGGCGTGCACCTGGAGCGCAAGGCCGAACCGGCGCTGGAAGTGACGCCGTTCATCGTGACGGAGATCGGCGCCGACTACAGGCTCCAGGATCTGCTGCTCTCGTCCGACGGTGAGTTCGACCAGGTGCCGGTGCTGAAGGAGCTGAAGCTGAACGCGAAGCGTTCAGGCGCTCGGCTCGACGTATTTGCGTCGACCAAGGACTATTTCAGCGCGCTCTTCGAGCGGGGGGTCACGGCGCTCCGCCTGAGCAGCGACGAGGATCGCAACAAGCTCAACGAGATGCTGCGCACCAGCATGACCGGCGGCATTTCACGCGCGCTGACCAGCGAGCTGCGCTCGTTCCTGCTCAAGGAAGAGACGGGGCTGTCGGACACGCTGTCCCGCATGCGTGAAAACCTGGACGCCTGTCGCAGGACGCGCATCGAAGTCGGCGAGGCACGCCGGCTCGAACACGAGATCCACGGCGTGTATGAGGCGGGGCACGGCATGTTCAGCGCCGCGCTCGAAGCCGCGCGCCTCGCGCACGAAGAGTCGTGTCTGCAGATCGCGCGGCTGCGCGAGGAGCACGCGCGCGCGCTCGCCGAAGTGCGCGCGCTCGAGGCCAACGCGGCAGGCCTTTCGGCACGTCGCGAGGCGATGGACGCGCGCGTCGCGAACCTGGAAACGGCGCTGAGCGCCG
>DATDJP010000206.1:0-5171 GCA_036520475.1 Polyangiaceae bacterium | reverse complement strand
GGACGAGCGCGGCAAGGTCGTCTCGGAGTCGGGTCCATGCGACGTCGCGACCCCTACGTCAATCAGCCGCATTGATGCCTCTGCCCGGCGGGCGGGCGGGTGCGTTAGGCGGATGCGCCGGGCAGTGCCCATGTTGCGTTGAAACTCAGTTTGCATACACACTAAGTTTGCAATCGCGAAGGTGGTACGGGCGGACGCTCCATTCTGCGCCTTCGCGACGACCCCGGCGGTACGGTGACCCAGGTTGCAGCCGCTTTTGCGTCACACGTGTGCGCTGCTCGCAGCGCGATCACGGGGTGATTTTGTAGATGTGATACGTGTGCAGACGCTCGCCGGGCACGGCAGCTGCCGAAGTGCATATCAGCTGGACTTGACCGCGATGGTCTTGGGCTGGTGCTCGGGCTTTTTCGGAAGCTCGAGCGTGAGCACGCCGTCCTTCAGCACCGCCTTGATGTTGTCGGTGTCGACGCCGTCGGGCAGCGTGAACGTACGGGTGAATGAGCCGTAGCTCCTCTCGTAGCTGTAGTACGTCTCGCCCTTGTCGGACTTCTCGGCTTCGCGCTTGCCAGCGATGCTGAGTCTATTCTGAGTGAGCTTCACGTCGATGTCCGACTCTTTGATGCCGGGAAGATCCGCCTTGAAGATGAACGCGTCCTTGCTTTCTTTGACGTCGAAGGCAGGGGCGAATGCCGCGCCTTCGCCGCTGAATGCGGGGGTCATCTCCGCGAATGGATCCCAGCGCATCAGTTCGCGGAGCATGCGAAACGGCTCCCAGGCTTCGCGCACTGGCGCGTTCGGGACGGGCCTGTTACCGTTTTCTTTCGTGACAGCGATGTTGGCCATGACGGACTCCTTGTCGTTCGTGTTCAGCGGTCGCTCGGACTGCCGGCTACTGGAGGTCGGAGTTAGCAACGGCCGTACCAGCGGAACGCAGCGCGCACGAGTCGTGAGCGTTCGCACAAGGTCAGCGTTGGTCGCTTCCCAGCCACTGCACCGGCGCGAACGTTGCGGGCATGGCGAAATTTCGCGCGAAATTTTCGCGGCGCGCCGCACGCTGGGCTGTTTTCACGGTTAGCGACGGCACGTGCGGCGAATTCGCGCCGGGTACGCAGTTTGCTCCGATTACCATCATGCTCAAGAAAAGCGTGCAGCTGAAGCGTGAACAGGTCAGGCCCAAACCTAAACCCGTGAAAGCGGCAAAGCCGGCCCGAGCTGCCTCCGTCGACGGACGAGGGAAGGTTCACAACGAGTCACTCGCGGCGGGTCGCAAGGCGAGCTACGCTCTGGAAGAAAGTGCGGGCAAGCCGTCGCGCAAATCGACGCGAGGCAGCGCCAACCGCATGAAGGCCGACAGTCAGCTGGTGCGGCGCGCCATGCGCGCAGTCAGATCGCCCGAGAATCGCGCGCGGGTCGGCAAGTAACGCGATCGCGCCCTGCTCGAGCGCCGATTGGGTGTGAAATTTCGCCCAAGTCAGGCTATGCGAATCGAGCTCGCTCGCGATCCGATTGAAACGCGGCGACCCATGATGACTGACGGTATTGCGCCCAAGGATGCGCGGCGTGCGCTCCATTTCGATATCAGCTACCGGGAAACCGTACGCTTGAAGGACGGTAGCGTGGTTAGCCTGAGGCTCGTTCAACCGTCCGACAAACAGCTCTTGCAACGTGGCCTCGAGCGCCTGTCGCCGAGGTCACGCTACCTGCGCTTCTTCACGTCGAAACTCAGCCTGAGCGAAGCAGAGCTCGATTACCTGACTCGTGTGGATAACGTGGCGCACCTGGCGATCGGCGCCGTTCGCAAAAATTCGGAAGGTGAAGAGGAAGGGCTGGGCATTGCCCGGTTCGTTCGTTCGAAGACTCGCCCCGACCACGCCGAAGCGGCTGTAGCGGTCGTAGACGATTGGCAGAACAAAGGGCTCGGTGCGACTCTGCTGCTTCGCCTGAGCGCCGCCGCGAAAGAGCGCGGAATCGAGTACTTCACCGCGGAGGTTCTACGCGTCAATCGAGGCATCCGAACACTGCTCGCGGCCCTGCCTCCGCAGCTGGTAGAGCCCATTGGTCAGGATGCCGTGCAAGTTCGTCTCGAGCTCCCTGAGATTGCGCAGGACTCTACCATGCTGCCAGAGGGCAGCGAGCTTTCGCGAGTTCTTCGCATGACGGGAAAGGACGAGCTCGTAGTAGAGCCCGCCGGGCTGCGGAGCTCGTGAACCCCAAAGGCTCAATCGGCGGGCTTCACGTGCGACGTCGCTTCATGTGCACTCGCTCAGCTAGCGCCTCCAGGGGCCGTCCGGCTAGATAGCTCGCCGCGAGCACCAGAGTGAGTATCACGGCTGTGACCAGCCCCCAGTACCAGCGCGTGGAAAACCCGATCAGCAGGCCCGTTCCAGCTCCCAGCAATAGCCAAGTTCTCGTTTTCCAGTCTTGCATGACACTTTCTCCTCTGCTCGTTCGCCAAGTCACCTTTGCGTGCTGCTTCAGTCGCGTGGTCAGCGATACGCGAATACCGACAGCCGATGAACGCGGACGAGAAAGCGCTACAGAAGATCACGCGCCGCGCGCAGCGCGTCCACGTAGCTGATGATGCCGACCAGCTTCAGACTGTCGGGTTCGACGACGGGGATAGCACCGATTCTCCACTCGATCATGAGATCTACGGCTTCTGCCAGATCGCTCTCGGGATAAGTCGAAAGCACGTCGGAGCTCATGATTGTCGTGACGGGCTGAGCGAAAGTGCGCCGTACGTCTCGAGGCCGATCGAGTTCGTCGAGGACCGATGGCATGAGCCCGCGCAAATCCCGGTCGCTCACGATCCCCACGAGTGCGCCCTCGTCGACGATCGGGACGTGCCGCACGTCCGCTTCCGCGATGAGGCGCATCACTTGTGCGATCGTCGTGGTCGCGTCTGCCGAGTAGGGATTTCGACTCATGACTTCCTGAACTTGCATGGGGATGACCTCCGTCATCTACAGGAGCAAGACCCGTTCCGCAGCGGACATTTCCCCGGCAAGGGGGCTCTGCCCCGTTTTCCCTCGCACTCGCCGGAGAAACGCGAGCCGTCAGAATCAACGCAGACCGGGCAGGCAAAAATTTGCCGCAGGGGGCGTGCTGTGCGCGAAATTTGCGTGGCTGCCGGCAGCGGCGGGGCGGCGGCAAGCATGCGTCGTTGGAGTCGTTGGAGGGGGGCGCGGGCGCCGATCGCTCAGAGGAGCGCGAGGTGGCGCTCGGGATCCTTCAGAATCTCGACGAAGCGCTGGGTGAGTCGTCCCGCCTGGTAGCCGTCGATCACGCGATGATCGAAGGTGGCAGTGAGCGGCAGCACGGGTCGCACGACGACCGCGCCGTTCTCGGCGACAGGCGCGTCCTCGACACGGCCAATGGCGACGTTCAAGGCAAGCCGTGTGACGGGCACGATCGGCGGAAACCCGCAGGGGATGCCTAGCGGGCCCAGGTTCGTGATGAAAGCGCCGCCGAATGCGTCGCGCGGCACGCCGAGGCGCGAAAGATCCAGATTCATCTCGTACTGCGCGAACGTGATCAGCTTCAAGATCGGTCCAAGCAAGAATGCCGGCGTTTGCTGCAGCAGTCCCTTCATGCGGGCGAAATTGGGATCGCGCCCGGTACGGACTGCGCGCGCGCCTTGCTCGAGCTCGTCGGCAATTTCGAGCACGCTTTTGCGATCCGCGTGCGTGATCTTGACGCCCGTCAAGTCCGCACGGCTATCGGCCGCGTCGCTTGGGGGCGGGAGTGCAACGAGCACGAATACGTCAACGCAATCGCGCTGATACAGGCGGCCGTGGCGCACGAAGGCGTTGCACTCCGGGTGATCGGCGAGCGCGCGGGCGACCGCGGAGGTGACCAGATGAGTGATGGTGACATGTCGGCCGGTGCGCTCTGACAGCGCAGCGGCAGTGGCCAGCGCGCGCGACGCGTCGACGTGCAGTACGCCGTAAATCGTCGGGTCGTTCGCGGGGCGCCAGGTCGCGGCTGCCAGCCGCCGCCAGGACGAAACATCACGTTGAAAGTGTCCGGGAACGTTGGCCGCCATGATATCTCCGCAGCTCCAAAGCGGGAGCAAGCCGTGTGCCGGATCCGGAACGCATTCCGCCGGGCCGCCATGGAAGTGGACAAGCGGTAGGGCAGGTAGGCGCTCGGCTTCACTTCGGTACGTGATTTGCTGAGTCGAAGATCAGAAGTGAGGGAGTCCGATGGTCGATATGAACAAGATCACGTTTCTGGTCGGCGCCGCCGGCAGTGCTGGCGAAGCGTGAGCGCTTGAAAATGCGAGATCATTTCGTAGAGGTCGAGGGCGTTCGTATCCATTGGGCCGAGCTCGGTGGAGCGCCCGACGCTATACCGATCGTGCTGCTTCACGGTCTCAATAACTCGTGCCTCTCGTGGTCGCACGTGGCGCCGCTCCTGGCCGTGGACCGGCGCGTGCTGATGCCCGATCTGCCGGGACACGGTCAATCCGCGCGTCCGAACGTCGGGTACGAGCTCGGTTGGTACGCGCACATCATTGCGCGCTGGCTCGAGGCCGTCGGGATACAGAAGGCGGACATCGTCGGTCACTCTTTCGGCGGTGGCGTTGCGCAGATGCTGCTCCTGGAGTGCCCGGAGCGCATCCGACGGCTCGTGCTAGTCGCGGCGGGCGGTCTCGGTAAGGGCGTCGGGTGGTGGCTCCGCCTCGCCTCACTGCCGCACGTCGTCGAGCATCTGGGGCAGCCCTTCATGGCGCTCGGCACGCGTCTGGCGCTCCGCGGTGCTCGTCAAGGGGTGACCCGGGATGAGGTCGCGCGGCTCAGCGAACTCAACTCGCGAGCTGGCTCTGCACGCGCGTTTGCGCGGACCGTGCGGGACGTCATCGATTGGCGCGGTCAGCGCCGCAACTTCCTGCAGCGGGTGAGCGAGGTCGCTAAGCTTCCTCCCGTTCTCCTACTCTGGGGAGACCGTGATGCGCTCATCCCGATCGATCAAGGTCGCGCGTTCGCAGCCCTGTTGGAAGGAGCCGTCTTCAGCACCTTCGAGGGCTCGGGCCACTACCTTCACAATGAACAACCCGAAGCGTTCGCGCGGGCCGTTCGTCAGTTCCTGGACGACACATCGGTGCCGGCAACGCGTCTGAAACGACCTGCGACAGTCGTCGCGCGTTCGCTGCCCGAGCTTCGACTGTA
>DATDJP010000205.1:0-96387 GCA_036520475.1 Polyangiaceae bacterium | reverse complement strand
GACGCCGAAGAGCGCCAGAACGCCTACGCGCTCGTCAGCGCCGCGAAAGCACGCGGCATCACCACCAGCGTGATCGCGCTGGGGCGCGGCGGCGACGTTGCGGCGCTCGAGCACATGAGCAAGCTCGGTGACGGCCGTTTCTATCTGATCGAAGACGCAGCGCGGCTGCCCTCGGTGTTCGCTCAGGAGACGATCCTGGCGGCGCGCAGCGCCATCAACGAGGTCGCGTTTCGTGCGCTGCCCGGCGCGCCGGGCCCGGCGATTCGCGGTATCGATTGGCGCGCTGCGCCTGCGCTCTCCGGCTATGTCGTCACCATCGCCAAGAGCCGCGCGCAAGTGCACCTGCGCGCAGCCGAAGGCGATCCGCTGCTCGCCACCTGGTCCGTGGGCGTGGGACGCAGCGCGGTGTTCACCAGTGACTACCAGGATCGCTGGGGCAGCGCGTGGACGAGCTGGCCCGGTGCGTCGCAAATGTTCGGACAGCTCGCGCGCGACATCGCCCGACGCGCCGACGACGCGCGTGTGCGCGTGGAAGCCGACGCTTCCGGCGGAGAGCTGCACGTGCGCGCCAACGTCGTCGATGACGACGGGCGCGCCGAGAGTTTTCGACGTCTCAAGGTCCGGATCGGAGGGCCGGACGGCTTCACGCGCGAGGTCACGCTCGAGGCGGTCGGCGCCGGCGCCTACGCCAGCCGCACACCGCTCAGCCGGCCCGGGGCGTACATCGTAACGGCGCTCGACGAGCTCAGCGGCGAGCCGCTAGCCACGACTGGCGCGGTGCTCACGGCAGGCGAAGAGCTCCGGCCAACTGGCAGCGATCGGCGCCTGTTAGGCCAGATCGCGGACCTCACCGGCGGAAAGGTGCGCGACACGCTGGCCGGCATTTTCCACGATCGGGAGGCCAAGCGCTTCGCGTACCGCTCCATCGATGATTGGCTGATTGCGCTGGCCGCCGCTCTGCTCCTGGGATCCGTCGCGGCGCGCCGCCTGGCGCTGCCGGAAGCTCTGCTGCGGTGGCCGGAGCGTGTGCGGCGTCGTCGAGCCGAACGTAGTGCGCGACGCGAGCACGCCACTCACGCCGAAGCGGCCGGTTCCGAGCAGCGCGAGCGCGCGCTCTCCGCGTTACTGGCGTCCAAGAAGCGGTCCGATCTGCCTCGCGCAGCAGCGCCGCACCGGGCGCCGAACCGAGAGAGCGACTCCGTCCCAGCCAGTGTGCCGCACATGGCAGCGCCCAGCCCGCCCAGCGGCCGTGTCCACGGCTCCGCCGAAGGCTCGCCGAACGACGCTCCCCCGCGCCAACAGCTGAGCGCGGCCGAGATCCTGCTCGCACGCCGCCGGGGCAGAAAACTCTGACGGCTCACCCGCGCTGGGAGTCCGGCGAACACGGCGACCTCACCTCGATGATGAGCGCGGTGCCTTCGCGCGTCTCGAGCGCGATGTCCGTTTCATAGCCGCCCTCGAGCTCATCGCTGGTCACGACGACCGGAGGGGTCGGGCTGGATGCGCCGAAAAAGCGCAGCTGGACCTGCTCCGACGTGGCGTTTACCGTCGCGCCGAGCGGAGAGTACATGACGAAACGCTGCTGAACCACGCTCCCTGTCAGCACTGGCAGCGTGACGCAGAACGGCGCCGACCGCGGGACTTCGCTCGGTTCGTCGGAGCGCCTCGCGTGGAGCTCGACCGTCGTGTAGTCGAGCCCGTAATTCTCGAAGCTGCAGCCGGAGTTCAGCAGCGCTAGCAGGCACATCCCGCCGCGTAGCAGCAAGCTCAGGCGACGTGCATGACTCACGGGAAAAACACTCCTCGCATGCCGATGGTCACCCAGCCGTGGATCGCTCGGTCTTCGATGGCACCGTCGAACGTTTCGACGCCGTTTACTTCAGTGCGCGTGCGCGTGTACTGGCCGGCCGCGACCTCGACCAGCGGCCCGAGCCCGAACACGCGCCCCGCGCGCCAATCGAATCCGAAACCGAGGCGAGCGAACTCGATGCCGCTCGCGGTGGTCTCCTCGGAGCGCCGCTGCGGGCGATCGTTGATCGACTGAGTCGCCGCTTCGAACCCAAGGCCATAGGAGATCCAGGGGTCGAGCGTCTCCGCCGGAGAAAAATAGTAGCGCGCTTCGACACCAATGCGCAGCGAGTGCGCTGAACATTCGATGTCGTTCTCGCTGTTGCCGTCGTTGTCGTCACACAGCTCTTCGACGCGGTCATTGGCGCCCTCGGCACCGACGCCGAAGCCCAGGTAGCCCCCGATATACACGTTCGGCCAGAACTTCGCGCCGATGTCGAAGATGAACGGCACCTGTACGCTGTAGCGCTCGCGCTGCTCGTCACGCGCTGTCCCCGTCGCGTCGCCGAGCGGAATGCTGAGTCCGGTACGGAGCGCCAATTGCACTCCCGTGCGCGCCGGCGGGGGACGAACCTTTCGCAGAGGCGGACGCGGATCGGCCTCCACTGCGCGTTGCGGTGGGGGATAATAGTAGCCTGGCGGCGCGTAACCCGGTGGATAGCCGGGTGGCGGATAGCCGGGTGGATAACCCGCGGCAGGCGCCATCGGAGCTGGCGCGGGCGGCGGCGCCGGTGGGGGCTCGTTGGTCTGCTCGTCGTTCGTCTGAGCGCGCGCCGGGCGACTGGCGCACAGGAGCACGCCGAGTGCTGCTCCGAGGAGCGCGCGCCTCGTTCTCCTCACGCGAATTGTGCAAGCTTGCACGACACACTAGCCTAACATCGTCATGCAGCTCCGCATACCGGCATTGACCCTCCTACTCGGCGCATTCGGCTGCGCGCGGGGGCCGGTCCCGTGCATCAGCCCGGGCACATGTGGGAGCGGGTACGAATGCCTCGCCAATCGCTGCGTCCCGATCGGTAGTGATCCGGTGCCGCCGGATGCGCGGCGCATCGTGCTCACGCCAGCAGACATCGCCGTGGTGACCGCGAACGGGCAAAGGCCGAGTCTGGGCATCCCGAGTGCGGTGCGCTTCGGCAGCGCGCAGGAAGGCAGCAGCGCTTTGTTTCTGCGCTTTGGTCCCGTGCAAACCGCCGCGACGCGCATCGAGTCTGCGTTCCTGCTCCTCGAGCCGATACCGGGCGCCGCGCGCGGCATCGCCGATGTGAAAGTGGAAGCGCTGCGCGTCGGCGAGGACTGGAATGACGAGACGCTGTCGTGGTCTCACCAGCCGCGCGTTGGTCTGCCGACCAGCCCGGGCCTCGCGCGCGGAAGTCCGCGGAGCACGCTCCGCATCGATGTGACGGAGCTCGTCCGCCATCAACGCCAGCGGAGTCGCACCGATGTCGCGGTCGCCATCAAGGCCAGCGCTGGCTCGGACGCGGGGGCAGCGTTCGCCACTGGTGCCACGCAGGGCCTGGCGCCCCGGCTCGAGGTGTACGTTCGCTGAGTCTCGGTCTCATCCCTCGACGCGCTCGGGGCGGGAGTGGTGCTACCGTGCAGCTCATGACGGAGCCGCTGCTGAGCGTGCAGCACCTCACCACCAGCTTTGCGACCGACCGCGGCGTGCTGAAAGCGGTCGATGACGTCTCGTTCGAGCTCGGACGGGCCTCGACGCTGGCGGTCGTAGGCGAAAGCGGCTCGGGCAAGAGCGTCACGGCGCTCTCGATTCTACGCCTCATCCAGTCTCCGCCGGGTCAGATCAGCGGCGGCCGGATCCTGTTCGAAGGCACGGACTTGCTCCGCCTGCCGGAGCGCGAGATGCGTCGCCTGCGCGGCGCCAAGATCTCGATGATCTTTCAGGAGCCCATGACCTGCCTGAACCCGGTGTACACGGTCGGGGCGCAGATCGCGGAGGCGCTGCGCATTCATCGGCCCGTCAGCCGCAGGGAAGCACGCGCACGCGCGGTCGAGATGTTACAGAAAGTCGGGATCCCCTCGCCTGCCGAGCGCGTGGACAATTATCCCCATCAACTTTCCGGCGGCATGCGCCAGCGCGTCATGATCGCCATGGCGCTGATTTGCGAGCCCGCGCTGCTGATCGCCGACGAGCCCACCACAGCGCTGGACGTCACGATCCAGGCGCAGATTCTGGAGCTCTTGCACGAGCTGCAGGGTGAGCTCGGGATGAGCATCCTGTTCATCACGCACGATCTGGGAATCGTCGCCGAATTTGCGCGCGACGTCGCGGTGCTGTACGCCGGCCAGGTGGTGGAGACGGGCACGGTGCAGCAGATCTTCAAGGCACCGCTGCACCCTTACACACGCGGCCTGTTGGCGAGCATTCCGGCGCTCGGCACGAGCCGAGCCGCGGACGGCAAACCGCGACGACTCGCCAGCATCGAAGGCATGGTGCCCGACCTCTTGACCCTGGAGCGCGGCTGTCGCTTCGTCGAGCGCTGCGCGCTGCACGCGAGCCGTCCGCCAGGCCACGAACGTTGCGCACAGGCGGATCCGGGGCTCGCGAGCGCCGGCGATCGAAAGGCCCGCTGCTATTACGCGGAGCCCGCGGCATGAGTCGAGCCGACGTCACGGCAGCCGCCTCCACCGCGGACGCAGAGCCGCTCGTCCGCGTCGAACGACTCGTCAAGTACTTCGCCGCGCAGCGCCGGCTCCTGGAGCGGCCGAAAACCGTGCGCGCGGTCGACGGCGTTTCTCTGCACGTCGAGCGCAGCGAAACGCTCGGGCTAGTCGGCGAGAGCGGCTCCGGCAAGAGCACGCTGGGCCGTGCCCTACTCCGACTCATCGAGCCGACGAGTGGCCGCATTTTCTTCAAGGGCCGCGACGTCACGGAGCTCTCGGAGCGCGAGCTTCGTCCGCTGCGCCGCCACATGCAGATCATTTTTCAGGATCCATTTTCGTCGCTCAATCCACGATTGACCGTGCACTCCACGCTCAGCGAGGCGCTGCGCATCCACGGCCTTTCTGGCTCACGGTCGGAGGAAGACGCGCGAGTCGAACAGCTGCTCCGGCGCGTGGGCCTGCGGCCCGAAGCGGCTCGCCGCTACCCGCACGAGTTCAGCGGCGGCCAGAGGCAGCGCATCGGCGTCGCGCGCGCCCTGGCCGTGGAGCCGCGTTTCATCGTCTGTGACGAACCGCTCAGCGCCCTCGACGTCTCGATCCAGGCCCAGATCGTCAACTTGCTGCTCGACTTACAAGAAGAGCTCGGCCTGAGTTACCTGTTCATTTCGCACGATCTCAAGGTGGTCGAGTACATGAGCCACCGCGTGGCGGTGCTCTACCTCGGGAAGATCGTGGAGAGCGCGCCGGCGTCGCAGCTGTACGAAAGACGCCATCATCCCTACACGCGCGCGCTCTTGAGCGCGATCCCGGTGCCCGATCCCGAGCGCAAGCGCCTGCGCGTGCTGCTCGAGGGCGACGTCCCGAGCCCGATCGATCCCCCCTCCGGCTGCGCCTTCCATCCGCGCTGCTCGCGCGCGCAGAAGGGTCAGTGCGACGTGGAGACACCGCCGCTGGAGGAAATCGAACCGGGCAGCGGGCACGAAGTCGCGTGCTTTTTTCCATACGCGTGAAGTGCCCGTCCGACGATGGCGAATCTGTCGAGCATACGCTCGCACGCCGCGAGTGCCGCACGACTCTGCGCCAGGCGACGCGGTGAAGAGTGCAAGCGATCTCAGTGGCGCCTGCCGAGCGAAGGCGAAGAAGGGCGTCTACTGCGAACCGGATACAGGCGGATCGTTCGCACTTAGTCTGCGTCACGCTTTCGAGGCGACGTCAGTTCCTCTTCGAGGAAGCGCTCCAAGCGTTGCGCCTGCTCACGTCGTCGAGCGGGATCCAGCACGGCAACGCGGCCTCCCACGGCATGTCGAGCCAACTGAGCGAGAAGTCTGGATGGAAGAACGAGAGTACGTCGGCGTTGGTCTTGATCAATCTGCGAATGCCGGCAAAGGCGAGGTTGAGCGCTTGAAAGGAGTCGACGCCGTACGAGTAATGGACAGAATCATCGGACAATCCGATGACCTGATATGGACAGCGAAAGTCACGGCCTGGCAGGGGATCCGGTTCAGGCGCGCCGATGGTCACACGCGCGACCCGCTCGGCTGGGCCCCGGAGATGAAGTTCGCGCTCAGCAATCGGCGTGAATGGTTGGTCGTTCACGATGTACGCTCGCTATGCTCGATTCCGAATTGCAAAAGCCCGACAGTCCACATCCAGCTCAGCAAACATCTCTCATCATACCTGCGCGCGACGACCTCTGCAGTTGGATCGGGCGGCTCCGTGCACGAGAACTTCAACTCGTGTGTCGTCTCGGGTGGTGCGATGCCCGACGGCAATCCGGTGTCGCCATCCAGATTTCCGGCGAATCGCTCACCCACGAACGTCTCGATGATTTCGATGAAACCAATCGATATGCGAATTGAACTCGACGAGTTCGTCAGCGGGGACCCAGAGCTCTTCGTGAGAGCCACCACCCGCGCGTTGCACGGGATACCGAGAGGCAAACGCAGGCTCGAGCCAAAACCGAGAAACAAGGCCGACGAAGCCCGAGAACTCATCGTTTGCGTTCCAGTCCCTGGCGATCTTGCGGGCATACTCGAACGTAAGCACTGGATAGAAGATGGGCTGATCCGGCAGTCGCGGCGGCCAGGCGCACCACCCGGCTGCCGCTACGAGTCGCAGTTCCTTCAGTCCGAGTGGGCGGTATAGCAGCATCGGCGAGTCTGGCTAACGTACAACAGCTTTGCGGCGAGTCGCGAGCGAAGCGAAAATCTCGGCCGCAGCAGCGTCAGTTACACGCCACGGCTCGTGACCTTCGGCTCCAGCGGAATCAACGACGCTGTTCCTGCGAGGGTTGCGTCGAACCGGACCCTTGACGCGAGACCACGACGCCATCCGGAGTTGTGGGTGGCGCTGGTAGCGCCGCGCGTCGTTTAGGACGGCGAGATGTTTGGCGGCACCAACAGGGCTAACGCGGCTCGCAGCAGAGACTCGGGCTCGGGCTCGATCGCGCGCGCTCGAAGCTTGCTAACCGCTTGTACGACTTCGTGCTTGCGAAACCCCATCTTGCACAGCGCCGAGGAGACCTTGGCCTCGATAGGCTCGCGTGAATCGGGCTGCACCGCGTCCGTGGGCCGAACCTCGGCCTGCTTTGCCGGCACGTCACGCGGTTTGCGCTCACGACGCTTCTTCTCGATGTGCGCCTCGCCGAAGACCTGGCGTGCAGTACGGGCGTTGTGACTCGAGCACAAAAGGCAGAGGTTCTCTACGTTCGATGGTCCCCCGCATGCATACGGCTGCACGTGCTCGATTGTCAGAAACCGCCGAGCGCTGCAGCGGCGGCCTTCTGCGTCCACGAACGTGCACTGGCTTCCGTCGCGTCGCCACACCTCGGCTTTCACCTCGACCGGCACGTGCCGCGAACCGGGCTTCTGCACACGACGCTTGCGCTTTCGGTCCGCGCCGCGACGGCGCCGGACCTCTTTCTCGATGAGCGCCTTGATTGCGCGCGAGAACAAGGCTGGGAGGTCGCCACGGGGCATTACGTGGCTCAGCAGCTCTTGAGCCTGCGCGATCTCGGCGTAGAGCTCCTGGCTCGCGGTGAACTGCACTAGGTAACAGGACGCCGACAGGGGCTCGAGTTTGGCCCGCGTTGAAGCTCTGTCTGCTCCAGGACCGATCGACGCTGCGGGCCGGCCGGATCCTGCCTGCCCGAGCGGCAAGGCCGACTGACTGGCGACGGGGTCGATACGGGCCGCGACATCCGGCCGCGGGAACCAGCGGGCGATCAGCTGCTCGATGGCGCGTCTCGACAAGCCTCGTGCTTCACCGAGCAGCGCGTCGGCGTTGTGCACGGTGAGATACGGCGCGAGCAGGAACAACCCGGTCAGGTGAATGGCTCCACTGCGCAGCTCGTCGAGCACGGACGGCAGCTCTCTCGCCAAGTGTGCGACCCGGACGCGCTTCGACGCCTCGTCTTCGCTGTAACCGAGACGCTCGATGCAAAAGCTACGAAGCGAAGCGCACGCTTGTTCGAGGTACAAGCGCCGGCGATCGATCTCTGCCAAGTACTCGATGAGCTCAGCAGTGACGGCTCGCTCGCGCGTGAGCAAAACGGGCACGTGAGCGAGAAGCTCGGAATCCGAAATGGTCGATAGCGATGCCATTTCTCCGGCATAACACGAGTATTTTGTCGCTCACTGGCGGCGCCGAGCGCGCGCTTCACGGGCCTGATCGACATTGAAATCGTCGGCGCGTCGAACGCTCGCGAGCGTGTTTTCTGTGCAGCGCGCGGCATCGTTCGTGTGCGAGCGCCCCAAATCGAAGCGAGCTCTCGTCAGGCGTCGTCAATCAAATTCGAAACGGCTCGGCGTTTCTTGCCGGGTTCAATGCGCAAGCGTCGACCTCGCTGGGGTCCCCGTAAACTCTTGGCGATCCTGCAGCGCGACTATCCCCGCGTCGAATTCCCCGTCGCCAGCACGGTCGGGAGCATTTTGCGTGCAAAGGGCCTGGTTACTAAGCGACGGCGGCGTGCTCCGAGCGTGGGGTACGGCGCCAAGCTGAGTGCTTTCGACGCGCCCAACTCCGTCTGGTGCGCCGACTTCAAGGGCCAGTTCCTCGTTGCGCGACGGTACTGCCATCCGCTGACCATTTCCGACGGCTACAGCAGGTTTCTGCTGCGCTGCAGATGTCTGAAGCAAAGCCTGCATGCCCCAGTGCAAACGGCGTTCGACGGTGCGTTCCGCGAGTTTGGCCTTCCGGACATCATTCGTACCGACAACGGACCGCCCTTTGCTTCGGTCACCGTGGACGGCCTGTCACGGCTTGCCGTGTGGTGGATTCAGCTCGGAATTCTCCCTGAGCGTATCTTGCCCGGCCATCCTGAACAGAACCGCAGACACGAGAGAATGCATCGGACGTTGAAAGCAGAGACGGCTCGTCCTGCGGCTGCGAGCTTCGCTGCGCAACAGCGTGCATCACCCTCCGTACCCGCCGCACTTTGCCACGCAGCGAGCCTATCCCAACAGCGTCATCACTGTAGGCCAGACACAATGGTATTTGAGTAACTGCTTGGCGCATCAACTCATAGGCCTCGAAGCCGTAGCAGATGGCTGCTGGCGTGTGTGCTTCGGTCCCGTGACGCTCGGACTGCTCGACACGCGCGGCAGCATCAAACGCAACCACAGAAACTTCGGACTTCTTGCCAGAATGCCCAATGATGCGCGTAGGCGAAAACAAATGGCCAGACGACGCTTCCCGCGCGCCCATGCCGGCCCGCGCGCACTGCTCGCGTCGCGCCAGGAGTGAGCCTCCTCGTCGTTCCAGATCGGGTGCGCGCCAACACGTGGCCGACGACCGAGGTCAACGCGGGGTCTGCAGAAGACGTGAAAATGTCACAGCCCGGTCAGCGGCGGGCTTCCAGAACGAAGTCGAGGTTGTCCTCTTCGCACGCGGTGGAGAGGTCGCGGCGCAGCTCCTTGAGCGCGACCTCGGAGGGCAGTTGCAGCTCGGCATCCAGCTCGAACAGGGGGGTGCCACTGTTCGCGGCGTACGAGAGATGGGACTCGAGCGATGCGACGTTCACGCCACGGCGCGCCAGAATGTCCGTGATGGCGTGCACGATGCCGGGATGATCGACCCCGGTGACGCGAATGCGGTACGGCAGGTAGCTCTTCGGCTCCTGGGGTCGCGCGGTCTCGCGCACGGTGATCTCCAGACCGAGCTCCTTTCCGAGCTCGCGGCTGCGACGCTCCACCGCGGCCACGGCGTCCTCCGCACCGGAAACCAGTAAAATCAGCGCGAACTCGCCGCCCAGAATCGCCATACGGCTGTCTTCCAGGTTGGCCCGCGCATCGCGAATCATGGCGGAGATCTGCTTCACCAGGCCGGGTCGGTCCGTGCCGACCGCCGTGAGCACCAGGTAGCGAGCTTTCATGACCCGAGCGAGCTTATACTGGCTGGGTCGTCCCATGCATCACGCAATTCGTGTTCACCGCGCGGGTGGCCCCGAGGAGATGCGCTTCGAGCGCGTCACGCGTCCCACCCCGGGTCCGGCGCAGGCGCTCGTGCGCCACACGGCCATCGGCGTCAATTTCATCGACGTCTATCACCGCTCGGGCGTCTACAAGCAGCCCGAGCTGCCGTTTGGCCTGGGCACGGAGGCGGCGGGCGTGGTCGAGGCCATCGGGTCGGAAGTGAACGAGGTTCACATCGGCCAGCGCGTCGCCTACGTCCACAGCAAACCCGGGGCGTACGCAGAGACCGCGGTGATGGACGCTGCCCGCCTCGTGCCGTTGCCGGAAGATGTCAGCGACGAAGCCGCGGCAGCGCTCTTGCTGAAGGGCATGACCGTGGAATTTTTGATCCGGCGCACGTATCCGCTACGCGCGGGTCATACCGTGCTCTGGCACGCGGCCGCTGGCGGCGTGGGCACGATCGCGTGCCAGTGGCTGCGGTCGCTCGGAGTCGAGGTCATCGCGACGGTCGGCTCGGACGAAAAGGCCCAGCTTGCCAAACAGCACGGCGCGACGCACACGATCGTCTACACGCGTGAGAACTTCGCGGAACGCGTGCGCGAGCTGACCGCCGGCGGCGGTGTGCCGGTCGTGTACGACTCGGTAGGAAAAGACACGTTCCAGGGCTCGCTCGAAGCGCTCTCTCCGCGCGGCTTGATGGTCACGTTCGGCAACGCGTCCGGCAAACCGGATCCCGTGGACCCGCAAGTGCTGGCGGCCAAAGGATCACTCTACCTGACTCGGCCGACGCTGTTTTCCTACATCTCGACCCGCGCGGAGCTCCTCGACAGCGCAAACGCGCTGTTCTCGGTGATGCGCGCGGGAGTCGTGAAGCTGTCCAGCGGCGGACGCTGGCCGCTGGACGAGGCGGCGGACGCCCACCGTGCCCTCGAGGCACGCAAGACCACGGGATCGTTACTGCTCATTCCTTGAGGGCGCAGCTCCAACTTTTGCACCACAGCGCATGCGTACGAGCTCACGGCAGGTCATCGTGCTCTTGTTCGACGAGGTCGAGCTGCTCGATTTTGCAGCGCCGGTGCAGGTGCTCTCGATCGCGGGACGCCACTACAACTTCCGTCCGTTCAAGATCACGACGGCCGCGCGCGCGGCCGGGCTGGTCGCGACCCGCAATCAGCTGGCGGTGCAGGCCGACTGCGACTTCGACGCCTGCCCCGCCGCCGAGGTGCTGCTCGTGCCGGGAGGCTACGGAGCCCGGCGCGCGCTCGCGGACACGCGCCTTTTGGCCTGGATCGAAGCTCAGGCGCGCCGCGCCGAGCTGATCTTGTCAGCGGGCTATGGCTGTTTGCTGCTCGCGAAGGCCGGCGTTTGCATGGGTCAACGCCTGGCCGTGCCGACGGACATCGAGGACGTGTTTCGCGAGCTCGAGCCGGGCGCCGAGCCGAGCAGCGAGCAGCTCGTGGTGTCGGGAAAGATCGTCAGCGTTCGGGATAGCGCGCGCGCCCTCGACCTCGGGCTCAGCGCGACACGCATCTTGCTCGGGCCCAAGTTCGAAGCGCAAGTGGCCACCCGCCTCGGCGCGAGGCTCGAAATCGACGTGAAGGCCGAGCCCGTGCGGATCGTCGAACCGGGCGACTGACTCAGTGAGCGCTCGCGCGGGGTGCAGTTTTCGGCGCCCCGGGCTTGCAAGCGACCACACGCAGCTCCGCCGCCAAACCGCGCGGACGTCCGAGCAGCAGCCGGCCGTCGCGCGCGGCCAGCACGTCCGCATTTCCGATCGCGCCCTCGGCCCGAAGCTCGTCCAGCACGTCACCGCGCGCGCTGAGCGCTGCGATGCGCGTGTCGTGTGTGACGCTCTCCAGCGCGAGCCAGGTCGGCGCGGATGCCTTGGTGTCCGAGAGCAGCGACGGCGCGCCCGCGCCCACCTCCTCGTCGTCGATCACGAAGCGCTCGACGGCGCCGCCAGCGTTGACGCGGGCCAGATGCACGATGCGACTTTCGGCGCCGGGCGCGCTGTCATCGTCCCGCCACGCGAGCAGAGCTCCGCCGTCCGCGCTCTCCGCCAGATCGAAGATCAGCACGTGCCGGTCCCGGGGCGTGACCGCCTGCGGCGCGCCAATGGGCGCGGCGTTCTCGTCGAGCGCGACGATCTCGATCCAGCGATTACCGAAATCGAGCACCGACGGAGCGGGGTCGCTGGAACCCTCGGGCGCGACCCGCGACGGCTTGACGGTCGGACGAGCGCCGGCGGCGGCACCGGGACGCGGGGTTGGGGCAGAGGCCACCCACGCCAACCAGTATCCGGAACCGCGCGGCACGGCCGCGGGCATCTCTTGCTCCAGCGAACCCGCGGCCAGGGTCTTGGGCTCTGTCACCGCTGCCGGATTCTCGAGCGAAAAGCTCGCGACCCGCACGAGCTGGCGCTCCGCGCGCGCGTCCATCTCTTCCCAGACCAGGAGGCCCCTTTTTCGAGTGACCGCCAGATCGAAGGCTGACGCACCGCGCCCTGTCCGCGACGTCTCGAAGCCCCACGTCACTTGCAGAGAGCCGCCCGTTTCCGCCAGCATTCCCACGCGGAGCCGCGCGCTTGCCGGGTCGTGGTCCGCGAGAGCGAAAAATATTCGCGCACCCTGAGCCGCCAGACGGGGTGGCTCCGCATCGCCGTGCACGCGCCCGAGGTCCACGACCTTGCCGCGCGCTGCGTCAGGCGGAATGCTCGCGATCAGCGCGCGCGTTTCTGCACCGGAGCTCTGGAGCGCCGTTACCGCAAATCCCGTTTCGAGCGCCGCCGCGTCTCCGATTTCGACCGCGAACGGCTGCGCTGCTGGCTCATCGTCCGCGTCCGCCGGCGCGCGGGGTCCGGCCTTGCCAAGCGTGAAAACCGCGCCTTTTGCCGCGGCAGTGCAGCGCTCGGGGACGCTGCTCCCGGCCGGGAGCGGCGCGGATGCGCTGGGCAGCGGGCTCTCCCCCGTGCTAGTGGGACGTTTACACGTGAGAAGCGTGGCGCAAGCGATCCCCGAGCCCAAAAGGGCGAGCGTCGCGCGCCGAAGGCTTCGTGCGCTGCGGTCCCTGGGCGGGTTGTCGTGCGGCACGCAAACGAACTAGTCGCAGGGCTCGACCTGGGCAAGTATGATCCATGCGCGGACGTGATCTGCGGGTCTTTGGTTTGCCGCCGTAGCTTCGATGCCCAAGAGAGAACTCACCCGTCCTTACGAGCCGAACGCGGCGCTTCGCAAGTTCTATGCGCGCTTCTTCGAGAGCATTCAGGTCGACGAAGCCTGGGTGCGTGAAGTGCGGCGGCTGGCCGCGCAGGGCAGCGTCATCTACGTGCTCAGGAACCTGAACTTCATCGACTTCCTGGCGCTCGATCACCTCACGAAACATCACGGTCTGCCGCAGATCCGCTTCGTCAACGATCTCGGCCTGTGGATCCTCAATCCCATGGGCAAGGGCTGGCTGAATGCGATCCTGCCGCCGCGCGGCGTGACCCCCGCCGACGAGCTCGAAGACGCGATCGAGCACGGCGGCTCCGCGGCGCTGTTTCTGAAGCGCCCGCCAGGCGTGCTCGATCTCGCGACCGGCGCGAGCGGCGGCCGCGGCCTCAAAGAAGGCGACGAGCTCATGCGCACGCTGATCGACCTGCAGCGTTCGCGCAAGAAGCCGATTTTGCTCGTGCCGCAGGTGTTCGTGTGGACGAAGGCACCCGACACACGCGGCACCCACCCGTTAGATGTCCTGCTCGGGCCGCGTGAATGGCCGAGCCCGATGCGAACCGTCGGGCAGTTTCTTTACAACTACAAGCACGTCGCGCTGAAGGTCGGTGAGCCCTTCAACCTCGCAGAATTCCTGCATACTTCGAACGGGGCCTCGGACGCCGTACGCGTGCGCCAGGTGACGTATGCGATGTTGCGGCGACTCGAGCGCGAGCGCCGCAGCGTGACGGGCCCAGCCGAAAAACCACCGGATCGCGTGCGACTCGAGATCGTGCGCAGCCCCAGGCTACGCGCAGTGGTCGAAGAGCTCGCCGGAGAGCGCCCCGCCGATCGCCACCTGATCACCGCCAAGGCGCTGAACATTCTGAGAGAGCTCCAGGCCGCGCCCGACGCCGGCACGATCAAGGGCCTGGAGATGCTCTTCCACCGCGTATTTCATCGCATCTACGCCGGCATCGAATACGACAAGGCCGACATCGAGCGCATCCGTGAAGCCGGCAAGCGCGGCGCGCTGGTGCTGCTCCCGAGCCACAAGAGCCACATCGACTACCTGATCCTGAGCTACGTCTTCAACGAGGAGAACCTCAAGCTTCCGCTGATCGCAGCCGGCGACAACCTGAACTTCTTTCCGGTCGGCGCCATCTTGCGGCGCGGCGGCGCGTTCTTCATTCAGCGTTCCTTCAAGGGGGACCGCTTGTACACGGCGGTGCTCGACGCCTACCTCCGGCGGATCCTGCGCGACGGCTACCCCGTCGAGCTGTTTCTGGAGGGGGGGCGCAGTCGTACCGGTAAACTCCTGCCGCCCAAGTTCGGCCTGCTCCGCATGCTCGTGGAAGCGGCGTTGACCTCGAATTCCGCGCCGGTGTTCTTCGTGCCGGTGAGCATCGGCTACGAGCGCATCGTGGAGGCGCAGAGCTACGAACGCGAGCTGATCGGCGGGGAGAAAAGCAAAGAGAACGCCAAGGGCTTCTTGAAGAGCACCGACGTGCTGCGCCACCGCTACGGACGTATCAACCTGCAAGTTGGCCAGATTTTGACCGTGGCAGACACGGCCAAAGAGCTCGACGTCGATCCGGAGACCAAGCTCAGCCCATCGCAAGCACGCGCGGTCGTCACACGGCTCGGTAACCGGGTAATGGACGAGATCAACCGCGTCACGGCGGTCGCGCCGGGAAGCCTGACGGCGCTCGCGCTCTTGACCCACGAGCGCCGCGGACTGCCGCACGAAGAGCTGGTCGAGCGCGCGCGCAAGTTGCTTTCGGTCATGCAGAAGCTCGACGTACGCGTCACGCCCACGGTGCAGACGTCGTCTGGCGGGCTCAGGCCGGAAGCCATCCGCGAAGCCGTGCAAATGTTCATCGATGCCCAGCTCATCGAGGCGCATTTCCCCGACGAATCCGAGGCGCGCCGCGGCGAAGGCGAACAGGCCGGCGAAGGCGCCATCTACACGATCGTCGAGAACAAACGCCTCGCGCTCGATACCTCGAAGAACATCGTCGTTCACTTCTTCGTCGAGCGCGGTCTGGTCGCGATTGCGCTGCTCGTCCCGCCTGGTCCGCCGGTGCCCCTGCACGTCGTCCGCGACCGTGTGCAGAAGCTCTCACGGCTCTTCAAATACGAGTTTCGTTTCCGCGCCGACGCGCCGTTCGACGAAATCTTCGCGCAGACCGTCGCGGCGCTCAGCAGCAGCCAGAAAGTGGAAGTCATAGGCGACAGTCTGGAGTGCGGACCCGGCGCGGACGGCTGGACTGGCCGTGAATGGCTGGAAACCTACGCCTCGATCCTGAAAAATTTCGTCGAGGGCTATCGGGTCGCGGCGCGCGGTTTGAACGCGCTGCTCAAGGGGCCGCTGACCGAGAAGGATCTGGTGAAGAGAAGCTTGACGGTCGGAAACCGCATGTTCTATGCGGGCGAAATCGAACGTCGCGAAGCCGTGAGCAAACCTCTGATTCAGAATGCGCTGAACTCGTTCGCCGACCAGGGCTACATCGCCCAGCGCGAGAACAAGCTCGAGCTCTCCGAGTCGTTTCGCAACCCGAGGGCGGTGCGGGCGATCGAGAGCCGCATTCGGGGCTTCCTCGAGGAGGTGCCGGAGTGACGGCGACCGCTCTAGCGTGGCGCCTGCCCGGCTGCGTTCTGGCGCTGACGCTCGCCGGGTGCCTGGGGACTCCCACGCCGCTCGCGCCGGCCGTCGCGGGCTCGGTCGGCATGCCGCACAGCGGCGTCCAGACGGATCCCGCCGAGCTGCCCGTAAAGGGCGAGGGCTTCGTGCGGTTTCGCCCGAAAAGCCCGAACTACTGGGGCAACCGTCGCCTGACCCAGGCGATCCTGGACGTGAGCGCGAAGGTCGCCACCCAGCTTCCCGGCGGCGCACCGCTCGTGGTCGGCGATTTATCCGCGCGCCGCGGCGGCAAGATCCCCGGACATCGCTCGCATCGCACCGGCCGCGACATAGACTTGCTGTTTTACACCACGACGCCCTCCGGCGCGGCGGTGCGCAGCCCGGGCTTCATTCCGTTCGACGCGGACGGGCTGGCGAGGCTCCCTTCCGACAACCTCACGAGCTACGTGCGCCTCGACGTCGAGCGCCAGTGGTTGTTCATCAAGGAGCTGCTCGTGCACCCGGCCGTCGGCGTGCAGTTCATCTTCGTGAGCCGCGACATCGAGGCCCTGCTCATCGACTACGCGATCGCAAAAGGTGAAAATCTATCGCTCGTCTGGCAGGCGGAAACGGTGCTCCTGCAGCCGGGGGACAGCGCGCCGCACGACGATCACATCCACGTGCGCATCGCCTGCACGCCGGAAGAAGCGGTGATGGGCTGCGAAGGTGGGGGGCCGCTCTGGGAGTGGTTGCCCGCGACCCTCGGCGGAGGTCCGCTCGGCGCGGAAGATCTCGAGCGCATCGCGGCGGATGACCCACTCGAGTCACGGCCGGCCCTGGCCACGAGCGAAGATTCTCCCACAGAGGCGGAGCCCGATCCCCGCGCCGCGAGCGTGCCCGGTGACGGGGCTTGACGGCGCCTCTGGAGCTCCGACGTCCGTCACCGAGCAGCGGGGGTTCCGAGGTGCACGCTGGAGATTGCCTCGACGTCGTGCCGCTGCTCGTGCAGAGGGCTCGGGATCGCTTCGATCTGGTGTACGTCGATCCGCCGTTCAACGCCGGCGTGAAGCGCGCCGCGCGGCGTGAGCGCGGCTCCCGCGCGCAAGGGACGCACGCGTACGAGGACAACTGGGGCGGCCTGGACGGTTTCTTGCATATGCTCGAGCCGCGCCTCGCGGTGCTGCGCGACGCGATGAGTGAACGAGCGAGCCTCTGGCTGCACCTCGACTATCGAGCCGTTCACGACGCCAAGACACTCTGCGACCGCGTCTTCGGCAGAGCGCGCTTTCGCGGCGAGATCATCTGGATCCCGGGCAACGGCGGGCGCAAACGCGACGCGCCCAACGTGACGCACCAGACGATCCTGATCTACTCGAAGGGCGCGCGCATGCTCTGGAACGCGCACGATCCGGCGCTGCGCGAACCGTACGCCAGCACCAGCCTTTCGATGCATTTTCAGAACGTCGATGCCGAGGGGCGGCGTTACCGGGAACGCGTCATCGGCGGCAAAGCTTACCGCTACTACGCGGACAAGGGACGCATGCTGGGGAGCGTGTGGACGGACTGTCCGGCCATGCGCGCCAACACGCCGCTGGTGCGTGAGACGACCGGCTATCCCACGCAAAAACCCGAATCGCTGCTGGAACGCATCGTGCGCGCCGCCAGCTCGCCCGAGAGCCGGGTGCTCGATCCCATGTGCGGCTCGGGCACGACGCTCGCGGTCGCGCGGCGTCTCGGGCGTCGTTACGCGGGGATCGACAAGAGCGCGCTCGCCTGCAAGGTCGCACGCACGCGGCTGGCGGCGATCAGCGAGAGCTGACGTTCGCGAGCTCGACGAAGGCCTGCAGCGACCGCGGATTGGCGAGCGTGTCCGGGCTCACGGCGCGCTCGAGCGGCGTGCCGGTCAGGATGCGTTTGATCGGCACTTCCAGCTTCTTGCCATTGAGCGTGCGCGGCACCTCGGGGATCGCCCGAATCTCGTCCGGGACGTGCCGGGGCGACAGCTCGCGCCGAATCGTCGCCTTGATGCGCTCGGCGAGCGGCGCGTCCAGCGTCTTTCCCGCCGCCAGCACGAGAAATAGCCACAGCTTGCCGGCCGAGTCCTCGAGCGAGCCGGTGTCGATCACCAGACTGTCGCTCACCTCCGGCAGGCCGTCGACCACGCGGTAGAATTCGCTCGTGCCCATCCGCACCCCGCCGCGGTTCAGCGTCGAGTCCGAGCGGCCATAGATGATCGAGCCCCCGCGTTCGTTGATCAGAATCCAATCGCCGTGACGCCAGACGCCCGGATATGCCGCGAAGTAACTGTCGTGGTAGCGCCGGCCCTCGGCGTCGTTCCAGAAGCACACGGGCATGGACGGCATTGGTGCGCTGACCACGAGCTCACCCACCTGATTCGTCACCGACGCGCCAGCGGCGTCGTACGCCTCGACCTTGGCCCCGAGGGCACGGCACTGAATCTCTCCAGCGTACACCGGCAAAAGGGGGCACGAGAGCACGAACGCGGTGCACACGTCGGTGCCGCCGCTGATCGAGCCGAGCAGGAGATCCGCTGACACGTGTGCGTAAACCCAGTCGAAGCCGTCCGCGGGCAATGGCGCGCCGGTCGTGCCCAAACTGCGCAAGCGACTCAGATCGCGCGTCCCCGCGGGCGAGAGCTCGGCCTTCTTGCACGACAACAAAAACGGCGCGCTGGTGCCGAAATAGGTGAGCGTTTCCTGTTCCGCCAGCGCCCAGAGCGCTCCGAGATCCGGATGCGCGGGACTGCCGTCGTACAGCACGATCGTGGCGCCGACGAGCAGGCCGCTGATCAGGAAATTCCACATCATCCAGCCCGTGGTCGTAAACCAGAAGAAGCGGTCGCTCTCCCCGAGATCGCAGTGCAGCGCGAGCGCCTTGTAGTGCTCGAGCAAGATCCCGCCGTGCCCCTGCACGATGGGCTTCGGCAGGCCCGTGGTGCCGGAGGAGTACAGGATCCAGAGCGGATGATCGAACGGCACCGCTTCGAACGCGAGCGGCTCGTGGCGTGAAAGCAGCTCGTCGAATGACAGCACGGATCCCTGCCCCGAGGTCCCACTCTGACCGATCCGACTCAGCACCACCGTGTGCTCGAGCATGGGGAGTCCACCGCGGATCGCCGAAAGGGCGTCGCTGCGATCGAAGCGTTTACCGCCGTACACGTAGCCGTCGACGGCCAGGAGCACCTTCGGCTCGATTTGCCGGAAGCGATCCAGGACGCTCTGCACGCCGAATTCCGGCGAGCAGCTCGACCAGATCGCGCCCAGGCTCGCCGTGGCCAAAAAGGCGATCAACGTCTCCGGCGCGTTCGGCATGAACGCCACCACGCGGTCCCCTTTGCCCACGCCCAGGCGCCGTAGACCGGCGGCGGCGCGTGCCACGCGTTCCGCGAGCTCGGCGCGGCCGAGCTCCGTGCGCACGCCCTCTTCGCCGCGGTAGATCACGGCTGTTCCGCCAGCGCGCCGCTGCAAGGCGTGCTCTGCGTAGTTCAGCGTCGCGCCGGGAAACCAGGACGCACCGGGCATGCGTGCGTCAGCCAGGACCTCACGCGCCGGCGTATGAGCAATGACCCCGAAGTAGTCCCAGATGGACTGCCAAAACGCGGGCAGGTCGCGCACGGACCACTCCCAGAGCGCCGAGTAACCGTCGAAGTGAAGCCCGTGCTCTTCCGAGAGCCAGGTCAGGTACGCGCGCATGCGGCTCTGCGCCTGCACGGCCTCGCTCGGCTGCCAGAGCAGCGCGCCCGTCGTCCCCTGGGCAGTGCCCGCCGGTGAACCGCTCATCTTGCGATTCATAACGCTGCTGCAGGCCGGTGTCGAACAGCAGCGCGGGGGCGCGTGCGTGCGGGCTCAGTCGGCGAAGCCGAGCGCGCGGCGCTGCGCGCCCAGTCGTCGCGTCTCCCCGCGCCGCCACAAGAACCCGTCGAGCACGTAATGCACGGCCTGCGGCAGCGCGAGCAGCGGGACCAGCAAAGCCAGCGCCAGCCCACCCAGCTCGGCGCTGGTGGTGCCGAAGAGCCAGCCGTGCTCTCGCCACACGAAGCGATCCCAGAGCAGCTCTTCCACGAACGCGAGCACCAGCACGACGGCCACGAATGCAGCTATCCCCCCCGCCACCAGCTGTGATCCAAGGCTGCGCGGCGCTTCGCGACTTCGCTCGCGCGCGAACGCCCAGAGCAGCGCCAGATATGGAATCCCGTGCGCGATCACGTTCGTGACGGTGAACGCGAAGTCATTGTTCGTGGCGACGATGCCGACGTACCAGATGGCCGCGGTGCTGAGCACGACGCAGATCTTGCCGAGCTGCACTGACCCGCTTCGCCAGAAGAGCTCGAGCTGGCGCGCCGCGAACGCGCACAAGGCGACGATCCACAGCGTTCGCGCGTACGGCGCCACGCGCGCAGCGGACGAGGCCACGTCCACGAAATCACCAGCCATGAACCAGGCGAAGCGAGTGTCCGGCAAGCGGGCGTGCCACTCGACCAGAGGATAGAGCGCAGCAGCGTAGGTCGCGGCGCTATCGCACCAGACGTCGAGCCGTCCGGCGTTCCCTGCCCGCGCCCGATAAACGCCCACCCAGCCGACCTGCTGGCGGACGAAGTGGAACACCGCCACATAAGCCAGCACACGCCAGAACGTCAGCGCGCCGTGCAGGTACAGCGCTACTCCGGCCGCGTACACGATCAGCGGAACGAGCACGTACCGGAGGCGATGAACGCGGAGCTCGTCGCGGTCGAAGTAGGTGCGGAACAGGCTCGAATACACGTGCGCCACGTCCACACACAGCACGAACGCGACGAAGCTCCACTCCGGCAGGTCGCCCTCTGTCCACCCCAGCGCCTCACCCAGCGCGAGCAGCGCGAAAGCAAAGAGCGCGCTGCCCCCGAACACGGCGAGATCAATCCCCGGGCTCCAGAGCCAGGGGCCGGTCAGGCGCAGGGCGCGTGCGCTCTGCCAGGGCAGCGCGCTGTTCATCGCGGCTTCTTGTGCGAGAGCACCCGCATCAGTCCTTCCTGGGCCGCCGACGCGACCAACGTCCCGTCCGCCGCGAAGATGCTGCCGAGATTGAAGCCCCGCGAGCTGCCCGTGCTGGGACTCTCGGTCACGTACAAGAGCCATTCGTCGGCGCGAAAGGGCCGATGAAACCACATGGTGTGGTCGAGGCTGGCTGCCATCACTTGCGGATTGAAGTACGTCAAACCGTGCTGGTGGAGCGAGGTGTCGATCAACGAAAGATCGGACGCGTACGCCAGCGCACATTGGTGGAGCAGCGGATCGTCGGGTAGACGTTCGCGCGTCTTGAACCAGGCCATGTGCGGCCCCGTTCTCGGCTTTGGATCGAGGTGGTCGAACGGGTCCGTGTCGCGCACGTCGATGGGACGTTCCAGGTGCAGGAGGATCTCGAACAGCTGGCTGCCCGTCTTCTCGTGGGCGGCTTTCAGACGTTCCTCGTTCGACGGCAAGCTCTCCGGGGGCGGCGCGGCGGGCATCGCCGCCTGGTGCGACGGGCCGGGCTCGTCGACCTGGAACGACGTGGACATGTTGAAGATCGCCTCGCCGCGCTGGATGGCCACCACCCGCCTCGTGGTGAACGACTTGCCGTCACGGATGCGATCGACCTCGTAAATGATGGGAATGCGCGGATCGCCCGGGCGAAGAAAGTAGGCGTGCAGCGAATGCGCGGTGCGGCCCTCCACCGTGCGGCACGCCGCGATCAGCGCCTGGCCCAGCACCTGCCCGCCGAACACCCGTGGCCGCCCATCGTTCGGGCTGAAGCCGCGGAACAAGTCGCGGTCCAGAGTCTCGAGGTTCAACCGGTCGAGCAGTACCTGTTCGGAGTCGCCCATGACTCCCGTCCTCTAACACCGCTGTGCGGCGGACGCCTTCCCTACGCCCCGACTTACTCGTTGGGCGGGCAGGAGTACGTCAGATCCCAGTCGTGGACCTCCGGCGGAATGCGCCGATTGCTCGTCGGGTTCAGCACGAGCTGGAGCTCCAGGAAACGCGAGCGTGCAGCCGAACCGCCACCGAGCTTTTTCGTCACGTCCACCGGGCACGGGGCGGGACCGCTCATCAAACAGTCCGGTGTGGCGCCCTGCGCGGTCGCGAGGGTCGTCCAGGCGGCGCTCGCCAAATCCGCCTGGGTCGCCGCCGTGCGAGCCTGAAACACCACGCTGGAGTTGCCCGGCGTGTCCGTGTCGTAGGCCAGGTAGCCCCACTGCGTACCCTGTCCGCTCGGACACGCGCCGTCGTAGAGCTGCGATTTCAGCGTCTGTTCGTAGCCGCTCGGACAGCCCAGGTGCACCTGTACTCGAGCGTTGGCGTCCGCTTGAACGGTGGCACACGTGCTCGGACACAGCGTGATGGAGGTGGGGTTCGTGTTGTCGTCGAAGTACCAGCCGGTGCCGCAGGCTGCGCTCGTGGTGCGTTTCGTGAGGTTCTGCGCGGCGCCCGAGCTCGGAGTGTACGTCACGGTGGACGTGATTGGGTCGAACAGGCCCTGATTCGTCAACGGAAACTGACACGCGACGTTCTGACCTGCGATGGTGCGCAGCGCAGCGGATAGGTCTGCAGCCACCTGCAGCGAGTTGCTGGCTCCCACCACGAACGATTGGCCGGTGCCACCGCGGCGCGCCATGTTGTCGAGCGCGATCACGTTCGCGCCCTCCATGGCCACCGTGTAGGTGCGGATGTCGTGAATCAAGTACGCTTCTTCCACCGCGTTCGCGATGGCGAGGTTCGTGGAACCGGCGCTGCCACCCTGAAAACAGCCGTTCGGATCGCCGTCCGTGATGAAGATCACCACGTTGGCCTCGTTCGTGGCCGTCGCCTGGCGGAGGATCGCCCAATCCAATGCGCCGCGCATGGCTGGATAAGCCGGCGTCGACCCCGACGGCCCGACACCGAGCGAGCTCAGCAGCCGTTGCTCCTGAACGTCCGTCGGCGACGCTGCAGTCGTCAGCGTGCCGAGCGCGACCATGGGATTGGCACACGGCAGGGTTGAACAAGAATCCGAACCGCAGCCGTCACCGGCGTTGCGGCCGTTCACGGTGCCCGACGGCAGCGGGAAGTACTCGAGCGCCATGCTCAGGCCGGCGGACGCCGGATCCTTGAAGAAGGCGGTGAGCGCGGCGACCGAGCCATCCCAGCGCGCGCCTGCCATCGAGCCCGAACGGTCGAACACGAAGAACATGTTCACCTTCTTGGCGTTGGCTTCGCTCACTGCGCCGGAGCAGTCCGGCGCACCGCACGTGACGCTCTTGTCGTAGAGCGACCAGTTGTCGAGGCAGCTGCACTCGTTCACGTGACCCGCACCCGGCGGGTTCACCATGATCTCGCTGATGTTCTGGATGCCCGGGCAGCGCATGTCGATGCACTCCCCGGCCGGAATCGGCCGGGTCGTCACGCAGGTCGACTGGATCTTGGCCGGATCGGGCGCGCACTGGGGATACTGACCCGAGTTGCCTGAGAAGGATACGATACGCACGCCCGACGGCGCCGGCTGGGTGCCGTGGTTGCAGACGGAGATCGTCTCGTTTTCGCAAGGCACACCGAGCGCGAGATCGATGCCGCCGCAGTTGGTCTGCGTTTCACCAGGCAGCCAGGGCGTGCACGTGCCGGTTTGCGCCGGCGGCGAGCCAGCTCCACAGCGCGCGTCACACACCGTCGCGACCTGGTCGATGCAGCTCTGACTCCAGGTCAGGGTCGAGTTCGTGTACGGGCCTTCGCAGAAGGAGTTGTACGCGTCCGTGCAATCGTCGTCGGCCCAGCGCCCGTCCGTCACGGATGAGCTCTGGTTCATGAACGCGCAGTTCTGTGCAGTGCCGCCCGCGGGGTCGGTGATGCGCCAGTTGCGGTATGTGCTCGAGGAGCCGTTCGACCAGACGTTGGTGCCTTCGCTGGAACGGTCGTTGAGCCCGGTCCACGTCGTGGTCGAGACCATGCCCTGAACGAGCGTGTTCTCGGCCGCAGAGTCGATCGAGACCAGATCCCATCCGGTGCCGCGCGCCTGGCAGGTGCTTCGCGAGTCGCTCCACGTCATGTTGCTCGTCTGCAGCGCGTAGCAGCGACCACCGCTGAGCACGGTGCCGGAAGGACAAGCGAGCGTCGGGCCTTCACAGACGTATCTGAGAATGTTGCCCGTTCCACTGCATGCTCGATCGGTCCAGCGGCCATCCGTATCGCTGAAGGAAATGCAATCTTCTGTATCCGAGCCCGACGGATTCGGCTGACCCGTCGCCCAGTTGAAGTAGGTGACCGTGGTACTTGGTGCGGTTACCCAGCGGTAGGTATTTTCTGTCGCGGTATCGTAAAGACCGATCCAGTAGGCGTTTGAGCCGCTGGTGAGACCCTGAACGAAGCCATTTTCCGCCAAATTGGTGATGTCCACCAGGGCCCAACCACCGCCGCGCGCCAGGCAGGCATCCCGGGCGGCCGTCCAGCTGGTCACGGTCGAGCCGGAAGCAACGTAGCAGCGGCCGTTGTAGAGGGTCTCCCCCGACGCGCAGACGGCGGGCGCCGCAGGCGCTTCACACAATGAGTCGAAGGAGTCGCCGCAGTCGCGGTCGTCCCAGCCGCCTGACGTCTTGTCGAACATGAAACAGTCGCCGCCGTTGTCCGGATTGCGGTTCCAGTTCGTGTAAGTCACGGACGCGCCGCTCGACCACTTCCACGTGCCTTCGGTCTGCACGTCGCTGAAGCCAATCCAGGTCGTGGCGTTGGTTTGCGTGCGGACGAACTCGTTCTCGTCGTCGTCGTTGATGCTCACCAGATCCCAGCCGAGACCGTAAGCCTGGCAGAAGTAGCGCCCCGTCGCCCAGTCACCGCTGGTGTCCTGGTTCGCGTAGCAGCGGCCATTGTGCTCGAGCTGTCCGGGAGCGCAGCCGCACTGCACGCTCGGGCAGCTCGTGTTCACGAGCGCGACGCAGCTCGCATCCCAGGTGCCGGTGCAGCACGACGGCTTCGCCGCGCACACGCTGGCAGCGCACGAGTTACAGGTCGGGTCGAGCTTCACGCCCGCCGCGCAGACGTCATGTGCGCACGCGCTGGTGCCGCAGCACGAAGGATCCTGGGCGCAAACAGCCGCCACGCACGGGTCGCACGCAGCGTCGAGCGGCAGCCCCTTGATGCACTTACTGTGCGTGCACGCGCTCGCCGTGGACACGTCTTTGCAGTAGTGATTGAACTGACAATCCGCGCCCGACTGGCACGGCTGTACGAGTGCCTTTTTCGTGAGGCCCGGCGGCATGTCCTCGAGCCCGCCCGTTTCCCAGGTGAACACGGGATCGCCGATGTTGGGAATGATCGCCGCGTCCGGCACCTCGTTGTAGACCTGGCACCACGGGTCGCACGGGTTGTTCACGCACGCCTTGGGCGGGCCCAGGGCTTGCGGAAACATCCCGCCGCTCGGTACCGCAAGCTCGGTGACCTGGCCGTCCGCGCACGTGCTCCAGACTCCGCCCTGGCACTTCTGCGTGCCCACGTAGCAACTCAAGACGTTGCCGTGACGACCGAGCGTGATGCCGCACCGACGCGTGGTTTCTTCGGTGCAGGGGCCCGCCTCGACGTGGTTCTGGCCGCCGTCCTCGGGCGGGTGCTCGAACGGGTTACCCTCGAGCTCCTGGCCGCCGGAGCAGCCACTCATCGCGCTCAGCACCCCGCAAACAATCAGGAGCAATGCCACGCAAAGTCGCGCCCCGCTGCGAGGACGCACGACACGGTGGGCATAAGCCATGGGCATACGCATAGTGAACGGCGCGATTTAGTAAGAAGTTAACCCGTATTAGTGGGGGCCGCACTTTCTTCTTACGACGCGAGCACTCCGCGTTCCCGCCTTCGCCCGTCTAGTCACCGGGCCGACTCACTACGGCACGCGTCGGCAGAAGCATTAGCAACGCAAGCGGCGCGCACTCGCGCTCACTTCATGCCACATCACGCTCCGGGCCCAGACTCTCGGATGGGGAATTGGGACAGCCGCGGCAAACGGCAATAGGTTACGCCTCCGTGCTGGCCCCGCAGAATTCCAGGCTCCTCGCGCGCGCCATCATCGCCTCGCAGTTTGGGCCGCCATTCATGTTCTCGGGAGTCGCCGTGGCCCTGCCGAGCATGGGCGCGGACTTGGGCGCGGGCGCGACGGCGCTCGGACTCATCGAGACGCTCTTTTTGGCGGGGAGCCTGGCGTTCCTGCTTCCGCTCGGCCGCTTCGCCGACGTCACCGACAAGCGCACGCTCTACAAGCTCGGCATGCTGAGCTTCGGGCTCACATCCATCCTCACCGGCACGTTGTCGTCGGTGCCCGCGATCCTCGCCGCCCGCTTCGTGCAGGGCGTCACCTCCGCGCTGCTCGCGGTCACCGGGCCGGCCATCCTGACCGACATCGTGCCACCGGAGCGCCGGGGCCGCGCCTACGGGAGCTCGATTGGCGCCATCTATGTCGGCCTCACCCTGGGCCCCATCGTGGCCGGGTTCGTCGTCGAGCACACATCGTGGCGCGGGGTGTTCCTGCTCGGCGGCGCGGTCATTCTGCTCGGCCTCGGCCTCGTTCACCGCCTCCTCGATTCGAGCTGGCGGAAGCCGAACGAGAGGCTGGATCTTCCCAGCACCGCCCTGATCGTCACATCGGTGCTGTGTCTCGTCGCCGGCAGCGCCAGCCTTCGCCTTCCGGCGCTTGCGTCCGGATGTTTCGCCGGTGGCATGGCCCTCGCAGCCGCGTTCGTCATCGTGCAACAGCGCATGCAGCGGCCGCTCCTCGACGTGCGCGCGCTCGTGCGGAACCGCGAGCTCAGCCGCGCGCTCCTGGTGCAACTGCTGCTTTACATCAACGCGTTCAGCTCGGTCTTCATGCTGAGCATCTACATGCAGGTGTCGCTCGGACACTCGACCACGCGCGCGGGTCAGGTGCTCGCCACCGGCTCGGTGTTGATGGCGGCGATGGCGCCCGTCGCAGGCCGACTCGCGGATCGCTACCCGGCGCGCTGGATCGCCGCCGGCGGAGTGCTGCTGGTGTCAGTGAGCGCCCTGGGAGCCACCCGGCTGGACCAGCATTCGGGCCCCTGGACGGTGATCTCGGTGCTGGCGGTTCAGGGCCTCGGCTTCGCGCTGTTCTCGTCGCCCAACATGACCATCATCATGCGCAGCGTCCCGGTCACCGCGCTCAGCACGGCGTCAGCGCTCAGTGCCAAGGCACGCTCGCTCGGCATCGTGTTCGGCATGCTGGCGGCCGGGACCGCCATCTCCCTCGAACTGGGAGACGAGCCGGTCCAGGCGCATCCGCTGACATTCATCGCCATCATGTCGAGCGTGTTCGGGGTGCTGACGGCCCTCAGCGCGCTCGCGCTGCTCGTTTCCGTGTTGCCGCGTGCCGGCGCCGACCGCTGATCAAGAGCGCTGGCTGCAGCTTCCCTCGATCGCGCTTTTGACTTCGTCGAGACCCATCGGCTTGTGAAGAACCGGATAGTGGGCGGGCACGTCGTCCGGGTGCGCAGCCGTCATGACGATGATGTTCAAGTCGAGATGACGCGCTTCGACTTCATGCACGAACTCCCAGCCATTGACGACCGGCATCATCAGATCGAGCAGCACGACCGACGGATGCGCCCGCTCGAGCTGCTGGAGTGCGTCATGGCCGTTCTGGGCCGTGCACACCTGGTAGCCCCACGCCGCCAAAAGTTCGGTCAAGGTCTGCCGCAAGTCCTCGTCATCATCGACAATCATCACGCACGGTTGGCGTGTGGCAACAGCCATAACCGCAGTATAAGCACCGCTTTTCAACCGAGCAACGACGCAAACTGCCGGCCACGCGCCGCGAGTATCGCTTCGGCCGCGCGCACCCCGCGATCCTGAGCCTCTTCGAAGAGCGCCAGACCGGAGAGATCCGAGTGCGCGAAATGAACGCGGCCGACCGGCTGCATCGCTTTCTGTCGCGCGCCGCTCCAGATGAAACCGGGCACGGGCCGCACCATGGCGTGACCCCAGCGCCACACGTCGATGCGCTCCACGCAGTCCTCGAGATCGGCGTGCGCGCGCCCCAGATCGGCCAGGATCGCGTCACAGAAGTCGCGGTGCTCGAGCTCGCTCAAGCGCCGGCGCGCCTCGCGCGGATCGGCGCCGGCGAGCGGCTGGTAGTACGTAAAGATGGTCGGCCCGCGATCGAGCAAGCGCTGATGCGTCGCGACGACGTAGCCGAGGCTCGGGCTGTCGTAGAGCACGTTATCCCACGAAAGCTCGTGACCGGCGCTGCGTGGCCTTCTGGACAAGTGCAAATTGGCGACAAACCACGAGCCGTAGCTGAAGCGGCCCAGGTGGTCGGGCGGCTTTTCCCGCCAGGACCGCAAGAGCTTCGCGGCGACGAATTGCGGCGCAGCCAGCACCACGGCGTCGGCGCGATAGCGCCGGAGTTTTTGCGTCGCGACGTCCAATACCGCCAGGTCGACGCCGCTCTCGTCCTGCACCACGTCGCTCACCAGCTGTCCTACGCGCAGGCGCGACCCGGCGCTCTCTGCGAGGTGCGCGACGAGACGGCCGTTTCCTTCCGGCCACGTCAGAAATGCAGCCGAGCTCTGCCCGGGCTCGTGAACGCGCGAAGCGAAGTAGAACAACATGGCCCACGCGCTCGTGGCCGAGAGCGTTAGCCCGTAGTCGTCGCGGCATGCATAGTCGACGTACCACTCGAGGAGCTTGGACGAAAATCGGCGCTGCTTCAGCCACTCCGCGGCGCTCATGCGGTCGAGCACCGTGAGCTCGGCCGCGTTCGACGAAGCGTGCATCGGCAAGCTGAACGCGCGCCGGCCCTGCGCGTCGCGAAACGCAGCCCAGCGCCGCGTTTCCTCATCGAAACGCCGGAGCTCTGCGCGGTCGTCGGCGCTGGCGAGCAGCGTCGGGAACAGCCCGCCGTGCCACGCTCCGTTCACGAAGATCCGCTCGTCGGCTTCACGCACGAGCACGCCTTCCCTGCCCCGAAATTTGCCGTCCGGCTGCCGCTCGATGGCGCCAATCTCCTGTAGCAGCGCGGCGAGCGCGCGGTTGTCGCGACCGGGCACGGGGACGTAGTGCGCGCCCCAGGGATACGGCACGACGCCATCGGTGTCGTACCCGGATGTCCCCCCGGGCTTCCCTTCGAGCTCGAAGATCGTGTAGTCGCGCTCTCCCAGGCGTTCGAGCCGCCAGGCTGCAGACAGGCCGCTGATGCCGGCGCCCACGATGGCGATGCCCGTGCGCTGCGCCGGCCCGCTCGCGCGTTCGAGCGAAGGATGTTCGCGAGATACCAGCCGATGCCCCGAGCTCATGGCGCCACCGCGAATGCTGCCAGCGACTCCCCGTCGCGAGCGGCGGCAGGCCTGCGCGGCGAGCGGCGCGCCGATCAGCCAGCTCAATAACTCACGGCGGCTGACGCTCACCAGTGTCTCGTCAGCGCACGCTCAGCATGCGCAGCTGTCGCTCGGCCTCGCCGACCAGGCGAGAGTACGCGTCGAAATGTTCGTCGCTGTCTCGGCCGGACCGCGGCACGGCGGTCGCGGCCGCACCCGTCTTGGCGTGTCGTCCCGTGTACGATGCCACGCTGGAAACTCGGAGGTGCCGATCGACCCGCACGCTGGCTTGCTCCGCCAGAACATCCGCCAAGTGCTCCAGGTCTTGAGCGGGGCTCTCACTGATGAACGCCGGATCGAACTCGAAATGGCGCGCATCGACGCGCGCCACCCAGCGCACGGTCAGAAAGTGCAGATCGAGCGCGGCGAACGCCTCGAGCTCCGTCGCCGCCGTCTGCTCACGAAAAACGGCGACGTCGGCGGGTGACGGATTGACCGCGCGGAACGCGGCGCTGCTCACGCTCATCGAGCCAGCAAGTACCGCGGTTCTGCCGACTTGCACCTCTCCGCGCACCAGCGCGGCCAGCGCCGCCAGTGGAATGCTCATGCTGCGCTCGCGCAGCTGCAACAGCATGTCGGCCCCGCCCAGGCCGATACGCCGTACGTGGACGATGGCACGCTCCGGATCGTGTCCGACGCCCGAATCGACCAGACACGCCGGGAGGCCGAGCTCCCGCAGCCGCATGCACAGCCCACGTGCCTGCTGCTCGTCCGCGAGGGACCGCACCACCCCCCAGCTCTGGGGCTTGCACTTCATTTTCAGGTCGTAGGGGACCATACCGGTGACGCGAGCGAGCTCGGCGTACTCGTCGTCGGTTCCGCGAAAGGTCGGCCCCAATAGCACCAGCATCGGCCCCTGCTCGAGCGAGCTTACACCGTCCGCTCCCAGAAAGCAGGAAAGCGGGATCGGGGTAGAGGCCGGGCGATCCGGCCCTGGCGGCCGCCAGGGCACGGAGCTCGCGCGAGGGGCGCCGGCCCGCCCGGATGCGCGAGGTTTGTGTTCATGCGCCCGAGGCGATAAAGGCGTCGGTATGGACACCATCAGCTGGGCTCCGTTCGTCAAGGCACTGGTCGCGTCTATCGTGTACTCGCTGATCGGCATCGTCATGTTCGCAGCCAGCTTCGTGATCATCCGCCTGGTCACGCCCTTTTCGCTGCGCAAGGAAATCGAGGAAGACCACAACACGGCCCTGGCCGTGCTCATCGGCTCCGTGATCCTTGGCCTCAGCATCATCATTGCCGCAGCCATCGGAGGCTGAGCCGAGCGCGGCCGGGCGCCGCAAGCGCACGGCGCTGCTGCTGGCGATGGTGCTCATCATCGCCACTGCCGGCTTGGTCTACGAGCTGGTCATGGCCGCCGTGGCCAGCTACGTGCTCGGTGACTCCGTCACTCAGTTCTCGATCGTCATCGGCGTGTATCTGTCGGCGCTCGGGCTGGGCGCGTACATCTCGCGCTTCATCGAGCGGGACCTCGCCGCCACCTTCGTCAACGTCGAGCTGGGCGCGGCGCTGCTCGGCGGTTTCAGCGCGCCCGCCTTGTTCCTCGCGTACGGCTTCACCCACGCGTTCGCGTTCATCCTGTACGCCTGCTGCGTGGCCGTCGGCACGTTGGTCGGCCTCGAGCTGCCGCTGCTGATCCGTATCCTCGAGCGGCAAATCTCGTTCAAGGAGCTGATCGCCAGGGCGCTCACCTTCGACTACGCCGGCGCGCTCCTGGGGTCCCTGGCATTCTCCCTGCTCCTCGTGCCCGAGCTCGGGCTCGTCCACACGTCGCTCGCATGCGGCATGCTCAACGCGCTCGTGGCGCTCGCTTCCACGTTCGTGCTCGATCTCGACCTCCGCGACCGGCCCGCGCTGGTGCGCGCGCGGCTACGCGCCGTGCTGGTCCTGGTTTTGCTCCTGCTCGGGATGGTGCAGGGCGAGCGCGTGCTGGAAGCCTCGGAGACGGCGATTTTCGGCGGCCAGCAGCTGATCCGCGCGCAGTCCCGCTACCAGCGCGTGGTGCTGAGCGAGCATCCGGCCGGCCTCACGCTGCACTTGAACGGGAACCTGCAATTTGCGTCCGCCGACGAGCATCGCTACCACGAGGCGCTGGTGCACCCGGCCCTGGGCGCGACGCCGAATGCGAGAAGCGTGCTGATCGCAGGCGGCGGGGACGGCCTGGCGGCGCGTGAAGTCCTGCGCTGGCCCGACGTGCGAGAAGTGACGCTCGTGGATCTCGATCCGCTGATGACGGATCTGTTCCGCTCCGAGCCGCGTCTGACGCGTCTGAACCGCGGTGCGCTGTCGAACCCGAAGCTCTCGATCGTGAACGAGGACGCCTTCGTGTGGCTCGGCCGGCAAGCGCGACGCTTCGACGTGATGATTTTCGATTTTCCCGATCCCAGCAACTATTCCCTCGGCAAGCTGTACTCCGATCGAATGTACCGCATGGCGCGCGCGCGCCTCACGCCCGGGGGCACGCTGGTGGTGCAAGCGACGTCGCCGCTGTTCGCTCGCACTGCATTCTGGTGCGTGATCGCCACGCTCGAAAACGCCGGATTCCATGTGCACCCGTATCGTGTGTTCGTGCCCTCGTTCGGCGAATGGGGGTTTGCGCTGGCTCGGCAGGAGGCCGCTCCATTACCCTTGCGCTTACCCGAGGCGAAGCTGCGCTATCTCGATGCAGCCACGCTCCGTGAGCTATTTTCGTTCGCAAAGGACATGCAGCGCGTCCCTGCGCAAACCAATCGCCTCAACAACCAGGCCCTCGTCGGCTACTACTTACGCGAGTGGGCGCGTTGGAACTGAATCGCGGGGTGTGAACCCAGACTCGGCCGGTGAGCTGTGCTAAGCCCCCGCCATGCGTCACCGTTTTCGAGCTCCGGCGCTGGGCGCTCTCGGACTCGCAGTAGCTCTCGCCACCACCGCCGCCGCCGCTCCACCGGCGGCCGTTCCGGCTCCCGCTCCGGATGCCTCGCACGAGGCCCTCGAGCGGCTGCGGCTGGCCATTCACCGCGTCAAATTGAAGAACGGCCTGCGCGTGGTCATGAACGTGGACCGGAGCTCGCCCACCGTGGCGATTGCCGTCACCTACGACGTCGGCGCGCGCAACGAGGAGCCCGGACGCAGCGGCTTCGCGCACCTGTTCGAGCACATGATGTTCCAGGGCAGCCGGCACGTGCCCAAGGGCGGGCACTTCAACCTGATCTCGGCGCGAGGCGGGACCTTGAACGGCACGACCTCCAGCGATCGCACGAACTATTTCGAGGTACTCCCCGCGAACGAGCTCGCGCTCGGCCTGTGGCTGGAAGCGGACCGCATGCGCTGGCTTGCGGTGACTCCGGAGAACTTCGAAAACCAGCGCGCGGTGGTGCAGGAGGAGTACCGCATGCGCTACGAGAATGCCGCGTACATGCGCGGCATGTTGCGCCTGGCCGAGCTTTCCTTCGACAAGCATTGGCCGTACGCGCACAGCGTGATCGGCTCGATGGCGGACCTCGAGAACGCGAGCTTCGAGTGGGTGCGTGACTTCCACGAGCGCTACTACGCGCCCAACAACGCGGTCCTCACGATCGCCGGCGACTTCGAGCAGGACGAAGCAATGCGCCTCGTCAACCAGTACTTCGGCGGCGGCGTGCCCACACAGGTCCCCGCCTACGACCCGGCTCCGCTCGCGCCTCAGAGCGCCGAGCGGCGAGACCAAGTCGAAGATCAGAACGCGAAGACACCAGGCCTCTTCTACGGCTGGATCATTCCCGAGTCGCGCACCGCGGAGCACTATGCCCTCGAGCTCGCGGCGATGGTGCTGACCGACGGCGAGAGCTCGAGGCTGCACCGCCGGCTGGTGCTCGAGCGCGGCGTGCTGCGCAGCGTTTCAGCATGGACCAGCGGCCATCGCGGGCCGGATCTGTTCGCGATGATGGCCACCTTGACGACGCGCTCGAAGCTCCCGACCATCGAACGGGAGCTCGACGCCGCCGTTCGTGAGCTGGCGGAAAAGGGGCCGAGCGCGGCCGAGCTGGAAAGAGTCAAAAATCGCATGCGCACCCGCTTCTTGTTCGGTCTGGAGGCCAATCTGTCGCGCGCCACGCGCCTCGGGGAGTTCGAGGTGTTCTGGGGCGACGCGCGCTCGTTCACGCGCGAGCTCGATGCCTATCTCGCCGTCACGCGCGAGCGTGTGCAAGCGGCCGCGGCCAAGTACTTGACCAACGCGCGCCGCAACGTCGTAACGGTGTTGCCCATGGCGCAGGCGGCAGCGCCGCCCGGCAAGCCACCCGCGCCGAGCGCGCCCGCAGGGGCCGCCAGCAAGGGAGCTCAGCCGTGAGCGCGCGTCGAACCCGGCTCGTCGTGCTCGCCGCAAGCCTGCTGCTCGGCTGCTCTTCGAGCAAGCCCGTCGCGCGCACGCAAACGCCAGCGCCGCCCGCCGTGTCGGCCAAAGCCAGCGGCGCGAGCTCCGCGGGCACCGCCGCGAGCACGCCGCCCCCACCCGGCCTTTCTCCCGAGGCCCCCTTCCCCAGCATCGTTCACCAGAAGCTCGAAAACGGCCTCGGCTTGCGCTTGATCGAGCGCCGCGACCTGCCGGTCGTGGAAGTGTCTCTGGTGGTGTTCTCCGGCCAGGCCACGGACACCGACAAGGCGGGTCTGGCCGCGGTCGCCGGTGAGCTGCTCAAGGCCGGCGGCGCGGGCGCGTGGTCGTCGCGGGACCTGCTCGAAGAAGCGGAGGCGCTCGGCGGTCAGCTGCAAGTGCTCACGGACCGCGACTCGACGAGCGTGTCCATGGCCGTATCGGCTCGAGACTTTGCGCGCGCGCTCGAGATCGTCGCTGCCGTGGCGCAAAAGCCGCGCTTCGCTGCGAACGAGTTCACGAAGCTCCGACAACGCGAGATCGAACGCGTGACGAGCTTGTCGCGCACGAGCCCCGGCTGGGTGGCGTCGATGACGCTGTATCGGGAGCTCTATCGCTTGCCGACCGCGGTGCATCCCTACGCCCAATACGATGCGACGCCGGCTTCGCTCGGCAAGCTGACGCTCGCGGACTGCCGCAGCTGGCACAAGCAACACTTCGTCCCGAAGAACGCGACGCTGGTCGTGGTCGGTCAGGTGACACCGGCCGAGACCAAGGCGGCGGCCGAGCGCGTGCTCGGACGCTGGCAAGGCGAGGCCCCGCCCAAGCCGGACTTCGCGACACCGCTGCCGCCCGATCGCACCTCCGTGTACTTGGTCAATCGCCCGCGCAGTGCGCAGGCCCAAATCTACGTCTCCACGCTCGGCCCCGAGCGCAGCAGCCCGGACTGGGCAGCGCTGCGAACGACCAACCAAGTCCTCGGTGGCGGCGTGTCCGGACGGCTTTTCCTGGACGTGCGCGAGCAGCGCTCGCTCGCTTACTCGACGAGCTCCAGCATCGAAGAAGTGGCGCACGGGCCCGTCCCAATTTCACTCTCGGCGGGGACCCAGACCGCAAAGGCCGGCCTTGCCGTGGCCGGCTTGCTCGAGCACGTGAAGCTCATCAGCGAACGCGCGCCCTCGGCCGAGGAAGTGGCCACGGCGACGCGCTACCTGTCGGACTCGTTCCTGATCGCCATGGAAACGACGGGCGCGCTCGCGAGCATGACGCGGCGCCTGGCCGTCTACCGCCTGCCCGACGACTACTACGACGACTACCGTGCCAAGGTGCGCGCCGTGCAGTCTGCCGAGGTGAAGCGCGTCGCGGCTCGCTATTTCAGGCCGGGCTCGGGCGTGATCGTGGTGGCCGGCGACGCAGAGCGCCTGACACGACCGCTCAGCCGTTTCGCGGCCGTTCACGTCGTCGAGCCCGAGCGCGGCTTCGGCGTCGATCGCGTAGTCCCGCACGATCCCAGCGCGCCGCTGACCGAGCGCGCCGAGCCGCCACGCTGACGGACGCTCGGCTCAGCGCCCCGGGCGCGGCAATCTGGCGATCCCGGCGCACAAGAGCTGCCCGGCGACGCACAAGATCAGCGTGATCGCGACGGCGCTCGCGATGAACACGGGAAAGTCGCTCCCGAGCGCGGTGAACCCGCGCGGCGGGGCGTGCGCGGCGTTCACGTTGCGTTCGGGCGGCAGAAACAGCCGTGAGCAGAGCACCGCGAACGCCGGCAGCGCGAGCGTCAGGGCCGCGCTCCGCGGCGCACAGCCGGCACGCCAGACGGCCCACGCCGCCGCGACCGTGCCGCCGATGTGCACTCCGAACGAGGTCGGCAAGAAGTTCGCGTTCGTCGTGATCGTGCTCAGCAGCCAGAGCGCGGTGCCGGGCAGAATCCACGTCAGCGAGACGGTCGCGAGCAGCGGCGAACGCAGGAGCGCGGCAGGAGCGATGAGCAGCGCCGCCAGATTGCAGACCCAGAACACGTCGTACCAGCGCCCTTCGCTGACGTGCGCGGCGTCGTGGAGCGCGATCGCAGCGAGCGCAAAGCCGCCGACGAAGTAGTCCACGTGCGCCAGGGTGACGCGGCTGAGAGGGGTGAGCAGCATCGCGAGCGGTTTTTAGCGTGCGTCCCTAGATTGGGACTTCGGGCGTGCCCGTAAACGTGCCCGTAACGTGCCCGTGCCCGTGCCCGAAATGCGCAAAGAAATGCGGGGCTGCGTCGATGTCGGAATGCAGCTCGAGCACGCCCACGGCCCATGGAAAGCCGCAAGAGCTAGCCCGCGCACGCAGCGGTCCGCGGCGCCAGCAGCCCCCGCCGACCAAAGGAAACGCGACGCCTCCTGACGAACTTGCCCTAGCCCCTGACCGAGAACCTGGGGCCCGCAGCGATTATCCACAGGCCGTGGATAGCTTGTGGGAGGGCTGTACAAAGGCCGGTGGACAACTCTCTGGACAAGCGGCCCGTAGCTTGTGTTCAGCGATCGGCAGGTTAGTCACAGGGGTGTGGACAGGGGACGAAAGTTCAGTGTCGTTCACGAGTTAGGCACCGGGGAGCCACGAAGCACCAAGAACTAGTGGTTTTTTTCTTGCTGGTGCCCAAGGGCTTGGGGTACAAAACCAGGTCTTGGCCGAAGCGGTTTCGCTGTTCGTAAGGTCAGTGACACTTATTGGTTCAGGTATCCGGGGTCGCCCCTCCTGAACAATTACTCAGCTCGGGGTGACGTTCGCCAAAGACGTCGCTCCTGAGTGCAGCTCCAAGAAACTGCCGGGCGCTTGCACGCGCGACCCACAGAGGGGTGGTCTGTGCACGGTGCCCGGCTGGATGGCGCGTCGCGTCAAGAGAACACAGATTGTCGGGAGGTACTGATGGCGCAATCTACAGTCGTGGGTCAGGGCAACAATCCAGCGAAGCTCAGCACCTCCATCGCTCCGGAGTCTCAGCCCAAGTCGAAGCGACCCAGACGTAGGCGCGGCCTCACGATTGAGCGGCGCTACACGAGCGCCGAGAAAAACCCGCTCGAATCGGTGGTGTGGGAGCGACGCCAGAGCGTCATCACGAACCCCGACGGCTCGGTCGTATTCAAGATGGAAGGCGCCGAGATCCCGGCTGGCTGGTCGCAGCTCGCGACCGACATCGTCGTGTCGAAGTACTTCCGTAAGGCCGGCCTGCACGGCGACAAGACCAAGGGCGAAACCAGCGTCCGGCAGGTGGTGCACCGCATCGCGCACAGCATTCGCGTGGCGGGTGAAGAGTTCGGGGACTACTTCGCGAGCCCGAAAGACGCAGAAGCGTTCGAAGCCGAGCTCGACTTTCTGCTCGTCAATCAGTACGGCGCGTTCAACTCGCCGGTGTGGTTCAACTGCGGGCTCTATCACGAGTACGGCATCGAAGGTTCCGGGGGCAACTGGGCGTTCGACGCGCAGACGAACCGGGTGACGGAGACCGCGAACGCCTACTCACGCCCGCAGTGCTCGGCGTGCTTCATCCAGAAAGTCGATGACGATCTGATGAGCATCTACGAGCTCGTCAAGAACGAGGCGCGCCTCTTCAAGTACGGCTCGGGCACGGGCTCCAACTTCAGCGCGATCCGCGGCAAGCAGGAGAAGCTCTCGGGCGGTGGCACGTCGAGCGGGCTGATGAGCTTTCTCGAAGTGTTCGATCGCGCGGCCGGCGCGACCAAGAGTGGCGGCACCACGCGGCGCGCCGCCAAGATGGTGTGCCTCGACGTGGATCACCCAGAAATCGCTGATTTCGTGCAGTGGAAAGTGCGCGAGGAGAAGAAGGCCAAGGCGCTGATCGCGTCGGGCTTCGAGTCGGACTTCAACGGCGAGGCCTACAAGACCGTCAGCGGGCAGAACTCGAACAACTCCGTGCGCGTCACGGACGAGTTCCTGAAAGCGGCGCTGAGCGGCGGCAAGTGGCAGACCATCGCGCGCACCACGGGCGAGGTCGTCGAGACCTACGACGCGGCGGATTTGTGGGGCAAGATCGCCGAGAGCGCGTGGGCCTGCGCCGACCCTGGCGTGCAGTACGACAGCACGATCAACCGCTGGCACACCTGCTCGAACTCGGGCCGCATCAACGCCAGCAACCCGTGCTCCGAGTACATGTTCCTCGACGACACCGCCTGCAATCTGTCGTCGCTCAACCTCACGAAGTTTCTGCGCGAAGACGGCAGCTTCGACGTCCCCGGCTATCGGCACGCGATCGACATCTTCTTCATGGCTCAGGAGATCCTCGTGGACTTCTCGAGCTATCCCACGCAGGGCATCGCCCAGAACTCGCACGATTACCGGCCGCTCGGGCTGGGTTACGCGAACCTGGGCACCCTGCTCATGCTCCTGGGCATTCCCTACGACTCCGACAAGGGGCGCGCGGTAGCCGGCGCGCTCACCGCCATTCTGTGCGGTCATGCCTTCGTGAGCAGCGCGAAGATGGCCGGCAGCAAGGGCGCATTCCCCGGCCATGCCGCCAATCGCGAGCCGATGTTGCGCGTGATGCGCATGCATCAAGAAGCCGCGTATGCGATCAATCGCGACGAGTGCCCCGAAGATCTGTGGCGCGCGGCCTGCGAGGATTGGGACGAGGCGGTGCAGCTCGGCACGCATTTCGGATACCGCAACGCGCAGGCCACCGTGCTCGCCCCGACGGGGACCATCGGGCTGCTCATGGACTGCGACACCACCGGCATCGAGCCGGACTTCGCGCTCGTGAAGTTCAAGAAGCTCGCCGGCGGGGGCTACTTCAAGATCGTGAATCAGTCCGTGCCCGAGGCGCTGCATCGGCTGCGCTACTCGGAGGTGCAGATCCGGGAAATCGTCGCGTACATCTCGGGCACCAACACCCTGCTCGGCGCTCCGTACGTCAATCGCGCAGCGCTGAAGACCCGCGGTTTGAGCGACGAAGAGCTGTCCAAGGTGGAGACCGCGCTGCCCGGCGTGTTCGACTTGAACCTCGCGTTTGCGCCGTGGGTGCTCGGCAAGGACGCCTACGAACGTCTCGGCGTGACGGCAGACAAGCTGTCGGAGCCGGGCTTCAATCTGCTCAAGCACCTCGCGTTCAGCGACAAGGAGATCGAGGAGGCCAACGACGTGGTCGTCGGCCGCATGACGATCGAGGGCGCTCCGTACCTACGCGAAGAGCACTACCCGGTCTTCGATTGCGCCAACCGCTGCGGTCGCACCGGCAAGCGCTTCCTGGCGCCCATGTCTCACGTCCGCATGATGGCCGCGGCGCAGCCGTTCTTGTCCGGCGCCATCAGCAAGACCGTCAATCTGCCGAACGAGGCCACCGTCGACGAGATCCGAGAGATCTACGAAGAGGGTTGGAAGCTCGGCTTGAAGGCCGTGGCGCTCTACCGAGACGGCTGCAAGGCGTCGCAGCCGCTGTCCACGTCGAGCAAGGAACGCACGGAGACCAGCGCAGAGACCGCGCCCGTAGCCGCCCTCTTACCCTCACTCCGTCCCACTGGCACGCGCGTGCGGCTGCCCAAGAAGCGTCGGGGCTTCACCCAGGAGGCGCTGGTGGGCGGACACAAGGTGTTCCTGCGCACGGGCGAGTACGAGGACAGCAGCCTCGGTGAGATCTTCATCGACATGCACAAGGAGGGCGCTGCCTTCCGTTCGCTCATGAACTGCTTCGCGATGGCGGTGTCGGTGGGCTTGCAATACGGCGTGCCGCTCGAAACCTTCGTGGAGCAATTCACGTTCACGCGCTTCGAACCTCACGGCGTCGTGAGCGGCCACCCGAACATCAAGTTCGCGACGTCGATCGTGGACTACATTTTCCGCGTGCTCGGCGTCGAATACCTGCAGCGTTACGACTTCGCGCAGGTCAAACCCGCCGAATCCCCCGCCGTCATCGAAGACCCGACCGTGCCGAAGCTGGTGGGTACCAGCCCGAGCGAGGCTCCCGCTCTGGAAGCAGCGGCGACCGGCAACGAGATGCGCGGCGCCCTCGACGCCCAGCTCGAGGAAATGATGGGCGACGCACCCGTGTGCGACGGCTGCGGACACATCACGGTCCGCAATGGCTCCTGCTACAAGTGCCTCAACTGCGGCAACTCGATGGGCTGCAGCTAGGCGTGCCTCCGCCTTAGAAGCTGGGCGTCCGGAATGGGACGTCCAGCTGAGATTGGACAGCGACCGTCGTTTCCGTCGGCGTCACGTGCATCGCATTCGTCGAGCCAAAAGCCGGACAGCTGCAACGACGAACGACCCAGCCATTCATGGAGCATATGCGCGCGGTCGAACGTTTCGCGGGGCTAGCGCACGTGTCACCACCCGGTCAACGCGCACTCCGAGAGGCCGCCAGCGGCTTCGTCAAAGCGCTCAACATGATCAACGATTCGCTTTTGGGCGGTACGGGAGCTGACACGCAAATGACCGAATTGATGCGCGTGATCACCGAAGCCCTAACGAGGGCGGGAGCTGGCACCAAGGATTGGAACGACGAGCTGTGGCGGCATCAGGAGACGTCGCTGTTGCCGACGGCGGACCCATAGCGCAGTGACCCCCGTAAGCGTACACCGCCGTACGCGTCAAACGTCCCCTCTAAACTTCCCGGCCGCGGACGCGTTACTCTGAAGAGAAGTGCCCGGGCGTGACTTCAATCACCCCGGGCGTGGCCGACACCTACGCGAATAGGAGCCGACAATGGGGAAACGCTAACACACCGCCCGGGCCATCGCCTGCGGCGCAGCAAATGATCGATGAGCTCAGGGCAGTGCAAAGCACGATGGCGCGCGCCGCGCAGGCGCTGGGAGCCGTGGCCGACAAGCTGCGGATGCTCGCTGCCGGCAAGGCACTTTGAAAGGGATGGGAGCCATGAAACGAACACACCGAGCATCATTCGCCCCGCTGCTGCATCTGCAAAGGGCGCACCGATCATCAGCACCACGCACGCCGAGGAGATCTGTGGGCTCGGTGTGCGCGCGCCCGGGCATCTACTTTGCGCAAACCCGGTCGTCAGGCGCGCCGAGCTGGATCACTCCGGCCGGCGCGCTCTGCATTTCATCGGGACTTCACCTTGTCCGAGCCCGTCTTGATCACGCCGATCCCGGCTGCCGTCATCACCATCATTCCAGAGATCGGATTGCCGTTGTATGTGCCGGCGAACGGTACGGTAGGCGGCAGCAGCACATCGACTAGAACGCCGATGCGGGCAACCGGCCGATCGCCTCCCGCAAGCGCCGGCACGGAGCTCGTGGAAGCGGCGCTCTTCGTCAGTGACTTCACCTACACGAACAGCGCGCATGCTTTCACGGTGCTGCGGTCAGCGTCTGCGGACGCAATGAACAGCCCTATTTTCGACGTATCCGCGACTGGCACAGGCCAGCGCTCAAGGCGGCGTTGAGGCTCTTGCGCGGGTATCGGCGCTACCGCGAGGAAGGCCCGTATCACATCCGGCTTGCTTGTTGGCTCAGTCGACACAAAGCGGTGCGCAACACTTCCTGCAGCGCCGGCGGTTGCTGCAGGCCCGCGCACTCGCGTTCGACTTCGTCGAGAGCTGTTCGCGCTTCACTCTTTCGGAAACCGAGACCCTCGAGAGCCCGGCAGGCCTTTTGAAGCACTGTTGCGAACGCTTCCTCGCTCACCGAGCGCGGAACGGGCTGCGGCGTTTGCCCGTCGTGTCCGGCCCGCATCGCGGTCGACTTTTGCTGGCGAAAGTGCCGGCGCGCGGCAATGTGCTGACGACCATAAGTCTGCTCGGCCCAGAGTTGATTATGCGCATGGCAAACGCACGCGTAGGTTCTGGACCTCGTCGCCGCCACCCTGGGCGCGCGGCTGGATGTGATCGAGTTCCAGAAAGGCACGTGCGGTGCAACGCCGCCCCTCCGGCGCGACGTACGTGCATTGCTCGCCATCGCGCTCGAACACCTCGCGCCGAATCGCGCGCGGAATACCGGTGCTGGATTTCCGCGCTACGGCGCCCTTCGTACGTGAAGGCTTGGGTTGCTTCAGCGCGCCGAGGCGAGTCTTTTCGAGCTGCACCAAGAGGACGTCCAGCGCACGCTCTACGACAGTGGCCAGATCGCGCGTAGGGTTGGCGTGGCTCATCAAGTCGAGCGACCGCGCGAGCTTCTCCCGCAGGCTGCTACTCGCCGTGAACTCGACCTTGAAGCGGCCTTCGGACAGCGGCTGAAGACGCGCCGGTTTCGCTCGAGCCAAGGCCAATTCAGATTGCGGCGCGCCCCCGTCCGCTGGTTGCACGGGTGGTGAGACCGGCGTTTCCGTTCCGGCAGCTTGCGAATGCGCGGCGGCACATCCGGCTTGGGAAAACGCCGGGCAAGCCAGTCCTCGATCTCGTGCTTGCGCTTGCGCTTGCCCGACGCCGCTTGAAGAAGCTCCCTGTGGTTCTCTTCCGTCAGGTGCTCGTGCAGCAGCTGCAGAGCCGACAGGTGCAGGGCGCCCGACGCCACCAGTGAGTAGATGACGGGAAAGCGCCGGGCCAAGCGCGCCGCCAGAATGCGCCGAAACGCCTGCCCCTCGCTCATGCCGTGATGGTCTACGCAGAGCTGGAACATCGACGAAAAGCCGGCCTTCAAGTGAAGCTTCCGGCTCTCGATCTCGGCGAGATGCGCCAAAAGCTTCGCGCACAGCTCGCGCTCTGCGCCGAGCAATGTCGCAACGCTGCCGAGCAGCTCTTCATCAAGCAGGGAAGTGAGTTCCATGCTTCATCGCATACCATGCACTTTTCGGAGCTATTGTGGGGCGCAAGGCTGCGCGACCGCGGCGTCGAATGCTCGAAAACTTCACCTGACGCGCAGACACGCGCGAGTGGTCGCGTAAAGCGCCGCAACCATCCAGTCCGCGCACGAGCCACCAAATCGCGACGGGTCTTGGCTCAGAGCCGTCAAGTGCAATCTGCACGGCGACGCATTTTGTAAGTACGGTTGCTCTGTCGCCGAACTATGGACGGACGCGGCGATCGCGCCCCTGCACTTGGGCGCGACGGCAATCCCCTCGCAGTCTCGCGTGCGGCAGCGTCATCCGGTTGCTCTTCACTGCTTCGTGGGGCTGCTCCGTACGAAGCTGCTACAAAGCGCTGGCTTCTATTCAATGAAGCATCGCTGCCGTCACCACCACTACCGGCGCGACCTCTCGCAGGGCGTGCCCACACCGTCCACGTCATCGCCGCACTACAACGTCCGCCGTGACAGAGGCGCATCCCAGTCGCGTGGGCTCCCGCTCTGGGATGGGACGATGGGACTTCGCGCCGAGCCGCCGCGTCAGAACAGAACGCGCTCGCTACCGAGCTCGATCCCGCCGTCGGGGCCTGCGGCTCGTCGTCGCGGTTACACCGACCTCGCGTTCGCGTCACAATGGGAACTACGCTCACTCCTCAGGTCGCGGGCCTACGCCAGTCGACGCGTCGCACCCGGGCCGGTCGGGCGCAAAAAGTCCACTATCGGCGTGTAAGCCCGAGAAATGTACCGCGTTATAGAACCGTGCTCGGCGCACATTGTGCATTTTCGGGCAGTGTTTAGTAAAAGGGTCACGATGCTGACTCGCGGGACGTTGTCTGTCTGTTTGCTGGTCGCCTGCTCCACGGGTTGTAAGCAGAAGGGCGAAGCGCCGCCTCCTTTGGCCTCTGCGGCCCCAGAAACGCCCGCTGCAGCGCCCGCCGCGCCAGCACCGGCGCCCGCTCCGGCCGCCGTGCAAGCCGTCGATGCCGCCGCGGCAGCGCCTGTCCTGGACGCGGCGCCAGCCTCTGCCGACGGAGCGCCTGCCACCGCAACGACCGGCGACGCCGGAGCGCCTACGGACCCGGTCAAAAAAGCCGTCAACCCGGGGGCGAGCATCAAGGCCTGCTGCGCGGCGCTCGCCAGAGAGGCCGCCCAGGCTGAAAAACACGTGAACCGCTACAAGGCGGCTGCAGCCGTTTGCAGCGGCCTCGCACAGAGCGTCAACGCGGGCACGGCGAGCGTCGGCGCTGCGCGCACCACGCTCCGCGCTCAGCTACAAGGTATCCCCATTCCGGGCGGCTGCTGATCCGCGCGCTTTTGCTTGCTGCGACCAACTGCGGGCTTTGCCCGCTTCGGAGGACCGAGATGAAAACTGCTTCGCAATCTGTTGTGAGAAACGTAGGTCTTGGGATCGCCATCGGAGCGCTACTCCCGCTTGCCGCGTTCTCCGCACCGGGCTGCAAGAAGGACGAGCCGCCGCCTCCGCTTCCATCCGCCGCGCCGGCGCCCACTCCGGCGGCGCCCGTCGAGCTGGCTCCCGAAGATGCTGGGCCCGACGTGGAGGACGCCGGCGAGGACGTCGTGGATGCCGGCAAGAAGATCGGCAAGGGGACCAGCAGCGGCGGTCTGGCGCGCTGCTGTGCGGCGTTGCAGCAGAACGCTGCGAGCGCCCCGCCCCCGACCAACACGTACATGCTGCAGGCCGCAGCCGTCTGCAACGCGGCCGTGGCCGCCGGCAAGGACAAGAACAGCGTGGTAGGTGCGCTGAGCGGCGCGGTCAGGGGCGCCGGCTTGCCCGCAGCTTGCCGCTGACCACGCTCAGGTGATCGAAGCCGTCGCCGAGCGGCGTGCACGCGCGCGTTCCGGCATGTTCGAGGAACGTGCCGTGCCCGCGTTCGACACGCCCGATGCGCCGGGCCGGCTTCGGGCGCAGAGCAGCTCGGCCGGCGGCAAGGAGCGCGTAATCTTCGCCGCCGTACAGGGCGAGCTCGAGTGCGGCCACGCCCACCGCGCTGGCCGCGAGCTCGAGCTCGGGGGCCAGCGCCGAGCGGAGCGCCGCTTCTTCGATGATCAGGCGCACGCCGCTGGCGTCCGCCATCCGTGCGGCGTCGCCGGCCAGACCGTCTGAAACGTCCAGCGCGGCGCTCGCAGATTTCGCGAGCAGCGCGCTCTCGTCCAGCAGCGCGAGCGGCCGGCGAAATGCCTGGAGGCAACGCCGCAGAGGCTTGCTCCGCGCGGGGCTCCCGCGCCGCAAGAGCTCGAGCCCGGCGCGCGCCAGGCCGACCTCCCCGAACAACCACAACTCGTGTCCCGCGCGTGCACCGGAGCGCAGCACGGGCTTCACACACTCGCCGAGCACGCTGGTCGTTACGCTGAGCTCGCTGCCGCGCGCGAGGTTCCCGCCGATGATGGCAGCGCGCGAGCGCCGCGCGGCCAGCGCCTGTCCGCGCGCGAGCTCACGCAGCTCGGCTTGCCCGAACTCTGCCGGCAAAATCAGGTTCGAGAGCGCCGCCAGCGCCCGACCCCCCATCGCCGCGACGTCGCTCGCGGCGGCCTGGAACGATCGCCAGCCGACGTCTTCCAGCGACATCCAGGCGCGTCGGAAGTGCACGCCTTCCACGCAGGCGTCGCTGGTCCAGAGCAACGTCTTCTTGCCCGAACATTTCAACACCGCCGCGTCGTCCCCGATGCCGACTTCGAGCTCGGGGAGACGCCGCGCCTCGGCCGCGAACAAAGTCTCGAGATCCCGCACGGCGCGGGCTTCACCGAACGCACGCTTCGAGCTCGAAGTGCGCCTGCCAACTGGAGAACGCGGCACTACCCCTCCGTCAGGCGATGGTCGCGCGGCGGCTCGGCAACGTGACCACGAACACGGTGCCGTTCGGCAGATTGCTCTCGATACGCACGTTGCCGTCGTGCGCGTCGACCAGGCGCTTCACGATCGACAGGCCGAGCCCCGTACCGCCCTGCTCGCGCGTCGAGCTCGAATCGACCTGATAGAACGCGTCAAACACGCGCGAGCGCTCGATCTCCGGAATTCCGATGCCCGTGTCGACGACGCGCAGCTCGACGGCGCTGCGCTTCGTGCTCAAGAGCACGAGCCCGCCGCCGTCGGCGTCGGACACGGCGTCCATGCTGGCGAGCTGTCCACACAGCGTGACCGAGCCGCCAGCGGGCGTGAACTTCACGGCGTTCTCGGTCAAGTTGAGCAAGATCTGCCGCATGCGCTCCGGATCGCCCCAGAGCTGAGGCAACGGTCCCTCGATCTTCACGCCGATTTCGACGCCCTTCTTGCGGGCGCTGGGCGTCAGAGTCTGCGCGACGTCGTGCACCAGCGCTTTCACGTCGACGTTCTGCTTGCGCATGCTCATCGTGCCGCTCTCGAGCTTCGACAGATCGAGCAGGCCCTTGATCAGACCGAGCAGTTGTTCGCCCTTCTCGCGGATGGTTTGGATGAACTCGCGCTGCTCCTCGGTCATGTCGCCGGCGATGCCCTCCACGAGCATTTCGCTGTAACCGATGATGGACGTGAGCGGCGTGCGCAGCTCGTGCGACACGGTCGCGAGGAAGTTGCTCTTGAGCCGATCGAGCTCTTTGAGCCGATCGTAAGTCTGTTGCAGCTTGGTGTTCTTGTCCTGAAGCTCCCGGTAGCTGTCGCGCACCGTGGCCAGGTGCATGTTGCTCGTGAGCAGCGCCTTGTGGCCGCTGAACAGAATCAAATCCAGGCTGCGCCGCAAATGCCGCGCGATTTGCGCGACCGTCTCCTCGCGGGCGCGCGGCATTTCCAGGAGCAGCGCGCGCGCCTTGACGCGGTCGATGCTCGGCTCGAGCTCGAGGAGAGCGTCCGGCAGATCCGCGACGTGGGCCGGCAAAAATGGTCCCAAGATGAGTCGCCCGATGCGGCGAGCATCGTAGGTGATGCTCACCACGCGATACACGGCTCCGCTGATGCAGGGATACGTCACCTCCCCCTCGTTGCCGGGATTGATGCCCTTGATCGCGCTCACCACCTCGGCCAGGGCCAGGCGGCAGTTCTTCATCGTGTTCAGGTACGTGTAGAGCTTCTGGTGGCTCGTGGCGTCGGCCAACATCGCGCCCGTCTCGCCGAACACGCGCAGCGGGATGTGAAACAGATCGTAGAAACTTTGCACCATCTCGCCGAGCGCATCGCGATCGACCAGATCCTCGAGGCCGATGCCGCGCCCGAGCGCCAGATCGTCGAGGCTCCGCTCCGTTGCGATCGCCGGCATCAGGGCACCGCCGAAGGGGTGTTCAGGGACGCGCTGCCCCCGACGCGCGAGCCGAGAATTTGCGCCACGCTGCCCTTGTGCCCGAGCTTGGCCGCGACCTGGCCGAGCAACGCCTCGACATCACAACCGAACTTCCGGCTCAGATCGTGCTCTGCTTCCAGAGCGCTCCAGGTCAGGTGAAGCAGACCCAAAAAACTTTCGACGACGCCGAGGCCACGCGTCGCGACCGCGAGGTACACGGGCTCGCGCCCCTGCGCGGCCAACTCCGCGATCTCCTCGTCGCTGCGTACGTTCGGCAAATCGCGTTTATTGAACTGAATGATGAGCGGCATCTGCTTCAGATTCAGCCCGTTTTGCTTCAGGTTCTCCTTCAAGTCCATGAACGCTTCGGCGTTGTGCTGCACCTCCACGGCCCGCGAGTCCGCGACGAAGGCGATGCCGTCCGCTCCCTGTACGACCAACCGCCGCGTGGACGCGTGGATCACCTGCCCCGGCACCGTGAAGACCTTGAGCCGGATCGAGAGTCCGCCCTGACTCCTGAAGTTGAGCGGCAGAAGATCGAAGAACAGCGTGCGATCGTCGCGCGTTTCCAGCGTCATCAGGCGGCCGCTCGCGTCCGAATCGCAAGCCTGGTGCAGCGCCTGGAGGTTCGTCGTCTTTCCACTCAGCGCGGGGCCGTAGTAGACGAGCTTTATCGTGAGCTCACGGGCACTGAAGTCCAGCTGCACAACCGGTCACGATAGCCCACGCCCCCTCCGGATACCACCGGCCGAACGCGACCCCGCCCGTAATGCGCCTGTAATGCGCTGTAATGCCCCCCGCTCATGACCCCGCCCACCCTCGTCACGCTCATCTGGCTCGGTGTGGCGCCACGCCACTCCACGCACGACGTGGCGCTCTCGCGTTTTGCAGCGGCGCACCATGTGCGCTTTCAGAACGCGGCGAGCACGGAAGTGCCGGGAGCGGAGCGCTTGCCCGAGTACAATCCAGCGCTCGCCCTCGAGATCGAGGGCCTTCTCGAGAAAGCGCGTCTTTCGGCCGGCGCGCTCGACGACACGGCGGCGCTCGCCCACGTCGGGGCCGTCGAGCAGCTCCTGCGCGCGCACGCGGAGCTGCCACAGGCGGCGTGGCTCATGGCCGAGCGCCTCCAGATCGAGGCGTCCGTCTTGGAACGAAGGCCCGCTGAACAGGCGCGGGCACAGCGGCTTCGCTCGTCCGCTCGGGCTCTCGAGGGCGAACGGGCTCCGGTCTACAGGCCGGCTCCGCCGGCGTCGGCTGGCCCTGGGAGCACACAGGCCAACACGGATTCCGCGGTCAGCGCGGACATCTCGGTGGGCGTTTCCGGGCTTCGGCGGAGTGACGTCCTCGAGTGGAACGGCCAAAGCAGGCGCCCGCCACTGCGCGTGGCGGCCGGCCTGCATCACTTGCGCATTTTGCGACACGGCGAGCTCGTTGCGGCAAGGTGGCTCGAGGTCGCCCCGGGCGCGGCCGATCTCGTCGTGGCGACCCCAGAACCGGCGCCCTGCAGCGCCGCGGATCTCGCGCCCGTCGGCGTCGCGGCCGGCCGCATCACCACGCCCGAGACGCGCTGCCGCAGCTGGGCCGTCGCTCGCCCTGCCGGAGCCGCCACCGTCGAGATCGCCCTGTGCCGGGGCGCACGCTGCGGCGGCTGGACGCGCTGGCCACCTCACGCCGGCCCTGAACGGCACGAGGCCACCAAGGATGAGCGCAGCTGGCAGACCTGGGCGCCCTACGCCCTCGGCGGTCTGGCCGCGATCGCGACGACGGGCATCGTGCTCTGGCGTTTGGGCGCCTTCGATCGCGACGAGCCGGAAGATCGCGTCGTGTTCACCGGGCCCAGCGCGCTCAGCTTTTGACGCGTTACTGGCCGGCGACCGCGCGCCAGCGCGTGCGCGCATCGGCGATGGCCTCGACCACGCGCGTGCGGGCTGGTCCGCCGACGACCGTGCGGCGCTCCACGGCCGCTGCCGGGTCGAGCGCGCTCTGCGCCTCCGTCCCGGCGAGCGCCGGGTGCGCGGAAGCGAGCACCTCGGGCGGAAGCTCTGCCAGATCGACGCCCCGCGTCTCCGCTTCACGCACCAGGCCACCCACGACGTGGTGCGCCTCGCGAAACGGCATCCCGTGACGCACCAGCAGATCCGCGACGTCCGTGGCGCACAGGTGTCCGCCGGCGAGCGCTGCACGCATGCGCGCGTGATCGAACGTCGCGGTGCGCAGCGCGCCGGCCAGCGCGTGCAAGCTGAGTAGCGCGCTCTCGAACGCGTCGAACAGCGGTCGCTTGTCTTCTTGCAGATCCCGCCCGTAGCCGAAACAAAGGCTCTTTTCCAGCACGAGCAAGGCGTTCGCACACCCGATCAGGCGCGCGCACTTGCCGCGCACGAGCTCGGCCACGTCGGGGTTCTTCTTCTGCGGCATCATCGACGAGCTCGTCGCGAACGCGTCGCTGAGGCGCATGAAGCCAAACTCCTGAGTCGACCAGATCACGATCTCTTCGCCGATGCGGGAGAGATGCACGCCCAGAATGGCGAGCGCGCAGCCGAGCTCCATCAAAAAGTCACGACTGCCCGTGGCGTCGATGGAATTTCTCATGGCGCGCTCGAAGCCGAGCTCTCTGGCGACACTCTCGCGATCCAGCGCGAACCCGGTGCCCGCGACGGCGCCCGCGCCGAGCGGCGACTCGTTGAGACGTTTCAGGGCGTCTGTCAGCCGGCCGTAGTCGCGCCACAAGAACTCCTGCCACGCCAGCAGGTGATGGGAGAGCCGGCTCGGCTGGGCGCGTTGCAGGTGCGTGTAGGCGGGCATCAGCGCGGTAAGCTCGCTCTCGGCACGCTCCACCAGCGTCAGGCCGAGCACCGCGAGCGCCGCCCGCGTTTCGTCCGTCTTCTTGCGCGACCACAGGCGCAGGTCGGTGGCTACCTGGTCGTTGCGCGAGCGGCCCGTGTGCAGCTTGCCGCCCACGGGTCCGGTGATCTCCGTGAGGCGCGCCTCGATGTTCATGTGCACGTCTTCTTTCGCCTCGTCCCAGACGAAGCGGCCCGCGCGGATCTCGGTCGCGATCTGCTCGAGCCCGCGCACGATCTGCTCGACCTCCGTGGTCTGAAGTACGCCTGCCGCGCCGAGCCCGCGCGCGTGCGCGATCGAACCCTGGATGTCCTCCTCCCAGAGCTCGCAGTCGACGTGCACGCTGGTGTTCAGCTGGTGCATCGCCCGGTCCACGGCATCCGGCAATCGCCCGCCACGCGCTACAGTCATCTTTTTCCGCCTTTTTGCGCGCAGCGAAGCACGGAACGCTCACGCCGCCAAGCCTCGCGCGCGCTCTCAGGGAGAGAGCTCGTGACTTGCCACGGCAGGCTCGCTCCTGGCGACACCGAAGTCTTCGAGGCGCGCCAAGAGCTCGCTGAGGTTTGCGGACTCACGATCGCATAGCGCGAGCTCGGCTTCGCCATCCGAGGCGCCGCGCGTCCGTTCGTCGCGCACGCTGACGAGCACCTCGATGATCTCGCGGTGTAGCTCCTCACCCGCGGTCACCACCCACGTTTCGAGCCGCTCCGTAAAGCCGTCGACCATCTCGTCGATCTTCGGGCCGACCTTGGCCGCCGCCTCACGCAGCGCGACGGGCGCCACTTCCAGAGCGCGCTTGCGCACCATGACCTCGGTCCGGTCGCGGTTGTAGAGCGCGAGCGCCGGCGCCGCCACGATCAAGAGGCCGCCCAGCATGGCGTTGGCGAAGAGCACACCCACTCCGAGCGACAGCACCGCGAACACCCCCACGTCCTGGGCGAACGTGTCCACGTCGATGCGCGGCGCCTGCAGGTCCGTACCGAGCGCTTCGCTGACGCGCTTGCCGACGTCGTGGGCGTCGTCCCGCACCAGCGCCAGGGTGCGCTCGGCGAGTTGCTCGAGCGACGTGGCGATCTCGCGCGTCTCTGCCGTGGCCCAGTCGCGGAAGGCCTGCTCGAGGAACGCACCCAGATGCTGCCGCACGTCCTCGGCAGAGGCCTGCTCCAGCAAGGCCGGCAGCTGCCGCAGCACGTCGTCGGCGAAGCGATCGATGTCGCGGCGCGCCCAGGCTTTGATCGCGGCAGCCTCCTCGCGGATCATCATGCGCCGCTTCTCGATGGTGTCGGCGTGCCCGTGCAGATCCTTTTCCAGGAGCTCCACGCGCCGCGCCAGCTGTTCCTGGCTCATGGTCGCCGCACGCCGCCGCGCATCCAGCCCGCGCGCCAGCACCTTGGCAGCGCGCAGCCCCTCGCCGAGCGCGTTGCCGAGCGCGATGCGCCCGCGTTCCTCGGCGAGAAATCGGCTCAGGTGAGCGGTGAGCTCGGGCAAGCCGCTCTCCTCGGGCCGCCCCGCCAGCGCCGCCTGCGCGCTCACGGGAAAGACGGGCGGGTTCGGCACGACGTGGGCCAAACGCTCGCGCACGTACTCGAGCGCCTCGCGCTGCTCGGGCGCGGTCCAGATATCCGCCTTGGCGATCACGAACACGATCTTGTCGCGGCTCTTGCCGATGATCTGTTGCTCGAGAAACTGGCGCTCGCTCTCTTTGACGGGCTGACCCGCGTCCAGCACGAACAGCACGGCATCCGACTGCGGGATGTAGCCGTACGTGATCTCCGCGCGCGTCAGCGACAGATCGTTCACGCCCGGCGTATCCACCAGCACCACGCGCTCGCGGAGGAGCTCCGCGGGATAGCCCACTTCCAGATAACGCACCGGATCCTCGGCGTGGGCACCGCCCGCGGCGAAGGATCGCAGCTCGCCCTCCGCCAGCACATCCCGCGTGCCGGAGTCGCGGATCACGGCAGCTTCCGGCTGTTCGGCGTGCACGATGTGATGGATCACGGCGGTGGTGGGCGTGACCCCGGTGGGCAGCACCGCGCGCCCGAGCAGCGCATTCACGAACGTGGTCTTGCCGTGATTGAACTCACCGACGACGACCAGGTGGAAGCGATCGCTCTCGAGCTTCTTCGCGATGTCCCCCTCCACGCGCTGCGCGAGCGAGCGCGCCCCGATTCGTTCCGCCAGCGCGCACAGATCGCGCAGCTTGCCGATGACCTCGAGCTTGCGCTCTGCGAACGCCTCCAGCATCGCCCTACCCCACGACCTTGATGATGCCGTGCACGGTGTCGTCGACTTCATCCATGCTCAGGCCGTCCGCCCCCAGGCCGGCGTGTTTGCGATAGAGCTGACTGTCACCGAACGCGCGCAGAGCGAGCACGCGCTTCGGCAGCCACGGGTGAGTCGCAAACACCTCGCCGAAACGCCCGACACTCTCCTGGGCTTCGGCGTGCTGCTCGACGAACACGTCGATATCGAGCTGGTCGTAGAGCTTCTGGGAGCCCAGCGCGAGCTTCGTGAGCGCGCGCAGCGCCACACCCAGGTCCCGCGTGCACAGCGCCCCGGCGCGATCGCAGGTGATCTCCGCGCGCCTGGACCAGGCACGCAGCGCGAGCAGCGCTGGCAGGCCCAGGTTCCGCAGAAACAGACCGGCGATGTTCGTGAGGTAGTGGAGCGCGGTCAGGTACACCACGTGGTTGTTGTGGATGTGCCCGCACTCGTGGCCAATCACGCTCAAGAGCTCCTCGTCGGACAGGTGATCGACGAGCGCCGAGTGCAGCATGATGAACGCATCGTCGTTCGTGCCGTACGTGGCGGCGTTCAGCTGCTGATTGTTGATCACGTACACCGTGGGCGGCATGATGCCGAGCGTTTGCGCGCATTGTTCGGTGAGCGCGTGCACACGTGGAAATTGCCGTGGTCCAATCTTGACGGCGTGCCCGAGCAGCTCCGCTTTGCCCACGCTCTTGAACATGCGCACGGCCGCGCCCACGGCGAGCTCGACGGCCTTCGCCTGCTCGAACGCCGCGCGCGTCCTGCGATCGGAGACGTACGCGTACTCGTGCCCGCGCGCTTCGATGCCGCCGACGCGTTTTGCGCGCCGCTCCTCGACGAACTCTGCGAAGCTCAGCTCTGCCACTCGCGCCACGAAACCTCTCTTTAGAGCGGCACTCGCGCCGCCCAGACACCAAACGTAGCTGCCAGCGACGGGCTGCGCAATTTCAGCCGGCCGGTACTGGCTCGAGCGCGCTGATCACCGCGTCGAGCGCGCCTGCCTCGAGCTCGGCTCGGCGCTGCAGAAATCGCCGATAGTCGCGCAACGGCGGCTGATCTTTCGGCGCGCGCAGCGAGAAATCCGTGATGCGCGTCGTGGCAAAACGCAGCGCGGCGATGCCACCCTCCACCCGCAACGCGGCGAGCTCCGCGGCGACGAGCGGGCGGACTCGATGGTAGGCGACGAGCAAGCTCTGCGCGAGCTCGCGCTCGAACGCGCTCCCATAACACCAGGCCAGGAGCGTCACCATCACGTCGTACACGAAGGGTCCTTGCGAAGCGCTCTCGAAGTCGAGCAACGCCGCGATCTCTTTCCCACGCCACAGCACGTTGTCGCGAAACAGGTCGCCGTGAATGAGTCCCTTCGGCAGCGCGCCATCACGCCGGGCAGCGTACGCCCGGAGCGCGTCACGAATCTCTCTGGCCGCCGCCACCAGCTCCGGCGCAGCGCTCTCTTCGACGCTGTCCAGTCGGCGCTGCAGGTCCTCGACTCGAAAGCGTCCCTCGGAGAGCGCGCTCCCGCCGCTCAGATGAACTCGAGCGAGCGCCGCTCCGATGCGCGCGCAGTGCTCCACCGTGACCTCTTTTTGACAGACTATGGTCCCGTCCACCCACTCGAAGAGCGCGACAGGCTTTCCCGCGTGCTCGGCGAGCCACATCCCGTCCCGACGCTGGCGCGGCAGGGCGCTCGGCACGGAGGCGGCGTGGAGACGGCGAAGCAGCGCCACTTCGCGAGCCGCGCCCTCGGCGTCCTGTTCCTCGTAGAGGCGCAGGAAGAACGTCGTGCCGCTCGCGTCACGCACGCGGAAATTGGAGTTCACCGATCCCGCGTGCAGCGCCTCGAGCTCTGCCAGCGAAACGCCGTAGAGCGAAAGGATTGCGCGCGCAGCGCCGGGTTCGAGCGGGGTGAGCAGGGCCATGACGCGCCGACTCTAAGCGAGAACGCGCGCGCCGGACCGCGGATTTCGACGCGTGGGGTCCCTCCTCGCTACGGGACTATTTCCGTGGGGCAGCCGTAGAGAATCTGCACGTTCTCCGCGCCCGAGCTCGTGATCCGCGCGCAGGTTGCGCCCTTGAGCACGATCGTGGGCGGCGTGGTCGTGTTCACGATGTCCCAGCCGTCGGGTCCGGCTTTGGGTATGTTCCTGCCGTCAATGTTCACGTTGATCCGGCCCTGGTCGGGGGGCGCAGAAGTGAGCTTCAACTCGCACGAGGTGACGAGTCCGCGCGTGATGGACTGCAGGACGTCAGTGAGGCCGCCTGGGGCCGTGCCAGAGGTGCTCACCGCGTAGTAGCTAGGGGATGCCGTTTGCGCAGGGCGCCCGCCACTCAGCGCCAGCGCATCGAGCGTGCTCCGGTACTTCTCGCTGCCGGGTATGCCGACCACGATGGTGGGCACTCCGGAGGCTCTCAGCTCTTGGACTTTGGCGATCGTCGCGACGTCGTCCAGGCACGCGTCGCGAGCGGCGCCACTGCAGCAACTGCCGCCGTCGAGCGGGCACGTGCCGTCGATGTTGTCCGTGCAGCGATCGGCTCCGCAGGTGAGCGCGGGATTGCAGTTCGGCCCGCCATCCGTCGCGAGCAAGACGTACTTCTTGCCCTCCAGGCCAGCGCCGGCGCCGGTCTTGAAATAGGTCAGCGCCGTGGTGAGCGCCTTTGCCGTGGGGGTGGCACCACTCGCCGTCGTGGCGTTGAGCGTGTTCACGATTTTCGGGACGCCGGTGCTGCCGTCTTCGATGGCCAAGTTGAGCCTGGTCGAAGGCGGCATTTCGCAGCAACGCTCGCCACATCCAGGCGCAGGAATGGGCGTCACGACGTCTCTGGTGGGATCCTGGTAAGGGAACATCACCAGGCCAAAGTCGATGCGATCTTTGAGTGTGTTCAAGGTAGCCGTCAGAGCCGACTTCGTGGCGGACCACTTGTCGCTCGTGAAGCCGGCGGGGGTCTGCGTCATGCTGTACGACTTGTCGATCACCAGCAGCATGTTCACTTGCACGGGAGCGGCAGTAATTTGCGACTCACCACACGCCGCGTCCCGATCCAGCGTCGTGCCGCCTCCGCCGTCCTGCCGAATCAAGCTGCCCGCAGTGCCGCCAAACCCGCCGGCACCTGCGCCGCTGCCAGCGTTTCCACCGGCGCTGGCGCTAGCGTCCCGCTCGTTGAAGTTCGACTTGGGGTCGTTCGAACCGCAAGCGTTGGCCAGCGCCGTCATCATCAGCGCGATGTAGCCCGCGCCGACCGTGATCCCGGTTGCACGTCGTTTCATACCCGTCACCCGAAGAAACGGCAGATGCCGCCGTTGCAGGGGACCGCATTGCAGCAGTTCGAGCTGCTCTGACACTGCTGCCCGTACTCCGAACACTGCGGCACACCGCCGGAGCCGCCGGCGCCACCAGAGCCACTCGAGCCACCGGCTCCGCCGTCCTTGATGCCGCCGTCACTGGGCGTTCCGCCGTCGCCGGGCGGCGTGGTCGTGATCACGCCGCACACGCCGCGCGTCGAGCCGACGGGGCGCACGCAGATCGCGCCCGGGCAGCAGTCGCCGTTGATGGTGCAGGATCCGGCAGTCGGGACGCAGCTTCGGCCTCCGTCGGGCACCGCATAGCAGCGCAGCACGCCTGCCGAGTCCGGTACGCAGGGTGCGTTGTTGCAGCAATCGTCGGCGGACGCGCAAGTCGTACCGGAAGTACGGCAAGCGCCCAGACCGTTGCAGCGCGGCACGCCCAGCGTATCGAGCTGGCACGTTCCGTCCTGGTTGCCGGTGTCACCGCAGCAGTTGTTACGCGACGAGGATGCGCCGCACACGTACCCGCCGTCACTGCCCTTGTAGTGACACACGTTACCTTGCGGGTTGCAGCTCATCGGGTTCCGGCAGACGCCCAGCGTGGCGCCGGTGTCTTTCTGGCAGGTGACGTTTCCAGCACCCGGCAGACCCGTACCCGCAGCGCCGCAGCAGTCGTTGTTCGTACGGCAGAAGTCGCCGTTCACGTGGCAGCCGCTGGCCGGCTGACACACGAACACGCCCGTGGGCCCGTACGGCGCGCACAAGCGGCTGCAGCACTCGTTGCAGATCATGCTGCCGGCGTCTGCACTGGCGCAAACGGAGCCTTCCACGCCGCGCCCGGAGCAATTGGTCGAGCCGCTCGGCGCATCGCCACACGTGCCCAGCGTGGCTCCCGCAGCCTTGTCGCAGCGCCCCGTGCAGCACTCTTCCGCGCGCGAACACACGTCGCCCATCTGCGTGCAGAACGAGGCACGCAGCTCACACTTACCGCCCTTACACAGCTTGGAGCAGCACTGGCTGTTCCCGCTGCAGGTGTTGCCCGCGGTCTTGCACTCGAGATTCAGCGCTTTACACTGTCCACTCTCGCAAGTGCCGCTGCAACACTGGGTGCCCAGCGAACAGCCGCCGCCGTCCGAGACGCAGGCCGCTGCCTGGCACACATTTCCCTGACAGCGCTGGCTGCAGCAATCCGTCGGCGCGCTGCAAGAAGTGCCCGCCACGCTGCACGTGGAGCTGGCCGCACACCGATTGGTCTGTGGATTGCAAACCTTGGAGCAGCACTGAGCGCCGGAGCTACAGGTCGTCCCAAACGTGCCGCAGCTGAAGATGGGGCCGCCCGCGGAGCCACCGCCGCCATCGGGACCGCCCGCCGAGCCGCCCCCGCCGTCACGCGCTCCACCGGTTCCGCCCGCCGCCGCAGAGCCGTCAACGCCACCACCTCCGGCTGTGCCACCGGCGCCAGTGCCGCCGCTCCCGGCCGTGCCACCTACACCAGTGCCGGCAGTGCCACCCACGCCTGGGTTGCCGGCGCTACCGCCGTCTCCGGCCGAACCGGCACTTCCGTCCGCGCCCGCATCTCTACGACGCCCGTTGTCGTCGCCTTGCCCGTCGTCCGAGCCGCACGCCTGCGCGACAGCCAACACCAAACCCGCAGAAATGACTAGCCGCGACCACTTCATGACACACCCTTCCCAGGTAAAGCTGAGCCGCCACTGAGTGGGGCCGGCCACACCGCGTTATGAACGCATCGCAATCTTCCATGCGCCGGATCAGGGCTGGCGCACGCTTACGGAAGCACTATCTTGTGCAGGTGGGTCGCCTCCCGCGCGACCCATTCCCTCTAGATGCCACGTTACTCACTCGTTTTGCCGGCGCCAGGGGAGCGAAAGCAATTTTGACGGGGCGCGCTAGGGGGTCCCGGCGCGAGCATGTCCGGGTTTCGACCAACGCATGACGCAAGTTTACGGAAACACGACAGGTCTGCCGCCCCGCGCGCTCAAGGCGCTCGAACGCATCTACCGGCGACGCGTGCCACTCGACCGCATCGCCACTCCCGAGCTGATTCGTTCGCTCTCGGAAGCGTCCCGTGAAACGAAACGGCAAGTCGGAGCCATCGTGCATCGCTCGGGCGAGGTCGACTACGTCGTGGTCGGCGACGCCACGCGCTTGATGCTGCCGGACATCGGGCGCCTCCGCGCCGCGCAAGGGCGGTTTCGCGCGCTGCGCCTCGTGCACACGCATCTGTTCAACGAACCGCTGACCAAAGACGACCTGGTCGACCTGACCCGATTGCGACTCGACCTGGTCGCGGCCGTGCTGCTCACGCCGGAGGGCGAACCTCGCTCGCTGACGTGGGCTTACAATCTCCCGTCGCGCGAGGGCGCACGTGAGCCTTCGTACGAAATCGTCGGGCCGCAGCCGCTCGGCCAGAAAGAGCCGAACTTCGGCGAGCTGATCAGCTCGCTGGAGCAGGAATTTGCGCGTACCTCCCGCACGCGTGAAGTCGCGGGCAAGGATGGGCGCGCCATCTTGGTGCACGTCGGCGACAAGAAGCGCGCCGGCAGCGCACACCGGGCCGAAGGACGGCTCGCGGAGCTCGAAAGTCTGGCCCATACGGCGGGCGTGCTGGTCGTGGACAAGATCACGCAGCTTCGCGACCGCGTGGATCCGAAGCTCGTGCTCGGCAGCGGCAAGTTAGAAGAGGTCGTGATGCGCGCCGTCGAGCTCGACGCGGAGACGTTGATTTTCGATTGCGATCTCACGCCGTCGCAGGTGAGCGGCATCAGCGCTCAGACCGACTTGAAGGTGATCGACCGCAGCCAGCTGATTCTCGATATCTTCGCGCAGCGCGCCGAGACCCGCGACGGCAAGCTGCAGGTAGAGCTGGCGCAGCTCAAGTACACGCTGCCTCGCCTCGGCACGAAAGACGACGCTTTGAGCCGGCTGACCGGCGGCATCGGCGGGCGCGGCCCCGGAGAAACGAAGCTCGAGATCGGGCGGCGCCGAGCCCGCGAGCGCGTGACGCGCCTCGAGCGCGAGCTCTTGACCCTCGAGCGCCAGCGTTCCGAGCGCCGGCGCCGGCGTGGGCGCAGCGAGCTCCCGGTCGTCGCCATCGTCGGCTACACGAACGCCGGCAAGAGCACGCTCCTGAATACGCTGACGAACGCCGGCGTGCTCGCGGAGAACAAGCTGTTCGCGACGCTCGACACACGCGCACGCCAGCTGCGCCTGCCTTCGCAGCGCGACGTGATCCTCACCGACACCGTCGGCTTCATCCGCGAAATGCCGAAGGATCTGTTCGCCGCGTTCCGCGCGACGTTCGAGGAAGCCGCCGACGCCGATCTGCTGCTGGAGGTCGTGGATGCGTCGGATCCCGATCACGAAGAGCACTGCCGGACCACGGAGAAGCTAATCGAGGAGCTGAACCTCGACGCCCTGCCGCGCCTGCGCGTCTACAACAAGGTCGATCGCCTGGACGACGCTGACCGCGGGGCGCTCGCCCGCGAGGCCGGCGCCGTGACGATCTCAGCGCTCCACAAGGACAGCACCGGCGACCTGCTCCACCGCATCGAGCTCGAAGTTCAGGCCGCCGCAGGGCTCGCCCGCGTCACTCCCGATCGTCATCCCGACGCGGGCGACGATTACAGTCCAGAACTTTCTTTCTGACCCGTACGGCGTCCGGCGTCACTTCCACGAGCTCGTCGCGGTCGATGAACTCGAGGGCCGTATCGATGCTGAGCACGTGCGGCGGGCTGAGAATGATGTTCTCGTCTCGGCCGGCGGCGCGGATGTTGGTGAGCTTCTTCTCGCGCGTGACGTTCACGTCCAGGTCGTTGGCGCGGTTGTGCTCGCCGATGATCATGCCCTCGTACACACCGGTGTTCGGACCGATGAAGAGCACGCCGCGCGGCTGCAGGTGAAAGAGCGCGTAGGGCGTCGCGGTGCCCGCGCGGTCCGCGACGAGCGCGCCGTTCGCCCGCCGCAGCATGGCCCCGCTGTACGGTTCCCAGCCTTCGAACAGGGTGTTGAGGAGGCCGGTGCCGCGCGTCTCGGTCAAGAACGCCGAGCGGAACCCGATCAGGCCGCGCGATGGAATCCGGAATTCCATGCGCGTGCGCCCGAAGCCCAGGTTCTGCATCTTGACCATCTGACCGCGCCGCTCGCCGAGGCGCGTGGTCACGGCACCCACGTACTGATCCGGGATGTCGATCACCACACGCTCCACGGGCTCCGAGCGCACCCCGTCGACGTCGCGCGTGACGACTTCGGGCATCCCGAGCGCGAACTCGTACCCCTCGCGTCGCATCGTTTCCGCCAGAATCGCCAGCATCAGCTCGCCGCGCCCGTACACGACGAAGGCATCGGGCTCGTCCGTGAGCTCCAGACGCAGCGCCAGGTTGCGCCGCGCTTCGCGTTCCAGACGCTCGCGCACGTGTCGCGACGTCACCCACTTGCCGACCTTGCCGGCAAACGGCGAGGTGCTGACCACGAAGCGCACCTTGATGGTCGGCTCCTCGACCTGGATGCGCGGCAGGGCCTCCGGCACGTCGCGCGCCGCGAGCGTGTCTCCGATCGAAACGTCGTCCATACCGGCGATGGCGACGATGTCGCCGGCCATGGCCGCGTTCACCTTCACGCGCTTGGTGCCCTCGAACATGTAGAGGACGCTGATCTTCTGATCGCTGCTCGTCTCGTGCTGGATCAGGCGCACCTGATCTCCGGTTTGAACCTTGCCGCGCGCCACCTTGCAGATGCCCAGGCGACCGACGTACTCGTCGTGCTCGATGTTGTGAACCAAGAGCTGCAGCGCTCCGTCCGTGTCCGATCGCGGCGCCGGCACCGAGTCGATGATGGTGTCGAGCAGCGGGGTCAGATCCTTGCCGTCGTGGCCGAGATCGCGCTTGGCGATGCCATCCTTGCCAATCGCGTACAGCGTCGGGAAGTTGGCCTGATCGTCGCTCGCCTCGAGCTCGCAGAACAAGTCGAAGACCTCGTTCAAGGCTTCGTCCGGGCGCGCGTCCTGGCGATCGATCTTGTTCAGCACCACCACGATACGGTGCCCGAGCTCGATGGCCTTTTGCAGCACGAAGCGCGTCTGCGGCAGCGGCCCCTCGGCCGCATCCACCAGCAGAATCGCGCCGTCGGCCATCTTCAGGGTGCGCTCCACCTCGCCGCCGAAGTCCGCGTGGCCCGGCGTATCGATGATGTTGATCAGGTGATCGCGGAAGCGAACGCTGCAGTGTTTCGCGAGGATCGTGATGCCTCGCTCGCGTTCGAGGTCATTCGAGTCCATCACCCGATCGGCGACCACCTCGTTGGCGCGAAATACGCCCGTTTGGCGCAACATGGCGTCCACCAGCGTGGTCTTGCCATGGTCGACGTGAGCGATGATACAGACGTTTCGGATCGGACGCGGGCTGGACATGGAGGCGCGCAGGGCTAATACGGCGGACAGGTCCGCGCAAGCTGACCCACGTTTGTCGGGCTCTTTTCGCGCAACTGCTGCCCTCAGTCGACCGAATCCGGGAGCGTGCGCCGCGTTCCTTGCCTGGTCCTGCTCGTGTTCTTCTCACTCGCCATGGGCTGTCAAAGCAGCCTGAGCGGGGGCGTCGAGGCCTACGATCAGTCGCGGTATCCGGAAGCCATCAGCGAGCTCCGGCGCGCCGAGGTCGCCTGGCACAGCGCCAATGAGCGGGAGCGAACGCGTTACGCGCTGTATCGCGGGCTCACTCACCTGGCGCTGGGAGACGCAGACGCCGCCCAAACCTGGCTATGCTGGGCGCGCCAGCACGCCGACCGAGACGCCGAGCTCTTGAACACGAAGGAGCGCGGTCAACTCGACGCCGCGTGGCGAAGCCTGGGTCACATGCCGGGGGACGGCTCGAGGTACTAGTCAGAGACGCGTCCCGACGATGCGCGTGCTCTCCACGACCTCGTCCCAGGCGCTCTCGTAGCCCTCGTAGTGCACGAGGAACTTCTCGCTCGACACGATGCCGGTGATGGTCCCCGGGTACACGGAGCCCCGCCAGCGAACGCGTACGCGATCTCCGATCTTGTACGTGGTGATGACGCTCGAGGGCTTGTCGCCCTTGGCCGCGAGGCTCGCGGCCTTGGCGACTTTCTCTGGGGGCGGCGGCGGATTGACGGGACCCTCGATGCGGCTCTTGATACGCTCGAGCGTGACGTCCTCGTCCCAGCGGCTGTCGTAGCCGTCGAAGTGCACGCGAAAGCGCGACTCGCTCTTGCGCTCGATGATGTACGCCGGGTACTGGCCCCCTTCCCACTCCACCCAGACGTACTCGCCGACGCGGTACGGGTCCTTGCAGCCGCCGAGCACGGCGAGCGCGATCACGAGGATCGAACGGGGTAACCAGGACGAGGCCTTCATGTCACGGCTGGAGCGGTGCACGGCTCTGCCAGCCGGCGCGGACGAGCGTGCCGTCGCCGGCAGCGAACCAGCTCGACAGACGGGCGCGCGTCGTGCGGTACGCATGCTCGAGGATCTTGCGCCGCGCCGCGAAGCTGGCGGCGTTGTACATGAAAAGAATGCCGTCGCTCGGCTCCGGCTCGATCAGGATCACGGTGTGGCCGGAGCTCCGCACGCGCTGGCAAGCCTCGGCCATGAGCTTGTGCGTGGCAATCCGCGACGCCTGGTTCATGACCCACATCCAGCCCTTGTCGCGGACGCTATCGCGCGTGCCGTGCCCCGTCGGCACGCTATCGACGCGCACCGGAACCATCGGATTGACGACGACGATCGCGTCCGCGCCGGCTTCGATCGCCACGTCGACGTGCGTCGTCTGGGCCGCGCCCGCGTCGATGTAATGGCGATCCCCGATGCGGACCGGCGAGAAGAACGGCGGCACCGCCATGGAAGCGATACAGGCGCGCGACACCGGCACCCTGTCGAAGCCTGGACTCCCGAAGCGCACCTCGTCTCCGGAATCCAGGTCGTGAGCCAGGATGCGCAGCGGCTTGGGCATGGACGAGAAGCTGTTCGGCACTTCACGCCGTATGAAAAACGCCTCCAAGAAGCGCTCGTAAGCGTCCAGAGAGAACAGCCCCGCCGGCAGCGAATCGTACAAGCGGTCGAGCTCTTCCCAGAGCTTCGACGGCATCGGCGCGGGACCCCTGGAGAACAGGTTCGCCGCGCCGTGCCTGAGGGCGGACAGCGTGGTGATCAGGGTGCGGCGCCACTCGGACAGATCCATCCGCATCAGGTGTTTGCGCTCGAGATCGAAGTACACGTCGGCCGGATCCAAAAATGCGCGGTAGAGACGCTGAACGGACTTTCCACCCGCCAGCGCCGCGGCCACGCTCGCCCCACTCGACGAACCGACGTAGAGGTCGAACTCGCTGGCGTTCAGGTCCTGGACGGCGTCTTCCAGAGCCGCAAGCACGCCGATCTGGAACATGGCGCCGGTTGCGCCACCTCCCGTCAAACACAGCGCGATTTTCGGTCTACGAGTCATCGGCATCCTCCGCGCGGGCCCGCTCCGCTTCGGGGCTACGCTGCGAGACATACTGCACCGCGAGCACGAGGCCCAGGCTCACGAGCCAGCCGGCGACGATCACCGGTAGCGGCAGCCACGCCGGGCTGGCCGGGTTCGACGCGCCGGTCAGCGCGGCCGCAATCGTGACGGCGTTGAAGCTCACGTGAAGCGCCAGGGGCGGCAGCATCGAGCCGCTCGCGGCGCGCAAGTGCGTCATGGCGCCGGATACGACGATGAACGGCAGCCACGTCCGCGTCTCGGGATGGCTGAGCACGAAGCACACCGCCGTGAGCGCCGCGGCCCCCGGCAAGGGGTGACTCTTGCGCAGCGTCGTGTAGAGCGCGCCACGGAAGAACAGCTCTTCGACCAGCGGCACCACACAGGTCGCGATCAGCACGAGCAGCACGGCCTGCGTGGTGTTGCTCGGGCTGAGCAGCGTGGCGCGCTGAATCAGCTCGACCTCGGAGACCGGGTCGACGCGCTCGACGAGACGCTGCAGCGACTCCGCCGGCGCATGCAGGGAAAGGCCGAGCGCCACGCCGAACAGCAGCAGCGCGGGATGCGTGAGGCGGAGCCCGAGCGCGTCGCGCGCCGGACGCTCGGGCGCATGGACCCGCAGCACGCCGAAACAGGCGAGCACGTAGATCAAGGCCTCCCAGGCGCCGAGCTGCACCAGATCGTGAGCCCTGGCCGGCGCGAGCGTGGTGCTCGCCTGCACGATCACGAGCAAGAGCGCCGTGGACGCGAACGTCCAGGCGCACGCCACCGCATAGCTCATCGATCGCTGCATCCGCGCTTTTCCGGTAACCAGCCGTTCAACGCCCGCGCAGGTGCGGCAGCACACCGCGCTTGACGACGGTGTCCGCCGCGTGGCCTTCGAGCGTCTCCTCGAAGTCGATCGTGTAGTGCAGGCCGCGGCTCTCGTGGCGGCTGGCCGCGCTCGAGATGATGAGCTCGGCCACCGTCTGGATGTTGCGAAGCTCCAGGAGGTCGCGGTTGACCAGGTGTTTCCAGTAGTACTCGCGAATTTCCTCTTCCAGGAGCGCGATGCGACGCGCGGCGCGCCGCAAGCGGGCGTCGCTGCGCACGATGCCCACGTAGTTCCACATCAAGCGCCGCACTTCGTCCCAGTTGTGCGTGACCACGACCGCTTCGTCGCTGGGGGCCGCGCTCCCGATTTGCCACTCGGGCACTTCGGGCCGGGGACTTTGCCGGAGCTCGGCGATCATGCCGGAGAGCCGCTGCGCTGCCCGGCGCGCGAACACCAGCCCCTCGAGGAGTGAGTTCGACGCGAGACGGTTGGCGCCGTGGAGCCCGGTGCAGGACGCCTCCCCGAGCACCCACACCCCTGGCAGCGAGCTGCGACCGTGCAAGTCGCTCGTGACGCCGCCGCACATGTAGTGGGCCGCGGGCACCACGGGCAGCGGCTCCGTGGTCATGTCGATGCCGAAGCGCGCACACTCGGCGTGGATGTTCGGAAAGCGGCTGCGAATGAAGTCGGCGGGACGCTCGGTGATGTCGAGGTACACACAGTCGGAGCCCGTGCGTTTCATCTCGTAGTCGATGGCGCGCGCCACGACGTCGCGGGGCGCGAGATCGGCCATGGGGTGATGCGCCTTCATGAACGCCGTTCCATCCGGCAGACGCAGCACGGCGCCCTCGCCGCGCAGCGCCTCGCTGATCAGAAAGCTCTTGGCCTGCGGGTGGTACAGGCACGTGGGATGGAACTGGTAAAATTCCATGTTCGCCACTTCCGCGCCCGCGCGAAACGCCATCGCCACGCCGTCGCCTGTCGCGACGTCCGGGTTCGACGTGTACAGGTACACCTTGCCCGCGCCGCCCGTGGCGATCACGGTCGCGTGCGCCAGCACGGTGTGCACGACTCCGCTTTGTTCGTCGAGCACGTACGCGCCCACGCACTGGTCGGGTCCGCCGAACTTGCTCAGCATGATCAGATCGACGCCCATGTGCCACTCGAGCATCGTGATGTTCTCGTGGTTCTTCACGGCTTCCAGCAGGCAGCGCTCGATCTCGCGACCCGTGATGTCCCCGGCGTGCACGATGCGGCGCTCGCTGTGGCCACCTTCGCGCCCCAGGTCGAGCTCGCCCTGTTCGTCCAGTGAGAAGCTCGCGCCAAGCTCCATTAGCCAGCGGATGGCCTCCGGCGCTTCCCGGACAGAGATTTTCACGACCACGTCGTGGCAAAGCCCCGCGCCGGCGGTTTCCGTGTCCTGGACGTGCTTCTCGAACGAGTCGTCGGCCGACAGCACGGCCGCGACGCCGCCCTGGGCCCAGCTCGTGGCGGCGTCGTCGCGCTGGCGCTTGGTGACGATGGTCACCTGCCCGTGCGCGGCCGCCTGCAAGGCGAACGACAAGCCGGCAATTCCGCTGCCCAGAACCAGGTAATCCGTGTGAAGCGGCATTGGAGAGCTCCCTACACTGCTCGAGCACTCTTTGGCACGAGGCGTTGACTCTACCCCGCAAAAAAGCTAGGTGTCCGCGGCCCCTGGCTCATGCTTCGGCCGAACGGCCAAGGGCACACGCTGCCCGCGGCGGTCTCGATGCCCGGGCGGAAACCCCTGCCTGCAAGGAGGCCTCTGCCGTGAAGATCCTGGTGGCACTTAAGAGGGTCGCCGACCCCGACAACGCCAATAAGGTCAAGATCCCGCCCTCCGGCGAGAAGATCGAAACCACTGGCCTCGAATGGAAGATCAACCCCTTCGACGAATACGCACTCGAGAGCGCGCTTCGTCTGACGGAAAATGGCAAGACGCCCAAGCAGCGTATGGGCGAGGTCGTGGTGGTGACGTTCGGTCCCAAGGAGACCGAAACCCAGCTGCGCTCCGCGCTTGCCACGGGCGCCGACCGCGCCATCCGCGTCGAAGCGGAAGACGACAAGCTCGACGGTCGCATCGTCTCACTCGCGCTCAAGAAGATCGTGGAGGAAGAGAAGCCAGACGTCGTGCTCATGGGCAAGCAAGCCGTCGATGGCGACAGCAACCAGGTGGGCCAGGAGCTCGCCGAGCTCCTCGATTGGCCGATGGCGACCTTCGCCGCGACGATCAAAGAGGAAGCCGGCTCTCTGCTCGTGGGTCGCGAGGTGGACGGCGGCGTCCTCACGCTGCGCTTGAAGCTCCCCGCGCTGGTCACGGTCGACCTGCGTATCGTGAGCCCGACCAGCGTCTACTCGGCCAAGACCGAGGCGGCGTTCAAGTACAACGACGGCGTTCGCTTCGCAGCGCTGCCCGCCATCATGGCAGCCAAGAAGAAGCCGCTCGTGGTCAAGCCGCTCGCGGACGTGGCGCCCGGCGTCGAGCTGACGTCACGCTACTCGAAATTCCAGGCACCGCCGCAGCGCAAGGCCGGCATCAAGGTCAAAGACGTGCAGGAGCTCGTGCAGAAGCTGTCGAGCGAAGCCAAGGTCATTTGAAGGAGCATATGAAAAATGGCTGATGCACTCGTCGTTGCAGAGCTCACCGAGGACGGCAAGGTCCGCAAGACCACGCACTCGGCGATCACGCTCGTGAAGAAGGCTCTTCCCGCGCTGGGCGGCTCCTTCTCGATTCTGGTTCTCGGCGCGAACGCCAAGGCCGCCGCGCAGGAGCTCACGGGCTTCGGCGCCGCCAAGGTCCTGGTGTGCGAGGATCCTTCATTCAAGGACTACGTGGCCGAGCAGTACGCGCCAACCGTCGCGGAAGTCGGCAAGAAGTTCGCGCTCATCGCCGCCACTGCCTCGAGCTACGGCAAAGATCTGATGCCGCGCGTGGCAGCCCGGCTCGACGCTGCCTACGCCGGCGACTGCGCCGACGTGAGCGCCGAGGGCAACAAGATCGTCTACAAGCGCCCGATGTTCGCCGGTAACGCCTACGGTTACTGCGAGCTATCGACGCCGATTCAGATCGCCACGGCGCGCCAGAGCGAGTTCGACCCGACCGAGCCGAGCGGTGGCTCGTCGCCCGTCGAAAGCGTAGCGAAGACGGCGCCAGGTCAGGCGGCCGGGCGCGTCGAGTTCGTATCCCTCGACGCGGTCAAGAGCGAGCGTCCGGAGCTCGGCGAGGCCTCCATCGTCGTTTCCGGCGGCCGCGCCATCAAAGAGAAGTTCTTCAACATCATGGAGCCGCTCGCGGACGCGCTCGGTGCCGCCATCGGAGCAAGCCGCGCGGCTTGCGACGCGGGCTACGCCCCGGGCGACTTTCAGGTGGGTCAGACGGGCAAAATCGTCGCGCCGAGCCTGTACATCGCCGTCGGCATCTCGGGCGCCATCCAGCACATCGCCGGCATGAAAGGTTCGAAGACGATCGTGGCGATCAACAAGGACCCCGACGCTCCCATCTTCCAGCTCGCGGACTACGGCCTCGTGGCCGATCTGTTCGCGGCGGTGCCGGAGCTCGTCGAGGCACTGAAGAAACACAAGGCCGCCAAGGCTTGATTTCATAATGAGTATGAGCCGCTACTGATGCTTGACAGAGCGTCTGCCGCGGCTCATTCTCCGCGCCCGCTCGAACGAGAGTTCGACGGGTGCATCGGGGCGTAGCGCAGTTTGGTAGCGCGCACGGTTCGGGTCCGTGAGGTCGGCAGTTCGAATCTGCCCGCCCCGACTGAAGAAGAAGGAAAGCTGGCCCTGGTCGCGAACGAGGCGACCGGGGCTTTTTCGTTTCGCAGCAGGCTAGCCTGGCGAGCTAGCGATGGCGTCGCGAGGGCTGGTAGCTGGTGTGGCGCGTGAAACCGCTGCGCGACTCGCGGTCCTGAACCGCAGATGTTGCGCACGCCGTTCTGCCACCGTCGAAAACTACGCCTAGTCTCCGGCCCGAGCCGCTGGCGAGTATCTTGCAATGCGACTCCGCGATGCCCGACGGAGTCGAGTCGCCGGCACCGAGGAGGATGTGAGCGCAGTGCAAGCGGCCAAGAGACAACCCGAGGTTCTGGAACACGTCGTCGTGCGCTTTGCCGGTGATTCCGGCGACGGGATGCAGCTGACCGGCAGCCAGTTCGCTGAAACGGCAGCCATCGCGGGCAACGACTTTGCCATCTTTCCGGACTATCCATCCGAGATTCGTGCGCCTGCGCGGAGCATCGGGGGCGTATCCGGGTATCAAATCCATTTCGGGGGCGGCGATATTCTCACGCCCGGCGACGCGCCCGACGTGCTCATCGCAATGAACCCCGCTGCGCTGAAGGTCAACCTACCGGATTTGAAGCGCGGCGGCATCGTGATCGCGAACACGGCCGCGTTCGACAAACGCAGTTTGGAAAAGGCCGGATACACCGAGGATCCGCTCACGAACAACAGCCTCTCGGACTTCCGTCTGGTCACCGTCGATATCACGGGTCAGACGTTGAAGGCGCTGCAGGGCCTGACGAATTCGCGCAAAATGGCGGAGCGCGCGAAGAACTTCTACGCGCTCGGGCTCGTCTACTGGCTGTTCAACCGGAGCCTGGATCACACGCTCGCCTGGATTGCGCGTCGTTTTCGGCACCAGGATCCGAGCATCGGAGAAGTGAACGTGCGGGCGCTGCGCGCAGGACATGCATTTGCCGAGACGGCCGAGCTGTTCGCGCACTCCTACATCGTGCCGAAAGCCACGCTGCCGCGTGGGCGCTACACCAACCTGTTCGGAAACGAGGCGCTCGCATTGGGTCTTGCGGCTGCTGCGGAGCTCAGCGGGCTCAAGCTGTTTCTCGGCAGCTACCCGATCACGCCCGCCTCGGACATCCTGCACTACTTGTCCGAACACCGCGAGCTCGGCGGCATGGTGTTCCAAGCCGAAGACGAGATCGCCGCCATTTGCTCGTGCATCGGGGCCGCCTACTCGGGTGCGCTCGCTGTCACGACTACCAGCGGCCCGGGCCTGGCGCTGAAGAGCGAAGCGCTGGGGTTAGCGGTGATGCTGGAGCTGCCGCTGGTGATCGTCGACGTTCAGCGCGCGGGACCCAGCACCGGCATGCCGACCAAGACGGAGCAATCGGATCTGTTCCAGGCGCTGTTCGGTCGCCACGGAGACGCACCACTGCCCGTACTCGCTGCCGCATCGCCCAGCGACTGTTTCTGGACGGCGATCCAAGCTGCACGCATTGCGCTGCGCAGCATGACGCCGGTCGTCCTTCTGTCGGACGGTTTGCTGGCCCACGGTGCCGAGCCGTTTCTCATTCCGCGCATCGACAGCCTGCCGCGTATCGAGTCGAAGCTCGTGCGGCAGGCGAGCGACTTTCAGCCCTACTCCCGTGACGAGTGCCTGGCGCGCCCCTGGGCAGTTCCGGGCACACCGGGTCTCGAGCACCGCATCGGGGGTCTCGAGAAGGAACATCTCGCGGGCAAAGTCTCCTACGACGGGGCCAACCACCAGCACATGTGTCAGCTGCGCGCCGAGAAGATTCGTCGCATCGCCGACTTTTATCCGGCCACGGAGGTGTTCGGCGACAGCAGCGGCGAGCTTCTGGTGATCGGCTGGGGAAGCACCTTCGGGGCCATTCGCGAGGGCATCGCTCCGCTCCGCACGAACGGTCGTAGAATCGGACACCTTCAGTTGCGCCACCTGAATCCGCTTCCATCCGATCTCGGCGCGATCATCGGGCGCTTCAAAAAGGTGGTCGTTCCCGAAATGAACTCCGGCCAGCTCGCGCTGTTACTCCGCGCGACCTACCTGACCGACATTCAATCCGTGGCGAATCAGTCTGGCAAGCCCTTCAAACAAGCAGACATCATCTCTGCACTCGAAAGGCACCTGTAGTCCCCATGGCACAAGCTTTCAGTTCAGTCCCTCCTCCCATCGCGCTCACGCGCAAGGACTTCGTATCCGACCAGGAGGTTCGCTGGTGCAGCGGATGCGGAGATTATTCGGTTTTGGCCCAAGTTCAGCGCGTTCTGCCGAGCTTGGGTTTGCCCCGGGAGAAGTTCGTATTCGTGAGCGGAATCGGCTGCTCGAGTCGGTTCCCGTACTACATGAATACCTACGGCATCCACGGCATCCATGGGCGCCCTCTCCCGCTTGCCACCGGCATCAAGCTGATGCGCCCAGATCTGTCGGTCTGGGTGATCACGGGTGACGGCGACGCCTTGGCGATCGGCGGCAATCACCTACTGCACGCATTGCGCCGCAACATCGGACTCAAGATTCTGCTGCTCAACAATCGGATCTACGGCTTGACCAAGGGTCAGTGCAGTCCCACGTCCGAGTTCGGCAAGCGGACGAAGTCCACGCCTCATGGTTCGATCGAAAAGCCGCTGGATGCAGTCAGCGTCGCGCTCGGAGCCGGCGCAACCTTCGTCGCTCGCGCACTCGCTACGGACTCGGCGCTGCTCCAAACCATCTTGCAGCGCGCCGCGGCGCATCCGGGTACGGCGTTCATCGAGCTCTATCAGCAATGCGTGATTTTCAACGAGGATGCGTACGAGCACTTCGAAGACCGGACGACGGAACACGACGCGCGCTTGAATCTGTGCCACGGAAAGCCGCTCCGATTCGGAAAAAATCTGGAACGCGGCATCGCATTCGATTCGGATGGTCGGCCGCAGAGCGTGCTCGTGGCAGAGCACGGGGAGGAGCGGCTGCTCGTGCACGATGAGCGCTCGGACACGACTCCGTTTCTCTTGTCGCGGTTGACGGCTCCCCATTTTCCGACGCCGTTTGGCATACTCCGCGCCGTCGAGCAGCCGAGCTATGAAACGCTCGCTGCCGAGCAGCTGCAACGCATTCAGGGCAGCACGCCGGGCAGCGTTCAGTCTCTGCTCGAATCGGGCGTGACCTGGGCGGTGCCGTAGCTCAGCTCGTTTCACCCAGAACGAACTGTCGTTCGTAGCCGTTCGTTCGATTTTGGATGGCTACTCTGACGGTACCGTCGCGACCGTAGCGATAGGTTTCGACGATTTCTTGGTATTGCAGCTCGGGCCGACGAAGCTCCGCTGCCGCGGCCAGATCGGAATGGTCACACAGGGGCGTAGAGTAGGCTAGAAACGACGCAGCGCTCCTATTTCGATGCGTGGGCGTCGGCGCCGTCCTGCGTCGCTCGGGTCAAGAGCTCGCGTACGAGGAGCTCTTCCTGTTGTGCCAGGGCGAGAATGTCGTCGAGCAGCGGACGCAGCCCTTGCCCTTCGAACTTGCCGACCTCTTCCATCAAAAGCTCCCGCTGTTGCCGCTCGAGCTCGGAGTAATATTCGAGTGCAGACTTGGCGAGTCGCGGATCACTCCCCGACTGGCGGAGCTGCTCGACCACGCGTTGCTGCTCGCGATCGAGCTCCGTCGCGCGGTCGAGCTTGCTCTGAAAGCCCGACCCTTTGCCGCGCTCGCGAACGGCTTCGAGAACCTCCCCGTGTTTGTGGGTAGCCTGGGCCAGGTGCTCGAGAGCCTCGCTTGCATCTTGGCGAGGCAGGCTCACGAGCGTGGCGATGCGCTCGCAGACGTCGGCGCACTGTTGTTGAGCCGCGCTCACCAATTCCTGTGCGCGGTCGAGTTTTTCCTTTAAACCCTTGACCTCGATTTCCAGGACTTGCATCGAACTCAGATGGGGCTCTCCCCCCATGGAGTCAAGAGATGCCAGGGCGCCGGTTCCGTCGGGTTACCAAGCAGCAATCAAAATGCCGGGCTCGATACGCCTCGCCTCGGGCGCTGCCTGGATTTGCTCGAGCCACTCGGCTACTTCAGCGAGTCAGAGTTTCCGAAGCTCATCCACGATCACGCTCGCACCACGCTTCTTTTGGGTACGGATCGAGAAGAGTTCATCGAGAGCTCCGCCGACATCGCTCGGCGCTTTCACGAGCCAGAGATCAAGGCGATCCTCGGCGATGGCGGATGAGGACGTAGAGACGGGTTCATTTCATCGGCACCCCCGCCTGCGGACACGGACAGCGTGCAATCCATCGTGCTCCAGACTTCCGCCGCCGTCGGCTCGCGAGTATAAATGAGCCGTGCTACGGGCGCGGCCGATACTACGTGATTCGCGCCATGGAGGAGCTCGAGGGACGGGGCGCTCGAACCCCGCTTTCGCGCTCTGCTTGTGACGCTCGCCGTTGCCTCCCAGTTGCCTAGCGCATCGTCACGCCGCGAATCTGTGCGTTGCGCCGTGTTGCGCGGGTCTGCGGGTTCCCCGAGGTTTTCTGCAAATCGTTCGTGAAACGCCGCCTGAAAAAGGGGTTCCGCAGATCTGCCCACCCCGGCAATCCAAAGACACCGCGACCTTCTCCGAGTCGTGTCGCGGTACTCATGTGGCAGCGCGACTCACACGAGCCGTATCCGCGTGCTCGCGCCACTTACCTGACATGTTCCCGGAGCGCGGGTTGCCGAACCTGTGTTTGGCGTGCTTTACTCAAAAACGAGGGGTTTTCGCGCGCAAGAAAACTTTGACCCGGAGAGAAATCATGAAACGCCCGATGTATTGGCTATCGAGCGTCGCGCTGTTCGTCCTGCTCGGCCCGGCGTGCAGCGATGGCGACGACGACGGCGGTTTCAATCCGAACGGTCGCGCCGGCAACGGCAACGGCGGCACGGCGGGGATCATCATCAATCCCGGCACGGGCGGCGTCTTGGGTGACGGCGGTCCCCGGGGTGGCAGCGGTGGCGGTTTCCCGCTCGGACCCGACGGCCTTCCGATCGGCTTCACCAAGGCGGACATCGGCGCGTGGAAGCTCGGCGCACGCGTCACCGGGGCGGCGGGCAGCGCCGGCTCGGGCAGCGGTGGAGGTGCGGGCAGCGGCACGACGGGCTGCGGCTCCGTGCTGACCGGCGTCGTACGCGACTTCAAACGCGGCGACCAGGCCGGCGGGCACCCGGATTTTCAGACCTTCGAGGGGGATGGTCTGAAGGGAATCGTCGAAGAGGCGTTGGGCGACGCCCGCAAACCAACCTACGTCGGCACCGGGCCTCACATCGACGCGGACGACGACAACCAGCAGCACACCACGACGCCCGCGAATTTCCGTCAGTGGTACATCAGCAACGACGACATCAATCAGACGTTCCTCCTTCACCTGTTCCTCGTTCGACAGGCTGACGGCAAGTACACGTTCGAGAGCGACAACTTCTTCCCGCTCGACGGCGCAGGTTTCGGCGATCAGGGCCTGGACAACGGTGAGGACCCGCCGGTCCTGCACAACTATCTGTTCACCACCGAGCTCCACACCGCGTTCCGCTACAAGGGCGGCGAGACGTTTCGTTTCGAGGGCGACGACGACCTCTGGGTCTTCATCAATGGCCGGCTGGCGATCGATCTCGGCGGCATGCACTCGGAGCTCGAGGAGACGATCACCCTCGATAGCGCGGCCGGGCGGCTCGGCATAACGGTCGGCAACGTGTATTCGCTGGAGCTGTTCCATGCGGAACGGCGCCGGGTGCACTCGCATTTCCGGATCGACACGAACCTCGAGTTTGTCGACTGCGGCACGGTCGTCCAAGACCCCCCGGAATGACTCCGGCCGAAAGGGTACGGTCGGAGCCGCCACTTCCTGGGGAAAACGCGCCGATTTGCAAAAATCGACCGACGACGGCCCTGGACAGGACCTGGGGGCGCTCGCACATTCCCCCCAATGGAACCTGAGGCCCCGCTCGTGCTCGTCGTGGATGACATGCCGGACGGGCAAGAGTTACTTGCCGAGACCTTGCAGGGCGCGGGCTTCCGCGTCGCGCTCGCCGGAGACGGCAGAGCCGCGCTCGAGCAAGCGTTTGCCCTCGATCCGTCGTTGATCGTGCTCGACTTGTCGCTGCCCGAGGTAGACGGCTGGGAAGTGGCGCGCCAGCTCAAGCGAGACGATCGTACGCTGCACACACCAATCCTCGCGCTGAGCGCGTTCGCGCTGCCCATTCATCGAGATCGCGCCCTGTCCGCGGGCGCCGCCTCGTTCTTGTCCAAACCCTGCGCGCCGGCCGAGCTCTTGGTCGAGGTGCAGCGGCTCCTGGACAACGCCGACGACGACCGACCGACGCCGGTACAAGTCAGCGCCAAAGAGCTGCGGTGATCGCCACGATCGCCAGCACGGCGATCACGACCCACTGAAGCCACTGCTTCTGCGCCGGAGCGCCCGGCGACGTCTCCACGCGCGGCGGTGGCGGCGTAGCGTCACGGCTGAACGCGCGCAGCGCCTCGCCGAACGCCGCCATGCTTTGAAAGCGGCTCGCCGGATCCTTCGCCAACGCTCGGTCGATCACGCGCGCGAGCTCGGGCGGCGTGTCCGGGCGGTGATCCGCTACCGCCAAATGCGGCGATGTGAGGATCTGCACGACCAGCATCGGGTCGGTCTCGGCCATGAACGGCACGCGACCGGTGAGCATTTCGAACAGGATCACGCCGAGCGCATAGACGTCCGAACGCGCGTCCGCGCGGCGCGCATCCTGCAATTGCTCCGGCGACATGTAGTCGAGCGTACCGAGCAGGACCCCGTGATCCGTTTGGCGCACGTCCGCCGGATCGCGCAGCGGGTCCTGGAGCAACGCGACACCGAAATCGAGCACCACCACGCGCAAGCGATCTGCCACCTCGGTCAAGAATACGTTCGCCGGCTTGAGATCGCGGTGCACGATGCCCTTGGCGTGCGCCGCGCCGATGCCTTCGCTCGCCTGCAGCGCGATCTCCACGGCGCGGGCGATCGGGAGCGGGCCCTTGCGGATCACGTGGTCGAGGCTCGTTCCGTCGAGCAGCTCGAGCACGAGCACTGGCCGGCCGTCATCGTCGAACGCGCCGAGCGAGCGGACGACGTTGGGATGATTCACGAGCGCAGCTGCGAGCGTCTCCTGGATGAAGCGCGCCACGTGCTCTTTGTGCCGCGCAGCGAGCTCTGCGTGCACGACCTTGAGCGCTACGGCCTCACTCGTCGTGATTTCGCGCGCGGCGTACACGGCGCCCATGCCCCCTTCGCCGAGCAGCCGCTCGATGACGAACCGGCCGCCCAGGGTCTTGCCAATCAGGGCTCGAGTTTCAGCGGCGTCACGCGGCATCTGTACATGCGTCTATAGATCCACGCGGACGGCGAGGCAGTAACCGACGGCGAGTTCCGCCTGCAATCTTTGCGCGCGGGTTGCAATTGGCCAGGGACGTGCTTCGACAAACCGTCGCGGGGAGCAATTTCGGCTTTCCGGTAAGAGCCGCCTTCGCTAACCTGTTTAAAGCCCGAGCTTCACACCACCGAAGAACGCGACATACGGAAACCACCGGGCGCGACAGCGAATGTCGGAGTTGGAGAAGCAGGGGGCACAGCGCCCCATGGGGGGAGCATCCGGAGTCGGAGCGCATCTCGATTCCGAGCCCGTGCGCATCCTCGCGGTGGACGACAACCCCGTGAACCTGCGCGCCCTCGACGCGCTCCTGGAGGGCATCGGCGCGGAGGTCGTGACAGCGAGCTCCGGCAACGCCGCCCTCAAGCTGCTGATGGAGCAGGACTTCGCGCTGATCCTGCTCGATGTGCGGATGCCGGGGCAGAGCGGGTTCGAAGTGGCGAACCTGATCCGTGGCCGGCCCCGCTCGAGCCATATCCCGATCATCTTCCTCACGGCATCGGAGAACACGGATCTGCAAGTGCTCGAGGGCTACGCGCTGGGCGCCGTGGACTTCCTGTTCAAGCCGATCATCTCCGAAATCCTGATCTCCAAAGTGAACGTCTTCGTCGAGCTGCACCGCCAAACGCGGCACATTCAGCGCCAGGCGGACCTGCTCCGGGAGGCCGAACGCCGCGAGCACGCCCACCACATCGAAGAGATGAGCAAGAAGATCGAGGAGGCGCGCCTGCTCTCCGAGATCGAGCGCGAACGGCGACTGTCCAACGAACGTGTCCAGGCGATCCGCGCGCGCGACGAGTTCATCAGCATCGCGTCGCACGAGCTCCGTACCCCGCTCACGCCGCTGACCTTGCGCGTGCAGTCTTTGAAGCAGGCCATCGAGCAGCTCGACCGCGAGCAACTCCTCGAAACCACCGCCAAGATCGAGGGCTACGTGCGCCGTCTGACGCGGCTCGTGGACACCTTGCTGGATGTCTCCCGGGTCACGCATGGCCGGCTGCAGCTGCAACTCACGGAGTTCGAGCTGGGCGAGCTCGTGCTCGAGGTGGCGGGCGGGCTCGACGGAGAGAGCACGCGCGCCGGCAGCACGATTTCGATTCACGCGGTCGACCCGGTCGAGGGCCGCTGGGATCGCGCGCGCATGGAGCAGATCTTCACGAACGTGCTGACGAACGCCATCAAGTACGGCCTCGGCAAACCCATCGACGTCACACTCCAGAGGCACGGCAGCAACGCAGAAATCATCGTCAAGGACCGCGGTATCGGCATCGCCCCCGACGATCAGGAGCGCGTGTTCGAACGCTTCGAACGCGCCGTGCCTCCCACGCACTTCGGCGGTTTCGGCCTGGGGCTATGGATCGTGCGGCACCTGGTCGAGGCCCATCACGGGGTGATCCGCCTCGAAAGCTCGCCGAGTCAAGGCACGACCGTCTTTCTGACGCTGCCGCTGCGCTCCTGATGCCACACGCCGCTCGCGCGCGGCGCGGTGGCCGAATCCGGACGTTGAGATTCACCCGCCAGCGCGCCATTGCCGGTCGTGAGCAGCACCGGCAGCGTAGCCTCTGGCACACGCTCTTTGGACGCGACACCGGGCAGACCGAACTCTTCGCGGATCCATTGCAACCGGTAGTGCGATCCATTCTCACGCGCCAGCGTCTCGGCGAGCTTCGCCTGGTCGAGCGCCGAGTCGTGTTTGCCGGCGTCCCGCAACATGACGGCACGCGCGTGGCAGACGCTGTACAGCACCCAGGGAGCGCCCTCCTCGCGTGCCAGAGTTTCCGCCCGAACGAAGTGGCGCTCGGCGCGCTGCCGCTTGCCTGCAAACCAAGCAGACCAACCTCGGACAGCACGCAAATGCGCCTCGAAAAGACGGCTGCGCGTGACACGCGCCAAATCGCGAATGGCGTCGTTCAGCTCATTCAACTGCTGTGGGCGTTCAGAGGCCTTGGCGCGCAGATGGGCGTGCACACATGCGTGCGCCGCGTGCACGTAAAATTCACTGACTTCGATGTGAGCTTTGCGCGTGTTCGGGTAAAGTTTGCGCACCTCGTTCAGTAGCTTCGCGTACTCAGCGCCGAGATCGCCGCACTCGGTGAACATGCGCAAACGAGCCCCCAGCGCCGACGCGGGTAGCACTCCGCCGCCGGAGGGACGCACCGTGACGCTCCGCACGCCTTGGAGGAGCTCGTCCGCTTCTGCCTGCCTACCGAGCGCGGTGAGCGTCGCGCGCGCGCTCAGCTCCAAGAAGTCGAGCACCATCGGCGCCCGCTCGTGACTGCCGAGGCGCTGAATCGTCACGTCGATCCATTTCCAGGCCTCGAAGCTGCGCCCGCGGATGGCCTCGATCTGTTGCAGATTGTAGGCGGTCATGCAGAAGTCACTGAGCTCGCGCCAGTTGCCGTACTCCTCGGTCGCCAGCGCACCCGCCTCGAGTGCCCCGCGCATGTCGCCCGCCCAAGCCGCGACCACCGAGTGCACCTGCAGGGCATGCGCGATCACGGTCGGGTCTGCCGTCTCGCGCGCGATCTCTTCCGCCTGAGACAGGTACTTCTTGCCGAGCCCGCGCAAACCCAGCGCAGTCAGCATGAAGCTCAGCATCGAATAGCTTCTGGCCAACGCGCCCGAGGCGCCCAGGCGCTGCGCCGTCAAGAGCGAACGCAGGGTCGCTTCGATCACGACCAGCGGTTTGGGCACGAGCGAGGCGGCGCGCACGATCAAATAGTGCAGCCCGCAGATGCCTTCCAGGCGACGGCGCTCCAAGGCATCGTCGGTCATTTTCGCGGGTACGAACAGGAGCCAAAAGAGACGCGTACAAGTCAGGAGCACGCGCCAGATGGATCCCGAGGGAGCCGGTGCGCCGAGCTTCTGAAACGCCGCCTCTGCCGCCGCCCATGCCTGTGTCGAATCGAGCTGCAGTTGCACCCACGCGATCCGCGACAAGGTCAGCGCCTGCAGCAGCGCCGGCGCCTGACCGTCGACGACCCTGGCGAACTGCTGAAGGCTCGCCTCGAGCGCGCCCGCTCTCAGGTGCGCCTCACCGACGATGAAATCGAGCTCGGGATCCGCCGGGAGCTGCAAGCGCTGCGCGGCCTCCGACGCGGCTTCGAAGAACGCGAGCGCGCGTTCGTTGTCGAAGCTCCTGAACGCGAGCTTTCCCGCCAGCACGCTGGTCTGGTGCAGCCGGTCCGTGTTCTTTTCGCGCTCGCCGTGCAGGTAGTGAGTCGCGACCGCGTAGCTGTAGTCGATGCGCGACGACAACAGAGCCCGACTCGGCTGCCACGCTAGCCGTGCTTCGATCTCGCGCGTGGCGCTCGCAAGCTCCTGATCCAACACGGGATTCCAGTGCAGCGCGTCCCGGAGGGCGCCGTCCTGCGGGACGCCTGCGTCGAGCGCCTCCGCGATGCGCTGGTGCAACGCGCGGTGGGCCGCATCTCCCAGCCGCCGTAGCAAAGCTTCGCGCACGGAGTCGTGCAGGAAGCGATGCGTCCCCCGCGGGGCACTCTCCACGAGCAGTGCCCTTCGCCCTTCCGCCAGCGCCGCATTGACGTGCCCATCCTCTAGCTCACACACGGACTGCAGCAGCGTGTCGTCGAACGTCTTACCGACGACCGCGGCTACGCTCAGCGTGGTGATGGTCATGGCATCGAGATCGTCGATACGTCGCGCAAGCAGCGCAGCGGCGTGCCCGGGCAGCTCCATCTCGGCGACCGCCTTACGATCGAGCTGCCAAGAGCCCCAATACGGCACGAGCACGCCCGCTTCGAGCATGGTGCGCAGAATCTCGAGCACGCTGAGCGGCGTGCCGTCGCTGAGCCCCGCCACGTAGCGCAGGAGCTCGGGCGCGACTTTCGCTTGGCCGAGATACGCCTGGACGAGCTCGACCACGCTGGGCTCCGAGAGCGATCCCAGATCCACGATGGCCGCGCTCTCGCGCCGCCGCGCGGCGCCCAGCCACTGTTCAGCAGCGCGCGCCTGGGGATCGTCACGCGTCGAAAACAGGAACAGGGCCCGGCTGTCAGGCACGCGATCGAGCACGCGGGCGAGCACGCGCCGGCTGCTAGGGTCGATCCACTGCACGTCATCGACAACCACCAGTGTAGGGCCGAGCTCGAGCAGCAACTTGCCGAGAAAATCTGCGAGACCCTCTGCAAACAAGTGCTGACCGTGCTCGCGATGCGGCGCTGCAGAGTTCTCGAACACACGCGACAGCGCGGGGGAGATGACAGCGATCAGCGGCGCCAGATCGCCCGCGATCGACCGCAGCCGCGCGACCGCTCGCAGACGACTTGCGGCGGGCAAGAGATCGTAGCTGCGCAAATGCGCCTCGAGGAGTTGTCGAATGGCTGAGAACGGCTTCGGGTCGATCTGCTGACAACTCGCCGTGATTGCCGTCCCCCGGCCCACCCGCGTATCGTCGAGCAGCGCGTCGACGAGGCGCGTTTTGCCGCTGCCCGGAGCGCCTCGCAAGACCACCAGCCGACCGGTTCCGTCCTGCGCCGTACGCCATGCGTCCCGCAGCCGCGAAAGCTCTCGTTCGCGTCCGATCAAGGGGCTTACTACGCTGCTTCCGCCGCGGGCAAGCGGGGCGGGCGCCGTGCCAGTCTCGTGCTCGATGGAGTCCTCGAGACGATGCAGATCCTCTCTCAAGACGTCCGCGCTCGGGCAGCGCTCGTCCGGGTCGCGCGCCAACAGGCGCAGCAGTAGCGCGTTCAGCGGCTTGCTCACGCGCGTCGCGAACGCCGCCGGATCCGGAGCGGGCAGGTTCGCGTGCTGATGCAACAGTCTCCGCGGATCGAGCTCGCTGAACGGCGGTGATCCCGTGAGGCATTCGAACAGTACGCATCCGAGCGAATACAGATCGGCGCGGCCGTCCACACGCTCGCGCGCGCCGCTGAACTGCTCCGGGGCGGCATACGCCAGCATGCCGGCGCTCGCCTCCGTTCGCACGCTGGCGACCCAGCTGGACGTGAACCCGAAATCCACCAGACGTACGGACAGCGTCCGCGAGTCGAACAGAATGTTCCTCGGCCTCACGTCGCGGTGTACCAAGCCGGCGGCGTGGATTTGAGCCAGCGCGTCGGCGAGCTGGCCGCCGAGATGCACGACCTGGCGCTCACTGAGCAGCCCTCGCTCCAGATGATCAGCCAGCGTTTCCCCTGCCGCGAACTCCGTGACGATGTAGGGCAGCCGTTTGACCTGGCCCACCTCCAAGACAGCGGGCAGCGCCGCATGGCGGACCCGCGCGAGCGCGACCGCCTCGCGCAAAAAGCGTTGCGTTAGCAGCTTCGCCTTGGCGCCCGTCTCGCCCTGAAGCGGCAGCTTCACCGCGCACAGGCTGCCGCCCCGTCGCGCTTTGTACACGACGCTGTGCGACCCACGCCCCAATTCCGAGAGTAGCTCGAGTCCGGGAATCGCGACTTCTACCGGGCCCATCCGCGGAGCGTACTATAATTTGGCTCCCGCGCGCGCCCTCACACGCCGCACCGCGTCGCGTGCTCCGCGTACTGCCCGGCCACGACGGCTCAGGGAATCGGATGGAAGTCGGATCGCGGAACGCCGCTGGTCGCGCGCTCGGACTCTCCGAAAACTAGAGGCAATTCGCCGAGAGGGAGCGCTTTCATCACCGCCAGCTTGCCGCGCAGCAACGCGGGCGTCAGGTCCGCGAAACAGCGTTCGCCGCACGCGCGCTGGGCGACCTCGAACGGTCGCGCTGCCTGGCGCGGGCGCCCGTGCGCTAGCCAGCTCCGCAACTTGTCATGCTGACGCGGCCACAAGAAGTACTCCTGGTGAAACTCCGCCGTCGGGGCAAACGGTGGATCGGTCACCGGAATCGTCTCGCCCCACAGGAACCCAAGGCGCTGGACGCACTCCCTGCTGGCCGCGTCCAGCGCGTCCGCTGCGGTGGCGCGCCCCGCGAACCCGAAGATCAAGGGTGCACTCGCCTGCTTGGGAAAGCCGAACACGCCCGCCACTACCACGTGCGGCGAGCCCACCTCGGCGTGCGCGGGGGGGAAAAGATGACTCTGGAATTCGTACACGTCGAAGAGCGACGCGCTGAGCGCGTCCGGAGTGACGCCGGACGCGAGTGGTGTGCTCTCGCCTTGCCAGGACCGCAGCACGCGGTCGCGCTCGACGAGCTCCCACTCTGCACGCGCGCAGGCGTCCGACGCGTCCCGTCCGAGCGCGACGCCGTTCGATCTCGCGTAGCGCCAGCGCTCCGGCTCGGGTGACTCCGGAAACAGCTCTGCCGCCGCCACGCGCGCGCGCCATGCGCCGTCTCGCCCGCACACGTCGTGTCGGCCCTGGCGGGAAGTCGCGTCCAGCACCGCAGCGCGCTCCACGAGCTCGAAGTACGCACGCACCACGTCCGGACCAGCGACGCTCGCTGCACTGCCGGTGGCGCACTCCCCTTCGCGGCTCTCGCAGCAGAGCCCGACCAGATGAATGCGGAGCCCGCTCACCGAGCTCGCGTCGCAGAACATTTCGGGTACCCGCCAGCGCGCCGAGAGCGGGAGCTCGGCCATCAGCTGTGCGAGCGTTGCGCCCGGCGAGTCAGTTCGGCAGCTCGGCCAGCTGATCATAGAAGCGTTCCCAGTAGCTCATGAAACGGCGCAGCGTGGAGATTAGCGCTCCGGGGTCCGCATCCGCGGGCAAGAGCGCGCGAATGGTCGCCAGATCATCCTCGACGTGATGCTTGTCGAGCTCGACGTGTCGCCCGATGCTCGTCATCGAAGAAGAGGGAATGCCGCAACGCGCTTCGAGCGCCGCCAGCCACTCGGGGCCTAACAGCACGGTCAAGTACTCGACGAACAGCATGTAGACGAGAAACTCGGACGGCTCGCGTCGGATCGTAGCGCGCAGGAACGTCATCAGCTCGGCCAACGGATCCAGCGGCGCCAGCGCGCTCGCGAGATCCAGCTCTGGATTCAGGCTCAGAAGGTCGTGCTCCGCCCAACGGTCGTGACCGGATTCCTCTCCGATCTTTTCCCCGTAGAAGGCCGACAGCTCCGCTTGACCGCGGGCGACGGCGACGCGCTGCGCGAGCTCCAGGTTGCGCGGTGTCTCACCGAGCACGTAGCGAATGTTCCAGAGGAAGGTCTGTACGACCCTGGGCGCCAGCTCTCCGTTCCTCGCTTTGCAGAGCAGACGGCTGGAGCTGCGCAGGCGCTCTGCATAACCTTCTATTTCGACCTTCAATTGCTCGGCAATCATTACTCCACCTCGATCAAGCCATGCTCGCGAACTGGCTAAAGCGCTGTCCGTTGCCTGCCCCTAACCCTGCGCGGGCGCGCGCCGGATTACCGCGGCTCCCCCCAAGCGCCGCTGTAATCCGGCCAAGCACCGTTCGACTGCTAGATATCGATCAAATCACACAAGTCTGGACTCCAGTCTGAATTCCAGATTGTTATGCCGCACTCACAGCGTGCCGGTGGCGTACTTCTTCTTCATGGTCGCTCCTTTCTGAGTTGGTATTTCACCCCCACGCAGAACTGGTCGAGAAAGACTTGTTCGCTTTGCGCATTCAGGAACTTCGTGAACTTCACGTGGGCACCCCAGCGTTCCGTCAGCACGGTGCCGCTCACGTTGAACCCGAGATGCGTGAGGAGCTGCATCATTCTGAGATTCGAAGGCGATGTATCCGTTTCGATGCGCTCCACGCCGGCGCGCGCCAAGGTCGCGAATACCAGCGGCACGAAGCGCTGCATGAGCTTCGCGTTCTGGTACTCCGGCAAGATCGCGCCGCTCCGCAGGTAGTACGTACTCCAATCGAGCGGCGTGCATACCAAGAGACCGACGATGCTTCCCTCGTGCATGAACTGGAAGAAGTCTGCGACAGAGCGGTAGTACCGCGCGCGCGCAGTGCTCGACTGTCCGCCCGTGAACACCGAGGCACCGGGCACCTGCTCGAAAATTGCAGCGTAGTGCTGCGCGATGAACTCGGAAGCGCTGGAGAAGGAGCCGTACTCTACGTGGATGCCGTCAGTCACCGTCACGGGCAGGCACTCCGCCCAGTCGATATTCCACAACATCTTGGCGAGGGACGTTTGCGTCGTCGAGGAGGCTTCTCGGCGCTCGAAGTTTCCGCCCGAATCCAGCCGCATTTGCATGGTTGTTCCGTTCGCTGGCACCTCCATAAGAGCAAGCACCCCGAATGGACAAGTTTGTGTTGCAGATTTGCACCTGCGCGCGCGTTGTTTCCGGGTGGCAGCAGCAACGCGCCGGGCTATTTCAACGTCACGATCGAGAGCTTGCCGCGCCGCGACGCGACGTTGATGGCAACGTCCTCCGGGTAGCGATGCAACGTCAGATCCACGCTGCTCGCACCGGCGCGTAGGTTCGAAATGGAAACTTTCTCGAGAAACGGCGGCAACGCAGGATGAAGGAACGCGACGCGGCCCTCCGTTGCCTGCACGGAAAGCCCGAGGACCGCGCGCAGCAGCATGAACGGCGCGGCGGCCGCCCAGGCCTGCGGAGCGCACGCCACGGGGTAGAGCGTGGGCCCCTCCCCCGGGCGCCTCGCGAAACCGCAGAAGAGCTCCGGCAGCCGGTGCAGGTCCACGAACAGGCTGGCGTCGAAGAGGCCCGCGAGCACGCGCGTGGCATGTTCATTGAAGCCGTAGCGCGACAGACCTTCGGCGATGAGCGCGTTGTCGTGGGGCCATACCGAACCGTTGTGGTACGACATCGGGTTGTAGCGCTGCTCGTCGCTGGCGAGCGTGCGCACTCCCCAGCCGGAGAACATCTCGGGCGACAGCAACGTATCGGCCACCGTCTGCGCGCGGCTCGGCAGCGCGATGCCCGAGAACAAGCAATGCCCCGCGTTGGACGAGCGCACGCGGCACGGACGCTTGCGTCCATCGAGCGCCAGTGCATACGTGCCGAGATCCTCGCACCAGAAGGCCGAGTCGAAACGATCACGCAGCGTCTCGGCAGAGAGCCGGAGCTCCCGCGCCCGTTCCTCGTGGCCGAGCGTCGCCGCCAATTGCGCGGCTCCGAGCCGAGCGGCATACACGTATCCCTGGACTTCGCAGAGCGCGATCGGGCCTTCGGCCATCGTGCCGTCGGCGTGAAAGACCGAGTCGTTCGAGTCTTTCCATCCTTGCTGCACCAGACCATCGGTCGAACGCCGGCCATACTCGACGAAACCATCGCGGTCCGCGTCGCCGTATTCGTCCAGCCAGGCGAGCGCACGTTCGATGTTCGGCCAGAGCGCGCGGATCGTGCTCGTGTCACCGGTCGCTTCGTAGTAGCTGGCTGCGAGCATCACGAACAGCGGAGTGGAATCGACGCTCCCGTAGTAGGTGCCGAACGGGATCTCGCGGAGCGCGGCCATCTCTCCGAAGCGCATCTCGTGCAGGATCTTGCCGGGCTCGGCGTCGGCGTGCGCGTCGCTCGTCTCGGCCTGATGCGCCGCCAGGAACCTGAGCACCCCGCGCGCGAGGTCCGGGTTGATCCACAGCGCCTCGAGGGCGGTGATGATGGCGTCGCGCCCGAACGGAGTCGAGAACCACGGCACGCCGGCGTACGGATACTGGCCGTGCGGCGTGCGCGTGATCATCATGCGCAAGTCCGACGTCGAACGGTTCAGCCAGTCGTTGAACTGCGAGTTCGACGTATCCAGACGGCAATCGCTGCGCTCGTGCTCGCGCAGATCGGCGCAAGCTTCCGTGTAAGCGTGCTCGAATGCGCTGCGTACGCGAGCCGGATCGCGAGCCGTCTCGCATGCCGCGACGGTGTACAGGTCCTTGCTCTGCTTCGCTTCCAGGTGCAGCGGGAAGGTCGCGCGTTCGGCCGTGACGCGCGACGGCTGCGGTGCGAACTCCATGCGCGTCACGCGCTGCTCGCCGTCCAGACCCGTGTAGCGAAGCACCGCGCCGCTCTCCTTCGGTTCGACGTCGTGCCTCGTTCCGCGCTTCTCGCGGGCCGTGCCGCGCACCTCGAACACGTCCACGAAGTCAGCCGCGAACTCCACGGCCAGGTTCACGTCGACGGGGAACGCGCAGTAGTTGGCGATTTGCACGTGCTCGTAGAGCGCGCCCTGCCACAGGAACTGGGATCGAAAAATGTGCAGCCCGCCATGTGGGATGAGCAGGTGCCCGTCCCGATGGATGTCGGCGTTGGTCAGGTCGACGGCGAGCAGCAGATTGTTCTCCCTCACCGTCGAGCTCAAGAGCAGGAGCTTGCCCTCGAGCAGGAGCAAGCGCAGGGTGGACAGAAAGCGCGTGCCTTCGTGGTAGAGCCCCTGCGCCGCCGCCACACTGCGCGCGCGAAGGTCTCCATGGCGGTCGAAGACAGCGAACGTATCACCGTGCTTGAGGGCGCGCGCCCCGCTCAGGGTGAGCGATGACGTCGCGAGGATGTGATAGCGGTCGTCGTCCTCCGGGGGGATACTCTCGCGCACGATATCGCCTCCATTTCAGGCCGCGACTTCGGACGCCCGATGCCCCTGACCGAGACGGTTTGCCTTCCGCAGATTCTCGTACAGAGCGACGTAATTTTTCGCCATGCGCGTCGCCGCGAAACGCTTGTCGAAAGCCGCGCGGCACGTACGCCGGTCGAGCTCGCCCGTGCGAGCGGCCGCTCGAATTGCGCTGTCCACGTCGTCGACGATGAAACCGCTCACGCCATCTTCGATGATTTCCGTGACCGATCCTCGACGAAACGCGATGGTCGGTGTGCCGCAGGCCATGGCCTCGATCATGACCAGACCGAACGGCTCGGGCCAGTCGATCGGAAACAGAAGAGCGCGTGCGTTGCCGAGGAACTCGGTCTTGTCGGCGTCGCCGATTTCTCCGATGAATTCAACCAACGGATCGTCGAGCAGGTGCTTGATTTCGCGCTCGTAGTACGAGACATCGGCGGGATCGATCTTGGCCGCCACCTTGAGCGGCACGCCGAGCGCCTTGGCAACGGCGACCGCGCGGTCCAGGCGCTTTTCTGGCGACACTCGGCCCAGGAAGGCGAAGTATCCACCCGCACCGGTGCCTGCCCTGTGCAAGCTGCGCGGTAAGCCGTGGTGCACGGTCGCGGTCCAACGGGCCTGCGGCAGAGGTTCGCGCTGCGCATCGGAAATCGAGACGACGGGCATGTCGTTGAACTCGGAGTACACCGCGGCGAGATCGGGGAGATCGAGGCGCCCGTGCAGCGTCGTGAGCTGCGTGAGTTGCTGCCTGCGCGACAACGGGAAGTGTAGATAGTCCACGTGGAAATGCACGACATCGAACTCATCCGCCCGCTGCATCACCTTCTCGAGGAGCAGCATGTGCTGCGCGGTGGCATCGGTGTTCTTGGGGCCCAAGCGCAGCGCCTGGGCGCAGCACGGCACGAGCTCCGCTTTCGTCACCGAGTCGCCCGACGCAAACAACGTGACGTCGTGGCCCAGCTCGACGAGCTCTTCGGTCAAGTAAGAGACGACCCGCTCGGTACCGCCATACGTTCGCGGTGGAACGCTCTCATACAGCGGCGCAACTTGAGCGATGCGCATGCAAGTACCTCCTGCGCGCTCGAGCAAACTCGAGGCGTTAACGATGCAAAAACATGAGCATGCGGACGTGCGACGCAAGATGGCGAATTGCAACGTCCCCCCAAGGCGCTCGACCAGCGTGACACGCATGCGGCTTCCACGCGTCTGTTTCGCGTTCGTCGGGGCGCTCCCTTTCTGCAAGTTCCTGGACCCGGGCTGAGCCCGGGCGTTGTCGGGCGAGTCCGGGCCGGCCAGAGCCGGCGGTCGCAACGCGCCCGAAACGCGTCCGGAGGTGCTTTCCCGCGTGTAATAAAGCTTCAGTAGTTTCGACCGCTTGCCGAGAGCCTCACCCGCCCCGGGTTTTTTCCATGCGGAACGGACGCACTGGCATTATAGTGTCACTGCAATCACCGAGCGCAGCCGCTCAGAACCTGACCCCCCCTGGTGAGTCCCTTCACGCAGTTGGGGGTCGCTCGAAGTAGGAGGCACCCGTGCCGATCGATGTTCCCGCCGTCCGCATCCTGATCGTGGATGATGACAAGGCGATCTGCGACTACATGCAGACGCTGCTCGAGAAGGATGGCTTCGCCGTCAAGGCCTTGAGCGATCCGACGCTCGTCGAAGACGAAGTCCGCCAGGGGACGTACCACGTCATCATCCTCGACTTGATGATGCCGAAGATGGACGGCATCGAGGTGCTGAAGCGCATCCGCAGCATCGACACGGACATCGCGGTCGTCATTTTCACGGCCCATCCGAACCTCGACTCGGCCGTCGCTTCCATGAAGCTCGACGCCGTCGACTACATCAAGAAGCCGTTCAACGTGGACGAGTTCCGGGAAGTGCTCGCGCGCGTGATGCGCAAGAAGGGCCTCGCACGCACGCCGGAGGAGCAGCTCCACAAGATCATCGGCGATACCATCCGCACCCTGCGCAAGGACAAAGAGCTGACGCTGAAACAGATGAGCCGCCGTACGGGCCTCAGCATCTCACTGCTTTCGCAGATCGAGCGCGCCGAATCGAGCCCGTCGATCTCGAGCTTGTACAAGATCGCCCTCGCGCTCGACTCACGAATTCAGGATCTCTTCGGAGCGCACTGAGCGCGCGCTGGCCCCGTCGCCGTGGCAGCTTAGCTCACGCTGCTCGGCGCGAGCGCGTCCGCCACTGGGCTGCGTCGCAGCCGCGCTCACGCGCGCACGCTCGCTCGACGACGGAGTGCCGAAGGCCGGACTCGAACCGGCGACACCGCGCTTATGAGCGACCTCGATCCGCGGCTGACCGGCTCGGGCGGTGCGGCCGGAACGCAGGAGCATTAGCCGCTTTCCTTCCGGCGGAAACTTCAGGCGTCGAAGGGTATCGGCGGGCTTGCGGTCAAGCTCACGGCGATCAGTTCGTTGTCGTCGAATGCGAAGAAGAGCCACAAGTTGTGCTTCGGCACCCTGCGGAACCAGTACCGAAGAACCGGCGGAACGAGAGTTTCGGCATCTTGAGGGCTGGGCAGCTTCGCTGTTTGCATCGAACGCAATGTCGCGAACAGATCTCGTCCGGCTGGAGTGCCACCACTCGCACCCAGTCGCCGAACTGATCGGTTGAAGCGCTCTGTTAGCCGGAGCTGCCTGGCGGGCACGGGTCAGGACCTTCGCCAGCCAACCACCGCAGGTAGGCTTCGCCGTCCACGTCCAGCACGCGCTGGAGCTCGGTGCGCTCCTCTGCCGTGAGCTCCTCGGGATAGCGATACCGAGGGCGCTTCGATGCTTCGGATCGGAGCGGACCGGACATGACGAGAATATACGCCTTGAAGGCGCATTCGGCCACACTCGGCCGGCCTGCCCATGTCAGCTGCCAGTCCAATGCAGGAATTTCGGTCAATTGGGCTTGCAAACAGCGCTGTGGTTGCTCGGGGCGGCCGCCATCGTCGGAGCTGCCGCTCTCGTGGTTCGAGACCAGGACAGGAAGGAAGCTGCCGCTTCGGCTGACGGGTCGGCGCCTCCAAACTGACCGCGCTTGCGTGTCCGTCGGGATCTCACGCACACATTTCAGAAGCTCTGCTCGCACAGCGAGAGGACCTGCGCTGGGGAGGAGACGTTCGTCTCCGTGTCTTCGTTGGCGACTTGTCCGAAGCGATTGTCTCCCCAGCACCAGAGCATCGAGTCCTGGGTGACGGCGCACGTGTGCGTGTAACCCGTGTGGACGGAGACGACGCCCGGGCCGATGGCAGCAGGCTGAACCGGGCTGGCACTGAACGCGGCTTGTGCGCCGTTTCCGAGCTGCCCGAACTCATTGCCACCCCAACACCAGGGCATGCCGCCCTGGGTGAGCGCACAGGTATGCGAAAGCCCGAGGTCCATGCCGTTGACCTGGCGATCGAGCGCAACGTGCCCGGGCCTACGCTCGAATCCGCCGCGCTGACCCGCGCCGAGCTGACCGGCGTCGTTGTTGCCCCAGCACCACAGTTTGCCGTCGCTTCCCCGGGCACACGTATGGTCCACACCGGCTACGACCTGGGCGGCGCAGCCAGGGATCGTGGCGCTGGCAACGGGTAGTGGCTCCGCGTCGGCGGTCGCGCCGTTGCCGAGTTGGCCCAGAGTGTTGTTGCCCCAACACCAGAGGCTTCCGCTTGCTGAACGCGCGCAAGCGTGTGCTGCGCCGGCCTCGATCTCGGAGATGTCGCCGGGGAGCGTGGTCAGCTGGGCAGGCCTCGGAATCGACGCGTCCGTCGCCACTCCGTTGCCGAGCTGCCCGTCGTAGTCGTACCCCCAACACCAGGCTGTTCCGTCGCTCTTGTGTGCGCAGGTGAATAGCGATCCGAGCGTGACTCCCGTCGCATCCGTGAATGACGGGCCGACGTTCACGGGTTCGAGCTTCGGCGACTCGGTGGTGCCATCCCCGAGCTCCCCATAGTAGTTCTCTCCCCAGCACCAGAGTGTTCCGTCGCGCTTGCGGGCACACGTGTGCGAGCCGCCTGCGGCAACTGCGATGACGCCCGTGCCCAGCGACGCCACTTGAACCGGTACCGACCTGGAGGTCGTCGTGCCATCGCCCAGCTGCCCGTAGTCGTTGTGCCCCCAACACCACAACGTGCCGTTCATCTTGAGCACGCACGTGTGGTAGGCGCCGGTCGCAACATCAGCGACGCAGCCGGTATTCCCACGAGCCACCTGCTTGCCGGTGCTCAACTTCTCGGCTCGTGTTTCGCCCGAGCTGCCTGAGCAATTTGGGCCAGGGCCGTCGGGACTTTCTTGCGCTGCTTTCGGAATGCATGCCGTGGCCGTCAAGAGCACGGCCAGAATCCATGAAGCCGGCTTCGGCGGTAACCCAAGGGACAAGAAAGCTGTAAGTCTCATGATCTCCACTCGCGCTCTACGACGTTCGCCGATACCACGTGTGACGGTGTCGCGCGGCTGCATTCGTGAGCAGAAAGAGTGCCACGCATTGCGGCCTCGCGTTTTGCGCGATTCGTGTTCGCTGGGTCGCGGTTGGAACAGGGTGGACGTCCGAGTCGGACACCACCCGGACGTCCAAGGGCCCCGCGCCGCCGCCCATATGCGGAGATTGGGCGTTAAAACCTGTCCAACATACAGTCGCTGCGCATGGCACGCGGACTGCACAGGCGGCCTGGCTTTGAATCACGGGAGCCGAACATGCGATTGAGAACTAGCGTCGTTTTGATCTTGGGCACAGGTGCTGGAGTCCTGGTCACAGGCTGTTCCGCTTCGGACGAGACAGCAGATGAGACTTCGGCATCCAACACTCCGGCATCGGGAGCAGTCACTCACAATGACGACTCATCACTGAACTCGGTCCGCTCTGCTGGCAATTGGGTCGTTCAACAGACCGCGGGTGGAAAGACAACGACGCAAGCGGTCTCGGCCGGAAGCTCCGTAGTGATCGCAGGGGGCGGGACGAACGTCCAAGGCGGCGCAGGCAATACGGCGTTCGTCGTGAGCCCGGAGGCCGTGTTGATTCAACTTCGCGGCAAGCCGCTGGGCGGGATGAGAGCGCAATCCCTCGGTGCGGCGCGACAGACTCTGCGCAGCCAGCGCGCCCGCGTCGCCGCGGATGTTTTGCGGCTCGCGTCCCGTGCGCGCCCGGGGGTGAACCCCATCTCGAGAGAGTATGCGACGGTGTTTCACGGTTTTGCCGCTCGGCTGCCCAAGGACATCCAAGCCCTGGTCAGAGCTCTACCCGACGTGGAGGCCGTTCATCCGGACGTCATGCTGCGCACGACACTCAGCGAAAGTGTGCCACTGGTCGGGGCGCCGGGCTTCTGGACGTCGCTCGGCTATCGCGGCGCGGGAACTACGCTCGCGATAGTCGACTCGGGCGTCGACTACACGCACGCCGATCTGGGCGGCTGCATCGGCCCCGCTTGCAAGGTCAAGGGCGGCTTCGACTTCATCAACAACGACGCGGACCCGGCGGACGACCTGGGGCACGGGACGCACGTTGCCGCAACGGCTGCGGGCAGCGGAGCCTTCGACGGAGTGGCTCCGGACGCCAATATTCTCGCGTACAAGGTCTGCGATCACCAGGGCAACTGCCCCACTTCGGCGATCCTTGCGGGCATCGAGCGCGCCACGGATCCGAACGATGACGGGACCACGTCGGACCACGCGAGCGTCATCAACTTGAGTCTGGGAGGGCCGGGGGATGCGAGCGATCCCATTTCGCAAGCGGTAGATAGCGCGACCGCGGCGGGCGTCGTGGTCGTGGCCTCCGCCGGAAACTCCGGCTCCTCGTTTTTCACGGTCGGCTCTCCGGGCGCGGCGCGAACCGCGATCACCGTCGGCGCCACGAACAACGCGGATCAAATTGCGAACTTCAGCTCCCGCGGTCCCACTGCGACCTCATTCGATTTGAAGCCGGAGCTGACGGCGCCCGGCGTCGAGATCTGCGCAGCCCAATCCAGCGGCACGCGCCTCGGTCCGGCGTGCCTGGACAGCTCGCACGTCCGGCTTTCGGGCACGTCGATGGCCGCTCCGCACGTTGCGGGCGCCGCGGCGCTCCTGCGAGGAATTTTTCAAACGCTCGCACCGGCCGACATCAAGTCGCTGCTCGTCAACAACAGCGTGGACCTGAGCCTGGGCGCGATGACCCAGGGTGCGGGGCGGCTCGACGTGGGCGCCGCCGCGGCCGCCCGAAGCACGGTTCTGCCTGCGGCGCTGAGCTTTGGCGTCGATGATCCCGCGCTGCCGAGTTTCAGCGCAAATGCCTCGCTCACGGTAAAAAACCTCGATGCGACGGCGCGGCCCTATGCGATCACCCTATCGAGCTTGCCGGCCGGAATCACCCTGAGCGCGACTCCGGCGACGTTCACGCTTCAGCCCGGCGAATCGCGACTGGTCTCCGTGGCCCTGTCCGTCGACAACGCTAGCGTGCCCAACGTGCAGCTCCCGCCTTATACGTACGAAGGCGCCTTGCGCGTCGATTCGGCCGGGCAGACGCAGCGCGTGCCGTTTGCGTTCATCAAGGCCTCTCGGCTGCGCATTACCTCGGACGTGCCTCCGTTCTGGGCGTGGGCGCACGATCGAGGCAACTTCTCCAGTCTGCAGATGGGCAACGGGGCCACGACGACCGATCTGTTCGTGGGCGAGGGAAACTACGACGTCGTCCTGTCCTTCGAGTATCCGCCGAATACGTTCGTGTTCCGCGAAGGCGTCACGGTTCAGAACACCACGAACGTGACCATCAACAAAGCCGAGGCGACTCACCTCGTGACGTTCACGAGCCGGGATCAAAATGATCAACCGCTGACGCCGCGTGCCGAGGGGTTTCATTTGTTGCATCGTGCGTCACAACTCTCGGCAGCCACGCTTGCCGGCGCAGCCATCGGACCGAACTACGCGTTCTCGCCGGTGAGCAGCGCGTATGACATCCGGCTCGGTGCATTGTCCGAAGTGTTCCCGAACAAGTATCTCGTCACGGACGGTTTTTCGGACGGCGTGTCGGCCAATCGCAGCCTCGGAAACGCCGCCGCCGATCTTTCGCTGGGTCAGGTGCGCTACTACCCGCGACCCGGCGAAGTGGGGGTAACCGACACGAACTTTCTCGAGCTCACGTTTCCGTGGGGCGGAATTGGCGTCGGATTTAGCAACACCAATTCACCGGCTCTGGCCCACGACTTGTACGTGACCAAGGCGCGTTCGCCGGCGATCCCGATGTTCTACGAGAAGTGGCTGGACTCACAGGAAGTGTCCGTCCATCGCAGCGGGTTGATACGAGGCACGGCGAATCTCGGCGTGATCGACGTCTTCAATTTCTCCGACTCGGACAATCCCACGTACACGACCAGCACCGGGGAGCTTCCGATCAATCTCGGTCCGGCGTTCTGGTACGAGCGCTTCTACAATTCCGCGAGCGCGGTGGTCGTGCGGCCGGCGATCGCGCCCGGCTGGGTATTGCCGTTTCACGGTCAGGGCGGGGACGGGCCGGACGCGTTGACTACGCCTCGAGTGGTGCCGTGGGCTCTGCTGTCGGGCAGCTCCGTCGTCCAATCGGGAACGTTCGGGCAGTCCGGCTACGGCGGCCCTCCTGCGTTCGCCAACATTTCCGGGCTCGGTGCGGGACCGTACAGCTTCACTTCCGTCGGACCCGAGTACGGTGTTGGCGCGCTGACAGGGCACACGAACGTGCGGGCCAACTTCGATCTCTCGCGGCCCGATCCCAATCCACCGACGATGATGGGGCTCGCGTTGCGTGGTAGCGACGGAAAGCTGACAGCCTCCGTGCTCCAGCGGAGCGGCGGCACGCTGCAGCTAAAGTTTGCGGACGAAAGTATGGCCAGCGTCACTGTGTCGTACGGTCAGCCCGCGGTTTCCGCCAGCGTCACGCTGCTCTCCCCAGGCACCTACCGGGCCACGATCCCGAATTGTCAGCCCGGCGGCGTCCCGCTCACGATAGTGGCGACCGACCAGGCCGGAAATAGCTTGCGCCAGGACTTCACGACCGGCTTTGAATGCGTCGCGCAGGCCTGTGCCGGCAACTCTGGATTCTTGAATCCGTCCGCGCAGAGCGCCGACTCCGGCGGCGACGGCAACGGCTTCGAATCCGCCGCAACCAGCGCCTTCGGCGATGGGGCCGGGAACGCCTCGAACAACAACGGCGCTGGCGACCGGCACCGGTACTACAATTACAACGTCCCGGTTCCGGCGGGCTGCAACATCGCGGGCATCGAAACGCGCCTCGACTGGTGGCTCGACAGCACCAGCGGCACCAATAGCATGAGCGTGCAACTCTCGTGGAACGGGGGTGCAAGCTGGACCACCGTCAGAACCGACACTCAAGAAACGACCACGCAGCACAGTGCTGTCCTGGGCGGTCCGACGAACACATGGGGCCGCACGTGGACTGCGAGTCAATTGAGTAACGCAAACTTCCGCGTACGCGTTATTTCGAACAGCAGCAGCGCGAGCCGCGACTTCCTCCTCGATTGGGCTGCGCTACGCGTACACTACAAACCCTAGAGCTTGTTGACAGTTGTGCGGCTCGCGCAGACGACTGCGAAGCGCGATCCCAGAATGAAGTCGACCGCCACGAAAGCCCGGGCTTCCGCCACCGCGGGCGGCGACAATCAGGAGCGCGCTGCGCGCGGCGCCGTCACCCGTGGCCTGCATCGCCGAGATCCCGACCCTCGAGTTGCCCGAACACGATGGGAAGGATCTCGCGCAGGTCGTCGCAATCGACGCCTACGGTCGCCACCCGGCGCAAGCTCGGCGAGGCTGGTTCACGGGCGTGAAAGTTCACTCATGAAGGCAATTTGCTTCGACCTCGACGGAACGCTGCTGCGCGGAACCACGGTCTCGCGGCTTCTCGGCGAGCATCTCGGCTTGCGGGAAGGTGGCAAGCAGGAGGGCGGCCTCCGACGGCAGCGTCACATCGAGCTCGAGGGGATGGTCGGTGCCGAGGACGACATCGACTCCGCGTTCAACCCATTCGAGCCGCGGATGTTCCGCGAGGTGCCCTTGACCGAGCGCCAGAGCCGTTGAACGAAAATGTTGCCGATAGCTTCGCGTACTCAATGCACGCCGGAACGTCTTCGCGCACGCGCGCAAGCTCGACGACGGAGTGCCCCGAAGGCTGATTTTCCTCAGTGACGGCACGACGATTCGTTTGACCCCGCCGGCCCGCGGCGGTCGCGGTGGGTCCGCCCCCCCTAGTTCCGCCTTCGCCGAGACGCTTGCCACCATTCCTCCGCGTACGGCCGACGCGGCGCTGTCCGACAAGGTGCGCGGCTCCGAGAACTCGGGGCGCGGGCCCCGGGCAGCGCGCATGAAGTTCCGCAGGCGAAACGAGCGGTTGGCGCCGCGCGTTGCAGCGGGAGTCAGTACCACCGCCGGATAGGGCACGGGCTTGGAGCCCATCCGCGCATCGGCCGCCGCAGGTGCGCATTTCCCATAGGCCGCACCAGATGGCCTTAAGGCGGACGCGGCCGCGCCGTCCAGCGTATGGGTGTTTCCGTAGGGCAGCGAAGCATGCAGGCCGGCACTGGGCGCAAGTCCTATTTCGTCGATCGGTTCCTCCTTCGAGAGATACTCGAGGGGGACATGGACACGCTACGGCGCGCCAGAACCGGCATGCTGTTTGGCGTGATGGCGCTGGGACAGTGTGTGACTCTGTCCGCGGTGTATTGGGCGCTGGGCCTCGCCGAACGCGCACTGCCATTGTCGCTCATCGTCATCCCATTCGCGGCTATACCCCTGGTTTTGAGCCGTACTCGATCGCTCTTCATCACGCAGCTGTATGCGCAGGCGACCTTGCTCGTGATGCTCGTTCTACTCACCTATTTCAACGGTGGCCCTAACTATACGGGCGCACCGGTATGGCTAGCCGCGCTGCCAATCTGCTGTCTGCTAGCGGAGGGCAAACGTTCTGCGAAGATCTCGCTGGTCGCGGTCACGCTGACGCTGCTGCTCGGTTACTGCTTGACGAAAACCGGCTTCGTTTATCCGCCGTTCAACGCGAAGGTCGAATCGTTTTCGAACTTCTTCAACCTGTCGCTACTCACCGGGTTCATCTACCACGTGGGGCTGCTGTACGAGCGCGAGACGGGCCGTATGCACCGAGCGCTCGAGTCGCAAAAAGCATCGCTTCAGCTGGTGCTCGACAACGTCGGCCAGGGATTTTTGACCGTTGACCCGAGCGGCGCGTTGCTCGGCAAGCACTCGAGCGTACTCGAGCGCTGGTTCGGTGCGAGCGACCCGGGAGTGCGCATTTGGGAGTACCTGGGCAAGGACGACCCGGCATTCGCCGCCACGTTCGAGCTGTGTTGGTCACCGCTCGTAGAAGACATCTTGCCGCTCGAGCTGCTCATCGAGCAACTTCCGCGCAAGCTCGTGAAGGACGGGCTGCACCTGCGAATCGAATATCGGCCGCTGCTCCAGTCCGGGCAGCTGACCGGCATCGTCGTCGTGATCAGCGACATCACGGAGCTCGTCCGAGCCGAGCGTGCGCAAGCCGCACAGAAGGAGTTCGCGGCCGTACTCGATACAGCGCTGCGCGACCGCTTCGGGTTCGCCCAGTTCATGGAAGAAGCGAACGAGATCGTGGCGCAGCTAGCTACGGACAGCGACGACGCGCTGCGGCTGATCCACACGCTCAAGGGCAACTGTGCCGTGTTGGGCATCGTCAGTGTGGCGGAGCACTGTCACGAAATGGAGGCCCGGCTGGTCGCAGCAAAGCGGCTCCCGAACTCGGAAGAGATCGCGGCGCTGCGTGCAGTTTGGGACAATTTAGCGAACCGCATGGCCGGCGTGCTCGATGTCCAAACGCACACCATCGCCGTGCCGCGGGAAGACGTTCGCTCCATTCGTGAAGCGGTCAGAAGTCGCGCCCCATATCCCGCGATCGACAACATGTTGCGCGAGCTCACTTACGAGCCGGCCGCACGCACGCTCGACCGGCTGGCTGCGAAAGCCCGCACACTTGCCGAACGCCTGAACAAGGGCGAAATTGAAGTACACGTTCAGAGTGACCCGGTGCGCCTCGATCCGAAGCGGTGGCGCAATTTCTGGGCATCGTTCATCCACGCCCTTCGCAACGCGATCGACCACGGCCTCGAAAAGCCGAACGAACGCGAAGCCTGCGGTAAACCTCGCGTTGGACAGCTTCACCTCGCGCTGCGCGCGGGTACCGAGAGCACGGTCATCGAGCTCGCAGACGACGGTCGCGGTATCGACTGGCAGCGAGTGAGAGAGCGCTCGAGCGACCGTGGTCTCCCCTGTGACAATCGCGAACAGCTCGTGCAAGCTCTGTTCGAGGACGGGGTATCGACGCGCACTGAGGTCAGCGACGTCTCAGGGCGTGGCGTGGGCTTGGGAGCACTGGCCGAGGCGACACGTGCTCTCGGCGGCCAAATCGACGTGGAGTCCGCCAGCGGGCGTGGCACGCGGCTGCGCATCGAGATCCCGCAGCCTCGCTTGTTGTCGGTGATGCCACCAGCGGCCTGAGCACGAGCTGGCCGGGAGCAGTCCATATCGCTGCGTGCAGACAGGTCGAAGGCTCGAACGAAAACTCGAACCACTCCGAGTGCCGAAGGCCGGACTTGAACCGGCGACACCGCGCTTATGAAGCGCGTGCTCTAACCAGCTGAGCTACTTCGGCGTTTGGCCGGATTCGGCCGCAAGGGCGGGGAATATGATCGGCCGACTCACGGCCTGTCAAGCGA
>DATDJP010000204.1:0-3529 GCA_036520475.1 Polyangiaceae bacterium | reverse complement strand
AGGCCGCGTGCACCTCTTTCGTCTTCGGCAGAAGCCTCTGCAGGAAGCCGGCACCTGGATCGAGCGCCACCAGCGCTTCTGGAACGGTGCTGTCGATCAGCTCGAGAGCTTGCTCCGCCGGGACCTAACATGAAGCCCAGCTGTGGTCTCCCGCACTATTCCACCGGCGTTCGGTCGCTCTCTGTCGTGACGCTCCCGGCGCGTTCCTTCGCTCTGCGTCGTCGGTTCGGATGGGAGAAGACGTCGGCACAAAATGGGAGACGCCGGGGCTTCGCGCAAACGCGAGCACCCCGGCGTCTCGGTGTTGGATGCGGGGGTTACGCGACTTCCTGCAACGCTGCCTGCACGTGCTCGGTGGTGACGGACTTCGCCTTGGCGATGGCCGCAGCGAAGAGCGCGTGATGCGCGAGGCCGTTGGCCTTGCGCGGCAAGCCGCTGGACGCCTGGAAGATCGCCTCTACGGTGGGTGGCTCGAAGAGCGGCACCTCGGTCCCGGCGAGGCGTAGCCGGTGCACGAGGTACGGCCCCATCTCGTCGCGTGCGAGGCCGCGCACGTGGGCGCGCACGACGATCCGCTGCGCGAGCGCGTCGAGGGCGGCCATGCTCATGCGACGGCGCAACTCCGGATGGCCGACGAGGACCACGGTGAGGCGGTTCTCGGAGTCCATCGCGTAGTTGGTGAGCAGGCGCAGATCTTCCAGAAGATCGGTGCGCAGGTGATGCGCCTCATCGACGATGAGCACGGGTCGGAGCCGGTTTTCGGCGCAGAGCCGCGAGACCTCGCCGCGGATCTGCCGGAAGAGCGCGGCGCGGTTGCGCTCGGTGGGCAGGCCCAGCTCCCACGCGATGGATTTGTAGAGATCCATTACGTTTCCTGTGGTCATCGAGACGTACAGGACGCGGTAGAGGCCGCTGTGCAGGCCGGCGACTAGGTGCCTGCACGTGGTGGTCTTGCCGGAGCCGCTATCGCCGGTGACGAGGCCGATGCCGCGCATGTCGACGAGGTGTTTCAGGCGTGCGCCGAGCTCGGCGAGGCTGGCCGACGCGAAGAGGTCGTCGGCGGCCAAGTCCTTGTCGAACGGATGCCGCGTGAGAGCGAAGTGTTTTCGGTACATCAGAAGAGGTCCTTGTCGGCGTCGTCGCTGTCGACGAGATCGCGCATGGTGAGCCCCTCGGGGAGGTCGGCACTGGCGTCCTTCGGGAACTCGATGTCGCGGGTGGTGGCGTTGCGCTTGACGAAGCAGTTGGCGAGGACGTCGACGCGGCGCGCGATCTCGATGCGCCGCCCCTGGTGCCAGACCTCGACGGTGCGCTTTTCGGGCTTGCGGGCAGGGTCGAAGCGGAGCGTGACGCGCTCGCCGACGAGCGCGGCGTCGACCTCGAAGGCGATGCCGTCGAGGGTGACGGTGCGATCGGCGCGCACGTTGCGCTTCTGCTCAGCGAGGAAGTGGTCGCCGAGATCCGCGCCGGGCATACGGACGGCGTCGGAGGTACGGGCCCATTTGTCCGCGGGTGATTCGTCACCGATGCCGCGGTGCGGTGCGTGGTGATACTCGCCCTCGATCCAGGCAGAGAGCGCGCGATTGATGGTGTCGAGCGAGACGAGCTGCTCGGGCGTGAGCAGCGGCAGGAGCTGCATGCGAACGGTGCGGAACCAGCGCTCCATCTTGCCTTTTCCCTGGGGCTTGTAGGGCTTGGCGTGGATGAGCGCGATGCCGAGCTTGGCGCACACGACGCGAGCTGCTTGGAGCGGAACGCGGCACCGTTATCGACGTAGAGCCGCTTGGGGATGCCCCTGCGACGCACGGCCTGCTCGAGGGTCGAAAGGTAGGTGATCGCCCCCTCGGAGAACGTAAACGCCGCGTACGGCACGACCCGCGTAGCGTCGTCGATGAAGGCGATGAGGTAGGTCTGCCGCTGGTGGCGTGCGTCGCGGATCTTGGGCCCGTACATCACGTCGCTCATCCACAGGTCTCCGGCGCTCTCGTGCTCGAAGCGACGGCGGTCCTTGCTCGTGGGGTCGTCGGGCTGCTTCTTCATGAGACCCCGGCGAGCGAGCACGCGATGCACGGTCGACTCGGGCAGCTTCACATCGTCGGTAACGACCTCCGCGTGCTGTGCGCGTGCAACCTTGAGGAGCGAGGGGATAGACAGCTCGGGCGAGTCCTCCTTCATCTGGCAAAGCAGGTCGACCACGTGCGCCGGGATCGAGCGGGCGCAACCGTGGTCGGCGCGGATGCGGGGCACGAGCGCGTCGAAACCGCCGCGACGGTACGCACGAAGCCAGCCGCGCATGGTCTCCGGGGCAACGTGGCGCCGGAGTGAGCCGGGGATGGTGAACTCCTGCTCGGCCTTCTTCGTGAGCAGCGCGTACAGGCCGCGGTGGTGCGGCTCGAGGTGGACGAGATCGGCGATGACGCCGTAGCGGAAGAGCGCGATCTCGCGGCGACGCTCATCAATATCGAGCGCCTTGGGGTCGTTGGGATCAGCTGGCATGTTGGGGTGTCTCCTTGCGCCGCCCGAAGCCTTTCCGTGCGGCGTGGAGAGACGCTCATCGAGGCCGCCTCCGATGGCCGGCACCGTTTCGTGTGGGTGCTCCCATGTGCCTTTCCGTCACCCACGAGCCCGTGCTCGGAATCCGAGGGGCACGGGCAGCACGCCGAGATAGCGCTCGGCGAACTCGCGGAGCCGGACGAGTACGCCATCGCCGCCGAGCGCCTCCCGGAAGGCGGCAAGTGTCGGCGGCGACACCGCCGCGAAGCGCTCCGGCATCAACGTGGCGATGGCGAGCAGCGCCGCACGCACCGCCCGGACCCGCCGGCGGATGGATCGAAGTGCGCACACCAGGCCGACGGCCTTTTCGGCGTCCGGCGGGTGGACCGCATCCACGGCGGCGGCAATGCTGCCCGCGGCTTCCACCGCCTCGACGACCCGCTCGACGTCCGCCAGAGTGCCCGTCAGCCGCGCTGCGAGAAACGAGGGCAGCAGGCTGATCGACTCACGCTGCTTTGGGCACCACCAGCGCGGGATTCGCGCTCCTGCCGGCTCGACCCGTCCGTACGAGCCGAGCTTTTCGACCCCGCAACCGCCCTCCGGGTGAAACGGGCACCTGTCGAGAATTGCGCCTTCCCACGCGCGCTGAGTAACGTACCGCTCGTCGGTGAGCGGGCACTTCCACAAAACCTGCACGACGCTGACACCGAGCCCGCGCGTGGACCAGACGCGCGGGCTCACTCCTTTCGACGCCCGCCATCGTCGCCCGCGCGCGCCTCTCAGGCAGAATTCCCGGCTGCCGCTCCCGGTGTCCCCCACCGTCTCAGGCGAACCAACGGGCGCGCAGACCGGAGCGATCCAGGCGGCGGATCACGACGGGAAGCGAGGCCGTACAGTCGCCTTCAAAGGTTATTACGACGAGCTGGCCATCTATCGTAAGGACGTCATCATCCCGTTCGGGTTTCTTTCGATGTCCATACAGGCGCTGCTATTCGCGTGGATCTACGCCCGGGTGTTCGCATCTTGGTCCAATACC
>DATDJP010000203.1:0-3895 GCA_036520475.1 Polyangiaceae bacterium | reverse complement strand
CGTCTTCATGTGCGCGACCATATCAGGTTTCGCGGCCGGCGCGCCTAAACGACTGCGTCTCCTTGCTACAGAATTTGTCTACGTTAACCCCTGTCCGCGCAGTTTCTCTTACGTAACAACTGGTTGCTCCCCTTTTGCTCGGCCGTTGATCAACGCTCGCGCGCCGCGGCCCATTCCAGACACCTCGGAGAACTTTACTCCGCTCATACGGCCAGCGGGCCGCAGTGGCCATCGGAAACGCGCCGGCCATATAGGAGAGCGGGGCGCGGTCAATAATCGGGGCGCCCGCATCCAACCACACCGGAATGATCGCTCACAGCTCGTCAAGGAGCCCGAGCGCCTTCCTCCTCCAGTCCTCACGCGGTCTGGCAGGTTCGCAATGCGGATTGGAGGAGGTTGGCAGTGACGCGTCGTCGTGACGCGCTGTCACGTGCGTCGGTCGTTAGACGCTGTCGATGCTGGCGACTGATTTGTATTCATGTGCGCTATCTGGGAACGCTCCCGAACGCACCTCGTCGATGTACTGACGAACGGCGTCGATCGCGTGATCGCCGAGGCTCGCGTAGCGCTTTGCAAACTTCGGCACGTGACCGCGCGATAGCCCGAGGAGGTCCGTGCACACCAACACCTGCCCGTCGCAGCCGCGCCCAGCGCCGATTCCGATCGTGGGCACGGATACGGCTCGTGTCACGAGAGCTGCCATGTCCGGAGGCATCGCCTCGATGATGATCGCGTAGGCTCCAGCTTCCGCGAGTGCCTTCGCGTCGTCGACGATGCGCTGAGCCTCGTCTTGCGTTTTGCCTTGCACCCGGAAACCGCCGAGCGCGTGGACCGCCTGCGGCGTCAGACCCACGTGCCCCATGACTGGAATGCCGGCGCGCACGAGCTGATACACGTGCTCGGCCAGGTGTGCGCCGCCCTCGAGCTTCACGCTCTCGAACCCGCCGTGCTTCAAGAGTTTGCCGGCGTTGCGCAGCGCTTGCTGCGGTGACGCCTGAAACGCCATGAACGGCAGATCGCCGACGAGGTGGGCGCGGCGCAGCGCGCGAGCCACGGCGCGACCATGATAACAGATCTCGGCGACTGAAACCTTGAGTGTGTTCGCGTGGCCCTGCACGATCATGCCGAGTGAATCGCCGACCAGGATGACGTCGACTCCCGCTTGATCGAGCAGGCTGGCCATCGTGAAATCGTAGGCCGTCGTCATCGTGATCTTGGGTCCGCGCGCCTTTCGTTCACGCAGATCGCGCACGCTGATTTTTCGAGTGACCGTGTTCGGCTCTTCGGAGATGGGACGATACATTTTACCTCGGGTCACGGCCGCTTGAGTGGGTCCGTGCCTCGGCGCAATCATACGAGCAATCGTGGCTGCATCCGTCGTGATTCGCAGGCCAGCCGTGATCGCCGTTTCCGGCATGGCACAGAGTGCGCCACGCAGGCGCCGCGCTGCGCCGTCCAAGCGTCGGAAATTCAATGGCGCGCGATCGGTACGCGACGTGCTGATGCACACTTCGGGCCTTGGGGGCTCTGGAAGTGAGGTCGAGTCATGGTGCGTTTTGACAAACTGCTCATGGTCACGCTGATGGCGCTCGGAGTGTCTGGCTGTGGTCGGGCTTCAAACGGGGGGGACGCGCTGGAGACGAGCGCCGCGCTCAAACCGCTCACGGCCTGCGCCGACGTGGAGGCGGCGCTGCGAGCTGCCGCGCTGCGCGAGATGAACAGTCGCCTGGATGCCGTTGCCGAGCAGTTGGCGCACGGCGGCCGATGCTATGAAGACGACGCCCAGCGCGGCGGGACCGTGAATGCCTCGCCCCCGACCGGCGGCGGCGCGAAGCAGGTCTCGGGTACGAACAATCAGGTCGCTGACGTCGACGAGGCCGACTTCGTCAAGAACGACGACGAGTTCATCTACGTGGTCTCGGACGGGGCGCTGCGCATCATCGACGCCTGGCCCGCGCGCGAGGCACATGAGCTCGCAAAGGTCGACCTCGAGGGCACGCCGAAGAAGCTGTTCGTCGGGAACGACCGCGCGGTCGTCTATTCGGCGCTGGCTGCGAGCAGCGGCTCGGCACCGAACGGCGCTGAAACTCCGTACGCGGCGCCCGAGTGCACGTACGGTTACGATTGCGACTTCAGCGGAGACGGCTCGCACACGCGCGTCAGCGTGTTCGATATCGCGGACCGCGCGGCTCCGAAGCTGATCCGAGAGATGGATCTCTCGGGGTCGTACATCGCAGCGCGGCGTGTCGATGGCAGCGTGTTCACCGTGGTACACGAAGCGCGGACCACGTTCGATGGCGTGAAGTTCTGGCCGGACGGTATCTCGAGCTGCGCGCCGCCGACGGATTCGATGCGAGTAGCGCTGGCGCTCGCGGAGCTCAGGCGAAAGAATGCACATATCATTCGCACGGCGCCGCTCAGCGACTGGTTGCCGTCGCTCCGGGACACGCACTTCGAAGGTGGAGCCCCGCGCTCGAGCTCCAATCTCCTGGCAAGTTGTCAGGGATTTTACGACTCACCACGCGCTGACGGATCCGGCTTCATCACACTGGTCGGGTTCAGCTTGCAAAACGCCGAGCACCCGAGCACGAGCACGGTCGTATCCCGGCCCGGCGCTGTGTACGCCTCGAGCGACGCCTTGTATTTGGCCGTGCGCCAGAACTCCGCTCCTGAGCTGGGCTGGTACAGAGGGATGGAGGGGGAGCGCTACGCGAGCACCTTGCACAAGTTTGCGTTGGACTCCAGGACCGCGCGCGCGCGCTACGCAGCGAGCGGGGTCGTCAAGGGATTCGTGCTCAATCAGTTCGCGCTCGACGAGTGGCAGGATCATTTGCGAGTGGCCACCAGCTCGGGTCACGTTCCGGATCCGAAAGTGCACAGCACACTGACGGTGCTCGAGCAGCGCGACTCGGCCCTGGTGGAGACAGGGCGCGTGGATCAGATCGCTCCCACGGAAGACATTCGCTCCGTGCGCTTCGCGGAAGACAAGGCGTTCGTCGTGACGTTCAAGAAGACGGACCCTCTGTACTCCTTCGATTTGAAGGATCCCGAGCGGCCGAGAATCCTGGGTGAGCTAAAGATCCCCGGTTTTTCCACGTACATGCACATGCTGGATGACACCCATCTGCTGACAATCGGCTACGACGCCGACGACCAGGGGGACTTCGCATTTTTTCAGGGCATTCTGCTGCAGATCTTCGACGTCACGAACGCGCGCGAGCTCAGGCTCCTGCACAAGGAGCTGATTGGTACCCGCGGCTCGAGCTCCGAAGCGCTCACGAATCATCTCGCTTTCAACTATTTCGCCCCGCTGAGCTTGCTCGCCTTCCCGGCGACGATTTGCGAAGGCGGCGCCTCGGGCAGCTTCGGCACTACCATGACGTTCAGCGGGCTCCTGCTCTACGACGTGGCGACCGCTACTGGATTCCGGCAGCGCGGACGTGTCGTCCACCCGAGCGACCCGGTGACCGGTATGTACGATGACACGGCGTGCTCGAACTGGTGGACGCAGGCCTCGAGCTCCGTGAAGCGCAGCATCGTCATGGACGACTTCGTGTTCTCCGTCTCCGAGCAGCTGATCAAGGTGAACGCGCTCGCGAACCCGTCGCTAGACGTCGTCGCGATTCGCATTGCCGAATAGAGTCGGTTCGTCGTCGCGGCGCGCGCCACATGCGCGTCGCGCTCAGAAGCACTCGGGTTTGAAGACCTGAACGCCGTCTGCAGTGAGCCGGTACGGCGGATTGCAGTTCGGTGCCGCGGGTTTTGTCGATGGCGGTGGCGCTGCCGCAGCCGCTGGTGTGCGCGGCGGACGAACCGCTGCGCGTGCACCGCGTGCCTTCGGACGAGAATGCGGGCTCGCCGTGGTCGTCGCCTGGGGACTCGTGGCCGATGCCGG
>DATDJP010000202.1:0-72339 GCA_036520475.1 Polyangiaceae bacterium | reverse complement strand
ACGTGGGAGCAAGCGCAGCCGCGCACTGAGCGCATTCGCGCTTGCAGCTTCCCAGATCGTGCTGCAGCCTTGCCCATTCGGCGCTCTCGGCAGCGGTGCGCTCCAGGGGTGCCTGGCCGCAGACGCCGTTGCCAAACGTGTGGCAGCCCGTGCTCACCACCACACAGTCTTCGTTCACCTGGCACGATCGATTGGCTCCGAGAAAGGCGCGGGCTGCTTCGATTTCATCCGAGCAGTCGTCGTCACCGCATGCCGGAGTCATCGCCAACAGGACCAGCACGGCGCGGCTACTGCGTTTGAACAGACACAAGCGGTGAACAGTCATGCGACCTAGAGTGAACGACCCAATCCGCGCTAGCAATGCGCGAACTGCACATTTCGGTGCTCTCCAAGCACGTACGTGTGCGGTACATGTTGTATTCGCTCAGGCCACGGGCGAATTTCGCATCGTTCGTCGCCGGCGGCACGGAGGACGGTGTCTTTTCCGGAGGCGTGGCGGCTGTGGCCAACGCGGGCCGGCGATGCGGAGCAGCGACAGTCGCTTGCGGACAGTTACCGAGAAGCTGCAAGAAGCCTTGCAGAGTTACACCCCGGTGCGCTAGATCGCCCGGACTGACCATTCCCGAGCTCACAAACCCTTGCCCATCCGGTGGGAAAGGGAGCGGGCAGAGGGTGGGCAGCAACCACCCGCGAAGGTGGCGGAACTGGCAGACGCGCTGGATTCAGGTTCCAGTGGGGTTATTCCCGTGGAGGTTCAAGTCCTCTCCTTCGCACCAAGAAATACAGGCACGTGGGCTCATGCCGGGTGGTTCTCGAAACTCTTAGGGGAGCCTCCGTGCTCGGGGTGGCGATCCCGTCAACCGTTGCTTGGTCGCGCGTGCGAGAATTCGTCATGGCTGACGGGGCTCGCTGGGCATTCATGGTGATGTCCTCCGTGCTCACCGTGACGGCGTGCACGGACGAGTCCAGCTTGGGTTTCGAACCCTGGGTCGCAGGACGCTGGACTGGAGGGTCGCCACAGGCGCCGAGAGCTCTACCCCGTCGACGATGCCTTGAGCCCGAATGAGACGAACTCGAGGTATTCGTCCAGCACACGCTCCAGCGACAGCTCGCCGCGCAAGGCCATCCACTCTCCGGCACCCATCACCGCGCCCCACAAGATGTACGCGAGAAGCTCGGGATGGAGCGGCGTTTTACGGCCACTGATCGAGCGACGGAGCAGCGGCACCCCCTCCGTCACGATCTGATGGTATTGCGCGCGCGCTGTTTCGCCCAGCTCCGCATCGTCCCCGTGCGCGAGGGAGCCGAGCAGATGCCGGATGGTCCGGTACGCGTCGAAGTGTTGGAGGACCGCGCGGGCACGTAGAACGCCTTCCTCCCGGACGGTGTACCGCTGCTCCGTCTGTTCGCGGACGTCTTTCGGAAGGAGCGTGAGCGCGACGCGTTCCACGCAACCAATGAAGAGCGCCTGCTTGCTGCGGAAGTTGCGATACACCGTGGCCTTGCCGATGCGGAGCTCGCGGGCCAGCTCGCTAAGATGCACGCCGTCGTACCCGCGCTCGGCGAAGAGCCGTGTGGCATGTTCCAGGATGCGCCGGCGGATCGCGTCTCCGTCGCGTTCGGCCTTCTTCACCCGCGCGCGGGTGAGGTCAGTGCGAATGCTCGAGAGCGACATGCCTCGTGCACGGAGCGCGCGGATCTCACGCAACCTCGCGACGTGTTCCGCTCCGAACAAATGGAGCTTCGGTCCGGCCATTCGCGGCCGGGGCAAGAGACCGATGTCCAGGTAATGATGAATCGTCGATCGGTGCACGCCGGACACGCGTGCAAGCTCCGCGATTTTCATGAACTCCGGGACGGCCATCGACTCTTTTTGTGTAATTCAAATACCATCCATTGGTGTCTGTTTTATACAAATCAAATATGCCAGTCGAGTACAGGTCTGGTCGCCTTACTAGGCATTTTGCTTGCGATATGGGCCAATCTGTAGACGATAGCGGCCCATGAGCAAGCGACTATCAGAGTGCGAGTCAGTTCGGTTCTCGTGGCGCCAGCCGTTTACAGTCTTGCTGGGACTGACCATCTCTCTCGGCTCATGCGTTGTGGCCTGCGGTCCGACGCCGCCGCCCGTCGGAACCGGTGGCAGCGCCGGAGCAGCGGGTGTCGGCGGCACGGGGGGTAGCGGGGGCAGCGCGGGCGGCGGTGGCGGCACGCCCGGCACGCCCTGCACGGGAAAGCCCGGCGCGCCGGGGCTCACCTCGCGCACCATCGGCGGTCGCAACGTTCTGGTCCACATCCCCACCAGAGTGAACCCGAACAGCCCCGTGCCGCTCCTGCTCGTGCATCACGGCTTCACGATGGATGGCGAGGCGATGCGGGTTCTCACCGGGTACCAGGCCATCGCCGACCGAGAGGGGTTCGCCGTTGCCTTCCCCACCGGCGCCGGGAACACATGGAACGCTGGCGGCGGCGCCTGCGGCGTGGTTGGGCTCGTCACCGACACGGGGGACGACCTCGCGTTCGTGAGCACCATGATCTCGAGCATCGAGGCCGTTCAGTGCCTCTCGCGCGAGCACGTCTTCATGACGGGCTTCTCGATGGGCGGCTACTTCTCGAACCACGCGGGCTGCCAGAGCAACGCGATCCGCGCCATCGCGCCGCACTCGGGCGGCACGTATCCGCGCTCGTGTCCCGGCGCTCCGACGCCCGCGATGATCTGGCACGGAAGCGCGGACTTCATCATCCCTGCGAGCTGTGGCAGCGACGCGCGGGATCTCTGGGTGCAGAGGAACGGCTGTCAAACCACGTTCGACACCGTGCCGGTGCAGAACGGGACATGCGAGTGGCACCGCGGCTGCCCGCCGGGAGGACAGGTCGTCCTGTGCACGATGAACAACATGAGCCACCAGTGGGCGGGAGGCACGGGACTGATCGGTGCGCCGGCCTACGAGAACGCCAGCGAGATGATCTGGAAGTTCTTCAAGGACCAGTCCGGGCTCTGAGCGCCGAGCCGGTCCGGAAGTCCCCACGCTCGGGGCGCCGACTCGGCTTCATTCCCAGAGCACGTTCACTAGCTTCGAGGCCGCGATGCGCGTGTCGGCGCTGACCAGCGGCGCGCTGCAGAGCTTCGCCGTTGCCACGATGATGTGATCCGCAGGATCACCCCCGAAGTGAGGAAGTTGCGCAGCGAGTACGGCGACAGGTGGGTCGATTGGGAGGAGCTCTAGCTTTTCGGTCGCGAGCGCCTGCTCGATCCAGCTGAGCACGGTGCGATCGAACCGAATGCGCGCTTTTGCTTCCAGCATGGCGATCTCCCAGCAGCTGATAGCCGACACTCCGATGGTCGGCGCGCGGTCGATGCGGCGGCGCATGCGCACCGGTAGCTTGCGCGATTGGGTGGCCCACCAGATCCACGCGTGCGTGTCGAGGACGATCAAGTTTCGACGTTCCAAACGTCGTGCAGCGGCGTGATCAAGTCGTCCTCCTCCAGCACGCTGCCCGCGAGTGAGTGCGTCTTGCGATCGGCGCTGATGGGCACCACCCGGGCAACTGGCTTACCGCGTTTCGTGACGGTGACGCTGCCACGGCCGGCTTGAACCTGGTCGAGGATGGCGAGGCACTTCGCTTTGAATTCGCCTGCCGGTATGGTCGTTTCACGCTTGGCGGACATGACCATAGTATATGACCATGGTCATGCCAGAGCAAGCGCTGGTGTGTTCGGGCGCAGCCGCACGCGCGTGATGTGCCTTTGCACTACTCGGCGATGTCGAGCGAGAAGAACAGTCGCATCCACGCTTCCAGATCCTCGAGGTCCACGGCGCGTCCGGACGCGACCAGGAACGAGCGGATGTTGCTGCTGAAGCCCGCGCCGCTGAACACCACCAGGCCGGGGATCGGCCAGGCCGCGATGTCCTGAATGATGGCGGGGATCTTTTCTTCAGCGCTGCCGGAGGTGCCCTGAAATTTACATTCGAGGCCCAGGCGGCGTCTCGATTCGACGTGCGTCAGGATCACGTCGATGTAGCGCTCCGCACCCCAGATGCGGCGGCCACAGCGGAACTGTTCGCGGGCGACGAGCCCGAGTGAATGTCCGAGCGCGACGACGGTCTTGCACAGCGCGTCGCCGCTAGAAACTGCAGTTGCTTTGCCGGCCATACTCTAAACTAACTCGCCAGAGATCAGCTGATGATGAACTCGGCGATGGCGCCGCGCTTGGTGGCGTCGCTGTTCACGCGCCGTGTGGCGGGCACCTCTTCGACCTTGAAGTTTGACTCGTAGAGCTCGCGGACGGCCTTTGCCGAGGAGTTCGAGAGGAGCACGGACACGCGCTTGCGTTTGAGCTTGAGCGCCAGGTCCCGAAGACGCACCTGGTCGGCTGGGCCGAAGCCTCCCGATGTGTAGGACGTGAAGGACGAGGTCGCCGACAGCGGAACGTACGGCGGATCGAAGTAGACGAAGTCACCGCGCGCCGCGCCGCGCACGGCGTGCTCGAAGTCGGCGACGCGGATCTCGGTATCGGCCAATGCGGCCGCGCAGGCGCGCAAGTTGGGGGCGTCGCAGATCGTGGGATTGTGATGGCGCCCGAAGGGCACGTTGAAGCGGTTCGCGCGGTTCACTCGATACAGGCCGTTGTATCCGGTCTTGTTCAAATAGATGAACCAGGCGGCCACCTCGGCGTCCGAGCGCGCATCGATGTCGACGTCGCGCATGCGGTAAAAGAAGGCTTTGTCGTGGGGGTACGACTGCAAGAGCGCGATCACGCCCTTCACGTCGTCGCGAATGCCCTGGTACGTGCGCACGAGGCGCGCGTTCGTGTCTGCCAGGACGGCGCGCTGCGGGCCGAGCGCGAAGAAGAGCGCGCCCGCGCCGACGAACGGCTCGAAGAATGTTCCGTACTTGTCGGGGACGCGCGGCAGGAGCGCGTGCATCAGCTGCCGCTTACTGCCCGCCCACTTCAAAAACGGCCGAGGTTCTTCAGCCATGGCGGTGGCAGCCAGCGCGCTCTGCACTGCCAGCATAAACAACGGCTGGGCCGGGCCGTCAACGGACAGGCGCGGGCCGCGCGGATCCGCTCAAAAAGCCCGGCGGCAGCGCCAGCACAACTCGAAGTTCGACGGACTGGTTTCGCCGCACGCCTGGCACACGCGATCTTCGGTGGCGGGCTCGTCCTTGCGCGCGAGGTATTCACGAAGCACGGCGCGCGCCATGAACATGTCGCGGCTGTCCACGATCCAGACCTCGGGGAGCACCGCGCCGAACGGCAGCTCACCAGCCAGTGGCCAGAGGTTCTCATTCACGACGCATGCGCCGAGCCCGTCTTCTTCCAGCAGATCGCGCAGCAGGTGTGCGTCCGGCAAGCTGGAGGCCCGGTAGAGCCGTTGCATGACTTCAGTCTACGGCAAGCACGGGGATCAAACGTGCACCTCTCGGGGCGCGGGGCCTGGGTGCTCGGCTTTGGCGGGGACGGGCTTGGTGCGACCGCCGATCAGCGTGAAGAACAGCGGCACGAACAGCACGCCGAGGAAGGTGGCGGACAGCACACCGCCGATCACGGCGGTGCCGATGGCGTTGCGACCGCCAGCCCCCGCGCCTCCGGAGAGGGCAAGAGGCAGCACGCCGAGACCGAAGGCCAACGACGTCATCAGGATCGGTCGTAGCCGGAGGCGCGCCGCTTCGAGAGCCGCGTCCGCGGCGCTCTTGCCCTGCTCGCGGAGCTCCTTGGCAAACTCCACGATAAGAATCGCGTTTTTGGCGGACAGCCCGATCGTCGTGAGCAGCCCGACCTGAAAGTACACGTCGTTCATCCTGCCGGCGAGGAGCGTGGCGAGCACCGCTCCGATCACGCCGAGCGGCACGCCCAGCATCACGGACGCGGGCACAGTCCAGCTTTCGTAGAGCGCCGCCAGGCACAGGAACACGAAGAGCAGCGACAATGCGTACAGCGCGCCCGCTCCGGCGCCGGATTCGCGTTCCTCGTACGCGAGGCCAGACCATTCGATGCCGACCCCGGGTGGAAGCTGCTGGGCAAGCTGTTCCATGGTGGTCATGGCCTCGCCCGAGCTATGGCCAGGAGCCGCCTCACCCTGGACGACCGCGCTCGGAAAGCCGTTGAAGCGGTCGAGCTTGGGCGAGCCGTAGAGCCATTGGCCGCCGGCGAAGACGGAGAAGGGCACCATCTCTCCGGAGCGATTGCGCACGTACCAGCGGCCGAGATCCTCCGGCTGCATGCGGAAGCGCGCGTCCGCCTGCATGTACACGCGCTTGGTGCGACCCTCGTCGATGAAGTCGTTCACGTAAGCGCCGCCCCACGCGGAAGAGAGCGTCGTGTTCACGTCGGCGAGCGACAGGCCGAGGGCCGCAGCCTTTTCCTGATCGACGTCGACCTTGTATTCGGGTCGATCTTCGAGACCGCCGGGACGCACCTTGGCGAGCGCGGGGTGCTGCGACGCCAGGCCGAGCAGCTGGTTGCGTGCGTCGAGCAGCGCGTCGTGCCCGATGCCCGTGCGATCGACGAGCTGCAGCTGAAAGCCGGTGGCCGTGCCGAGCTCGCTGATGGCCGGCGGCAGCACCGCGAAGATCTGCGCTTCCTTGATGCGGGAGAGCGCGGCCATGGCGCGGCCCACGACGGCGGACGCGCTGAGCCGTTCTTCCGTTCTTTCGTCCCAGTCCTTGAGCTTGAGGAACGCCAGCCCCGAGTTTTGACCGCGGCCCGCCCAGCCGAAGCCGTTGATCGTCATGATGCCGTCGAGCGTCTCTTTCTCGTTCTCGCTGAAGTGGCGGCGCACTTCCTCCATGACGGTGCGTGTTTGCTCCATGGTGCTGCCCGGCGGTAGCAGGACCTGAACGGTGAGCGTGCCCTGGTCCTCGTCGGGGAGGAAGCCCGTGGGCATGCGCATGAACACCACGCCGAGCACGGCGACGATCGCGGCGTACGCGAGCAGCGCGCGCACGCGCCGCTTCAAGAGCGCGCCGACCGTGCGCTCGTACGCTTTGCTCGCGCGGTCGTAGCCGCGGTTGAATACGCCGAACAGGCCGCGCGTCTTCAGTCCGTGTCCGGGCTTCAAGATCGTGGCGCAGAGCGCGGGGGTGAACGTCAGCGCGACGATCACGGAGAGCGTCATGGCCGACACCAGGGTGATCGAAAATTGGCGGTAGATGACGCCCACGGAACCGCCGAAGAACGCCATGGGCACGAACACCGCCGACAGCACCAGGGCGATGCCCACCAGAGCGCCGCTGATCTGGCCCATCGACTTGCGGGTGGCCTCCTTCGGCGGAAGGTGCTCGTCGTGCATGACGCGCTCGACGTTCTCCACGACGACGATGGCGTCGTCCACGAGCAGGCCGATCGCGAGCACCAGGCCGAACATCGTGAGCGTGTTGATGCTGTAGCCCGCGGCCGCGAGTACGCCGAAGGTTCCGAGCAGCACCACGGGTACGGCCAGCGTCGGGATCAGCGTGGCGCGGATGTTCTGCAAGAACAGCAGCATCACGAGGAACACCAGGACGACCGCTTCGGCGAGCGTCTTGACGACCTCCTCGATCGAGATGCGCACGAACGGCGTCGAGTCGATCGGGTAGGCGACCTCGAGCCCTTCCGGAAAGCTCTCCGAGAGCTCGTCGAGGCGCGCGCGCACGGCGTCCGCCGTATCGAGCGCGTTGGCGCCCGCCGCGAGCCGGATACCCATGCCGCCCGACGGTTTGCCATTGTAGAAGCTCTCGACGTCGAAGCTCTCGCCGGTGAGCTCGATGCGTGCCACGTCGCGCAAGCGCACCTGCGAGCCGCCCGGGTTCACGCGCAGTAAAATCGCGCCGAACTGCTCGGGGGTTTGCAGTCGAGTTTGTGCGGTGATGGTGGCGTTCAGCTGCTGACCTTGGACGGCCGGCGTGCCGCCGAACTGCCCGGCAGAGACCTGAGCGTTCTGCGCCTGCACGGCGCCGCTCACGTCGATCGGCGTGAGCTTGTAGCTGGTGAGCTTGTCCGGATCGAGCCAGATGCGCATCGCGTACTGAGAGCCGAACACCTGCACTTCGCCGACCCCGGCCACGCGGCTGATGGGATCTTGCAGCGACGACACCACGTAGTCCGAGATGTCGTTGCGCGTCATGGTGCCGGTCTTCGAGACGAACGCGGCGATCATCAGGAAGTTCCTGTTCGACTTGGCGACGCGGACGCCCTGGCGCTGCACTTCCTGCGGCAGCTGCGGCATCGCGAGCTGAAGCTTGTTCTGAACCTGGACCTGCGCGATGTCCGGATTCGTGCCCGGCTCGAAGGTGAGCTCGAGCATGGCCATGCCCGTCGATTCGCTCGATGACGACATGTAGCGGAGGCCGTCGAGGCCGCTCATGCGCTGCTCGATGACCTGCGTGACCGTCTCCTCCAGGGTCCGTGCCGACGCGCCCGGGTAGGTCGCGGCTATGCTGATCGTCGGGGGCGCCACCGCCGGATACTGCGCAATCGGCAGCGTCGTGATCGAGATGCCACCCGCGATCATGATGACGATCGCGATCACCCAGGCGAAAATCGGCCGATCGATGAAGAACTTCGCCACGTCGCTGCTCGCCTGGCTCTAGCGTCCGGCGGGGTTTTTGCCAGGCGGCGCTTTGGCGGCGGTGGGCACCACCGTCGCGCCGGGTCGCACTTTCTGGAGGCCCTCGACGATCACGCGGTCGCCAGGTTTGAAGCCTTCGTTCACGAGCCAGGCGTCGCCGACGGCGCGGGCCGTCTGGAACTGACGGCGCTCGACCTTGTTTTGCGCGTTCACCACGAGCGCAGTGGCCTGGCCCGTCTGGTTGCGCGTGACGCCGCGCTGCGGGACGAGCAGGCCATCGGACACGGTGCCCTCCTCGAGCCGCGCGCGCACGAACATGCCCGGCAAGAGCTCGCGGCGTGGGTTCGGGAACAGGGCGCGCAGCGTGATGGAGCCCGTGGTCGGATCGACGGTGACGCCGGCGAATTGCATCGTGCCGGGGACGCCGTAGTCGCGGCCGTCCTCGAGCAAGAGCTTCACGTTGGTCTCGCCGTCCTTGTTTTTCAGCTTGCCGCTCTCGAGCTGGCGGCGCAGCCGCAGCGCATCCGACGTCGACCAGGTCAAGTCGACGTACATCGGGTCGAGCTGCTGGATCGTCGCGAGTAGCGTGGCGGTGGATTGCTGCACGTACGCGCCTTCTGTCACCTCTGCGCGGCCGATGCGGCCGGACAGCGGGGCCGTCACGTTGGTGAACTGCAGATTGATGCGCGCCGTTTTCTCCGCCGCTCGCCCGGCCGCGACGTCGGCTTCCGCGCCTTTGGCGGCGGCGACCGCTTCGTCGTACTCCTGCTGGCTGACAGCGTGATGCTGGATCAATTTGCCGTAGCGCTCGGCCTTCGCGCTGGCAGCCGCGACGGTGGCTTCCGCGCGCATCCGCATGGCGCGCGCGCTCTCGAACGAAGCCTGGTAGGGCGCGGGATCGATCAAGAACAGCCGGGCTCCCTCTTTGACGTCGCTGCCTTCGGTGAAGAGCCGCTTTTGAACGATGCCGTTCACGCGCGCGCGCACTTCCGCCACGCGGTAGGCGCTGGTGCGACCCGGCAGCTCGGTCGTGAGCGTGACCGGCTCGGTTTTCAACGTGACGACGCCTACTTCTACGGGGCGGGCAGGAGCCGAGGCGACGGCGCGCTTACTTTCGCAACTCGAGGTGGCGAGCGGGAGTGTGAGGAGCGCGGCGCTCCACACGGCTACGGGAAAAGGCCGTTTCATGAGGGTGGCTTGAGGTTCGCGACTGGACAGACCGATACAAGTTCGAGGATGTAGGGTCCGCACCAGGCGTTGTCAATACTGGACGGTTCAGTATACTCCGGGGCGAGATGGTCGAAACCGTAAGCGAGAGCCGGCTGGCTAATTCACCGAAACGCCAGAACATCCTGGCGGCTGCCCGTCAGATCTTTTGCGAGCTCGGGTTCGAGCGTGCCAGCGTCGATGGCATCGCGGCGCGGGCAGGAGTGTCGAAGGCGACGGTCTACAGCCACTTTCAGGACAAGAACGCGCTCTTCGTCGCCAGCTTCTCTCAAGAAGTGGACGCGCTGCGCTCCGATTTTCTCGCCTGTTTGAAGGAGCCCAAGGGAGCAATCGAAGGCGCCTTGCAGACGATCGGCGAGAAGCTGATGCACGTCGCCTTGTCACCGAGCGTGGTCGCGCTGTACCGGCATGCTTCGGCGGAGAGCGCGCGCTTTCCCGAGATCGGCCAGTTGCTGTTCGAGCGCGGCCCTGTCGTCGTGCAGGATACGCTGGCGGCGTACCTGTCGCGGTGGGCAAAGCAGGGCGAGCTCGAAATCGAGGAGCCGCGTACGGCGGCGATCCATTTCGGCGTGCTCTGTCAGGGAGATTTGGCAGTGCGCGCGCAGCTCGGCATTCTGCCCGAGTCCGCGCAGCGCGAGATCCGGGACACGGTGAAAGCGGGCGTGACCGCGTTTCTGCGGGCCTATCAGCCTGCGATCCCCGCCGCTGGATAGGTCACGACTCGACTGGCGCGGGCCGTGCATAACAGCTGACGATGCCGGCTATGCCTTCGCAGCCTCCAAGCACGCGCGCGGCCACGCCGCGGCAACGGCGACGCAGGCGTCGCATTCTTGTCACAGTAGTCGTGCTGCTGCTGGCGTATCCCGTGCTCGGCACGCTCGCGCTCTGGACGGGGCTCGTCGAGCGCTTGCTGGCGTCCGAAGATCTGCGCCTCGAGATCGACAATCCCGCGTACACGATCTGGCCGGGGCGCGTGCACATGAAGCGCGTCAAGATCATGGTGAACGGCGACACGCAGTTCACCCTGGAAGGCCACGACTTGGTCGTGAACGCGCGCATCTTCCCGCTCATCAAGCGCAAGCTGCACGTCACGGAGCTCGCGGCGAACGGCGTCATCTATCGCATGCGCGTTCAGGTCGACAGCACGAAGGGCATGGAGGAACGAGTCGCCGCGTATCCGCCGCTCGAGGAGCTGCCCGGTGCGAAGGTGCTCCGCGAAGACACCGCGGCGAAAACCGAGGAGCGCGACGCCCCCTGGACAGTCCAGGTCGACGGCCTCGACATCGGCGTCGGTGAGCTGTGGTTCATGGAGTACCGCTTCATCGGCGACGGCACCCTGCGCGGCGGCTTCCTCGTGGGGCCGAACCGCATGAGCGTCTCGACCGCCGTGCAGGATCTCGGGCCCGGACAGCTGCGCTTCGGCGAGAAGCAGGTGATCGCGGAGAAGTTCGGCGGCAGGGTCACGGCGGAAATTCCCGAGCTGAATCCCGAGGAGCACGGGGACGTGAGCTTCCTCGAGTTCGTGACCTCGCGCATCACGTTGAAGGGCGACATCGTCACGCTGAAGCACCTGAGCGCGTACCTCGACGGCATCACGGTCGCGGACGGCAAGGGACCGTTTCGCAGTGACCTGCGGCTCGAAAAAGGACGGCTCGGCAAGGAGAGCCACCTCGACTACACCACCGACGCGATCCGCGTGGCCGGCAGGGGCTTCGGCGTCAAGACGGACTGGAAGCTGGAAGCGAACGTCGCGGGGCCCGAACGAGCCGGAGTGGTTGCGGCGCGTGGCAAGAACGGAGCGCCGGTCGCGCACGTCAGGGGAGCCAAGCCGGCCGCGAAGGTGGATGACACCGAGCCCAAGCTGGACGTCGAGGAAGCCGATCCGCGTCGCGCGGAAAAGAAAGGTGAGGACGAGGGCGAGACGGTGCTGCCCAGGGTGCGCTCGCGTGCCACGGTGACGTACGTGTCACTGGTCCACCCCGAGGACGATTCAGGGCGCGAATTCACCATCCAGATCCAGGGCCACGAAGAACAAGCCGTTCTGCGCTCGACGCAGCTTGGTGGTGAGATGGACGTGAAGACCGCGCACGTGCGCATGCCGAAGATCGTGACGAGCGACTTCGACGATCTCGGCGCCGTGTTCGGCTCGGACGCGCCGGTCAAAGCGCAGCGCGGCAGCGCGCGCGCGTCCGCGATCCTGAACATGAACGAGCAAAAGGTGATGACGGGACCCGTCACGTTCGATCTCGACGATGCACGGTTTCTGGTCGCCGGCGTGCAGCTCGGAGGCGAAGCCGCGGCGCGCGCGCGCCTGCGCGTCGATCTGAAGCGCGCACACACACAGGTGAACGACTTCACGTTTCACCTCCGCGACGTGCTGATGCACGTGGGCGACGAGCACGTGGAAAACTGGTGGATCAACGTCTCGAGCCCGCGGCTCGAGGCCTGGCAGAAGCCCGCGCTGCGCTACCAGGGCTCGGTCGCGATCCTGGCCAAGGACGCGGAGCCGATCCTGGAAGCGTTGGCCGAAAAGGACCAGATCAACGACTTGATCGCGAAGTTTACGAGCCTCGACGATTTGCGGGCCAGCGTGACAGTGCGCGGCGCCAAGGACGAAACGGACGTCATGATTCGTTCGGCAGAGAGCGACGTCTGGGACGTCGCGGGACGCGTCTACTCGAAGGGCAAAAAAAGTCGCGCTGCGCTGGTGGTCGGCGGCAAAGCGGTGTCGATCGGGATCGCGACCGACGGCAAGAACACGGAGATCAAACCGTTCGCAGGAGCGGACTGGCTCAACGCCCACCTGCGCACATTCCCGAAGCCCGCCCTGCAGGTCAGCGCGCCGAAGCCGTGACGGCTCACGCCCACGAGCAGGCCTGAGCCGGCCACTCCGGCAGCAGCACGTTCAGCAGGTCGAAGCGCGTGGGCTGTGTCGGGCGGGCGGGGCGCTGCAGCTCGGCGAAGTCGAGGTCGCGGTCACGGCTGGCGAGCTTTCGGCTGTCATCGGCGGAGGGGCTCGGCGTGGTCTCGAAGGCGGTGTTCATGGTGACTCCTGGGCGTGTCCGGCGTTTCGAGAGTCACTATGGAGCAGGTAAATGACAGCCTTATGTCAGGTATTCCAGGGCGCGGGGCGGTTGCGAAATCATGCGCGAATTTCGCGTATTTACGCGGCGGCGTTGCGGGCGAGGACTGCCCGCACGTCGGGGTCTTGCTCGTTGTGCAGCAGGTGCCGGCTCAGCTCGGCATCCAGGGCGTTTGCACGCGCCAGCGCGTTGGCGGCCGCGAGACGCACCACCGGCAAGAAAAAGCCGTTTTCGTTCTGCACGATGGGCAGCAAGTACTCATGCGCTTCTTTGCCGAACAGCTCGGAGATGCTGGCAATCGCTGCGATACTGACCTCGGCGTCCACGTCGCCCAGCGCGCTGAGCACCGGCTCGAGCTCGGTCCGCGCCAGGCGGCGTGCCAGGTTGCTGAGCGCGGCCACGCGCGTCACGGGGCTGTAGAAACCAGCGCGATTGGCCAGTACTTCGCGCAAAGCACGCAGTGCCCGGCGGTCTGGCTGAGCGCTCAGCGCGTCGACGACCGCCACCGCGACCTCGGCGCTCGGATCTTTCACGGCTTCGAGCAGGCCGGAGACCACGCGCTCGTGATCGCAGGTGGTCAGCTGCGTGGCCGCGCTGACCCGTTCGTGCCACGAGTCGGAGTTGCGCAAAACCGACAGCGCGCGCTCGATGTCCGCCGACAATGCGGCGTGCGGCGGAACGCTGGCGGGCGCTCCGGGGGGTGACGACGGGGCGCCGACGGGTGCGCGCGCCTGGATGAACTGGGGGTCGATCAGGCCGTCCAGGGTAGGCCAGCGAGCGACGACGCGGGTCCAGGCTTGAGAGCCGAAACGCTGCGCTTGCCCCGCGAAATCTTGCGCTGGAGCCTTCCAGCGCTCGCGCGCACGCTCGAGCAGAACCACCAGGCGCCGGACGACCAGCAGCGCCAAGCTTTTGCGAGAGGACCAGAGAACGGGGAGTCGGTTTTCCACAGGGATAGCTCGTGCAGGAAGGACGCGTTCGCACGGAGGTACCGCTGACGCAGAAGGCCGTCAATGCGAGTCAATGCGAGCCTTGCCGCGCGGAGGCGCGGGCCTTCACGCGGCGACGACGAAGTCACGCGACTCGTGCAAGCCGAGCGCGAGCAGCGCTTCGCGGATCTGCGTGCGCGCCAGGAGCCCGGCGACGGAAGCCACGATCGGCCGGGCCGGCAAGTCGCGCAGCGCCTCCGGTGCGATCACGGGAGCGCCAGCGATACGTTGCCCGATCCGCCCGCGATGGAGCTCCACGATGTGTGACGGATGTTTCCCCCGCAGGGCGAGCGCGCGCGCCAGCGCTTTGCCGGTGCCGCCGTAGCCCCAGAGCACGTAGTTGCCCGTGTCAGCGAGCAATGTTCGACAAAGAAACGCGGCTTTGCACTCCGTGAAACGTTCGACCGTGTAGCGGTCGTGCGTACGAGACAAACGCACGGGGCCGTCACGCCAGAGCAGCAAGCGCCGCGGGACCACGGCGAGCTTCTCGCCCGCCGCCAGCATGCGCAAAATCAAGTCGTAATCTTCGGCCCAGGGCGTCTCTCGGTAGCCGAAATGACGCAGTACATCACGCTTCATGCACCAGGTCGGGTGCGCGAGCGGACACTCGACGAAGGCTTCTCGCTCCACTTGTTTCGGATCCTCGATTGAATTCAACCAGGTTTCGTAAGCGCGCAGCCCATCGGTCAAGGCGGCTCGCGGAAACAGGCGCACGTGACAGCCTACGCCGGCCAGCTCATCATCGCGTTCGAGCGCCTGCCGCTGCAGAGCGAGGCGCTGGCGGTGCATCAGGTCGTCGGCGTCGAAGCGCACCACGTAGCGGCCGCGGCTGCTGGCGAGTCCCTGGTTCAGGGCGGGGACGATGCCGAGCGCGGGCTGCGAGAGCACCCGAAAGCGGCTGTCCGCCGCGGCGAACGCCCGCGCGATCGGCAGCGAGCCATCCTGTGAGCCGTCGTCGATGATCCAGCATTCCCAGTCCCGTTCGGATTGCCGGACCACGCTGCAGAGCGCGCTCGCCAGGGTGCGCTCCGCGCTCCGCACTGGAACGACAATCGAAAACAGCGGACCCACATTTCACCCGAGAGCCGAAGACTTACCAGATTTCAAGCCTGAGACGGCGCGGCAGGGTCGACTATGGTGCGGCCGCCGTGACCGCTTTCGAACGCCTCTCCGCGCTCGAGGCCACCTGGTTGGCTCTCGATGACGAACGCCAGACGCAGCACATCGTGCTGATGGCCGTATTCGAGCAGCGCAGCGCAGACGAGCGTGCGCTCCGGGCTCATGCCGGGGCGAGCCTCGCCGACTGGTCGCGCGCGCGGCGCCGCTTGGCGGCGGTCCCCGGTGTGAATCACCCCGTCCTCAGCGACGCGCCAGACTTCGAATTCGACTGGCACTTGCGCTTCGTCGATCTCCGCGAGCGGGGCGCGGACGCGCTCCAAAAGCTCGTGACGCGCGTCTACGCCGAGCCACTCGATCGTCATCGCCCGCTCTGGGAGCAGTGGTACGTCACGGGGCACGAGCCCGATCGGCTGGTCGTGCTCACCAAAGCGCACCCGTGTCTGTTCGATGAGCGCGGCCGTTTACCCGCGCTGATGGCGCTCTTGCGCGCCGCGCCCGACACGCGCGCTCCTTCGGCCGAGCGCGTACCCCAGGCCACTCCGCCGGCTCCGCGGGAGCTGGTGCGGCACGAGTGGCAGCACTACAGGACCAACGTGGCCAGTCTCGGACGCGCGCTGGGCGTATCCGGAGGTCCGAGCGCGCCGGTGAAGTTCGGGCGCGCGGCGCGCGCTCTCGGCAGCGGAGTGGGCGCGCTGTTCGCGGGCGCTGTGGCGGGGCGCAGCCGCCAGACGCCGCGTGCGCAAAGCGCAGAGCCGGAGACGGACTGGCTGGCGCTTTCGCCGCGGGAAAGGTCCGGGGGCGCTGCGCTTGGCGGCCACCATCAGCTCGTGCTCGACGCCGTGATCCGCGCGCTCCAGAGCGAGCAGTCGCGTGGAGGAGGAAGCAGCCCAGCGTTGGCCCTGAGCGCGCGGCTCGGAACGACCGCTGATCGCGGTTTGCGCCCTGAATTGCGGCTGTTCTCGGTCCGCCCAGAGGGCACGACCCCGGCGGGGTCGGGCGCGGGATTGCTGGCGTTTGCCGCCGCCGAGAGCATCGCGAACGTCACGTTCGTCAATCTCGCGACCTGGTCAGCGCAGCTCTTGCGCAGACGGCGCGCCGTCGACGTCGTGGTCTGTGAAGTGCCGGCACCCGAAGATCCGGCATACCTGCTGGACGCGCGTTTGCTGGAGCTCTATCCGCTCTTGCCGCGTTGCATGAACAATCCGCTCAGCGTGGCACACACCCGCTACGCCGATCGCTTGTTCCTCGGCCTGTGTGGGACGCCTGACGTCTGGCCGGCGTACCAAGACATACGGAGCGCGCTATTGCGCGCGGCGTCCACAACCGAAGAGTGAGATCCAATGCCGTATATCCCTGCCGAGCAACGCACCGAGCTCGATGCCCTGATCGAGCCGCTAGCCAGGGCACTGGCCGCGCGCGCCGCCGCTTCGGAGGGAGACGCGGCCTACGCCGGTCTCCTGAACTATGCCGTGACTCAGCTCGCGCTCACGGTACTGCGCGAGCGCTTCGGCAGCCTGCGCTATTGGATGATCGCCACGACGAGCGGCGTGCTGCACAACGCCGCGGACGAATTCTACCGCCGAGTGGCGCACGTCTACGAAGACGGGCAAATCCTGAAACACGGCGACCTCCCGCTCTTCACCGAAATCCTGAAACCGAAGCCGTAATCAGAATTCGAAGCGCGTCGTCATGAGCGGGGGCAACGCGCGCGGCGTGAGGGCTGCGGCGCTGCCCGCGTCGCGGTCGGGCTCGGACTGAAAGCTCCTGTAGTAGAGCAGCGTGGGTAGCAAGTAGCCGACCGATAGCCCGAGCAGGTGCCCGACCAGCACGTCCGAGTTCCAGTGTTTGTCGGCCACGATGCGGAGCGCGCCGGTCGTGAGCATTCCGGCCAGCGCAGCCGCGCAGGTCAAGCGGTCGGCGTTGCCGCCGCCGTAGAGGGGCACATGCGTGTGATGCGCGCAGATGAGCCCGGCGCTCGTGGCCGTGACTGCCGAGTGCCCGCTATAAAACGAGCGAAAGCGATCGGCGTTCTTGCAATCATCGCTGTATTCGGAGTCGCGCGTGCAGGCGAATGCGTACGGTCTTTGGCGCGCGAAGATGTGCTTGCTGGCGTGATTCAACGTGATCGCAATCGCGTACGACTGCGTGCTGATCACGAACAGTTGCCACGCGACGTCCGGATTGCGATCGTCGATACCCGCCACGATCATCGGATCGATCAGGAGCGGAGGCAGATACGAGAGCGCCGCCAACACGTCGGTCACTCGACCGGCGGCGTTGCGACCGCCGCGCGTCCGCGCTCGGAAGGTACGGCGCGTCGCGGCGTCGAGCAGCACCGGGCGCGACCAGAGCGCGTCCTCGAGCGGGGGCAAGAACCAAGCCGCCATGAACGTCGCGAACAGACCGCTCGTCAGCGCGTACTCGACGCCATTGACGCGTCGCCAATCCGAGTGCCAGCGCAGCCGGTGCGGCTCGTCCGTCTGCGCGAAGGCAGGAGTGGGAGCGAGCGAAAGGACGGCCAAGATCGCAAGGAACACAAACCAGCGGGAGCGACGGCGAGGCAGGGCCTCCGGCATGGGTCGCAAAGCTAATCACTCGAGGTTACGTTTACACGCCATGCGTGCCGCTTGGCTCGTTTTCCTAATTTTGCTGACGAGGGCGGCGCCCGTATCCGCCCAGCCCGACGGCGCGGAAGCCCCCGACCCGAACGCGGACCCTGCGAGCTCCGCCAATGGCGCCGAGGAACTCGCTCCCGAAAACAGGGCGGCCGCCGCGGACTGCCCAGCGCACTGCCCAGCCAGGGAAGGGGAACGGGATGACCGGCCGCCGCAGGATCCGCTGGAAGGACGGCGACGTGGCGTGGAGGAGGACGTGGTGCCCGATGCGCGTGGCTTCTCGATGGCGTTGCGCGTCGGCTGGGGCATCCCTCAGGGGGACCAGCAGAGCGGCGTGGACGTCGAAGACCGCGCACTCGGCATGGCTCCCATTTGGCTCGACCTCGGGTACCGCGTCACCAAGCACGTGCTGGTCGGCGTGTACGCTCACTACGCGTTCGCGTTCTTGACTGACTGCCCGGTAGATGGAAACTGCAGCGCCAGTGACGTGCGGTTCGGGCTGCAAGCGCAGTGGCACTTTGGGGGGCGTCAGGCCGTCGATCACTGGATCGGCCTCGGCACCGGCTTCGAGATCTACGACGAGGAGGTGCAGGGCATCACGCGCCGCTACACCGGCTTCGAGCTAGCGAATCTGCAGTTCGGTGAAGATTTCTCCCTGGGCCATCGCCTGGGGCTCGGTCCGTTCGTCAGTTTCTCGTTGGGTCAATTCACTCACGTCGAGCAGTCGGCGGGCTCGCAGCGCGTCAGTGATCGAGAGATCGCGCGCAAGGCACTGCATTTATGGGCGGTGTTCGGCATACGCCTGAGCTTTGGCGCCTGAGCTTTGCGCTCGACGCGGTGAAACTTTGCACTGAGCCTGCCCGCGAAAATGCACATGAAAGCCTCTCGCTTCGCGCGAGAGGTGATTAAGCTGAGCGCCTCTTCGACCGCGCGCGACCGCGGCATTGCGAAAGGCGTTTGCATGGCTCGATTTTCACTGGCTGGACTGGCGCTAATCAGTCTCGGAGTGGGGGCAACCGCGTTCGTGGACTGTGTGCCGGCGGGTTTCGTGGAGGAAACCGTCGCCACTGGCATCCCGGCCCCGACCGCGATGCAGTTCGCGCCCGACGGGCGTCTGTTCGTGTGCCAGCAGAACGGCGCGCTGCGCGTGATCAAGAACGGCGCACTGCTGTCGACGCCGTTTCTCACGGTGCCGGTCAGCTCGGTCGGTGAACGCGGCCTGCTGGGCGTCGCGTTCGATCCGAACTTCGCGACCAATCGCTTCGTGTACGTTTACTACACCGCCACCTCGCCGGCGATTCACAACCGCGTCAGCCGTTTCACTGCGAATGGCGACGTGGCAGTGGCGGGCAGCGAGACCATCCTGCTCGAATTGAACAATCTCAGCGCTACCAATCACAACGGCGGAGCGCTTCATTTCGGAAACGACGGCAAGCTCTATATCGGTGTCGGCGAGAACGCGGTTGGCTCGAATTCGCAAACGTTGAACAACCTGCTCGGCAAGATGCTGCGTATCAATTCGGACGGATCCATCCCCAGCGACAACCCGTTTTATACGACGGCGACGGGAAACAACCGCGCGATCTGGGCGCTCGGCCTGCGGAACCCGTTCACGTTCGCGATACAGCCCACGACCGGGCGCATGTTCATCAACGACGTCGGGCAGAACACCTGGGAGGAGATCAACGACGGCGTCTCCGGTTCGAACTATGGTTGGCCCAACACCGAAGGGGCGACCACCAATCCGGCGTACCGTTCGCCGCTCTTCTCCTACGGCCATGGCACCGGGCCGACCACCGGGTGCTCGATCAACGGCGGAACGTTCTACAATCCCGTCGTCACTCAGTTCCCTGCCTCCTATGTCGGCAAGTACTTCTTTGCCGACTACTGCAGCGGCTGGATTCGGCTGTTCGATCCGGTGACGCGGACGGCTTCGGGCTTCGCCACGGACATCGCCAATCCCGTGGACGTGAAGGTGGGCCCCGACGGCGCCCTGTACTTCCTGGGCCGCGGCGGTGGTGGCCAGGTGGGCCGTATCCGGTTCACTGGCTGAAGGGGAGCGCTCGTTCAGCGAGCGCGCTTGTCGTCGGAGTCCGAGTTCGGCAGCGGTGGCGGTGTGGCAGAGCGTCGCACCGCCGCCGGCGGCGCCGGCACGCTGCCCCGTCGCATGGCTACCGGCGGCGGCGCGGCTGCGACCGAGTGGCCCGACGCACGCGCCTGCTCGTAGCGCTGGCGCTCCTCGAACAGCACCACCTTCATGAGCGAATCGACGTCCGCTTCGCAGATGACCGGATCCTTGGTGTTCACGTTGGGATCGAGCAGCTCGATCAGCGCGAGCATCGCGGTGCGCAGGTGCGACTCATTGGGGAACGACTCACGAATGCACGCCTCGCGGTCCTCGTCGTTTCCGAGCGTGAGCAGGTCCGCATACATGCTCTCGATTGAAAGCAAGATCGGCAGCGAGAGGCTGCCGTGGCTGGGTGGCAGCCGATCGAGCACGATCAGGCGCTGGGTGACGCGACGGCGCGCTTCGTCTTCCAGTGGACGCTCGGACTCGCGCATTTCTACCTCGCCCATCTCCGTGGGCAGCGCTTTTTCGATCTCGTCGACGTCGATATCCACGTCCAGAGTCGGGCCCTGCTCTTCCTTGGGTTTGCCCTTCTTGCGGTCGGGCTTGGCCGGAGGGGTCTTACCGGACGTAGCTGCGGCGGCGGGTGCGGGCGCGGCTGCTGCAGGGACCGGGGCCGGCTCTGCCGGCTCTGCCGGCGCAATGGGCGGTGGTGCGGCGGTCGGCGTGTCTTCCTCCGGCGCGAAGCTCGCGGGCCGCGCGATCTTGGCCAGCACGAGCTTTTGCCACGTGAGATCGAGCGGAATCAGCCGCAAGAGCTCCGTCAGCGGCACGATTTCGAGGAGGCGTGTCTCGTCGAGCGCGGTGCCGGACCGGCCGAGTTGTAGCGAGTGCCTGACCAGCTTGCGGAGCTCGGCTTCCGGCAGCCGCGCTGCGATCTCGTCGAACGAGATCGCGTCCATGACGTCCTGCAAGCTGACGAGCTTTTCTTCGAGCGCCTGCTCCAGCATGAAAGTGAGGCGCTGCGCCGAGCGGCGGTGGCGGGCGACGTCGCTGTCCGTCGCGGTCCAGAACTCGTCCTCGACCAGGAACTTCCAGAGCAGCTGCGCGTCGAGGTAACGAACGCGATCGTCACTCGGGAGCAACTCGAGCACCGTGACCGGCTCGCACACGCCTTCATCGAGCGCGAGCTGCAAGTCTTCCGAAGCGGCGGCGGTCGATTTGCGCTTGGCGATCTTCTCGTGCACGCCGGCGGTGCCCGACAGGATGCGAGCGCGCAGATCGCGCGCGATGTCGAGCGCGGTCATCAAAGCTTGCGGCGGAAAGTGCCGCAAAAAATCAGCAGGGGTTCGGAAGCCTTCCGAGAGCGCGTGCACCAAGGTCTTCGCCAAAAAGCGCTCCGTCGCCGAGGGCAGATCGGAGCTGTAGCTTGCGTTGCTGAACGACTTCGCCATGGTGGCGCATCGTACGCTGCGAGGGCCGGCCCGTCGAGTGGCGATCAGCCGGGGTCGAAGGCCGTTCTTCTGCCGTGCTGGCGCATGATCGCGTCGTATTCTTCGAAGGGTGTGCGGCCGGACGCCAGACGCGGCAGTGAAATGCCCAGCACTTTCGCGGTGAGGAGGCCAGACAACGCAATCACGCGATCGCGCTCGGTGTAGCGGCCCACGCTCTTGAGGTCGTTCAAGCAGCGCTTCACCGTGTCGATGATGCGCGATTCGATGCGCGCGGGCACGTTAGGGACCGCGTAGCTCGCTGCCAGATCCTCGACCCATTCCGTGATCGGCGGGTCGAAGTCCGCGTCTTCGTGGCTGACGCGGCGCTGCTCGCGCTCGGCCGCGAGCGCCAGATAGTCGTCGATGACGCTCTGGATGTCCTGCACGTTGAACGGCTTTGGAATGAACGCGATCGAGAGCGCGCGCGTTTGCCGCTCGAGCCGCAGATCGTGCTCGCCGGTGACGAGCGCGATCGTCATGTCCCGGTTGTTGCGCCGCAGGTACTGGCCGAGGACCAGGCCTTCCATACCCGGCAAGCGTTGATCGATGAACGCGACCTGGAAGGTCCAGAACGGCAGGAGCTCGAGCCCTTCCTCGGCGGACGCGACCGGCACCGCCTGATGGCCGCCGCGGCCGATGATGTCGACCAACAGCCCGCGCAGGGACTCGTCATCGTCGATGACCAGGATGTTGAGCTGCTCCGCCAAGCCGCCACCTCCAGAGCTCCCCAGTATCGTCCCGGGTGCTCGCGCTGTCAGCCGAAATGGCTGCCCTCCTTGGCGGACGAGCAGACGCACTTATACTTCCGCGATGTCCTCGACGGATCCCGCCCTCTCCGGCTTTCAGGGGCCGGTGCGCGCGTGGTTCGAAGAGTCGTTCGAGCGGCCCACGCCGGCCCAGGTCAAGGGCTTCGGGCCCATCGTGCGCGGCGGGTCCACGCTGCTCCTCGCGCCGACCGGCTCGGGCAAGACCCTGGCCGCGTTTCTCACCGCGCTCGACCGCATGATGTTCTCGCGGGAACCGGCGCGCTCCGAGCGCTTGAAGGTGGTGTACGTCTCGCCGCTCAAAGCGCTCGGCGTCGACATCGAGCGCAACCTGCGCGCGCCGATCGCCGGCATCGCGGCGGTCGCGGAGCGGCAGGGCGTCGCGTACCGCGTGCCGAGCGTGGCCGTGCGCTCCGGTGACACGCCCGCGCGCGAGCGTGCGCAGTTCGCGCGTGCCCCGGCGGACATCCTGATCACGACGCCGGAGTCCTTGTATCTGCTGCTGACGTCCAACGCGCGCCAGCTGTTCTCGCACGTCGAGACGCTGATCGTGGACGAGATCCACTCGCTGGTCGCGACCAAGCGCGGCGCGCACCTGTTTCTGTCCCTGGAACGCCTCGAGGCGGAGCGCACGATCGAAGCGCCGCTGCAGCGCATCGGTTTGTCCGCCACGCAGCGACCGCTCGAAGAGGTCGCGCGTCTGCTTGGTGGCGGCGTGGTGGACGAAGCCGGGACCTTTCGTCCGCGGCCCGTGGAGATCGTGGACGCGGGGTCCAAGCGGCGGCTCGAGCTCAGCGTTCAGGTTCCGGTAGAGGACATGTCGCGCCTCGGTGAGCCCGAAGAGCTGAGCTCCGGCCCCGCCGCCGCTGCTCCGCGCCGCGCCTCGATCTGGCCGTCGATTCACCCGCGCCTGCTGGAGCTGATCCGCGCGCACCGCTCCACCATGATCTTCGCCAACAGCCGGCGTCTCGCCGAACGGCTGGCCGCGGCTCTGAACGAGCTGGCGGGCGAGGAGATCGCGCTCGCGCACCACGGCTCGGTGGCGCGGGATCGCCGCGCCTTGATCGAAGATCGGCTCAAATCCGGGGATTTGCCGGCGATTGTGGCCACGTCGTCGCTCGAGCTGGGCATCGACATGGGCGCTGTGGACCTGGTCGTGCAAATCGAAGCGCCGCCATCGGTGGCGTCGGGGATGCAGCGCATCGGTCGCGCGGGGCACTCGGTTTACGCCGTGAGCCAGGGGGTGATCTTCCCGAAGTATCGCGGCGATCTACTGGCGTGCGCGGCGGTGACGGCGCGCATGTTCGAGGGCAAGGTCGAAGAGACGTTCTATCCTCGCAATCCGCTGGACGTCCTGGCGCAGCAGGTCGTGGCGCGCGTCGCGCTCGGGCCCATCGCTGTGGACGATTTGTATCGTCTGGTCCGGCAAGCGGCGCCGTTCGCGGACCTGCCGCGCGGGTCGTTCGAGAGCGTGCTCGACATGTTGTCGGGACGCTATCCGTCGGACGAGTTCGCGGAGCTCAGGCCGCGCGTGACGTGGGATCGCGTGGACGGCGTGCTGCACGCGCGCGAAGGTGCACGCCGCATCGCCGTCATCAACGGCGGGACGATCCCGGATCGCGGTCTATACGGCGTCTTTCTGGCGGGCACCGAGAGCAGCAAGAAGAGCGTGCGCGTCGGCGAGCTGGACGAGGAGATGGTGTTCGAGTCGCGCACGGGGGACGTGTTTTTGCTCGGCGCGTCCTCGTGGCGCATCGAGGACATCACGCACGATCGCGTGCTGGTTTCGCCCGCTCCGGGCGAGCCGGGCAAGATGCCGTTCTGGCACGGCGACCGTCCCGGCCGTCCCCCCGAGCTCGGCCGTGCGATTGGCGAGCTGACGCGGCTGTTGACGCGCGAGCCCGCCAAGCGCGCAGAGCAGCGTCTGGTCAGCGAGCACGCGCTCGACGCCAACGCCGCCCGCAATTTGCTGCAGTATCTGCAGGGCCAAGTCGCCGCGAGCGGGGACGTGCCGAGCGATCGCAACATCGTGATCGAGCGCTTCGTCGACGAGATGGGCGATCAGAGAGTGTGCGTCCTGACGCCGTTCGGGGCCCGCGTGCACGCGCCCTGGGCGACCGCCGTCGTGGCCGCGCTGCAGGCGGACATGGCCGCGGAAGTGGAGACGCTCTGGTCCGACGACGGCATGGTATTTCGGCTGCCCGCCGGAGACGAGCTCGCCAGGTCGGAGCTGTTTCTGCCGGATCCGGACGACGTGGAAGAGCGCGTCGTCCAGAGCCTGGGCGGCACATCGCTGTTCGCGGCGCGCTTTCGCGAAAACGCGGCGCGCGCGCTGCTCTTGCCGCGGCGCTATCCCGGTAAACGCAGCCCGCTCTGGGCGCAGCGCAAGCGCGCCGCCGATCTGTTGGCCGTAGCTGCACGCTACGGCTCGTTCCCGATCTTGCTGGAGACGTATCGGGAGTGCTTGCGCGACGTCTTCGATCTGCCCGCGCTGATCGACATTTTGCGGCGGGTACGCTCCCGCGAGCTGCGCGTGCTGACGGTGGATTCGCAGAAGCCCTCACCGTTCGCTGCGTCGCTGCTCTTCTCCTACGTCGCGAACTTCATTTACGAGGGCGACGCGCCGCTCGCCGAACGGCGCGCGCAGGCGCTCAGCGTCAATCAAGCGGAGCTGCGCGAATTGCTCGGTGCCGCGGAGCTGCGCGAGCTCCTAAATCGGGACGCGATAGACGAGCTCGAGCGAACCCTGCAGCGACGCGAGTTCCCGCTGAAAAGCGCCGACGCCGTGCACGATCTGCTACTGCACGTCGGTGACCTGAGCCAGAGCGAGCTCTTGCAGCGCTGTGAACACGCCGAGCAGCTCACGCGCTGGATCGACGAGTTGGCCCGTGCGCGGCGGGTGATCGCCTTCTCCGTGGCGGGCACGACACGCCACGCCGCCGCCGAAGACGCCGGCCGCTTCCGCGACGCGCTTGGCGTCGTGCCTGCCCGCGGCCTGCCGAGCGCATTTCTCGAGCCCGCGCCGCACGCGCTCGACGACCTCGTGTCGCGCTACGCACGCACGCACGGGCCGTTCGCCAGCGCGGCGGTCGCAGAGAGATTCGGCGTAGGCGTGGCGCCGATTCAGGCAGCACTCGAACGTCTATTGCAACGCGAGCGCGTCGTCGCCGGGGAATTTCTGCCGGGTGGGCGCGGCCGCGAGTGGTGCGACGCGAACGTGCTCCGCATCCTCAAGCAACGCAGCTTGGCCAGGCTGCGCAAGCAGGTGGAACCCGTCGAGGCGCCGGTGTTCTGCCGCTTTCTGCTGTCGTGGCAGCACGTGACACAGCCTCTGCCCGGAATGGACGGCTTGATCTCGGCCATCGAGCAGCTGCAGGGCGCGCCGCTGATCGCGTCCGAGCTCGAAAGCGAAATCCTGCCCGCGCGAGTGCGCGGTTACCGTCCCTCGGACCTCGATGCGCTGTGCGCCTCCGGAGAGGTGGTCTGGCGCGGCGTGGAAGCGCTCGGCTCGAACGACGGCCGCATCAGCTTGTATCTGGCGGATCGTTACGCGCGGCTGGCCCCGCCGGCGCGTGAGCCGACGGATCCGCTGGAGCTGCGCGTCGTGGAGCTGCTCGAGCGTCGCGGCGCGCTGTTCTTCTCGGACATCGTCGCGGAGACCGGCGCGTTCCTGGGAGACGTGCTGGAAGCGCTGTGGAACCTGGTGTGGGCCGGGCAGGTGAGAAACGACACTCTGTCACCGCTGCGCTCCAGGCGGGAGTCGCAGAGCAAACGCGATACGCAGCGCGTGCGCGGCCGTCGGGTGCGCGGCCGCCGGCTTGGGCCTCCCGGCAGTGAAGGGCGCTGGGCGTTGACACCGCGTCACGCGGCTCCCGCCGGGGACGTGACGACGCGCATCGCAGCGCAGGCGCAGGCGCTGCTCGAGCGCTACGGCGTGCTCACGCGTGAAGCGGTGAACGCCGAAGGGCTCAGCGGCGGTTTCTCGGTCGTGTACCCGGTGCTGAAAGCGATGGAAGAAGCGGGCAAGCTTCGCCGTGGCTACTTCGTTGCGGGGCTCGGTGCGACGCAGTTCGCGCACGCCGGCGCGGAGGATCACTTGCGCGCGCTCCGCGAGCCGCGTGACTCGGCGCGGAGTGCCGTGCTCAGCGCCAGCGATCCCGCGAATCCTTACGGCGCAGCGCTGCCCTGGCCGAAGTCGGATAGCCGCCCGGCTCGCAGCGCGGGCGCTCACGTGATCCTCCACGACGGGCGCTTGCTCGGTTATCTCGGACGCTCCGATCGCAGCCTCTTGACGTTCGTGTCCGACGTCGAGCCGGATCGCGGCGAAGACTTGACGGCGCTCGCGCGCGCGCTCGGCGAGCTCGTGGAAGGGGGGCGGCGGCGCGCGCTCTTGATCGGCGAGATCGACGGTGAGCCGGCCCAGCAGTCTCTGCTCGCCGAGAAGCTCGTCGCAGCGGGCTTCTCACCGAGCAGTCGCGGATTTCTCAAACGCGCAAGGCTGTCGGAAAAGGCGGGCTGAGCGCGGCATGCCCGAGGGAGATACGATCTTCCGAGCCGCGCGCACGCTGGAGCGCGCGCTCGAACAGCGACAAGTATTGAGCGCGCGCTCCAGCGTGGCGCGCGTCCGTGCCGACAGCCTGGTGGGAGCGCGCATCCGCGGCGTGGAAGCGCGCGGCAAGCACCTGCTGATTCATTTCGAGGACGGCCGCGCGCTACAGCAGCAGCGCGCTCGACGTATTACTGTCCGACGTGCCAGCCGGAGGCTGAGGCCTAATTTAGGCGGCGGTTGGTGACGGCCTGGAGCAGCGCCGTCGCGCGCGTGCTGACGAAGTCCTGAAGCGAGCTGTCGGAGGCCGGAGGAGATGACGCGCGCGAGATCGGCACGCTCACGTAGTGGGTGCGACCGAGGCGGAAGTACGTGAGTGTCATGCGATCTGCGCTGAGCGCCTTGGCCTTGAAGTACGCGCGGATGCTCGGAGTGGGCTCACCGTTCACGCTGAGAATGACATCGCCATAGCGAAGGCCGGCTGCTCGGGCCAGGCTGTTTTCGGCCGTGGACCACACGGCGATGCCGCCCAGGGTGGTCGCGATGCGCTGGAGCTGGGCGGGGTTCACGGTGCCCCCTTGCGCGCCCGCGCGCTCTTCGCTCTGTGGCCGCTGCGGCGCGGGCCTCTTGCCTTCGCCCCAGCGCCGGACAGCTGCGCGGCCGTCTCGGCGCTCGCGTTGTCGAGGCGGCGCAGCGCCGCGCGACGCTCGCTCGCGGTGAGCACGACGCCGATGAACAGCGGTCGTCCATCCTTTTGTGCCTTGCGTATCACGGCGGCGATGTCGCGCGTGGCAAAGGCGCTCGCTACGTTGAGGATCAGAGAGCCGTCTGAACCGAGGGCGAAAGGGGTGGTGTGCAGGCGAGGCGCGGGCATCGTTTGTCTCGCGCGGTATGAGTGCGAGACTCGTGCCAGGCAAAACGCTCCCGTTTCTTGCCGCTTTCCCCTGGCGATTGTCTCAGTGACGGACGGCTGCGCCGGCGCTTACGCCTGTGCCGTCTCGAACCGGGACCGCGTATCGGTTATCGTGATGCAGTGAATCCCAAACGGCCTCGCACAGGTCCTGCAGTTCCGTCGGCGCTCACCAGCATGCAGGTCGACATCACGTCGCGCATGGGAGCGCTCACGGCCGCGACACCCACCGGATTTTCAAAGCTCGATCGCCTGCTCGTGGGCGGACTGCGCACGGGCACGCTGATGGCGGTGTGTGGTGCACCCGGCGTCGGGCGCACGGCGTTCTGTCTGCTCTTGGCCTACATGGCAGCGCGCGCGCGCGCCGCTGTCGCGTTCACCAGTGTCGCGCTGGACGAAACGGAGGTGATGGCGCGTCTGGCAGCGCGCGCGCTGCACCGCGAATATCCCGAGTCGCGCACGCCGTACGGTGCCATTTGGTCCGGACAGGCGTGGCAGGACGACTCCACCCGACGGCCGGTCGCTGCCGCGGTGGATACGGTGGTGAAAAAGGTAGGCGCTCAGCTGCACCTGTATCGAGCGCAGCCGTTCGAGTCGACCGCCGAGCTCACCGACATCGCGGCGCACTTGTGGGGCAGGCATGACCGCGTTGTCCTGGTGGTCGACGACATCGAAGCCTTTTCGGCGGGGGGCGTGGACGCCGAGCACTTCGCGGCGGCAAACTCTGGTCTCGACAGTCGCATCACTCAAGTCGCTTACGAGCTCCGCCGTATTGCCGAACAGGGCTGCGCCGTCGTGACCACCGCCCTGACTCGCAACGCGCACCTGGTTTGCCCGGCCGCGACGCTAGCTGGGGAGCTCTGCGCCCGTGAGGACGCGAAAGAGCCCAGCGACGAGCGCTTGCAGGCGCTCGGGGCGCGGCCGCTGCAGCTGCTCGTGAGAAAGAATCGTGTCGGACCGCGCGGCACCGTACCGCTCTTGTTCATCCCCGGCGCAGCGACGTTCGAAGAGCGCACGCCATGACGGACGACCCTGGCGCGCCGCTCAGGGTGCTGTTCGTGCATGGCCTCGAGAGCAGCCCCCAGAGCTCCAAGGCCGTGTTCCTCGCGGAGCACTTCACAGCGCTCACGCCGGCCATGGACACGTCGGATTTCGAGGGGTGCGTCGCGCTCCAGGCGCGGGAAATAGCCGCTTTTCGCCCGGACGTCGTGGTGGGTTCGTCGTTTGGCGGCGCGGTCGTGGTGGCGCTGCTGGAGCGAGCGGCGTGGCGCGGCCCCACGCTACTGCTCGCGCCGGCTCAGCGGCATTATCCCGTCGCGGAGCGGCTACCGGAGGGCACGGCCGTCTACATCGTGCACGGCACGCGCGACGACGTGGTCTCCATCGATGGCAGCCGCAGCCTCGCGCAGAGCGGAACGCCAGCGCTGGTGCGCCTGGTCGAAGTGGACGACGAACACCGTTTGCAATCGCTCGTGACCAGCGGACGGCTGGCCGAGCTCGTGCGTGCGGTGTCCGCACTCGAGGGCGCTCGCTCCTGAGAGGGGGGCCGAACTGCCATCTTGACCAGAGCTGCAGACAAGGATCGCTGGATTCTGCACGCCGACATGGATGCGTTCTACGCATCCATCGAGCAGCGCGACGACGTGAGCCTCCGGGGTCGCCCCGTCATCGTCGGCGGATCGTCGTCGCGCGGCGTGGTGGCCGCCGCCTCGTACGAAGCGCGTGTTTACGGCGTGCGCTCCGCCATGCCCAGCTTTCGCGCGCGCCAGCTCTGCCCGCAAGCGGTGTTCGTCGCGCCCGACATGCAACGCTATGCGCGGGTCGCAGGCGTTGTGCAGGCCGTGTTCGAGGAGTTCACGCCGGAAATCGAGCCGCTCGCGCTGGATGAAGCGTTCCTGGAGGTGAGCGACTCCGCGCTTTTGTTCGGTGGTCCGCTGGCTCTGGCGCGAAGGCTCAAGGCGCGTGTGCGCGAGGCGACCGCTCTCGCCGTCTCCGTCGGAGTGGCTCCGAACAAGTTGGTCGCGAAGATCGCCTGCACTCTCGGCAAGCCGGACGGGCTCTTGCTCGTGCCCGAAGACAGTGTGCGCTGGCTGCTCGGACCGCTCCCGATTCGCCGTCTGTGGGGCGTCGGGCCAGTGCTCGCGCAAACGCTGGAACGGCACGGGATCCGTAGCATCGGAGAGCTTTCGGCGTACGATGTGGCAGCGCTCACGCGAATCCTGGGCCCGCGTGCGCGGGAGCTCGTGGAGCGGGCCAGGGGCTACGATCCGCGACCGGTGGAGAGCAATCGGGCACCGAAGTCGTACGGCGAGGAAAACACGTTCGAGCGGGACATAGACGAGCGAATCGTCGTGACGGCGACATTGACGGCGCACGCGGACGCCGTGGCGCGCAGGCTACGCAGAGACGGCTATCGGGGAAGGACCGTGACTCTGAAGATCAAGCTCGGGCAGAGGCACGGCGCGCGCACCTCGCGCTTGCCCGAATCGGCTGAAGAACCGGTGTACCCCGCGCTCACGCGGCAGAGAACGCTAGCCGCCGCTACCGATGACGGCGCGATCATTCGCGACGTGGCCGTCGCGCTCTGGGACGAAGCGGCCATTTCCAAACCCGTGCGCCTGCTCGGGGTCAGCATGTCGGGCCTTTTGGCGCATGAAGATAAGCAACTCGATCTATTTCCGGAATTGGGCGCGGGGGGCCGATTGGGTCGAGCCTTGGATCGCATCACGGAGCGTTTTGGCAAGCATGCCATCTTCCGGGCCTCACCCGAACCCACGAAGGTCAGCCCGTCGCTGCGCAAAAAACGTGGGGAATGAGCCGCCAGAGCGCGCGTCTGCGTCCGCAGCTGCCCTCGGCAAAGAGCCGTGGTCGTTCGCGATGTACTTGCGGAAAGCTGGTGAGATGGGCAGAAAGCGGCCGTATGCTTGACCCGTGGCGCAGCACGCAGCGCCGTAGCCGAGTATTTCATGTCAGGAGCCGTTGAATGAAGCAGCCAGGCCTGCGCGCGTTCGGACTCTCGGCATTGCTTTGCGGACTGGCCTGGCTGCTCCAGGCGTGCGGCTCGGACGAGCGCGCGATCGGCGCTGCCCCGGGCGCAGACGCCTCGGCCGGCGCGGGCGGATCGGCCGGCGCGGGCGGATCCGGGGGTGGCGACGACGCCGGTGCCTGCGCTCCGCCTGCCAACCCGACGCGCTCCGCGCTCTGCATCGAGCACGCTCCGGAGAACATCGAGTTCGAGCGCGATCCGAAACGCGACGGGATGGGAACGCTGCTCGTGCAGATCTTCGATTCACCGGAGCCGGAGTCGTTCGACGGGGGCCAGAGGCAGCCCATCGCCCTCCAGTTTTATCCGAGCGGCGACGCCCGCGAACAGACCTCGATTCGCGACCTGCCCATGATCCGCTTCGACGACCTGCCGTCCACCGTGTACGTGCGGCACGTCTTCTTCGACAACCCGACCGGCGCACTTGCGGCGGGAACGTGGACGGGGGGCTACGACTTGACCCGCGGCTTTAACCCACAACTCCCGCTCAAACCCGTCGCGTTGACTCCTGGGCAGACCACACGCATCACCGAGCCGCTCCGCGCGCTCCGGCTAGTGCGCGTGCAGTTGGATCTGGCAAACGGCCTGAGCCCGCTCGATGACGGACAAGGGCCGGGTGCCGTGCTGGCATTCCGACGTCCCGAGCTCGAACAGAGCAATCCGCCGCTCGGCTTCAACGTGAGCGACTGCATCGGGGTGGCCCCCGGTCGTCCCGCCGCGCTCGAAGCGGCCATCATCGGCGCCGGGAAGTTCTACCTGTTCGCGATCTTGAATGACTTCAACGCCCCGAGCGCCGGCTTGGCGGCGCCGCCGGGCAGCCTGGTTTCGACGCAAGCCTTCGACGGCGGCATCCGCCCGCTGTCCGATAGCATCACCATTCCAGAGAGTGCCTATTCGATCGATGCGACGGTGACGCTGCGCGAGGCGCGGCAAGTACGCCCGGATGCCGGCGCAGGCTATAGTTGTGCACCCTCGGTAGCGCCGGACGGAGGTTGAGCATGACGTACGGAAAGCGCGCTCGGGGTTCCCGCTCGTGGTCGATAATGCTCGCGGCGACCGGGCTTTGTGCGTGCGGATCCGGGCTGCGCGACGCGGCCACGTTTCGCGGCGATAGCCAGCCGGCGCGTGTTGCGCCGCCCCAGGTCAGAGAGACGTTGAATCTCCCGGTGCAGCACGTCGAGCTCGGTGAAGTCTCCGCAGAGTGCACGCTCACCGAAGGTCGTACGACGATCGAGCACGAGTGGCTCAGCGACGTCGATTGTTCCGAAGCGCGGCTCCTGCAAGCGCTGCGGGAAGAAGCGGCAGCGCGGGGTGGGGACACGCTCTTCGAACGGTCCTGCTACTCGCGCGTGACGTCGCGTGACGAGAACACGGCGCGCCGTCTCAGTCGCTGCACGGCGCAGGTGGCTCGAGCGAAGCGCAAGCCGCCCGCGTCGGATGCCGTCGTCGTCCCGAGCGAGCTAGCCCGCGCGGCGGACGGCTGGCGCATCTGCGTGACGTTCTGGCCCGCGACTGAGGAACGTCGGCCCGCGCGTCGCGCCGACTTGGTCGGGGACGTCGCGATTTTTCCCGTGAGCCACGTGCCGCTGGGCGACATCACGGCGAGCTGTGAGCGCGGCTGCTCACGCGAGGCGGTACGCGACGGGGTGCGCGCAGCCGCGGGCCGCATCGGCGCCAATCACGTGGTCGGCATTTCCTGTGTGGACCGCCGTCCCGGCTATTCCTGCAGCGGGACGGCCGCCGTCTACGAACGCGATCCCGACACGACGGAAGCCGCGCGCTAAGCCTGGTCGCCCCAATCGAAAGCGACGGGCACCTCCACCGTGTCGTGCAGGCTGAGCCGCACGGGGCACGTGTTCGCGGCGTTTTCGAGCACCGCTCGGCCTTCGGCGTCGATGCCGTGAGCGGGCTCCGACATGATGACGCGCACCACGAGGCGCGCGATACGCCGTGGCGGTGACGCGGTCATGTGTTTTTCGATGTGAATGCGCGTGCCGTCGATGCGACGGTCGTGCTTTCTGGCCACGATGCCCATGGTCGTCGCCATGCACGTCGCGAGCGCCGTCGCGACGAGGTCCGTCGGAGAGAAGGCCGCGCCCTTGCCCTGGTTGTCGACTGGGGCGTCCGTGAACAAGGTCATGCCCGACGGGCCGTGCATGGCAGAGCAGCGCAGCTCACCGTCATAAGTCACGTCAATCGAAACCACCGGAACCTCCTCGCTCGAAGCGTACGAGCGTAGCCAAGTTCCCGGGCTACGTCTCGTTCGCCGCTCGGCGCTTTGGGCCGCGCAGCAGAGCCTGCTAAAGCTGTGCGCCATGGCGACGTTGTCCTACGTGGCAGGCACACTCGAGCTCCGGGGCGTGGACCCCGAGACGTGCCCCTTGCCCGCGTCATGCGTGTGGGACAAGCGCGCTCGAACGCTGCGCGCTCCGGCGCTGGCCTACGCGGACATCGTGCGGGCGCTGGTGCGCGCGGAGGTCGCTTTCGAGGACCAGGCCAGGCAGTACTCGGAGCTCGAGTCGGGTCTACGGGCCCAGCGCGAGCCGCGCCCGTTCCAGCGTGAGGCGCTGCGCGCCTGGCTTCGTGAGCGGGGTCGCGGCGTCGTCGTGCTGCCCACGGGGGCCGGCAAGAGCCACGTCGCGGTGCTCGCGATCGCCGATCGCAAGCGCAGCGCGCTGGTGGTCGCGCCCACGCTCGAGCTGGTCCGGCAGTGGTTCGATCTGCTGCGCACGAGCTTTGCCACGGACGTGGGCGTGGTGGGTGGCGGCGAGCACACGGTGCTGCCGCTCACCGTCACCACGTACGACTCCGCGTACCTGCACATGGATCATCTGGGTTCGCGCTTCGGCCTCGTCGTGTTCGACGAGTGTCATCACTTGCCCGGAGAGAGCTACGCGCTGGCCGCGCGCCTGTGCCTCGCGCCCTACCGGCTCGGGCTCACGGCGACGCCGGAACGGAGCGATGGCCGCGACGCGCTGCTCGAGGAGCTGATCGGTCCCTTCGTGTATCGAAAGGACATTCTGGAGCTCTCGGGTAGCTACCTCGCCGACTACGAGACCGTGCGTGTGGAGATCGCGCTCGCTCTGGACGAACGCAGCGAGTACGAAAGCGAACGCGCCCTCTACCTCGACTTCATCCGCAAGAACGGCATCTTTCTCGGCAGCCCGCGCGGCTTTTCCGAGTTCATCTTGCGCTCTGCCCGCAGCGACGTCGGACAACGCGCCATGCAGGCCTACCGCCGGCAACGGGAGATTGCCTTCGCCGCGGCCGGCAAGCTCGAGTATCTCGAGCATCTTCTGACCGTACATCGTGACGATCGCGCGCTCATTTTCACTCAGGACAACGCCACGGCGTACGGCATCTCGAGGCGCTTTCTGTTGCCGGTGATCACCCATCAGACGAAGGTGTCCGAGCGCAGCGAGATCCTGGCGCGCTTTTCCGCCGGTGAGTATCGCGCCGTCGTGACCTCCAAGGTGCTCAACGAGGGTGTGGACGTGCCGGACGCGAACGTGGCCGTGGTGATCAGCGGCAGCGGCTCGGTACGCGAGCACGTGCAGCGCCTGGGGCGGATTTTGCGCGCCCGCGCCGGCAAGCGCGCGCTCCTCTACGAGCTCGTCTCGGCGGGCACCAGCGAGAAGGGTACCAGTGAGCGCCGTCGTGAGCACGATGCCTACCGTTGAGCGTCCATGCTGAGCCCGGAGCTGGTCCGCACGCGCCGGCGCGGTGGGGAGCTGACGCTCGTCGCGCTCAGCGGCAAGCAGCACGAGCGGGCGGCTGAGCTCGGCGAAGCGCTGATCGCGATCACTCGGCAGCACGTAGGGCGCGCGCGAGAGGAGCTCGACCGTGCCCTACGCTCGATCCCGGTGACCGCCGCCGAGAAGAAGCTGCTCGCCGGGTTGGCCAAGCTCGTGGAGGACGCCTGCGAGTTCTCGAGCCCTGCCCCGGTGGACGCGCGGGCCCTGCGAAGCCGCGTGTTTTCGGAGGCGAACGCGCTGCGCGCACGGCTAGAGCCGGGTGAACGGTTCGATCGAGCGCGCGTGCTCGGCAAGGTGGCGGACGAGCTCGGCTTGTCCGAAGACGGCATCGAGGCGGCGCTGTACGCCGATCTGCGCGGCTCTCACGTGCTGCTGGCCGTGAACGCAATGACCGCCGCCGAGCTGGTGGCGCGCTACGAGCGCGCCGGGCGCCAGGCGGTGTTACTGCGCGCCGTCAAGGTGCGCGCCGACATTCGCTGCGGCTCGCCCGCGGAATATCGCGCGCTGTTTCACAAGCTCAAGTTTCGACGGCTCCTGTACGAGCTGCATCCGCTGGCGGAGGGCGGCTACCGACTGCACATCGACGGCCCCTTCAGCGTGTTCGAGGCAGTTACCAAATATGGTCTCCAGCTGGCGCTGATGTTGCCGGCGCTCGAGACCTGCGAAAAACTGTCGCTGAACGCGGAGATTCTCTGGGGCAAGCAGCGGCAGCCGCTCCAGTATCGGCTCGAGCTCGCGCCCGGGCGCCGGGCGGGCAAGGCCGAGCCCGCCGCGCCACCGGACGAGATCGCGCGCCTGATCGAGGGGATCGCCGCCGCCTCTTCGGAGTGGCAGGTGCGGCAGAGCCGCGCCATTCTCGATCTGCCCGGCGTCGGCTTGTGCGTGCCGGACCTCGAGTTCGAGCACGGCCAGACGGGTGAGGTCCTGTTCCTGGAGGTGCTCGGCTACTGGAGTCGAGACGCCGTCTGGCGCCGCGTCGAGCTGGTCGAGCAAGGACTGAGCGAGCGCATCCTGTTCGCCGTCAGCAGCCGGCTGCGCGTCAGCGAAGCCGTGCTAAACGACAGTGAGATGGGCGCGCTCTACGTGTACAAGAGCAGCATGAATCCACGCGCGATCCTCGCGCGCCTGGAGCAGCTGCGGGCCAGGCCGGGGAAGTAGCCGCGTGGAGACACTGGCGCGCCATTTGTTGCTCGAGCTTCACGGGTGCGAGCCGGCGCTGCTCGACGATCGCGAGCGTCTGCGCGTGTTGATGCGCAGGGCTGCGGAGGCCGCTGGGGCGCGCGTGGTTGCGGAGGTGTTTCACCCGTACGCGCCGCACGGTGTCACGGGTGTGCTCGTCATCGAGGAGTCGCATTTCTCGCTGCACACGTGGCCCGAGTACGGCTACGCGGCCGTCGACTTCTACACCTGTGGGGATTGCACGCCCGAGCGCGCCGCCGAGGTCCTCGAGCACGGCCTCGGTGCGCGTCGCGCGTGTCTCATGACCATCCATCGGGGCCTGAGCCCGGAGGCGGGGTGTCTGCGCGTGGAGGCCCCGCGCGACGGCGCAGGGGACGAGTGAGCAGAGCCGTGGGCCACTGCTCCCACGCCGCGCGCACGGAGTGCGTGAGCTGATCGAACGCGCCCGGCGTGTCGTCGGTTTGACGGCCGGCGAGGAGCGAGCGCGCCGCGAGCTGTCCGGAACGCACTGCCCCCTCCATGCACACGCCGTGCGCCTGGCGCGTGAAGTCGCCCGCCAGAAAAAAATACCGTGACTCGAGGTACTGCGGCGGGCGCAAAGGCCAAGTGCCCGGGCGCGCGGCGATGATGCCTTCGCGCGTGTGTACGAAGCGCCGGAGCACACGATTGCCGCGGATCTCTCCCGGATAGAGCCGCTCCAGGTCACGAAGCACGCGATCGAGCACGCGTGTCTCTTGCGCTCCCGGGCTCAGATAGCGCTCACCGGTATACGGGAGCTCGGGCAGGTGAGTCTCGATGTTGTCGATGAGCACGTCGAGCAGGTGAATGCCGGAGTAGCGCCGCGGCTCGGGTGTCGGTCTGAGCACGTCGAAGACGGTGCCGGAGCAGAGCACGTAATCCGTCCCCGTACCAGAGAGCGCTCGCTCGAACCACAGGCGCACGCTCAGCGGGTGCACGTTGCGAAGCTCCGCGATGCGCCGGAGCAGCGGATGCGACCGCGTTTCATCCGTGCTGACCGCGAGCAAGCGCTCGGGTGGCAGCGTGCTGATCACGGCGTCGAACACGCCGGGATCGGGGGGGATCGCGGGCGTGAAGCCCGGCACGAGCACATGCCGCACGCCCGTGCGATCGGCCGCTTGCGCGAGCTCGAGCCGTGCGCGGCCGTCCGTGTCGAGCGCCAAGCGGCGCACTTCGACGCCCAGACGGATGTCGGCGCCGCGCTGGGTGAGGTACGCGGCGATGGGCTCGCACATCGCCGGCGTCGCGCCGCCCTCGAGGCAACGAATGCGAGGATCCGGCAAGATCTTCGACAGCCAGCGCAGGAGCTCGAGCGCGCTCAGCTCTTCGAGCGGCAGCGACGTCAGTGAAAACAAACACGGCCGGAAGATCGTGCGAATTGCCGGTTCCGGCACGCCGAAGCGCGCGAGCAGCGCCGCGGCCGTGTCGCGGTCCGTGAGCTCCGGGTTCGCCAGCGCGGAATCCAGGTGACCAATCAAACGCCCGAATGCGGTGAGCGCCTGCGCGCGGCTGCCGCGCAGCGACTCCGGCAAGCAGAGCGCGTGGAACAGCCACGCCAGCTGCCCGCCGGGGATCGAAAAATGCCCGTGGTCCGGGTACCAGAAATGCACGCCTTTGCCTGCCAGCGCGGGCTTGTCCAGACCGGCTCGGCTCATGAGTCCGTACAGCGCGTGATAGTGCTGAAACCAGCCGTGGAGGCCGTGTTCCACGACGTCACCCGCGACCAGCCCTGCCACGTTCGCCTGCACGTCGAAGCTCGCGACTCGCCCACCCGGCACCGGAAACGCATCGACGATCGTCACGGACAGTCCGGCGTCGAGCAGTACCTCGCTGGCTGCCAGCCCGGACAGTCCCGCGCCGATCACCAGGACCGAGCTCATGCCCGGGAGTCTAGCGGCAGGATGCGCGCGTCAGGAGATCAAAACAGCTCGATGTCGCCGCCTTGCAGCACCCTGTGGCTGGGCGCCTCCGGGAGCGCTTCGGCCAGCATGTGAACGACCGAAGGAGCGTGCTCGCGCGCTCTGTCGAAGGAGCGACCCACGTCGGCCTTGCTGGCCACGTCAGCCGTCTCCGGCAACTCCGTAAGGGCCGTCTCGACGACTTCCGTCGCCACGTCGAGCTGGTGCATCGCCTTGGCGAGATCCTGCGCCATGCGATCCTGAAACTGCAGATGGCTCAGGACTTCGCAGGTCTGGGAGAAGATGCGCTCGGCGCGCTGCTGCCCTTCGCTCAGCGCGTCGGTGACGCTGTGCTGCGCCGCGTCGTATGCCGCCTGCACATCCGCGAGCTGGCGCACGAGCTGCTCCGAGAACGAATCCGAGTGCTGCAGCATCGCGTGCGAGCTCGCTGCGAGCTTCGGTAAAATCCGGGTCAGGTCGCTGGCGAGCTGGGCCACGGCCTGATTGGTCGAGTGCACGGACGCGCTCAGATGGCGCATCTCTCCCGCGATCGCACCGAACGCGGCGCCGGCCTTGCCGAGACGCTTGGACTCGATGTCCGCGTTCAGGGTCAAGATGCGCGCTTCGATCGAGATGCGCGTGATCTGGTCGCCGAAGCGCGCAATGCTTTTAGTGAGCTCGAGCGCGCGCATCGCAAGCTCCGCCTGATCACGCAGCTTGTCGCCCATTTCGTTGGCGAAATTGGAGCACGTCTCGGTCTGCCGGTGGATGACGTGCGCGATGTTGCGCCGGTTCTCCGTGCTCCCGCTGGCAAACTGCCGAGCGAGCACGTCGAGATCCGTGGCGTGCTGCTTCGCCTCGTTATTGATGGACACGACGCAGCGGCCAGCAGCGAGCACCTCGCGCTCGCTCAGCTCCCGCGCCTCCGCAATCAGCCGTCGGACGAGGTCGGTGCAGCCCTTTAGCTCGCCTACGACGGCCCTCGCCAGCCCTTTCAAGCTAACACCGATGGTCATCGTGCTACGCCGCGCCCGCCAGCTTGGCGATCGTCGCCACGAGCAGGGCGGGTTTGAAGGGCTTGACCAGCCAGCCTTTAGCGCCAGCTTTCTTCGCCCGCATCACCAGGTCCGGGTGGCCTTCCGTGGTCAGCATGACGATCGGGAGGTTCGGGTAGTTGCCGCTGACCGCCGCCACCAACTCGATGCCGTTCATGTGCGGCATGTTGACGTCGCAAATGACCATGGAGAGATCGGGCTGCGTTTCGATCTTATGCTTGCCTTCCAGCCCGTGTTCCGCTTCGACGACCTCGTAGCCGGCCTCGCGGAGCACGATCCCGACCTGCTGGCGTACGGTGGGGGAGTCATCGACGACGAGTACCTTCTTGGCCATTCACGTTCCCGTGGTTCCTGCCGACGAGGCGGTCACTCCACGTGCCGCCGAGCGCCTTTGGACGCGTTCGGGCTTCTGAGGAACAGCAACGTCCCAGAGCCACAAAAGTTGAGCTATTCGTGCTCAGTCGCCGTCGTTTGCGGCCCGCGAGCGCTACGCACCATGACCTACATGTGGCGCATCTGCGCTGCGCTCAGCTGGGTTCGTCGCAGCTGGGCCAATTCGCATCGAGCAGCCGATAGCCCACGCCGAGCGCGGTGACGATGCGCCGGGGACGCGCCGGATCGTCCTCGATCTTACGACGCAGCTGTTTCACGTACACTCTGAGGTACTGCACGTCTTCCACGTGCCCTTGGCCCCAGATCTCACGCAGCAGGCGCTCGTGAGTGACCACGCGGCCCGGCTGCCGCGCCAGGAGCTCCAGGAACTTGAACTCCGTCGGTGTCAAGCTGACCTCTCGCTCGCCGACGAAGGTGCGGCGTTGGTCCAGGTCGACACGCAGCGCCCCGACGCTGATCTCGCGGGGCTCGGGCGGCGGATTGTGCCGGCGGAGCGCAGCGCGCAGCCGCGCCATGAGCTCGCCCTGACGAAATGGCTTGATGACGTAGTCGTCGGCGCCCGCGTCGAGAGCGCGAATTTGCTGTTGTTCCTCGCCCCGCGCCGATAGCACGATGATGGGGATCTGCCGCTCGTGTCGCACCCTCGAGGCGAGCTCCACGCCATCCATGTCGGGCAGCCCCAGATCCAGGATCATCACGTCTGGTGAGTGCTCCCGCAAGCTGAGCAGTGCCTCGCCGGCGGTGTCCGCCTCGAGCACCGCGTAGCCGTGGCTGCGCAGCGCGACCGAAAGCACGCGGCGCATCGGCCGCTCGTCCTCGACGATCAACACGATCGGCCGCGTCACGGCCGTACTCCGATGGCTGAGCTCGGCACGCTCGGTGCGCGTTCCGAGAAGACCGGCAAGGTGAACTCCACGAGCGCGCCGCCGCCCGCACGCTCACGCACGGAAATGCTGCCACCATGCACGCGCAGGATGGCGCGGCAAATGGTCAGACCGAGGCCCATGCCGCCGTCGTTTTTGCCAGCGCTGCGCCCTCGGTAAAATTTCTCGAACACCTTTTCACGCTCGTCCGCGACGATGCCGGGGCCGTCATCGGCAACGTGGACGGAGATCTCGCTGTCCGCGGCTCGCGCGCGCACGTACAGCCGGCAGCCGGAGCCGGCATAGCGCAGCGCATTGTCGAACAGGTTGGTCATGACCTGTCCGATCAGGCCCGGTTCGGCACAGACGAGCGGCAAATCTGGGGCAATGTCCAGGTGGACCCGCGGGCGCGAAAGCCGCGGCGCGAGCAGCTCGAGCGCAGCGGAGACGATCTCGTCAATCGCCTCGGGCGTGCGGCGAATCTCCACGGCAGGCGAATCCAAGCGGCTCACCGAGAGCAGGTTTTGGATGAGGCGCGTCAGACGATCGCTCTCGGAGACGATCGTCGCGAGGAGCTCGTCGCGCGAGGAACGGTCGAGGTCGTCCTGTCGCTCGAGCAACGTCGTGCCTGCGGCCAGAATCGAGGAAAGCGGCGTCTTCAGGTCGTGAGACACCGCGCTCAAGAGCGAGCTCCGCAGGCGCTCGGCCTCGGCCTGCAGCTGCGACTGATGTGCGGCTTCGGCGAGCTGCGCTCGCTCGATGGTCGTGGCGAGTTCCACGGCGCAAGCGAACAGGAGCTGCCCGAGCTTGGAGTCTGCGTTGAACGGTTCGGGCAGCGCGACGCCGATCACCCCCACCGGTTCGCCGATGCCGACGAGAGGCGCCCAGACGCTCGAGCCGTTCTCGTCAGCGCTGACGAGCTCTCGCCCGTTCCACGCCCGGCGCGCGCGCTCGATGTCCGCTTCCGACAGGTTGTCCACGCCGCTCGCGGGCGCTCCCAGCAAGATCACGACGCGCCCTCCGAACAGGCGCTCCAGGTGGCGCCTGGTAGCGGCGGCGAGCTGCTTCGGATCCGTGCCGCGAGCGAGCTCCACCTTCAGCGCATACAGCGTCTCTGCTCTGAACGCGAGCTCGCGCGCCAGCTGCTTTTGATCGCGCAGCCGCTGGTTCAACCGGCTGATGACGGCCGCCACGATCAGCATCAGCGCGAACGTCAAACTGTTCTTCGCATCCGCCCACGCAAACACGAGCGCGGGTGGAATGAAGAAGTAGTCGAAGGCGAGAATGCCCGCGATCGCCGCGCTCATCGAGACCCGCACGCTGGCGCGCATCGCGATCAGGACGATGCCGAGCAGGTGGATCATCGTCAGATCCTCGAGCGTGGCGAACGGGTGAACGCAGAACGACAGCGCCGTGCACGCGAGCATGACTGCGAGCGCGAGCGCATAGGGCATGACGCGCCGCGTCCAGACCGCAACGTGAAACCGTGACCCAGTTCGCGGCGCTGAGGTCGGCTGTTGCAGCCTCTGCCCGGATCGCGCCTGCACCGTCACATCGTGGTGTTAGCACGCTCTGTCCTTCGGCATGGCGTCGGCAGTTTTGCGGAGGTCTTCGCCGCCTGTTGCGGAGGACGCGAAGCGCGCGCGTGAAAGATCTTTATGCGACTCGATATGGCGAAGGCCGGTCGAAGCGAATACGGCATGAGCGGTCGTACCGCCAGCGGTTTTCCATGGTCATCATCCTCATCGTTCTAATCTTCGCACTGGCTGGGGCACCCATTTTCACGGTCATGGCCGGAGCCACCGGGCTCGCGTGGCTGACCCATGAAAACCCGGACATGCGGTTCGTCCGCTTTCTCGCACCCGACGTGCTGGACGAGCGATTCGCCGGGTCTCCGATTCTGATAACGGTGCCGCTCTTCACGTTCGTCGGCTACGTCATGGCCGAGTCGAAGGCCCCGGAACGCATCGTGCGCGCCGCGGACGCTTTTTTCGGCTGGCTTCCGGGCGGCTTGCCGATCGTGTGCATCATCGCGAGCGCCTTTTTCAGCACGCTGACGGGAGGTAGCGCCGTCACGATCGTCGCGGTGGGAGGCCTCTTGTATCCGGCGCTGGTGCGCAGCGGCTACCCGCAGGACTACTCGCTGGGCGTGATCATGACCGGCGGATCGCTCGGCTTGCTGCTGCCGCCGTCGGTGCCGATCCTGATTTACTCGCTGGTCGCCGGGATCGATTTCCAGCAGGCGTTCAAGGCCGGCATCGTACCTGGTCTGTTCATGATCAGCCTCCTCGCGCTGCACGCGATGTACGTCGGCGTGAAGTACAAGGTGCCGCGTTCCCGGCCGCGCTTCGTCGAGATGGTCGGGGCGCTATGGTCGGTGAAATGGGAGCTCTTCCTGCCGGTGGTCGTGCTCGGCAGTCTCGCCATCGGCCTCGCGAACATCGACGAGTCCGCGGCGCTCGCGGCCGCGTACGTGCTCGCCATCGAGATCTACGTTCACAAGGACATCAAATTCAAAGACATGCCGCGGTTGGCTAGCAACTCGATGGCGCTGGCCGGCGCGTTGCTCCTGATCATGGCGATGGCAATGGGCCTCACCAACTACCTGATCAGCGAGCAGGTACCGGACAAGATGTTCAAGGCCGTGACCAGCATGGGCATCACGGAGCGCTGGCACTTCCTGGTCGCGCGTAACTTCTTCATGTACGTCATCGGCGCGGTGATGGAGGGCTTCAGTGCCATCCTCGTGGCCGTGCCGTTGTTGCTCCCGTTCGGTGCGGAGTTCACGCTGTCGCCGTTCCACCTCGCGGTCATGTTCTTGCTCGATCTGGAGATCGCGTTCTTGAGCCCGCCGTTCGGGCAGAACCTGTTCGTCGCGAGCTTTCGCTTCAAGAAACCGCTCACGTCCTTGTACCGCGTGGCTCTGCCGTTCCTGGGCATCATGTTTGCCGGCCTGACGGTGATCATGTTCGTTCCGCGCCTATCGACGATCATGGTCGAACCCGAGATCAAGCGACTGCGCGCGCTGGCGGCGGCGCGCAACGAGCCGCCCCGTGACGCCTGGCTGCTCGAGTGCGTCCAGGAAGACCGCAACAACCCGTTGCCGTGCAGCGACGAAGACAAGAAGAAGTGGGGCGCCGGCCAGGACATCGGACCAGGCGGCGCGGATGATCCCGAAAACGTCGCCAAGACCGAGGAAGACTATCTGAAACAGCTGCTCGAAGGCGAAGGCGAGCAGCCGGCAAGCGCCGGAGACGACGTGAACCCCGAAGCGGCCGGCGAGAAAGCCGAACCTGGCAAAGAGCCGGCTCGGGACGAGAAGGCGAAGAAGGACGGCGACGAGCCGTAGAAGAAGTGACGTCGGCGCGCGGAACACCACCCGCCGATGCTCCCGTCGCGCAGTAGCGGAAGTCAGCGGCGCGCGCAGCGCCTGGCGTTGCAGGGATGCCCTGCCTCGAATGCGTTCAAGCTATTGACGCGGCGGAGGGCTGCGTTATCGAGTTCCGGCAACGTTCGCCCTTACGGTTTGCCCAGCACACGCTTTCGAGGAAAGGCACCCATGCAGAAGCTCATCAGCGGCATTCATCACTTTCAGCGCTCGGTGTTCAGCTCCAGGCGCGAGCTCTTCGATCGCCTCGCGGGGGGTCAATCGCCCGATGCGCTCTTCATCACTTGCTCGGACTCGCGCATCAACCCGAACCTGATTACCCAGACTGATCCGGGTGATCTGTTCATTCTGCGGAACGCGGGCAACATCGTGCCTCCCTACGGCCAGAACGTGGGCGGCGAAGCCGCGACGATCGAGTTCGCGGTGGCGGGGCTCGGTGTGCGCGACATCATCGTGTGCGGGCACTCGTCGTGTGGTGCCATGAAAGGCCTGCTCAACCCCGCCGGCCTCGACGAAATGCCGTGCGTCGCCAGCTGGCTTCGCCACGCCGACAGCACGCGCGCCATCATCCGCGAGAACTACGCACAGCTCGAGGGCACGCCCCTGCTGTCCGCGTGCGTTCAGGAGAACGTGCTCACTCAGATCGGAAACCTCAAGACCCATCCCATCGTTGCCGCACGGCTCGCCAGCGGACGGCTGAATTTGCATGCCTGGGTGTACAAGCTCGAAACCGGTGAGGTCTTCGCGTACGACCCGGGCGCGGGACAGTTCACCGTGCTCAGCGAATCGGCGATACCGAGCGGCGTTCCCGTGAGTCGCCTCTCTTCCACCGTTTCGATCTAGGTACTTCTACCTAGTGCGTTCCGCGCGTGCGTAAGAAGGGAACAAACACACCACCGCGAATAAAAACATTTCCAGATTGTTTCTTGAACACCCGCCGGGCCTGCTTATATGGAACGGTGGTCGTGAAAAAAAACCGAGACGTTTTGCACAGAAACGCATCTCGAAAAACAAGAAACACGAGGAGCGTTGAGATGAGAAGCACCGCAGGGATGATACTGGCACTGGGCGCGTTGACGACGATGGCTTGTTCGCACGCCGAACAGCGGCCTGCCGAGGTGGCCACCGCTGGCTGCGAGCAGCTCGAGGCAGGGCACGCAGAGAAGACGTTCTACAAGCCCGGTCAGGTTTACGCGGCGCGCGCCGTCAAGGAGCGGCAGGTCGTCGCGCGGGCGCATCAGCCCGAGCGCACGGTTGGCGCCGAGCTCTACATGCATGCGCAGCCCGGGTTGACGCAGGAGTACCTGCAGCGTTCGCTCGCCTGTCACAGCGTGGCCGGTCGTCCCGCGCACCCCAATGACCCGCTGCATCTCGCCAACGGTTCGCTAAAGCGCCTGACGGTGCGCTCCGTGGGCAGCAACTTCGTCGTCAAGGCGATCGGGGACTCGCCGCAGGCGGGCAAGGAGATCTGGCAGCGCGCGCGCAGCTTCAGCGCGCCCGGCTCCGAAGTGACGGCGGAACAACTGGCGGCCGCGAACGTACCGTCGCCCAATAACTGACGCGATCCGATAGCGCTCGAGCTCGGCGCAAGCGTCGCTGTCCGCCGCGCCTAGAGGTGTCGAACGAAGCGCAGCCGAACCGTGGACGTGGCGGCGGTGCGCGTGCCGTCGTCGCGTGTCGCGGGGTCGAAGGTCAAGCGTGGCACGCATGATAGCGCGGCGCGGGCAAATCCCTGCCCGCGCGGATGTTCGTCGAGAATGCGCGCCCGCCGCGCAACGCCTTCTTGACCCACCTGCAAAGCGAGCGTGACGACGCCAATGTCGTCATTGGCGCTGGCGGGGAACATGCCTTGACAGGGTTTCGCGACTAGCAAACGCGGCCCGTGCGCAGACGCGTCCGTGCCTTTGGTCCCGGTCGTGGTCCCGCTTCCGCCGCCTTCACCTCGCGCGCTCGCACCGAGCTCTCCGGCCGGTGCGGTGTGGGCCATGCTCCGTGCACCGGCACTGCTCACGGCATCGGCACTGCTGTCGGTGAGCTCAGCGGGCACCGCACCCACCCCAGGAGCGGGCACCGCACCGGTCGTGACGACGGCGCGCGCGGTGGTGGAGCGGTGCTTGCCGCGATGAACCGGCGGAGCTGGACGCCGTTCACTACTCGATCGCGTAGTGCCGACATGCTGTGGCGATTCTTGCTGCGCGTTACCCCCCGCGCGCGGCTCGGGTGCCTCGAGATCCACGATCACCGGGGCCAGTGGCGGGCTCGCAGTGGCGTGCGTCTGCGCCAACGCCAGTCCGAAGGGCACGAGAACACCGTGCGCCAGGAGGGCGAGCGCCGCGCACCACCCGAAACGAGCGGTCGCGGGTCGTTCGAGCGCGTCCAGGGCTCCCATTGGCACCCGCTCAGGTTGCCGGCACAAATGTTTACGAACCGTTTCGTGGACGATTCGCGGACGGAACGGAGTCCCGCGACTGCCTTTTTTACTCGATAGCGCTCAGCCATCGGAATGGCGGGCTGATTCCGCCCCCGGTCGAATGACCGGCGCCGCGGATGATGTAGACGTGTCTTAACTTTCTGCCGCGGAGGACCGTACCAAACCACGCAGGAAGTGGTGTCGTGTCTGCTCAACGCTCTCATCAGCTCATCTACGTCAGCGCCGCCAAGGCGCCCATGGCGAGTGTCGAATTGGCGGATCTGCTGATGAAGGCGCGCACCAACAACAAGCGCCTGGGCGTCAGCGGCATGCTGATCCAGCACGAGGGGTCGTTCTTGCAGGTGCTGGAGGGCGCGCCCACCGTGGTCAAGCCGCTCTTCGCGCGCATCGAGCGGGACGAGCGTCACCACCGAGTGGTGGTGCTCGCGCAGAAAGACGTCGACGGCCCTTCGTTCGGCGACTGGAGCATGGGCTTCGTCGAAGATGCGCATGCCATCCGCGATCTTCCCGGCTTCAACGATTTCTTTCGCCGCGGCTTCGAGCTGGCGCGCCTCGCAAGTGCCTCACGTCACGCCAGAACGCTCATCGAGGCGTTCGCGGAAGGCCGGTTCCGCCAGTACATCAGAGCCTGAGGCACAGCTCGCCTAAAACTCCATGTCGCAGAATTGGCGAATCCTCAATGAGTGATCAGTGTCCAGGGCCAGAATTGAACTGGCGACACGTGGATTTTCAGTCCACTGCTCTACCGACTGAGCTACCTGGACAAGGCGCGAAGCTCTACGGCTGCGCGCTCCGTGGTTCAAGCCGCGGAGCGATGCGTATTAGCGCAGGGGGGTAGGGCTCTGCAACCGCGAGTTGAGGGTCCTCGCACAACTCGGGCAAAACCCCGGTTAGCGAGCCCAAAGGCGAAGCCGAGAACGAATGGCAGCAGGACACGCTATTCTTGGGCGTGGTCAGCTTGGAGCCGGGCTCGGTCCCCAACCCGTACAGCTCGGAGCAATATCTGCATCAGCTGCTGTCCAAAGCGGTCGCCGCCGGTGCGCGGGACGTGCACCTCAAGGTCGGGCAGCCGCCGGGCGCGCGCGTGCGCGACGCGCTGGTGTACTTCCGCCTGGACCGCATTCGACCGGCGGACACCGAAGCGCTGGCGCGTCACTTGATCGCGGATACCGAGCTCAAGAACCGGCTCGATCAGATCACGGAACACGACACGTCTTACGCTGTCGACGGCGTCGGGCGCTTCCGTGTGAACATCTACCGTCAGCGGGGCTCGCTGGCGATCGTCATGCGCGTCATCCCCGTGCAGGTTCCGACTCTCGAGGAGCTCGGAGCTCCGGCGGCGTGCCATAAACTGGCCGAAAAGGATCGTGGTCTCGTGCTCGTGGTCGGGGCGGCGGGCAACGGCAAGAGCACGACTCTGGCGGCCATGGTCGAGCTCATGAATCGCACCATGTCACGACATATCGTGACCATCGAAGATCCCATCGAGTACTTGCACAACGACAACCGCTGCTCGGTGAGCCAGCGTGAGATCGGCATCGACACGGAGAGCTTTGCGAACGCCCTGCGCGCGGCCCTGCGCCAGGATCCGGACGTGATTCAGGTGGGTGAGATCCGCGATCGTGAGACCATGGACATCGCCCTCAAGGCCGCCGAGACCGGCCATCTGGTGCTGTCCACGCTGCACACTCCCGACGTGGTGCGCACCATCAACCGCGTGGTGGCGCTGATCGAGGGCAACGGGGACGAGGTGCGCGACCGTTTGGCGGACGCGGTGCAGGGCATCGTGGCGCAGCGGTTGATCCCGCGCGCCGACGGCACCGGCATGGTGCTGGCCGCCGAGGTGCTGATCAGTACCGGGTCGGTACGGGAATCCATCAAACGGCCGGTCGGCAACCCGCCGCTCAAAGAGCTGATGGAAAACGGGCAGGCCATGTACGGGATGCAAACCTTCGAGTTTGCCCTGCGAGAGCTGGTGCGGCAGGGGCTCGTGGACCGCGAGGTAGCCCGCTCCGCCATGGGCTTTTGATGCGCCTTTGACGCGGCGACCCACGCGCCTTCGCGCGGCTTCCCTGGACTAGGCCTGGCAAATAGAGGTAAATCCCGCGGCAATGTCCAATCCGATTCGCCACGACTGGTCGCTGGCCGAGGTTCGAGAGCTCCACGACCTACCGCTGTTCGAGCTCGTCGACCGCGCGCGCGCCGTGCACCTCGCCCACCACGTCCAGAACGAGGTGCAGCTGTGCACCTTGCTCAGCGTGAAAACCGGTGGTTGCCCGGAGGACTGCTCTTACTGCTCGCAGTCGAGTCACTACAAGACGCCGGTGAAGGGCGAGGCGATGCTGAAGGTGGACGACGTGCTTGCCGCCGCGCGCCGCGCGAAGGAGCAGGGCGCGACGCGGTTCTGCATGGGTGCTGCCTGGCGCGAGGTCAAAGACGGCCCGGCGTTCGAGCGCGTGCTCGAGATGGTGCGGGGGGTGAAAGACCTGGGCCTCGAAGCCTGCGTCACCTTGGGCATGCTGAACGAGGCGCAGGCGCAGAAGCTCAAGGAAGCCGGGCTCGACGCGTACAACCACAACCTCGACACGTCGCGCGCGCACTATCGATCCATCGTCTCCACGCGCTCTTACGACGACCGCTTGAGCACGCTGCGCAACGTGCGCAAAGCGGGCATCACCGTGTGTTCGGGGGGCATCATCGGCATCGGCGAGAGCATCGACGATCGCTGCGGCATGCTGATCGAGCTGGCGCGGCTCGAGCCGCACCCGGAGAGCGTGCCGGTGAATGCTCTGGCGCGCGTGCCAGGAACGCCGCTCGCGGAGCTGCCGCCCGTGGACCCGCTGGATCTGGTGCGGATGATCGCGACGGCGCGGATCATGATGCCGCGCTCCAAGGTGCGTCTCAGCGCGGGACGCACCGATTTGACGCGCGAAGCACAGCTCCTCTGCATGTACGCGGGCGCCAACAGCATCTTCTACGGAGACAAGCTGCTGACCACGCCCAACCCAGAGCACGACGACGACAAGTCGCTGATCGAAGCCGCCGGGTTGCGGGTCCAAGCGCCGGTCTGAACAGCGCGTCGGAGCGCGGTCTCGGCGTGTGCGTAAGAGGGCGCAGAGCACCCGCGGCACAGTGTATCCGCTTGACGCCAGCGAGCGTTCTCACTCGCGCGCGCGGTTTCGTTGCTCAGCCGTGAACGCCCAGAAAAACGGCTGAATTTCGGCGTGGCACGTGGGTTGCTGATGCTCCCTCGCAGAGCGGCACGCGAGATCCGCGCAGCCGCTCGCATAGGAGCAACACGATGAATACGCATTCCTTTGGTGTGACCGCGCTTTGCCTCGTTGCAGCGTCGCTGCTCGGCGCTTGCAGCGCTTCGCGCGACGTCAGTGTGGAGGGCACCGTTTCCGCGGCCAGCGTGGAAAGCGAAGGCAAGATCCTGCTGCAATTCTACGACGTGCTCGACGATGAAGTCACCGAAGCTGGCGAGCTGACGCTCGCCGCGGCGGGTCAGTTCGAGCACGAGCTGAGCCTCGAAGGGGACGAGCTCCGCATCTTCGCGGTGCAAGACGCCGACGGCGACGGCGCTTGCAGCGAAGGCGAAGCGTGGGCGCGCGTGGATCTGAGCGTCGACGACGACCGAGTCCAGGGCGCGCAGCTGAACCTCGCAAACCAGCCCTGTCCGACGGCGAAGTAGCCGGGCGCGAGACCGCGCGCGGTGAAGCGGGGGTCAACGCGGCCTGGCTTCACCGCGCGGCTGTGTCACTCAGCTTGTCGAGTCGAATGACTTGCAGGCGTCGCACGACGAGGTCGCCGCGCCGCACGGAAACGGTGGCCACGCTGCGCACGATCCGATTCGGCAGCTCGGGCGCGGCGTCGAGCCCGAAGCGCTCGTCACGCACGTAGAGCACCACGGGCGCATCGAGCCAGCGCTGGCGCGGCAGCCAGTCGTCGAAGTCGTCGCGCCGCGGCGTGTTGCAGCCGACGGGGATGTTCGGCCCGAGCGCGGCATGCGCCTGCGCGCAGACGATGTAGTGCGGGCCGACCACGACGGGGGGCGCTTGCTTCTCGCGCATCGTATCCTCGACGACTTCGAGCACGAGCTTCTTGCCGGGGCCCCACGCGTACAGATCGTTGCTCGGGTCGTGCTCGGGATAGCGCTGGCCGAGCAGCTGCGGCGGCAGGTCCGTTCCTACCCAGAACCACGCCAGCACGCACAACACGGCGCCGGTCGCGAGCGACACCGCTGCCAGGCGGCGCGGTAGCAGGCTGCTCCGTCCGAGGTCGAGCGCCAGGGCGAGATAGGCGGGAGCCAGCCAGTGGGGTTCGGCGACGCGCGACCACAGGCACAGCGCCGCGAGCACCAGACCTGGAATCCAGGTCGCGTTCCAGAGCAGCGTGCTCGTGATGTCTTCCCGGCGTTTGACGTACAGGCTGCGCGCGATGAGCGCGGCCGCAAACAGCGCCGGTGGGCTCAGGTAGAGCAGCTGTCCGCCGAGCAGCACCGCGGCGTTGCGCAGCGACAGGCCCGCGTCCGCCTGGGTGGACACCAAGCGGTGCTCGAGCATCGGGTAGCCGCGCGCTGCTTCCCAGAGCACGAGCGGCATGACCAGGATCGCCGTCAAGAGCAGCGCCGCCCAGGGCGCGAAGGTGCGGAGATGCGGGCGGGCTCCACGCGTGCACAGCGTAGCGAGCAGCGCGAGGAGCAGGAGCACGGCGCTCACCTTGGCCAGCACCGCGAGCCCGAGCAGGCCCCCGCACGCGAGGAACGCGTAAAGCGCGCGGCTCGAGCCCGCCTCGCAGCGCAGCGCGAGCGCTGCGGCCCCGAGCGCACCGAGCCACAGCAGGCCCAGCAGCAGATCGGGCGTCAGCGAGAACAAGCCGACGGCCAGCTCGGGCACGAGCGCCAGGGCGAACAGCGTGCGAAAGGCGCCGCTGCCGGAAGCGCCCGCGGCTCTGGCGCCGAGCGCGCCGAGCCAGGGCAGGAGGGTGGCCGCGAACGCGGACGCGGTGTGCGCGACGAGCGGCGTGGGCACGCCGCCGCCGCCGAGCAAGCGCATGACGGCTCCAACCAGGCCGGGGTGGTCGAGATAAGCTGGCTGGGGGTGGAGCGCGTAAGAGGCGTACAGCGCTTCTGCGTCCGCGAAGCCCACCTTGCTGGCCAGGTGTAAGCGCAGCAGGAGCAGCGAGAACGACAGCAGCAGTGCGAGCCTCAGCCGAAGAACCAGGGGCCGAGAAGCGTCTGCCACGATCGATCCTGGGGTCCCGCGCGTCAGGCGGCGAGCCACGGCGCCAAGAGCTCGGCGACCTGCGCCGACGGGCGTTTCTCGATCGCGACGGGGGTGTCCGCGGCGACGGATTCGCGACGGGCGGGAGCCCAGTGCGAGCGCAGCGCCCGTCCGACGGCTGCGCAACGCTCCTGGTAGATACTTTTGTGATCGAGAAGGTGCGTGCAACGTTCCGCGAGCGCGGGGGGCGTGACCTGCTCTTGGAGCAACTCCGGGAACGCGAGCTCTCCCAGGATGATGTTGGGTAAGGCGATATGCGGGGTGCGGAGCAGGTAACGGCCGATGCGGTGCGTGACGGGGCCCGTCTTGTAGACGACCACCGGCGGCACCGATGCCACCGCGCACTCGAGCGTCACGGTCCCGCTGCAAGCGATCGCGATATCGAACGCAGGCAGTACGGCTCCTGCGCTCACCTCCAGCACGCCGACGTTCAGATCCGCTGCCAGCCGGCAGGCTTGCCGGCGTGTCTTTTCATTCAACGATGGCGCCAGGATCACGCGCGCATCCACCGAGCCGTGCTCGGCGCGCAGGAGGCTCACCGACTGTGTCATTGGACGCAGGTGCTGCTCGACTTCGTGCGGGCGGCTACCCGGCAAGAGCGCGAGATACTCCGCATAGGGCGTCAGGCCATAGCGCTTGCGCACCTCGGCCCGTGGAGGCAGGGTCGACTCGAGCACGGGGTGACCCACATAGTAGGCGTCCACGCCGTGATTTCGCCAGAGCTGCTCTTCGAACGGCAAGATTACCGCCATGCGATCGCAGGCTGCCGCGATCGCGCGGGCACGGCCGGGTCGCCACGCCCAGATTTGCGGGGGGCCATACCAGAGCACGCGCGTCCCGCGCCGGCGCAGCCACGGCCCAAGCCAGCCATTGAACTCGGAGTAGCCGACCAAGAGGGCGGCGGTGGGCCTTCGCCGTCGCACTTCACGCACGACGGCCAGCGCGGCGCGCGTGATGAAGGGCGAACGGGCCAAGACAGCGCCGACTCCCATGGCGGTCACGTCGGCCAGGTCCACGACCACATCCATGCCTGCGGCGCGCAGGGCGCTACCTCCCAGACCGAAACAGGTCGCGTCGAGGCGAGCCACGACCGGCGCGGCCATGGCGTCGCCCGAAGCTTCGCCGGCTACGACGAGGAGCTCGGTGCTGCGGGTCAATCGCGGCTCGAACGGCGCCGGCGCGAGCGAAAGCCGAGCGCGATCGCAGAGGCCGCGAGCGCGCTCAGCGCCGAGAGCGCTGCCAGGCCGCCGGGGCGGGCTGGTCCGGCGCTGGTGGTGCAACCGTCGTCGTCCGCCGCGCCGCCGCAGCGCTCCGAAAAGCCGTGGCGAGGCTCGCAGGAGCGGCTGCTGATCGGGCGATTAGCAGGATAGATGTCGCAGATCCCGGCGACGTCGTCCGCGGTCAGTGTGCGGAGCTTCGTCTCGCCAGGATTGTACGACGGGTACATGGTCGCTTCCCTCGACTCCGCATGGGCTAGCCCGAGAAAATGCCCGGCTTCGTGCGTGACGACGGACAACAAATCCGAGTTGATGTTCGCGTCCCCGATGGTCAGGAGCTTGTCGTACGAATTGAGCTCGACGTCGGCGTCGTAGATCTCGCCGTTTTGCACGTTGAAGGTGATCGTGGTCAGCGCGAGGGTCTCCTCGGAGTTTGCGTACGGCCAGCGGTTGTCGAGGAACATCCAGATGTTCGCGTTTCCCGCGTTCTTGCCCTGGTTGTACTCTTGTTTGGCGCAGGCCACGCCGTTCGCTTCGTTGTAGTTGCTGACCTGGATGGTCGGTTTGGCGCCGCCGCCGCAGTCGGCGTTGATCCAGGCTCGAAATCCGTCCTGGATCGTGTCGCGCGCCGCGTCGTATTCGATCTCGCGCGCGGGAGAGCCGTGCTTCTGCACCGAAAAGCTCACGCACCCGCTCGGCCAGAACAACGGCACGCCGCGCGTCGGACAGCCCCCCGCCGGTCCACACGCTTCCTTGCGCGGATCGCAGGTCGTGGTGCGGCAGTACGCGAACGCCCACGCAGAGCTGCAGAGCAACGCCAGCGCTGCACCCGCCCCCACCAGCCGCGCGCCCTTCACTGACGCGCCGCCTCGTGGATCAGACGCTGGCAGGTTGAGAGCGTCTGACCGGACAGGCGCGCTACCGCAGAGCCCTCCGGGCGAAGCAGCTTCGCGAGCGAGGGGCTCGCCGTGACTTTCAGCGACCCGTCTCGTTCGGCACGCACGGGGTAGTGGCCTTGTGCCATGGCCGCGACAGCGAGCCGGCCGTCGACCTCGGGGCGCACGAACAGAAGACTTCGCTCGCCGTGCTTCAAGACGGCCTCGCCGTGCACGATCTGCCCGATCTTGCCGACATGCCCGCCCATCGTGCGGACCAATAGCTCGGCGCCGCTCGGCACGCCTGCCACGGTTTCCTCCACGCGCACGCGCGTATACGTGACGATGCGCTTCGAACCGGCCACGTTTTCCCAGCGGCTGAAGCTGCTGTCCGGGGTGCCGACCACTACGTGCTGGCTCGCCCGGACCAGGTCGGCTAAGCGAATCGCCCGGGCGATGCTGGCGTGCGCGCTAGGCAGCAAAAAGGTTAAGCAAAAAAACGCAGTTGCAAGGCGGAGAAGGTGCCTCCTGGGCAGCATGAACACGCAGGCTAGCATGCCTTTGCTATAACACCATCCCGGCTCAGGCCGTAGGGCCTGGCCCCAATCGCGCGAGAGAGTCCCCGCCCGTCCATGTCCACCACTGTTCCCGTCGATGCTGCAGAACCTTTGCTGGAGCAGTGCTCGCCAGGGCTAGTTCCCGAGCTGCGCAGCTACCTGTCGCGCCATCGTCTCGAAGTGGAGAGCATGGTCCGCACGGCAGGCCGCGAAGCCGGCGTTCCGGCGTCCCGGCGCTACGCCAAGGTGTTCGACGGCCTGCTCGGCTCGCTGTTTCACGCCACCGCTGCGACGATGTCGAAGCGGGGCAACTGGCGTCCGGTGTCGCTCGCCGCGATCGGCAGTTTCGGCCGCGGAGCGCTGGCCCTGCACAGCGACCTCGACGTGCGGCTCCTGTGCAAAGACATGGACGGCTCGCGCGCGGTGGCGGAGTCGCTGCTCTACCCACTGTGGGACGCCGGCCTCAGCATCGGCCATCAAGTCGTCACGACCTCGGAGCTGATCGAGCTCGCGCGCGGCGATTTGCCGACTGCGACCGGACTACTCGACTGGCGGCTCATCGCCGGCGACCCCACGTCCAGCCAGGAGCTGCTCTCGCGGGCGTTCGAGGGTCTGTTCGGTACCGGCAACATCCGGCAGTTTCTGGAGCGGCTCGATGCGCGCGCCGTGGAGCGCAGCGGGCGCTACGGTGGATCGGTGTTCTTGCTCGAGCCGGACGTGAAGCATGGCTCGGGCGGTCTGCGCGATCTGGACGTCGCGCACTGGGCTGCGCGCGCGCGCTGGCGCGTCAACGACCTGTCCGAGCTCGTGCGCATCGGCGTGCTGGTGTCGCGTGAATGGCAGCAGATCGAAGCGGCCAATCACATGTTCTTCCGCGTGCGCAACCTGCTCCACGTGTACGCTGGCCGCCGCTCCGATCGGCTGAGCTTCGATCGCCAGGAGGCCCTCGCGCAAGACCTGGGTTACGGCGGCGGCGGCCCGGCGGTCGAGCGCTTCATGAGCGAGTACTACCGTCACGCCCGCACGATTTCCCAGGCGCGCGAGATGATCATGGCGCGCGCCGCGCCGCCCTCCAAGCGGCGTCCCACCGAGCGGCTCATCGGACGGGGACTGAAGCTCACGAACGAATGCGTCTCGCTCGAGGATCCGGGCGTGCTCGAAACGGATCCCTCGCTGGCGCTGCGTCTATACGACGAAGCGGTGCGGCGCGATCTGCCGGTTTACTCGTTCGCGCGCGATGCAGTGGCGCGCGCCGTCAGCTCCCTCGGCTTCTGCGAGAAGCTGCGCGGGAGCCAGGAGGCGGCCAAGCTCTTCGTCAAGTTGTGCCAGGTCGCGCAGCGCACGCGCACCAAGAGCGGATCCGTCGTTCAAGAGCTGCACGACGTGGGCCTGCTCGTGGCGATGGTTCCCGAATTCTCGCCGGTCGTGGGCCGCGTTCATCACGACCTCTACCACGTGTACACCGTGGACGCGCACTCGGTGGCGGCGGTCGATCGCTTGTGCCAGCTGTGCCGCGGCGAGCTGGCGGCGGAGTTTGGCATCGCCTCGCGGCTCGCGGCAGAGATCGCGCGCCCGCAGGTGCTCTTCTTCGCCACCTTGCTGCATGACGTGGGTAAGGACATCGGCGGCAAGAACCACTCCGAGCGCGGCCACGAAATGGCGCGCTCCATCCTCGAGCGACTGGGCGTGCTGGAGCCGGACATCCGCGAAGTGCAGCACCTGATACTCAAGCACTTGCGCATGTATCACGTGGCGACCCGCCGCGACATCGACGACCCCAAGACGGTCGAAGAGTTCAGCCAGGAGGTGCACGGCGCCGAAGGGCTGCGCGAGCTCTACCTGCTCACCGTCGCGGACGTCTCCACGACCAGCCCGACCGCGATGACGAGCTGGAAGGCGCGCATGCTCGACGAGCTGTATGTCGCTGCCAACCGCTGCCTCAGCGAAGGGCCGCTCGCGTCCGCTTCGGGCGAGCGCCTCGAAGAAGTGCGCCAGAGCGTGCGCGCCATGTGCCCCGAGCGAGGGGAACGTGAGTTTCTGGATCACTTCCTCGCGGCGATGCCCGAGCGCTACCTGTACGCCAACGAGGAGGGCGAGATCCTGCGTCACTCGCGCTTTGCGCGGCAGGCGCAGGAAAAACAGCTCAGCGTCACCGTCATGACGGACGACGACCCGTACGTGGAGCTCGGCTTCATCGCGGACGATCGCCCGGGCCTGTTGGCCATGATCACGGCCACGCTGGCTGCGGCGCGTCTCAAGGTCGTGGGCGCTCAGATTTATTCGTGGAAGGACAACTACGGCCGGACGCGTGTGCTCGACTTGTTCTGGGTGCGCGGTGGTACGAGCGCAGAGAACGTCCACAAGCTGGTGCCGCGGCTCGAGCGGGATTTCGGCAAATTGCTGGGCGAGCAGCTGGCGCCACGCGACCTCGTGATGGGCAAGAAGGCGCCCTCGAGCTGGTCGGAGCGCCCGTCGCCCAAGGTCGCGACCGAGGTCGGAGTCGACAATCGCGGCGCCTCTCAGCACACGCTCATCGAGGTGACCACGCGCGATCGGCTCGGCTTGCTCTTCTGCATCGCGAACACCCTGCAGGAAGCCGGGCTCACCATCGCGCTGGCCAAGATCAACACCGAAGGAAACCGCGTCGCCGACGTGTTCTACGTGAGCGACGTGTCCGGTGAAAAACTGCTCGATCCCGAGCGCATCGAAACCTTGAAGAAGAACATCGTGACGGCCATCGAACAGCTCGAAGTGGAAGGATTTACATGAGGGGACGCGAGTGGCGGACGTCTGGGTTCGCGTGCGCGATCGCGCTATGTCTGGCAGCGTGCGGCGGGGGCGCGCGCTCGGCGGAGAGCCCAGTGCCGGATCCGCCGCTGGATGACGACTCGAGCAGCGTGCAGGAGGCTTCGAGCGCGGCCGTGAAGCGCGGCATCGATCTGATCCAGCAGAAGGACTTCGCCGGTGCGAAAAAGACGCTGAGCGAGGCGCGCGCGCAGCACCCGGACGACCCGCAGGCTGCGTTCTACCTGGCGGTCGCGCTGGAAAATCTCGGGGACGGCGGAGCGGCGAAGGGGCACTACACCCAGGCGCTCGAGCTCGACCCGAAGCTGAGCGAAGCCAGCGTGAACCTGTCGGCGCTGCTCCTCGACGGTGAGGACGCAGCCGGAGCGCTGCGCGTCGCGGAAGGTGGATTGCGCCACGCCTCGCGGCATCCACAGCTGCTCACGAATCGCGCGCTGGCGCTCGAGGCGGCCGGCAACGCGGACGAGGCGGTCAAGGCGTACGCCGCAGCGGTGGAGGTAGCGCCGAACAACGTCGAGCTCGGCTATGCCTACGCCGAGTTACTGGCCACCAGCGGGCGCAAAGATCAGGCGCTCGAGGAGCTGCGCAAGCTCTCTGCGAGCGACGATCCACGTGTGACGGAAGCGGTCGCGAATCTGTACGGCCGCCTCGGCGCGTTCAACGAGTGCATCGCCGTGCTCGACGCGGCGCTGAAGAAGCAGCCGCGCGCTGCGCTGTTCGTGCGCCGTGGCGTGTGCCGTCACGAAATGGACGACGAGCCGGCGGCGAAGGCCGACTTCCAGGCGGCCCTGGCAGAGGACGCGAAGTTTGCACCCGCGCACTACTACCTCGGCATGCACTACCGGCATAAAGGCGACAAAAAGCAGGCTCAGACGCACCTTTTGCAAGCGGCCGAGCACGGAAAAAGTCACCCGATCGGCGCCGCTGCGGAAAAGGCGCTGGCCGAGCTCAAGTCCGGCAAGAAGTAGCGTCAGCCGGGCTCGGCGTCGACGCGGACGGGCCCCGCCGCGGCTGAGTAGCCGGCGCGCGAGGAACCCGAGCGGAGAGGCGCGGGCGATATCGCGGAGGAATTATGGCTAACCTGTGGCAGTCCGTTTCGCGCGCTTCAGGCTGAGGCGCAGGGCAGGGGGCGTGATCAAAGTCGTGACCACGACCATGGCGACGATCGCCGAATAGGTGGCGCTGTCCACGATGGCTTTGCCGGCGATCTTCAGGCTGAGCCCCAAGTTCGCGAAAATCAGGCCGACTTCCCCGCGCGGCACCATGCCGATGCCGACGCTCAGGCGATCGATACCGCGTTCGACGACGGCCAAACCGCAGGCTTGCTTACCGACGATGGCCACTACCGTCAGCGTAACGGCGAGCCCGAGCACGCCCGGCTGAACGAACGCGCTCAGATCCGTGCGCATGCCCATCACCATGAAGAATACCGGGACCAGGAACGCAGAGATTGGCCGGATCAACTCCTCGAGCTCGTGCTCCCCGCGATCGGCGAAGTCGCGGTAGTGCACGTGCTCGAGCACGAGTCCGGCAGCGAACGCGCCCACGATGGGAGCGAGCCCGATGGCGCCAGCGGCCCATGACAGCAGAAAGCAAAAAGCCAGGCTGACGGCGAGCAGCACGCCGCGCGCCTTGAGCCGCGAGGCCAGCCGGAACAAGTGCGGCGCGATGCGGCTACCGATGGCGAGCGCGCCGAACAAGAAGCCGGCCGCTTTGGCGATCGTCACGAAGATGTCCAGAAACGACAGCGTCGTGCCACGATCCGCGGCCGCAATCACGCCGGCCACCACGGCCAGCACGACCAGACCGAGGACGTCGTCGATCACCGCCGCGCCGAGCACGATGCGCGCCTCGGTGGTGCTGGAGACGTTCAGATCCTGAAACACGCGCGCGGTGATGCCGACGCTCGTCGCGCACAACGTGGCGCCCACGAACACGTGAGCGTACGGGCTCGCGTCGGGCACGAGCCAGCGCGCAGCGAGCCAGCCGAGCAGTGAGGGCACGACCACGCCGACCACGGCGACCAGAAACGCCGACAGCCCGACCTTCAGCATCTGGTTGACGGTGGACTCCAGACCCACCTCGAAGAGCAAGATGATCACGCCGAGCCGCGCCACCATGTCGATCATGGGATCCGTGGCGATGGCTTCGAGCCCGCCGAAGCCGAGCAGATCGAGATTGCCGAGCAGGACACCGGCCAGGAGCTCCCCGAGGACGGCAGGTTGGCCGACGCGCGTCGCCAGATCGCCCCCGATCTTGGCGGCGATCAGCAGCACGGCGAGCATCAGCGCGACCTGCGAGACGGGGTCCGAATGAACACCCTCGGAAGCATGCGCCGGCGCCGCACACAGCTCGAACACGAGCGCCGTAGCACAGGCCAACCAGGCAGCGCGGGCCAGGCGACGACCTGGAGAGCGTGTCATCGAGATGGGTGGCATGAGTGCGGGCTATAGCAGCAGCTCGAGCAAGCGATCCAGCTCGTCCAGGTTCGAGTACTTCACGGCCAGCTCGCCCTTGCCCTCGCGGTCGCGCACTTCGCACTTGGTGCCGAGCTTGCGTTCGAGCCGCGCCTCGAGGTCGCGCACGTTGGCGGTCTTGACGCCCGGTGTCTTGCCGCTTTTTACGGCCGCCGCGTGCTTGGCGGCGCGCACCAGCGCTTCAGTTTGTCGAACGCTCAGCTTGCCGCGTACGACCTTGTCGGCGATCGCCGCGAGGGTCGTTTCGTTGGGCGCGCCGAGGAGCGCGCGCCCGTGGCCCTCGCTGAGCTCGCCGGAGATCACCAAGCTTCGCACCTGCGCCGGCAGTTTGAGCAGCCTGAGCGCGTTGGCCAGAGTGGAGCGGTCTTTGCCGATGCGCTGGGCCAGAGAATCCTGAGTGTAGCCATGCTCGTCGAGCAACCGATCGAGCGCCTCGGCGAACTCGATCGGGTTCAAGTCCTCGCGCTGGACGTTTTCGATCAGGGCCAGCTCGAACGCGTCCTTGGCGGACACGTCGCGCACCACCACGAGCACTTCACGCAGCCCTGCGCGCTGTGCGGCGCGCCAGCGGCGCTCACCGGCGATCAGCTCGAAGTCTTCCGATCCGGCGTGGCGGCGCACTACCAGAGGCTCGATCAGCCCGTGCTCGCGGATCGACTGCGCTAGCTCATCGAGCGCGGCCGTGTCGAAGTGCTGTCGCGGCTGGCCCTTCTGCGGAACAATCTTCTCGAGCGCACACAGAAAGACGTTGTTATCGCCGTAGCTGGGACCGGTTTTCCCCGCCGGGGTTGCGGCTGCGGGCATGCGCGCCGGGAGCAGCGCGTCCAGCCCGCGCCCGAGCCCGCGCGCAGGTTTTACCGGCGGCTCCGTCACGGACGCGCCTCGATCACTTCGCGAGCCAGGCTCAGGTAACCCTGCGCTCCCTTGCTCTGCACGTCATACAGCAGCGCCGGCACGCCGTGAGAGGGCGCCTCGCTCAAGCGCACGTTGCGAGGGATCACCGCGTCGAACACGTGAAAGTGCTTTTTTACCTCTGCCGCGACCTGGTGGGCTAGCCGATTTCGTGGATCCCACATCGTGAGCACGATGCCTTCCACGGTCAGCCCTGGATTCAGCGAGGCACGCACCCGGTCGATGGTCGCCATCAAGTACGTGATCCCCTCGAGCGCATAGTACTCGGGTTGCAGCGGTACGATCACGCGATCAGCAGCGGCGAGCACGTTCAAGGTAAGCACGCCCAGAGATGGCGGCGAATCGATGATGATGTAAGCGTAGCTTTGTAGCGCGGGCGCGCTCAGCAGACGCCGCAGATGCGTGCCGCGCTCCTGGTCGAAGAGCTCGTATTCGACGGCGGTGAGATCCTGGCTTGCCGGTGCGACGTCCAGGGTCGGGATGCTCGTCTTCCGGATGATGTCCACCAGCTCTGCATTCCCGATCAGCGCGTCGTAAACGGTGCGGTCGACGCTGCCGGAGGGAAAGCCCACACCACTCGAAGCGTTGGACTGCGGATCCAGATCGACGAGCAAGGTCGGGCGCTCGGCGGCCGCCAGGCTCGCGGCGAGATTGACCGCCGTGGTGGTTTTTCCGACTCCGCCTTTCTGATTGGCGATGGCAATGATGTTCGGCCGAGTCATCCGGCGACGCTTCTAGCGCGGATCGGGCCGCTACAAGAAGCTTCTCTCGGCCGCTGGCGGCGCCGCCGCGCCCGGGCACGATGGGGATGCCGAAAAAGGCGCTACCCGAAACAATTTACGCCACGTGGCCGGCACGGCGCCGGAGCTGGGGCGCGTGGCCGAACGGGTCGGCGGTGCGTCACAGCGGCGGGTCAATGCAGCCGACTTCGCTGGTGATCACGTCAATGCCGCACGCTTGCTCGAGGATACCGCAGTCTGCGGCCACCAGCCGGCGGGGGCCCTCGTTCGGATAGGTGCAGCGGAAAGCGACGTTGCCGAGGCAGACGCCTTCGCGCGGGACGCCCTCGCACGGATCCGCGCAGCGCGCGTTGCCCGCGTCGTCGGTCATGCAGGTCTGGCCGGCGTCCGCGCAATCGAAGCGTTCGTCGTCGCGTGTACCCGACTCCTCGCGGCAGGTCACGAGTACATCGTCTTCGCAGCGCGGTGGCGCGCCCGCGCACGCGTCCGCGCACCCGGCCGTGCCGTCCCAACCGACGACGCAGCTCTGACTACGCGCGCCACAATCGACGCGCCGTGCCGTCCACACGCCTGCGCTCTCGGTGCACGAGACGAGCGCTGCATCGCGGCAAGTCCCGCCCGCCGGTACGAATGGGCAGCCGAGCTGTTGATCGATGAAGTCGATGCTCGAAGGGCCCAGGACTGCGTCCACGCCACCGAACGCGCAGGTTCGGCTGGCTGCCTCGTAGCCCCAGGAAACGATTCCCTGCACGACATGACGCGTCCCGTTCCAGCGCAGCAGCGGTCCTCCGGCGTTGCAGCTGCCGCTGGTAGCCGACGCCGTGCGGAAGGTCGCTTCATAGCCTTCGAGCAACGTCTTTGCGTCGTACGTCGCGCGCAGGCTGGCTGCGCTTTGATCGAGGTCGAGAAAACGCGGGGCGTAGCGCAGAAAGGTTTGAAATGATCCGAACAGCGCGGGGAAAATCGGGCCGCTCACGCTGCGCAGAGTCACGGCGCTGGCTTTCCGCGCCGCGGGACGGCCGCCATATCCGACGGCGAGGTACGACTTGCCGACGGCGCTCGCGTCGAATGGCTCGTACAGAAGCGGCCGCACGTCCGTGATCGGCTCCAGCAGCTGCAGCACGGCGACGTCCGAGCCGCGCTGCAATACGCCGCCGCTGGTCGTGTTTTCGAAGGCAATCGCGCGCACAGCGGCGCTGCGTTTGGGCGATGCAGACGAAGCGCCCACGACGAACCTGAGTTGTTCGGGCGTAACACCGAGCACACAATGCTCGGCCGTCAGCACCACGCCCTGCGCGATCAACGTGCCCGTGCACGTCCGTGTCCTGGTCGCGGCGCCAATGCGAATCGTCCCAATCGCGTCGAGCTTCGCGCTCGACACCGGAAAGCTGCCGAGCGTCGCGTCGCTGGCTTGTTCCGCATGCTCGGGTTCGGCGCTGCAGCCAGCCGCAGCGATGATCGAGCCAAACGCAGTGAACGATAGAGCGAGACGGTTGAACGCGCGCATTGGGGCTCGCTGGGTGAAGTTGGGAACTTGAGAGGAGCCGGGATCAGCGGTCAATAGGCGGCGAACGCCAATACTGAACTTCGACTACCGCTCTGCCCACCTGCGAAAAATGCGACTCACATGGAACGCGTTTCATCGGTATCGAGACCGCGCCTCAAGGAGACAGCCTTTCCCGTTCGAATTCGCGGCGGTGCGCTTGACGCGCTCAGTCGCCCTGCATACGCCGGTCGTCTAGGCCCCATCTCGTTGCCTACGTCGAGGACACATGAACACATCTCGCTCCACGTTGCTCGTTCTGGCCATGGGCCTCATGACGCTCCACTGCGGGCCGGTGCCGCCCCCGGGCAGTGGCGGCGCTGGCGGCACTGGCGGCTCAGGAGGGACCTGCAATCGTGCGCCCGGAACGACCGATCCCGGCACGGCTCCGTGGACACCTGTGGCTACCGAGAACAAGGGCTGTGAGTGCGGCCTGGATCCGGCGCTGCTCCAGCAAGCGGACCGCGTGATCAACACGCACTACGCGATCGTGCGCTACGGCAAGCTCTGTCACGAGTTCTACCCGGGCGGCTCGGACCCGCGCACCGAAGCGTGGTCGACAACGAAGAGCTTGGGAGCGCTGGCCACGGGCATCGCGGCGTATCAGACGCGCAATCTGCCACGCACGGGGCCCAAGACCGGACCGATCTCCGATGGAGATCGGGCTGATCACTGGCTGGACGCGAGCAGCATCACCTTCAATAAGGACGCGCGTATCGCGCACATTCTGGCCATGGTCGGACAGAATCCGGACCTGAGCTGGGGGAGAAAAACCTGGGCGTACGACACTGTCGGTACGGTGCAGATCAACCGCCTGAGCGACGTGGTCAACACTGCCATTCGCCAAGATCCTGCGCGGCTCGGCGCGAACATCGAGGAGTTCACGCAGCGTCACGTTTTCGGCGCGCTCGGTATGCGCGATTCGAGCTGGTCCCAGGGTGACGTGAACAAGGTCTACGCATACACCTGGAACACCACCGTGCGCGACATGGCGCGCGTTGGCTTGGTCATCCTCCACCGCGGCATGTGGGGCGGCACGCGCATCCTGAGCGCGGATTGGACCTACCGGATGACGCACCCTGCCTTCGAGGACTCGGCGCCCGGCTACGGATACCTGACGTGGCTGAATACGCGTCTGCCGAAGACTGGCATGGGTCTGCTCAATGATGCGTGTGCCCCGGCTGCGCTGTGGAAGAGCTATCCGCACGAATACTCGGGCGCAGCGGACTGCAACCTGGCAGCGCCTGCCACCTGCCAGCAGGCAAACGACGCTGGCAACTGGAGCGCTATCGGCCTGGGCGGCCAGCACATCGTCGGCCATCCCGGGCTCGACATGGTGATCGTCGCGAAGAACTCGATACTCCCGAACCAGCTCTGGGACGCGATCCGTCCGGCGCTGCTGGCGCACGATCCGCAGTATCGAAACAACAACGCCGGCTTCTGCGCAGCCTACGGTAGCGGCCAGTATGCGCCGGATTTGTCGCTTTTGCCCTGAAGCCTTCGAGCCTGTTCGAGTTTCAGACTTTCGCCTCGAGGACACATGAACACATCTCGCTCCACGTTGCTCGTTCTGGCCATGGGTCTCATGACCCTTCACTGCGGCCCGACGCCGCCCCCGGGCACTGGCGGCAGTGGCGGCAGTGGCGGCACTGGTGGCGGCTCAGGAGGGACCTGCAATCGTCCGTCCGGAACGACCGATCCCGGCACGGCTCCGTGGACGCCTGTGGCTACCGAGAACAAAGGCTGTGAGTGCGGCCTGGATCCGGCGCTTCTCGCGCAGGCGGACCGCGTGATCAACACGCACTACGCGATCGTGCGCTACGGCAAGCTCTGCCACGAGTTCTACCCGGGCGGTTCCGACCCGCGCACCGAAGCGTATTCGACAACGAAGACCTTGGGCGCGCTGGCCACGGGCATCGCGGCCTATCAGACGCGCAATCTGCCGCGCACGGGGCCCAAGACCGGGCCCATCTCCGACGGAGATCGGGCTGATCACTGGCTGGACGCGAGCAGCATCACCTTCAATAAGGACGCGCGTATCGCGCACATTCTGGCCATGGTCGGACAGAGTCCCGACCTGAGCTATGGCAGGAAAACCTGGGAGTACGACACCGTCGGCACGGTGCAGATCAACCGCCTGAGCGACGTGGTGAACACCGCCGTTCGTCAAGATACGGAGAGACTCGGCGCGAACATCGAGGAGTTCACGCAGCGTCACATTTTCGGCGCGCTTGGTATGCGTGATTCGAGCTGGTCCCAGGGTGGCGTGAACAAGAGCTACGCGTTTAGTTGGAACACCACGGTTCGCGACATGGCGCGCGTCGGTCTGCTCATCCTCCACCGCGGCATGTGGGGCGGCACGCGCATCCTGAACGCGGACTGGACGTACAGGATGACGCACTCGGCGTTCGAGGACTCGGCCGCGGGTTACGGCTATCTCACCTGGCTCAACACGCGCCCACCGAAGACGGGCATGGGCGCCCAGAACGACCCCTGCGCTCCCCCGGCACTCTGGAAGACCTACCCGCACGAGTTCTCCGGCGCACCCGACTGCAACCTCGCGGCGCCGGCGAGCTGCCAGCAACAGTACGATGCTGGCGTGTGGATGGCTCTCGGCCTCGGCGGGCAGCACATCGTCGGTCACCCCGGCCTCGACTTGCTGATCGTGTCGAAAAATTCTGGTGGGGCGCCGGCCCTTTGGGAAGCCATCCGTCCCGCCCTCCTGGCGCACGATCCGCAGTATAGAAACGACAATGCCGGCTTCTGCGCAGCGTACGGCGGCGGCAACTACGCGCCGGATCTCTCGCGGCTGCCATAAACGCCCGCGACTTCGCTAAACCGCAGTGACGCGCGCCGTGATGGAAATCACTGCGCGCGTCCTGCTTTTTGTGCGCTGCAGCGATCCAAAGCGAGGAATCGGTCGCTGGTTTTTTGGAGTCCTACCTGCGCTGACGTAGTGTGTACGTAGATGTAGGTGCAGGTGGTTAAGGGTGAGTAGGCGGCAGTTAGCGGGTAGGCGCGCGAGTTTGTACGGCACGCGTCGCCTCACATCAGGGGACGGCTTCGGGCTCAGAGCGGCTCTGAGCGACGATGCTGATTCCTCGGCGAGCGCTCGTTCACGCGAGCGCATCGTGCGCGAACTCTTCTGGCTCGCTCCTTTAACAACCACGGGTACCTGCGTTCGCGATCTCGACGCCGCCAAACGGCGGTCGGCTCCGCTTCCCAGTTCCCGATAATCGGCTCCCCCCGCGTTCGTCACGACAGCGTGGGACCGACAGCAACAGGAGTCATCAGCACTATGACTGCTCCCCGTGGTTACCGCAGCTTTCAAGACTTCGAGCGCGAGGAAATTCGTCCCGACATGAGGATTGGCTGGTCGGTTGAAGAGCTGGACGAGCCGGCGGTCGAGCAAGAGCTCGACTTCGATATGGACCCTTTCGAAGCCGCCCTGTGGGAGGCCGAGCAAGAGGACGCGGCTGAGGAAGAAGAAGACTGATTGTCCCCCTCCCGGGACTCGCGACCTCCGCGGAGCTGCCTCTCCGCGGAGGTCTTTTTTTTCCCAGGGCGGCATTGACCTTGGGAGCGCCACATGGCACTGACCCTTGCCTCAAAATGCAGGTCAACGTTCAGCGGCTCAGCCCAGTTCTCGTAGAATTCGACGTTCAAGTTGCGGCCGACCGCGTCAAGACCGAGGTCGAGAAGGCGTACGTCACTGTCGCGAAGTCGGCCAAGGTGCGCGGCTTTCGACCCGGCAAAGCGCCGCGCAAAGTGCTCACGCACGTGTTCGGCCCGCGCATCGCAGCAGACGTTGCCCAGCGGCTGGTGGACGAGACGTTTCCGCAGGCGGTCAGCGAGCACAAGCTGCAGCCCGTCAGCTCTCCGGCGATCGAGCCGCAGAAGCTCGTCGATAATCAGCCCTTCTCTTACAAGGCGCGCTTCGAGATCATTCCGGAGATCGCGGAGGTCAAATACGAGGGGCTCGAAGCCAAGCGCGACAAGGTCGAGGTGACGGACGAGGAGGTCTCCGAGGAGCTGTCGAAGCTCCGGCGCGAGCACGCCACGCTCGAGACCCCCAAGAGCCCGCGGCCCGCCGCCAAGGGCGACGTGGCCGTCATCGACTTCACCGTCGAAGTCGCCGGAGAAACGATCCCCGAGGCGGGCGCCAGCGACTTTCAGGTGGAGCTCGGAGCCGGCACACTGATCCCCAGTATCGAAGAGGCGTTGCTCGGCAAGAACGCGACCGACCAGGCGCAGGCAGAGGTGGACATGCCCGCCTCGCATCCGCACCCGAAACTCAAGGGCAAGCGCGCCACCTTTCAACTGACGCTCAAGGATTTGAAGGAGCGTGTCCTGCCCGAGGCGGACGACGAGTTCGCCAAGGACGTGGGTGAGTTCGATACGCTCGACGCCCTCAAGCAAGACCTGAAAGACAAGCTCGCAAAGCACAAGAAGCAGGAGTCGGACAACGCGCTGGCGGAGCGGCTGGTGATCGAGCTCGTCAAAGCCAATCCCGTTCCCGTCCCGCCGTCGCTCGTCGAGCGTCAGATGCGCCTGACCGAGCAGGAGATCGTCTCGCGAGCGCGCGCACAGGGACAGAGCGTGAGCGGCGTGGGGGACGAGCTACGCGCCCAGATTCAGGTCGACAGCGAGACGAAGGTGCGTGCGGGCCTGCTGATGGCGGAAATCGCCAAGCGCGAGACGATCAAGATCGGTGAGCAAGAGATCGAGGACGGCCTCAAGGAGCTCGCCGAGGACACGGGAAAGAACATCGCAAAATTGCGCGCTGAGTATCGCGATGCGAAAAAGCGCGAAATGCTGGTCGGCATGATCCTCGAGAATAAGGTGCTCGACATCATCGAGGCAAAAGCCAAGATAGAAGAGGCGTGAGCGCCGCATTCACCGACTTCATGGAGGGACCCAGTGAAAAGACCTGAAACCCGTGCCGATGCTTTGGATCTCCTCGAGCGGCGTGCTTCGGCCATCGCAACGCCCGGGCCGTACGCGGGTGCCGCGCCGGCGGCCGCCAACATCATTTACCCGCACGTGGTCGAGACCACGCACCGCGGCGAGCGCACCTGGGACATCTTCAGCCGCCTGCTGAAGGACCGGATCGTGTTCCTCGGCAGCGCCGTGGACGACGACGTCGCCAACATCATCATCGCGCAATTTCTCTTTCTGGAAAGCGAAGATCCGGACAAGGACATCCAGCTCTACGTGAACTCGCCGGGCGGCGTGGTCACGGCCGGCCTCGCCATCTACGACACCATGCAGTACGTGCGCTGCCCGGTCAGCACCATCTGCATCGGACAGGCGGCCAGCATGGGCGCTGTGCTGCTTGGCGCGGGAGACCGCGGCCGTCGCCACGCCCTGCCGCACGCGCGCATCATGATTCACCAGCCGCTCGGCGGCGCACGTGGCCAGGCAACGGACATCGAGATTCAGGCACGCGAGATCCGGCACGCCAAAGACGTGGTCACGGACATCCTCGTCAGGGCCACCGGCCGCACGCGTGAGGAAATCGCACGGGATATCGAGCGCGACTTCTACATGGGGCCCGCGCAGGCCAAAGAGTACGGCCTGATCGACGAGATTTTCGAGCATAAGAAGAAGGATTGATTTCGCCGACGTACAGCGTGTCCGCGGGCCGCGGGGGCGCCGGCCCCAGGCTGAGCGGGTATGTCTCGACCGGGCCGCAAGTTCAGCGAGGCTACAGTTTCGCTAGAGCTCGCCGCTTAGCCTGTGTGACGCGATGCACGCCGCCTTCCGCTGGGCACAGGGCTTGCGGCGACGGAAGAGTTGCTTGCGGCTATCCAGCACGAGCTCTAGACTTCTTCGAAATTTCACCACAACTTCTGGAAACGTCGCGAGCTCGCCAGCCGGCGAGTTTCGAGGGGCCTCTACCGTAGCGAGAGTAGAAAGTGGAGCGAAGGCGAGACGATTCGAACGGCAATCTCTGCTGCTCCTTCTGTGGGAAGTCCCAGAAGGAAGTTAAAAAGCTCATTGCCGGGCCCACGGTCTACATCTGCGACGAGTGCATCGCGCTTTGTAACGACATCATCGCGGAGGAAGTGGAGAAGGACGAGCCCAGCGGCGGCTCGGACCCGATGCCCAAGCCGGCCGAGATCAAGTCGATCCTCGACGACTACGTGGTCGGTCAGGAGCGCGCCAAGAAGATCCTCTCGGTCGCGGTTCACAACCACTACAAGCGCATCGATTCGAAGCTCAGCGCGGAGGATGTGGAGCTCGGCAAGAGCAACATCCTGCTGCTCGGGCCGACGGGTAGCGGGAAAACGCTGCTCGCCCAGACCCTGGCCAAGATCCTCAAGGTCCCGTTCGCCATCGCTGACGCCACCACGCTCACCGAGGCGGGCTACGTCGGCGAGGACGTCGAAAACATCATCGTGCAGCTCCTCCAGAACGCCGACCACGACGTGGAGCGAGCGCAGCGCGGCATCGTCTACATCGACGAAATCGACAAGATCAGCCGCAAGAGCGACAACCCCTCGATCACCCGAGACGTCTCGGGTGAGGGCGTCCAGCAGGCGCTGCTCAAGATCATCGAGGGCACCGTCGCCAACGTTCCGCCCAAAGGCGGTCGCAAGCACCCGCAGCAGGATTTCCTGCAGGTCGACACGACGAACATCCTGTTCATCTGCGGCGGCGCCTTCGTGGGGCTCGATCAGATCATCCAGCGTCGTCTCGGCCAGTCACGGCTCGGCTTCGGCGCGGATATTCGCAAGAAGAGCGACTACAAGCTCGGTGAGCTGCTGTCGAACGTCCAGCCCGAGGACCTGCTCAAGTTCGGGCTGATCCCGGAGTTCATCGGCCGTTTGCCGGTGATTGCCACGCTTCACGAGCTCACGGAAGACGCGCTGATCGACATCCTCACCAAGCCCAGGAACAGCTTGGTGAAGCAGTTCCAGAAGCTGTTCGAGATGGACGGGGTAAAGCTGAAGTTCTCGAAGGGCGCGCTGCAGCAGGTGGCCAAGCGTGCGCTCGAGCGTGAGAGCGGCGCGCGCGGCCTGCGCGCCATCCTCGAGGAAGCGATGCTCGACATCATGTATGACGTCCCCTCGAAGTCGAACATCAAGGAAGTCGTCATCAACGAGGACGTCATCTCGCGCAGCGAGCAGCCCCTCATCGTCTATCACAAGGAAGCGGAGCTCGCCTGAGCTCCCAGGCTTCCGCGTGCTCCTCCGGCCCTCACGCTTTCCCGCTCGCCGGCGGGTCGGCGTGGTCCTGACCATGGGGAATGGTCGGGTGGGGCGCGCCGTTCAGTTGAGGCACGCCCCGAGAAACTCTGCGAGATTCGCCACGCAAGAGCACCTTTCGCCCCTGTGCGCTAGAACGTAGAACGACAAGAGAGCCATGTTCTTCAAAAACGACGGCAACGAGAAACCCGTAGGCGCCGTGCGCAGGCCGCTGCCGGCCCTGCCACTGCGGGACATCATCGTGTTTCCGCACATGGTCTCACAGCTGTTCGTCGGGCGGGAGAAGAGCATTGCCGCGCTCGATGAGGCCATGGCGCGCGACAAGGAAATCTTCCTCGCCGCCCAGAAGAGCGCCAAGACCAACGATCCCTCGCCTGAAGACATCTACGCCATCGGCACCATCGGCACCATCGTTCAGCTTTTGCGCCTGGCGGACGGCACCGTCAAAGTGCTGGTCGAAGGGCGGCAGCGTGCGCGTGTGAAGCGCTACGCCGAAACGCGCGACTACTTCCTGGTCGAAGCGGACGAGATCGAAGAGTCGCTGGTGAGCGACGTCGAGGTCGAGGCGCTGATCCGCAGCGTGCAGAGCACCTTCGAGGTCTACGTCAAGCTCAACAAGAAGGTGCAGCCAGAAGTCTTGATGAGTGTCCAGAGCATCGAAGACGCTTCGAAGCTCAGCGACACGATCGCGGCGAACCTCCCGACCATCAAGCTCGCCGATCGTCAGGGTCTGCTCGAAATGGCCGACGCCAAGAAGCGTCTCGAGCGGCTCTACGAGCTGATGCAGGCCGAGATCGAGATTCTGCAGGTAGAGAAGAAGATCCGCTCCCGCGTCAAGAAGCAGATGGAGAAGACGCAGAAGGAGTACTACCTAAACGAGCAGATGCAGGCCATCCAGAAGGAGCTGGGTGGTGGGGAGCGCGACGAGTTCAAGAGCGAGATCCAGGAGATCGAGGAGAAGCTCAAGAGCAAGCGCATGAGCGAAGAGGCTCAGGCGAAGGTCAAAAAAGAGCTGAAAAAGCTCAAGATGATGCATCCGACCAGCGCCGAGGCGACGGTCGTCAGGAACTACATCGACTGGATCCTGAGTCTGCCGTGGATGGACAAGACCGAGGAGCGCTTCGACATCGCCGAAGCGGAGAAGATCCTCGACGAAGATCACTACGGTCTCAAGAAGTGCAAAGAGCGCATCGTCGAGTACCTCGCCGTGCAGGCGCTCACGAAGCAGCTCAAGGGGCCGATCCTGTGCTTCGTCGGCCCTCCCGGTGTCGGTAAGACGAGCATCGCAAAGAGCATCGCGCGCGCCACGGGCCGGAAATTCGTGCGCCTGTCACTCGGCGGCGTGCGCGACGAGGCCGAGATCCGCGGCCACCGCCGCACGTACATCGGCGCGCTGCCCGGCAAGATCATTCAGAACCTGAAGAAGGTCGGCACCAACAACCCCGTGTTCTTGCTCGACGAGATCGACAAGATGAGCACGGACTTCCGCGGGGATCCGGCGGCCGCTCTGCTCGAGGTGCTCGATCCGGAGCAGAACCACAACTTCAACGATCACTATCTGGATCTCGATTACGACCTGTCGGACGTGATGTTCATCACCACGGCCAACACGCTGGGCGGCATTCCACTGCCGCTCCAGGACCGCATGGAGATCATCCAGCTCTCGAGCTACACGGAGTTCGAGAAGCTGAACATCGCGCTCAAGTACTTGATCCCGCGCCAGCAAACCGAGTGCGGCCTGAACGACGTGGAGCTCAGCTTCACGGAGAACGCCGTGCGCACCGTGATCCACCACTACACGAAGGAGGCTGGCGTGCGCTCGCTCGAGCGCGAAATCGCCAGCATTTGCCGCAAGGCGGCGCTGCGTGTCGTCAAAGAGGGCAAAGACCAGAAGCTCGAGGTGCGCGGCGTGGACGTGCCCAAGTATCTCGGCGTGCCGCGCTATCGACTGGGCAAGAAAGAGGAGCAGGACTCCATCGGTCTCACCCATGGCCTATCCGTGTCCGAACACGGCGGCGACATCCTCGATTGCGAGGTGAGCGTCGTACCGGGCAAGGGCAAGCTCGTGATCACCGGCCTGCTCGAGAAGGGCATGGAGGAGAGCGCGCAGGCGGCCATGAGCTACATCCGCTCGCGCAACGTCGTGCTCGACCTGGACGCGGATTTTTACCAGAAGATCGACGTGCACGTGCACTTCCCGGATTTCATCCGGAAAGATGGGCCGAGCGCGGGCGTCACCATGGCGACCAGCATCGCGAGCGCCTTGACGCGCATTCCCGTGCGCTCGGACGTGGCCATGACGGGAGAGATCACGCTGCGTGGCCGCGTGATGCCGATTGGCGGCCTCAAAGAGAAGCTGCTCGCGGCGCACCGCAACGGCATCAAGGTCGTGCTGATCCCCAAGGACAATCGCAAGGACCTGCGCGAGATCCCGCGGCGCGTGCTGCGCTCGCTCCGCCTCGTGCTGGTCGATCACATGGACGACGTGCTGCGTGAAGCGCTGGCCGTGGCGGAGCCCGAGCGCATGTTCGGCAAGCGCCGGCTGGTGCTCGAATACCGCGGCGGCGAGCTCTGGACGGGGGACGACGGAGCTCCCGCCGAGGACGAGCCCACGTCGCGCCCGCCCCTGACGGACCCGCCCGGCGAGCAGCCGGGAATGTCCTGAACCGGGCCGGCCACCAGCCGCACCAGCGGCGCACTCGCGACTCAAACACGCTGCGCTACACGGCTCCCGGAGGAATCGTCAAGACGCAGAGATCTGCGCAAAGTTCGCCAAGTTTGTTTGAGGGTGCACCCTGATGCGCCACGGGGAACCCAACCAACAACCCTTGGCGAACTTGGCGGGACTTCGCTGCTTGGCGGTTTAATTTAGCGCCGCTAAATGCGTGTATTGCAAGTCACGTCGGGTGCGACGGCGGTGACGCGGCGGTCAGCGCGAGCGCTGCGACGGACGTGTCGCGCTTCTGAGTAACGATCCGAGTATTGCGCCGAAAAGCGCGGGTTGCGCCGTGCTCGGGCCCTGGTCCGGCTCTTGCGATAGGGGTGGAACATGCGCCGCGAAGGACTCGGACGGCAATTCACGGGCGACTGCGAGTGCGAAACTGCATGCCTGTGAGACGCGAGGAATCGATATCGAGTGTTTCGATGAATGAGAGTTCGTGAATTGTAATCGAGCAATTGCGGCATATGCGAAGATGCGAGTACAAGAAGGGGTTTGGGGCACGCGGCGCAGTAGTCGGCCGACCGACGACGCTGCGTCGCGTGCGCCATCCGTAGTCTTGTGCGCTGTTTGACATCACAGGAGAACGACAAATGAACAAAGACATGC
>DATDJP010000201.1:0-61353 GCA_036520475.1 Polyangiaceae bacterium | reverse complement strand
ACGTCGCCAATGTCGCGTACCGCATGCTCGGCTCGGAAGACGAGGTCGAGGACGTGGTCCAGCACGTCTTCCTCGAGCTCGTACGCACGGCCGAGCGCATCTACGGCCCCGACTCGCTCAAGAGCTTTCTTTTGGCGCTCACGTCGCGGCAAGTCAGCCGCCGGCTGACGCGTCGCTGGCGTGCACACCGCCTGCGCAGCGCCCTCGAGCTGGTGCTCCCACGGCGCTCCGATCCGCGTGAGATGGCGGAGCTCGACGAGCTCTACGCCTCACTCGCGCGGCTGTCCCCGGAGCTACGAGTGCCCTGGATGCTGCACCACATCGAAGGACAGAGTCTGCCGGATACGGCGGGGGCCTGCGAGGTCTCGCTGGCCACCGTGAAGCGTAGGATCGCTCGTGCCGAACAGTTGCTCGGGCGGAGGTTGTGGAAATGACGACGCGCAAGACCGCCATACTTCGTGCTCGTGAGGGCCAGGCAGCCTGGACGGAGCTCCGCGAGCAGCGTGCGCTGCGCGGTCTCTTGTCGCGGCTACGGAGCGACGAACAATCGGCTGCTCCACGGCGCTGGCCGCTCTACGCGGCCGTCGCAGCGGCGGTGACGGTGATGGGAGCCGGCGCTGCCTTTCGCGTCGCGACCGATCCGGCAGCGAGCGTGGTGTCTGCGCCGAGCCGGCCGTCCGTGCAGCGACTCGAGCTTTCCGATGGCTCGTCGCTCGAGCTCGTGCCGGGTGCGGACGCGCACGTCGTGCAGCAGGCGCCCGAAGCCGTCAGCGTTCGCCAATTGAAGGGCCGAGTCGCGTACCGCGTCAGCCACAATCCGCGGCGTGCCTTCGTCGTGAGCGCCGGCGGCGTCGAGATCCGCGTGCGCGGCACCGAGTTCACGGTCGACTTCGCCGGCGACCGCGTCGCCGTGCAAGTGCAGAGTGGGCGCGTGGAGGTGCACGACGGCGAGCGCGTGACCACGCTCGTCAGCGGCGAAGATCTGCGCGTGCACGCCTACTCACCGCGCCAGCCGCCGGCTGCGCCCGCGCCGGAGTCGTCCGCGAAACAGGAACCCGCGCCCGTGAGCCCTCCCTCGCTGCGCAGCGCGCGAGTAGCCCCCACCACGCCGCAAGCAGATACGGATCGGGTCGACGCGCTGTTCCGCACGGCCAACCAGGCGCGCGCCCAGGGGCAGACCGGGCAGGCCGCGGCGGATTTGCGTCAGATCGTCCAGCGTTACCCGCGCGATCCGCGGGTTTCGAGCGCTTGGTTCACGCTCGGCCGCGTCGAGCGCAGTCAGGGGAACCACGCGGCCGCGGCCCGGTCCTTCGCTGCATGTGCGGCGGCCGCGCCGGGCGGTACGCTGGCGGCAGAAGCCCTGGCCGAAGCCGCGGCCGCGTGGCTCAGCGCCGGGCAGAAGCCGCAGGCGGCAAGGGCCGCCGCCCAGTATCTGAAGCGCTTTCCGCGAGGGTCGCACGCCGAGCGCATGCGAGCCATCGTGGAGTAACCTGGCTCCTTGCGCTTCTTGCGGTCGTACACGCGCCTGCGCTCGGCTGCAGCCCGCAGCAGCGCGGCTCTCGTCAGCCTGTGGCCGGCAGTAGCCGCGGCGCAGCCGGAACCACAGAGCCCGCAGGGTACGCCGGCGGGCGCAGCCGCGCCGCGCCTTCGGCTGGCTCCTGGGGACTGCGGCGGCCTGGACGTCTCCGAGACCGAGCGGCTGCTCCGCACGGAGCTCGCCATCGTGGCGGCGCGCGCCGAGCGCGTGCGCGCGCCCGTGGTGCACGTCACCTGCGCGCAAAACCAAGTGACGATACGCGTCCGAGATACGCGCTCGCGCCGCACCATCGAGGAAACGATGCCGGCGCCGCCCGAAGGACAACCCGGTCGCGAACGGGTGTTCGCGCTGGCCGCTTCGCAGCTCTTTCTGAGCTCGTGGCTCGACGTCGTGCTCTCCGAGGAGCGCCGCCCCAAAGCGCCCCCAGCCGTCACCAGAGCTCCCCGCGCGCCTCGCCCGCGCGCCTCGCCAAAGCCGCGCACAGCGGGCCGCGAATTCAGCCCTGAGCTCGCTTTGCGAGCAGGCGCGCGCCTGCGCCGCGTGACCGAAGCGTTGCCCAGCGCCGCGGGGAGCCTCGAGCTCGGGCTCGGATCGACGCAGATCGCGATCGCGCTGCATGTGGCCGCCGAACGCACGCGGCAGACGCGCAGTGAGAGCGGCGGGGTGAGCTTCGATCTGCTCGGAGGCGGCGCGGGGCTCGAGCTCCGGTATGGACGGGGCTTTTTGGGCTGGGCTGCGAGTGCGCGCGTCGCCGGCTACTGGGTGCACGCGGACGCCGAAGGCCAGGACGCGACGGTGCGCGCCGCGTCGGCTACGGGAAGTGCGTTCGAGGCGGCTCTCGGCGGCGGGCCCGTGCTCGCGATCGCGCCGCACTGGCGTCTGGGCTTCGAGCTCGGCGCTGGGGCGCTGTTGCCGCAGGTCGTTGCGCGCGTGGAGCGCGGGCCCGACGTTTCCCTGCACGGCGCGTTCGCAGAGCTCACGTTGAAGCTCCGCTATCACTGGAAGGCCGGGCCATGAGCGCGTACCGCACGCTTCGCGGCGCGCTCTCTGCCGCACTCATCTCCGGCTGTGGTCTCGATGCCAAGGTGCTCGAGCCGAGCCCGCTCGCCAGCGACGCCGGCGCGGGCGACGCTTCCGGCAATGGCGGCACCGGCGGCAGCGCCGGCCAAGCCGCAGTCAGCGCCCTGGGCACTGGCGAGTATCATAGCTGTGCCACCCGCTCGGGCGTCGCCTCGTGCTGGGGTGCGAATGCACTGGGCCAAGCCGTGCCGGCAGCTGGCAATCCGGTCCTCGCGCCCGCGCGTGTGCCGGCGGGCGCGGCCATCAGCGCGGTAGCACCCGGCGAAAATCACAGCTGCGCCATCGCTGGCAATCAGCGGGTTTGGTGCTGGGGCAGCAACGACCGCGGTCAGCTCGGACGAGGCGGGGCGGCAAGCGCGCCGGCCGCCGGGCTCGTGAGCCTGCCGGCGCGCGCAACGGCTCTGGCGGCAGGCAGCAATCACGCCTGCAGCATCGTGCAGGATCGCTCGCTCTGGTGCTGGGGCGACAGCGCCGAGTCACAGCTCGGCTTCAACGCGCACGACACGTTCTTCGCCGAGCCGGCGCAAGTGGGAGTCGACCGAGACTGGATCTCGGTCAGCGCCGGCCAGGGGCACACCTGCGGCATCCGCGGCAGCGGACGGCTGCTTTGCTGGGGTCGCAACACGACCGGACATCTGGGAATCGGCGCCCCGGCGCCGAACTTCGGCGCTCCGCAGCAGGTGCCCGGCGCCGAGGACTGGCAGAGCGTGTCGCTTGCGCAAGACGGCACCTGCGGGCTTCGTCGCGACGGAAGCCTGTGGTGCTGGGGTGACAACCACTCCGGACAGCTCGCCGGCATCGGACCAGCGAGCACGGTTCCCGCGCGCGCAGCGCAGGAATCCGACTGGACTCTGATCGACACCGGGACGTTTCACAGCTGCGGGTTACGCGCTTCGGGCAGGCTATTCTGCTGGGGCCGCAACGTCGAAGGCCAGCTCGCGCTCGGCACGCGCACGCCGTCCGAGGCCGTCACTGCCGTCGAGCCGGAGCAGGTCTTTTCGGAGGTTCGAGTCGGGCGCTTTCACACCTGCGCGCTACGCACGGACGGCCGCTTGCTGTGCGCGGGCAAGAACGACGTGGCGCAGTGCGGCCTCGGCCACACCGACTATTCGATCGCCACGTTCAGCGAGGTGAATCCCTGAACGCTACCCGCACTTGCCGGGTGCACACCCGCCCGGGGCGCATTTCTTCTCACCCTTCTTGGCGCTGCCTGCGGGGGCGGGCGCCGCGCTGCCGGCTGCGGGCGGAACCTCCTGGGCTGCCACTACCGGACTCGATGCCACCGCTGCGGGCCCTGGCGCCGAGACGCTACTCGCCGGCGCGGCCGCCGGCTGCGGTTCGGCCTTGGGCTGCTCATTCTTGCAACCGGCCACACAAATGCCGGCCAAAACCGCGATCAGCGACTCCACCGTATAGGGTTTCACGGACCTTCAGTTAGCACGAGTCGGTCGCCGCGGCGGCGCCCGGGCAGTTCTTGACAAATCCGATGTAGGAATGCATAGGTCCGGCGTGAAGCTCTCGAACAAGGGCCGCTACGCTGTCCGAGCATTGTTCGACATTGCCTTCTACAACGACGGCCGCCCCACGCAGGTCAAGGATATCGCCGAGCGCCAGGGCATCCCGCCCCGGTTTCTCGAGCAGATCTTTCAAGATCTGAAGCGCACGGGGATCGTCGGCTCGAAGCGCGGCCCGCAGGGCGGCTACAGCCTGGCTCGGCGCTCGGAAGACATTCGTCTGGGCGACGTCGTGAGAGCGCTCGAGGGCCCGATCGTGCTCGGTGACCGCCTGGACGGGCACGGCAAACGCGGCGACCTCGCGGTCGAAGCGCGCCGCGTCACCGAATCGATTTTTCGTGATCTGTCCACCCGCGTAGAAGCTTGCTTCGACGGGGTGACGATCGCGGACATCTGCTCGCGCGCCGAACAGCTCGGGCTGCGGCGCCCGGGTGCGCAACGTTACGTGTACGTGATTTGATGGTCCTGTTTCGTCCGTGCCTTCCATGACTACCCAGCAGAACTCAGATGCACCGGGCGCGCGCGCCCGCGTGTACGACAGCGTGCTCGAGCTGATTGGCGATACGCCACTCGTCGAGATCCGCCGTCTCGGTCGCGAGGCGCCGCGTGGGGTGGTGCTGGGCAAGCTCGAGGCCATGAACCCCGGCGGTTCGGTGAAGGACCGCATCTGTCTGGCAATGATCGAGCAGGCCGAGCAGGCGGGCCTCTTGCGCCCCGGTGGCGTCGTGATCGAGCCGACCAGCGGCAACACCGGGATCGGCCTGGCGCTCGTGTGCGCTCGGCGCGGTTATCGCTGCGTGCTCACGATGCCGGCGAGCATGAGCCTCGAACGGCGACAGCTCCTCGAGTCCTTCGGCGCAGAGCTCGTGCTCACTCCCGAGGAGCTGCAGATGGAGGGCGCTATCGAGAAGGCGCGCGAGCTCGTGTCGCAAACGCCGGGCGCCTTCCTGCCGCAGCAGTTCGAAAACCGAGCGAATCCTCAGGTGCACCTCGATACGACTGCTCCGGAAATCCTGCACGCACTCGGGGATACGCCTATCCACGCGTTCGTGGCCGCGGTCGGCACCGGCGGCACGATCAGCGGCGTCGGGCGCGCGCTGCGTCGAGCGCGTCCCGAATGCCGTATCATCGCGGTCGAGCCGGAAAGTTGCGCGACGATCTCGCGGGGAGAGCGGGGCCCGTCGAAGATCCAGGGTATCGCGGCCGGGTTCGTGCCGAAAAACTTCGACCTTGAGGCGCCGCACGAGGTGCGCACCGTCACGGACGAGCTGGCGTATCGAACCAAGCAGCAGCTGGCGCGTCGAGAGGGCCTGCTGGTCGGGATCAGCTCGGGCGCCAACGTCGCGGTCGCGCTCGAGGTCGCGCGCGAGCTCGGGGAAGGCAAGACCGTGGTGACGATCCTGTGCGACACCGGCGAACGCTACTTCAGCCTGGACGAGTACTTTGGCGGCTGATGCACACGCCTTTCGCGGCAAGAGCGCCTTGATCGTGGGCGCCGGCGGGCTCGGCTGCCCGGCGGCCATCGCGCTCGCCGACGCGGGGCTCGATCGGCTGGTGATCGCCGACGACGACCGCGTCGAAGAGTCGAACCTGCACCGTCAAATCCTGTTCAGCGACGAGGACGTCGGGCGCGACAAGCTCAGCGCGGCCGAAGAGCGCCTGTACGAACGCGGCGCGTTTCCAGGCAGCATCGAGCTCGTCCGCACGCGCTTTCTGCCCGACAACGCCCGCCTGCTCGCCCGCTCGGTGGACGTGATTTTGGAAGGCGCGGACAACTTCGCGACCAAATTTCTGGTTGCGGACGCTTGCTTCCTCGAGAAGACGCCGGTCGTGCACGGCGCTGCCGTGCGCTGGACCGCGACCGTGTGGGCTGTCGCTGCTGCTGGCCGCCCCTGTTACCGCTGCCTGTTCGAGGATCTGCCGGTGGGGGACGCGCCCAACTGCGCGGAAGCGGGCGTGTTCGGCCCCGTGGTGGGTCTGGCGGGTGCGCTCATGGCCGACCTGGCGCTGCGGGTGCTGTGCGGCGGCGCTCCATTCGGCGTGCTGCACACCTACTCTGGTAAAACCGACGTGCTGCGCGCCATCGAGGTGGCGCCGCGCGACGGGTGCGTGCTGTGCGGCGCCGCGCCGCGCATAGGCGAGATCGATGAACTGCGCTACACAGCGCCGAGCTGTTTGGCGTAAATCAGGAAGGAGACCACGATGGATGTGACGGTCAGGATCCCTACCCCGCTCAGAACCCTGACGGGCGGCGAAGAGCAGGTCGCGGTGAGTGGCGATACGGTGCGCCAGGTGATCGAGCAGCTCGAAAAGAATCATCCGGGCATGCGCGACCGGTTGATGGACGACAAGGGCGTGCGACGCTTCGTGAACATATACGTCGGTGACGAGGACATTCGCTTCCTCGACGGCCTCGACACGAAGCTCAAAGGCGGCGAGGAGCTGAGCATCGTACCCGCCATCGCCGGCGGCTGAACACCAAACCGATGTCGAGCGATCGTTACACGCGCCAGCGCCGGCTGGCCGAGATCGGCGACGCCGGCCAGCGGCGGCTCGAAGCGGCCAGCGCGGTCGTGTGCGGCCTGGACGGCGCGGAGATCGAGCTTCGGTACGTGATGGGCGCCGGTGTCACGAACGTCGTTCATGACGCGGCCGCTCCGCCGCTCGCCTTCGCCCACGCCGGCTTTTTCGACTTTCCGAGCTCGCGTCGTGTCGGGGCCGGTGCATGGCGCGCGCTCCGCACTCTGAAGCGAGCCCTCGAGGATCCCGCATGAGCCCGCGCCTGATCCGCTCCCGGCGCCTGGCGAGCGTCGTCGACGCCGTGGGCAACACGCCGCTCTTGCGTCTGAAGCGCGTCGCCAGCACGGCGCCGGACGTCGAAGTATTCGTCAAGCTCGAGTTCTGTAACCCGGGCGGCTCCGTCAAAGATCGCCCCGCCCTGCGCATGATGCTGGACGCGATCGAAGACGGCCGGCTCACCGCAGGCAAGATCCTGATCGACTCCACGAGCGGCAACACCGGCGTCGCCTACTCGCTGTTCGGCGCGGCGCTCGGCTACCGCGTGCAGCTCGTGATGCCCAAGAACGTCACGAAGGCGCGCAAAGACATCACGCGCGCGTTCGGTACGGAGCTGATTTTCAGCGATCCACTGGAGGGATCCGACGGTGCGATCAAGCTCGTCCGGGAGCTCGTGGAGCGCGATCCGGACAAGTATTTTTATCCCGACCAGTACTCGAACCCGTCCAACTGGCGCGGTCACTACCTGGGCACGGGCGCGGAGATCCTGGACGCGGTCGGAGACCGCATCACGCATTTCGTCGCCGGCCTCGGCACGAGCGGCACCGCCATGGGTACGACGCGCCGACTCAAGGAGCACTCGCGGCCCATTCATTGCGCAGCGGCGGAACCCGCCGAAGCGCTGCACGGCCTGGAGGGTTTGAAGCACATGGGCAGCAGCATCGTGCCCGAGATCTACACTCCCAGCATCCTGGACGAGATCATTCCCGTATCCACGGAAGACGGCTGGGACATGGCCGATCGCGTCGCGGCGGAAGAGGGCCTGCACATTGGCCATTCGACCGGCGCCAACATCGCAGCCGCGGTGAAGCTCGCGGAGCGCGCGCAGCGGGAACAAGGCGGCGGTTGCGTGGTGACCATCGCCTGCGATCGCGGCGATCGTTACTTTGCGCCCATGAAGTGGGAAAAAAAGTATGTCTGGTGACCAAGAGGACAGCGAGTTCGCGTGGGTTCGCGGCGGCATTCTCATTCGCCGGAGCGCGCTCGCGGAGGTGGAACGCGCGGCCCGCGAAGCGTACGGCCGTGACGAAGAGGCGTGCGGCTACCTGCAAGGGCCGAGCGCTGATCCCCTGCTGGCGGACGCGGCCGTGGAGCTCGAGAACCTCGCCAACAAGTACCACGCCGCCGATCCTGAGGGGCACCCGCGCACGGGACGCGAGTACTTCAAAATCAACGCCTTGAAGTTCGAGCGGGCAGTGGCCGACGGCAAAACCTCGGGGCGCCCCGTGAAAGTATTCTTCCACTCACACCTGGATTGCGGCGCCTATTTCAGCGCGGAAGACGCGGCGAGCATGACGATGGGGGGTAGCCAAGCGCCGGCGCACCCGCTTTGCTACCTCGTCACGGCAGTTGACCAAGGCCGGGTGACGGCGCACAAGCTTTTCATCTGGAATGACGAGACTCGCGGGTTCGTGGAGGCGCCATTCACCGAGACGGTGGACTGACTCGGCGCGGGCGTCGCACCCGACCGCAGGGGCGGTCCTGATCGGTCTCTTGATGTGGGCTTCGGACACGCGCGCGGATCTCGAAACGGACGTCACGAGGCTGCGGCGCGCCTGGGAGAAACACGGGCAGGTCACGCAGCTTCGACCCGACCTGCTGGAGCGCGGCGGGGTGCGGCCCATCACGCTCGCGGCGTCGCTGCTCGACCCCAGCGGCGGATGTACGACCGTCGCGGTACTGGGCGCGCCGTCCACGAATTTTCTGCTGCGTCTCCCGTCCTGGCCGTCGCGCGACGACGTGCTGTCGATCACGCCGGAAGCGAGCGTCGCCGGCGCCGCTGCGGTCACGCGCTGCGGTCCTGCCCGCCTGACCTTGGCCGGGCTCGCCGTCGAGATGCGCTCGCCGCGCGGCGTGCTGGAGGTCGTGGTATCGACGAGCGGTCAACCGCCGCCGCCGCTGCAGCGCGTGCTGCCGGAACGAGACCCCGGGCCGCTCGCGCCCTTCGTCAGCTCGGGGCCACCGCCGAGCTCCGCGCCGCTGGCGCTTCGGTCGCGTCGCATCGAAGATCGAGCGCGCCGTGAGCATGCGCTCGAGATGACGCGCACCTCGCTGCAGAGCGACGCTGCCGGCGCGGGAGAGACGCTCCTGCGGCTCGTGCCGGGCTGTCACCGCCTGGACGTGCTCGGCGTGCCGGCTCCGCCGCGCTCCGTGCGACCGGTAGACATCGATGCAGAGCTCTCCCCGGTCGATCGCAGCAGCGAAGCCGTGAGCGACATGAGCGAGAACGCCGATGCTTCCCTGTTGTCGTGTGTCGGTGAGGCGGTTCCCATGCGCCTGCGCTTCGCCGGCTCGCTCCCCGCTACGCCCGTGGCTTTGCTCCACGCGCGCTGGGATTTGCCGGCCAGCGTGCCGGTGGGCTGGGGTCCCGCGGCGCGCGCGCGAATGACGGCAGCTCTTGGCGTGCAGCACGTCCACACGCTGCGCAGCGCGCCCGTCTACACTTCGCTCGGCGTCACCGGCGTCACCGCGCTGCCCTTCCAGGTCGAGCCCGGCAGCTGTTACATCGTCGGGCTCGCCGCGCTGCGCGGCACTGCGCTGGGCCTGGGCGTCACCGCCAGCTTTGCCACCGACTACGCGCAAAATCACGGCGGCTCGGGCGGGAGCGGGACACACGTGGCGTTCTGCGCGCCCGTCGATGAACCCGCGCTCCTCGAAGTGGAGGCGCGTGGTATCGGCTTGGTCTGGTTGCTGGCAGCCTGGCATACCGGCAAAGTTCCCATCGGCGAGGTGGGTGAATGACACGACGCTCCCGGGTGCTGTTTCTGCTCGCGTCTCTGTTTTCGCTCGGCGCATGCAGCAGCGCGCAGGGCGGCACTCGCGCGCAGCAGCCAGAGGCGGCCTTCGGTAAGATCAAGGCGCGCCCCGATGCCAAGCGCTGGCTCGGCGCAGACGCGGCGCGCGCGCGTGCGGCGGGCGCCGCGGACAGTCAGGTCATTGCACTCGAGGCTGGCGCCGCGGGCGATCGGGTGAGCGGTATGGTGCGCGTGCCCGAAGACGAGTGCGTCCTGTTGATCGCGCGCGCGGCCGAATCCGTGGACGATCTGGACCTGTTCGCCTACGGAGACGACGGCAGCGTGCTCGGGGCCGACGAGGGCACGGACAAGACGCCGACGCTGCTGGTTTGCCCGCCGCATCCCGGGCGATTGTTCGTTTCGGCGCGCGTCCTCGGGGGCCACGGCCTGGTCGCGATTGGAGCGCAGCGCGTCGGTGTCGCTGCCGCGGCGCGGGTCGGCCGGGTTTTGTCGGCGCGCGGCCATCCCGGAGAAGCCGGTGCACGTCTGACGACCTGGCCGGGGCTCGACGAGGCGCTGGCCGAGCACCGCCGCGCCATTGGCGGGCGCTGGCAGGACGTGGGAAGGCTCGCAGCGCCACTCGACCCGCGCCTGCCGACCCGCATCTCGGCCGCGGTCGACCCAGGGCGTTGCCTCGACGTGCTCGTGATTCCTTCGCAGGAGGTCAGCCACCTCGACGTTTCGGTGCTGGACATGCGCGGACGCATCGTGGCGCGGGCAGGGGTGAGCGGCCGGGATCGGACGGTGCTGCTGTGCGCTCCCACGCGCACCGCCGTCACGCTCGAAATCCGACCCCATCAGGGCCGCGGCATCGCGGCGGTGTTGCTCTCTCGCAGCCTGGAAGGCGCGGCGCGCGACCTCGAGCGGCGCGCGCACGTCTTCGAGCTCGGCCCGATGGGGGACCTCGACGAAAGCCGCGCGAACAATCAGCTTCGGCTCGACCGAGCCGGGTATTCGCGCGCCAAGGTAATCAGCCAGGGAGCGCTCGAGGTCGGCCGCCGCACCAGCGTCCCCGTCGAGCTCCCCGCGGGCTGCTCGCGGCTGGACGTCCTGAGCGGCGCTCCGGTCCGGGGCATCGAGGCCTGGCTGTGGGCGGGCGATGGCTCACTCGTCGCGCGCGATCGCGGGGGCGCCCAGGCGACGCTCTTCGCGTGCACGCCCGGGGGCAAGATGCGCCTGGACGCCGAGGCGCTGATGCGACCCGGTCGCTACGCGATCGAGCTGCGGCGAGAACACCGCGCGCCCAAGCTGTTCGAACAGGTGCCGCTCGCTGCTGGCCGCTTGCTCGCGAGCATGAGCGCGCGCGGCGGCCTCCCAAAGGCCGGGGAGCTCGGCAACACCCCGGAGCTCGTGCAGCTTTCCTCTACCCGCCTGGAATCTCGCACACTGACGCTGCCCCCCGGCCGCTGCGTGGACGTGACCGTCGCGCTAGGACCCGGAGGTCGCGGCGTCGAAGCGCGCCTACTCGACGCGACAGCCAATAGCGAGCTCGAGTACCTCCGCGGCACCTACAGCGTCTCGGCCAACGCCTGCATGCTCGGACGGACGACGCCGACGAAGGTACGCCTGGAGATGCGCGTCACCACTGGAGACGCGGCCGCTCTGGTCGCCAGCCGCGTGCACGATCCGGCGACCGACTGACGAGAACCGCTCAGCTGCGGTGGTGGCTCGGGTGCTCGACGCGTTCACGCGCCGGCTCGTTGGCGCCATCCAGATCGCGGTGAGCGGGACCCACGAGCACATGTCCGTAGGCGTCGAAACGCGACCCGTGACACGGGCAATCCCAGGACTTTTCAGCCGTGTTCCAGTGCACTACCCCGCCCAGGTGCGGGCAAACGGCCGAGCGCTCGTGCGCGCAGCCGCTGGGATCGACGTACACGGCGACCTTCTTCAAACCGCGCCGGATCACGGCTCCCTCGCCGCGGCGGATCTCTTGCACGGAATCGACGTTGCCAGGGGTCAGCCACTCCGCGTACTTACGAGCGACGTTCAGGTTCTCGTGCGCGAAGCGGCCGAGGCTCGTGCGCCCCAGCGGTTTGCGCGTCGGGTCGTACAGATGCTGCCAGCGATGCGAACGGCCGAGCACCAGGTCGCTCAGGAGCAGCGCCGCGATCGCGCCATAGCTCATGCCGTTGCCGCTATGACCGGTGATCAAGAACACGTTGTCCGAGCCCGGGCTCTTGCCGATGAAGCCGAGTCCGTCAGCGGGCTCATACACCTGCCCCGACCAACGGTAGCGCGGCGCGCTCACCATCGGCAGGCGCTTGCGCGTCCATTGCTCGAGCTTCGTCCAGCCGCCCTCTGGATCGTCGCTTTGACCGACCTTGTGATCCTCACCGCCGACGATGAGCCAATCGCTTTCAGCGGGCAGGCCTGCTTCGGGGGCGCGAGCCAGGCGCACGTAGTGGTACGGATCCTCCGTGTCCCAGTAGAGGCCCGGCGGCAGCGCACCCCGCGGAACCGGTGCCGCGATAGCGTAGGTTCTGTATGGCGCTTGCTTGGTGTGCATCGCGAAGGTGGAGTTGATGGGCGTATTCGTCGCAACGACGACGGCGCTGGCTCTCACCTGATGGCCGTGCTGGGTATGCACCACCGCCGGTACGCCCGTCTCGATGGTGTCCACGGGCGTCTGGAGGAAGATGCGTCCGCCTCGAGCTTCGATGCGCCGAACGAGCCCGGCCAGGAGCTTCATGGGGTGAAACTGCGCCTGTCGCGGAAACTTGAGAGCGCGCCCGCTGGCGAACGGCAACGGAATATGCGGCACGGTCTCGACGTGAAGACCGGCGCGCAGCGCGGCCTCGGCCTCGTGTTCCAGCTCGCTTTCCGAGCTGGTATCGGCTGCATACAAGTAGCCGTCGACCCGCTCGAACTCGCAGGCCACGGCCCCGCGCTCGCTCAGTTGTTCGATGTGCGCGATGGCTGCCGTGTGGCTCTCCGCGGCCAGCGCGGCGCCCTCTGGGCCGTGCTCGCGTTCGAGCACGAAGTACCTACTGTCGAGGATCGCCGTCAAATGCGCGGTCGTCAGGCCGGTTTGGCCGGACCCGATCGAAGCGCGCTCCAGGACTGCGACGCGGAGGCCGCGTTCGAGCAGCGCATCGGCCGTCAGCAGGCCGGCTATTCCGGCGCCGACGATACACACGTCGACGCTGAGATCCTGCGTGAGCGAAGCCGCTTCACTCAACGTCGCCCGCGTCTTGCTCCAAACGGAAGTCGTGTCGGCCATGGGCCCAATCGGTGCATGGTGCATGCCAGCAGATCACAGCGCGAAAAAGCTGCGCGCGAGCGTCTTGGATGTGGCGTTTTGCCCGCGCGTGGCGCACTGACGTGTGCGGTGCCGCGCTCGCGCCGCCGCTACAGGGCTGCGCCCGGGTCGTTTTGACGTAGCGGTACGCAGTCGCGGGTGCCGATGCGCCGGCGCTCCCCGTTGACGTTGATGGTCTCGAGCTCCGGCCCGCTCACGGCCACGACCTTCACGGGTGCCCACGCCTGATTCGTCTGCGCCGGCCGCGCCAGCACGAAGTCACCGCGCTTCAGTGGAAGCGCGTAGGGCGGCTCCGGAACGAGTTGTTCGAAGGTGAGCTCGCTGACGCGGTCATCGGCCCGCCAGCGGACTTCCGCCGTCTCGTCTTCGACGTCAGCCACGATCGCCGAGAACCAAGCGCCTTCGTGTCTGCCGAGGACGCGTTCGTGCAAATTGGGTTTCCAGCCCTGGGGCGCTGCGGGTCGACCTGCGCGCTCGAGCGCTTGCGCGAAGCTCTTCCGCTCTCCCAAACGCTGGAAGTGTCGTCGCAGGTTGAGCTCGGTGACAGGCGTAGGCGACAGCACGCGATTCGACGGCACGCTGAGCGGTTGACCGCTGGCGTCCAGCACATGCACGGTCGCGCCCTGTTTGCGGACGACCTGGCATGCTTGCCACTCTGCCGGCGGCACCCCGCAAATTGCAAAGCCGCTGCCGCGCGGCTCCCTGCCCACGCGCGACAACGCGTAAGCGTCACTGCTGGCGACCTGCAGTGTTTCGCCAGCGTGCGACGTCTGCACGCGCAAGCGTTCACCATCGACCGACAGCACGCGCCCCTCGAAGAAGACCGCGGCAGTCTGTTCGACGACCACGCGTTCGCCTCGCGACGGCACGTTTTCCGCGCGAGCAGACTCGGCGCGTCCGGCCTTGCTGCGGTTGCACGATAGAGTGAGCGGCGCACACACACCGACGGTTGCGAGCACCCATCGCGCGAACGTGTGCCGCGCACTGCGGCTTTTTCCAAAACGGCGTTCTGGCATCCCTCCACGCTTTCGGTTTACGCTCCGCTTTCCTCCAATACGGTAGGACCACTCGACAATCTCCACCCGATAGCATTTTCGCGGCATCTACGAGCGGAAGAGGGAGCGACACGATGAACAACGAGGAGCCTGGGTTCACTCACGCGTCCGGCGGCGGGTACGGCCCACCTCCTGGCGGGTACGGTCCGCCCGGGGGGCCACCAGGCAACCCCGGTGGATACCAACCGCCCGGCCAGCCTCCTGGTGGGTATCAGCCGCCCGGCGGCTACCAACCTCCCGGTGGATACGGCCCGCCCGGTTATCCCGGTGGTCCACCTGGCGGCCCGATGGCGCCCCCCGGTGGCGGCCCGCCCATGATGGGCGGCCCTCCGAACCCTGAGCTCGAGAAAGAGATCAGCAAATGGTTCACGCTTTCGATCGTTTCGATCTTCTGCGGCTGCGGCTTGCTCGGCCTGATCAATGTCTACATGGCGCACCTGGCGAAGCAGGCGCTCGCTCAAGGCGACCAGAACACCGCGCGAGAAAAGATCAAGACGGCGCGCCTTCTGTGCATCGTCGGCTACGTGATGTTCGGGCTCTATTTCCTTGGCACGATCGCATACGTGCTGATGATGTTCGTCCTCGCGTGACGACTGACCTCTAATCGTTCCATCGGGGCGGCACGCGCCGCCCCGCCACGCTGAAGTGAATTCAGCGGGGCCCCACCCCACGCGGCGACTCTGAAACGGCTCACCACGGCCGTACGCACTTCGCACCACGCGCTTCGGCGTGGGCGGTACGCGCCGATAGCGCTTTGCAACCGCGGCCTCGGCGACCAATGCGCAATGGGGCCGTAGACGAGCGAATTGAGTTTCGCTTGCCTACGACCCCATGGATGGCGAATTGAATCGATGTCTGGAAAACACGTTTGGTGTTTTCCGGTAGAGCTTCGAAATTTCAACTCGCGCAGCGTACGCTGTTCGCGAGCATGTGGAGAATACGCCAACGAGCACGCGCTCGACCCAGTACAGCCTTCTGGATCGAGCTGTGCGCTGGCGTGAACTACAGACGCTGGTGCAGCAGAGAGGCAGTCACGCACGTTTAGAGTGACGACCTCTCTGCGTGCAGCGACAGGTTCGCTGCTCTCAACGGACGCGCTTAGCGCGCAGCAAGCGGGACAAGACGCGCGAGCGTCGTCCTAATTCGCGTGTGCGCACTGCGCGCCGCCAGACGCATCACGGAACGCGCGGCGATCACATTCCGGGCATGCCACCGGCGTCGCCAGCGGCTGCGCTCTTGCGACGACGGCCTCCCTTGCGGGCCTTCTTCTTCGCTGCGCGCGGGGCCGCAGCTCGTGCGCCCTTCTTCTTCTTGGCGCGGCGCTTCTTGGCGCCACGCTTCGCGGGCTTCGCGGCGGCTGTGCCAGCGTCCCCAGCCGGAGCTGCGGCGCGCTTGCTCTTGCGGCCCCGCTTCGCGGTCTTGCGGGCGCCCTTGCGACCGGCGGCCTTCACCTTAGTGGAGCGCGCGGCGCCCTTCTTCTTTGCTGCCCTTTTCTTCTTTGCGGCCATGAGACCTCCTTGGACGCCATGCCGAGGCAAAACGACCTCGCAGTTGGCTCCATCAGCAACGCATATATTGCCATCTAATGCCATGTGTCAACAGTGCATGTGATGTCGCGAGCAAATTCTGCTTGCGTCCCCGCGCAACTCACGCTCGGCGCTCGCCCACTCCTCATGCGCCCTCGCCGGGTGAATGCGGTGAATGCGCGCGTAGGAAGTCGCGCACGACGCTGTTGAACTGCTCCGCGGCCTCGAGATTCACGACGTGGCCAGCGCCCGCGATGACAGCGAGCTCAGCGCGAGGAAGATGCTCGGCGAGCGCCCGGGAGGCTTCGACCGATGCGTGATCGTTTTCGCCCGCGACGAGCAGGGTCGGTACGTCGAGCTCGGTCAGCTGGCTTTGCATGTCGCTCACGGACGGTTGCACGGCGAGCACCTTGCGCAGGATGTGCGCAAGCGCATGCGGCGTGTGCTCGAGGAAGCCTTGCCGGATCAACGCCGCGCCCTTCGCGTCGAAGCGCGAACGTTCGCCCCAGACGAAGCGTTCGCCCGCTGCGTCCAATCCGACCCGTTCGATCTCATCGGCAAAGCTCATCGCCCACTCACGATTCGCCGCGTCTGCGCTGGTGCGTGGAAACGATGCGAGCACCAGAGCGTAGACGTCTTCAGAATGCCCAATTCCGTAACGTAACGCAATACCCGCGCCCATGCTGAGGCCGCACACCGCGACACGCGCTCCTCCAGGGCGGGCAAGATGGGCGGCGGCAGCTCGGGACGGATCCTCCCCCATGTGCGGCACGTGCGGCTCGCGATCGCTCGTGGCGCGCTCGATCACATGCGCCAGATCGGCGACGAAGCATGCTGGCTCGTACGCGGCGCTCGCGTCCGGCGCGGGGCTTCTGGCATGTCCGCGGGCGTCGAACGCGATCACACGCTGCGAGCCAGAAAAAGCCTTCATCTGCGGGCGGAAATTGCGCGCGCTCCCACCGAAGCCATGCATGAGCACGAGCACGGGACCCGAACTCGGACCCTCGACGTCTGTGTGCAGGGTCAGACGCTCCTCCTCCTCCATGACTTGTACATATGCGGACGGATGTTTCCCGCGCAACCTCGCGCGAAAGCTCGCTTCGCACACATCGTGCGCTTCCGGCCCGTTCGGCTCGCGCGTCACGGCAGCTTCGGCGCGCGCGTGCCCTCGAGAACCTGTAACGAGCGTCGCTGCGCTTCTGCCCAAGGACAACCGGCGCAACCCGATCGGCAGCAGCCGCGCGCGAGCCGGAACGGAGCCGGAGCACGGTACCTGCCCTCACTCCACTCGACGCGCGGAGCGGGGCGCATGACATTCGACTGGACCCCACCTACATGGGAGGCGCGACGTTGTGCGGCAGCGGACGCTCCCTGCTGAGGCACGCCGAGAAGCGACCCGACGGTCAATCCACGCTTGGCCATTGGCTTCACCCTGAATCGCCGTGGCGGCGGCGCAAGGGCCGAGCCGACGCATCTTCCGTGTACCACTGCTCGGGCAGCGCCAGAAAGCGGCTCCGACACGGAGCAGGCGCAGCACGCTTGGAAGTGCGCTATGGCCGGTGGCGTTCATGAGACTCTCCGATCTCAACTCGGCTCAGCACGCCGCCGTGAGCTCATTGAGCGGCCCCCTGCTCGTGCTCGCAGGAGCGGGTACCGGCAAGACGCGCGTCATCACCTACCGCATCGCCAACCTGATCCGGCACGGCATCAAACCCGGTCGCATCCTGGCCGTGACGTTCACGAACAAGGCCGCCCGAGAGATGAAGCAACGCGCGATGGCGCTGCTCGGCAAGCGCCGTCAGAAGGGAGAAGCGCGTGAAGGTGGGCCGGAAATCTCCACCTTTCACTCGCTGTGCGTGCGCGTCCTGCGACGGCACATCCAGCTCCTCGGATACCCCCAACAATTTACGATCTATGACCGAGGTGACCAGGAGAGCGTGGCGCGCGCTGCCCTGCGCGACATCCGTGTCGGACAGGACACGCTCCGGCCCGGCGATCTGCTGAGCATCATCGGCACATGGAAGACGCACTCGGTGCGCCCTGCGCGCGCGCTGGAGCTGACCGATGGGCCCAAGGAGGAGCTCGCCGCCGTGGCGTACGAACGCTACCAGCTTGCGCTGAAAACGGCGGGCGCGGTGGACTTCGACGACCTCTTGCTGCTGACCGAGCAGCTCTTCGAGAGCTTTCCCGAGGCGCGCTATGCCGAGAGCTCGCGCTTCGACCACCTGCTGATCGACGAGTATCAGGATACCAACGGCCTTCAGTACCGGATCGTGAAGGCGCTCGCCGCCGCGCACCGCAATCTGTGCGTGGTGGGAGACGACGACCAGTCGATCTACGGTTGGCGCGGCGCAGACGTCACCCACATCCTCAATTTCGAGCGCGACTGGCCGGACGCCAAAATCGTGCGCCTGGAAGACAATTACCGGTCCTGTGCACCCATTTTGGACCTCGCCAATACGCTGATCGCGCACAACAGCGCTCGGCATCAGAAGGTCCTCAAACCGTCGCGCGAGCAGGGCCCCCTACCCCGTTTCGTTCGCTTCGAGGATGAAACCGCGGAAGCGAGCGCGGTCGTGCACGATATCGCGCAAAAGCTCGCGCTGCAGGGCGACGAGCGGATTCCTGCGAGCGAGCTCGCCATTCTTTTCCGCACGAACGAACAGCCGCGCGCCTTCGAAATGGAGCTGAGGCGCCAGAAAGTGCCCTACGTGCTGGTAGGCGGGATGTCGTTTTACGATCGCAAGGAGGTACGGGACATCCTGGCGTACCTGCGCGTGCTCGCCAATCCGAACGACGAGGTCTCGCTCCTGCGCATCATCAACACGCCACCCCGAGGCATCGGCGCTGGCAGCATCGAGACGCTCCTCTCCGAAGCCGTGTCCCAGGGCCAGTCGCTGTGGACCGTGCTGCCCAAAGCCGTGCACGACGGCAGGCTCCCCCACGCGACGGGCGAGCGAATCGAGGAGTTTCGCAAGCTGATTGAGAGATTTCGCGGCCGCCTCGGCCACGAAAAGCTCGTGGAGCTCGTGACGGCGCTGATCGGCGCGGTCGAGTACCGCACGGAGCTCGCCCGCGCGTACAAGGATCCCGCGGACATCGAGGCGCGCTGGCAGACCGTGGAGGGGCTGGTGAACGCCGTCGGCATCTACGAGGAGCGCGCGACCGAGCCGTCACTGCTCGGCTTCCTCGAGGAGTCGGCGCTGTCGGGGCGCGATGACCAGCGGAGCGACGACAAGCGTCAGGAGCACGCCGTGGTGCTCATGACGCTGCACAGCGCCAAGGGCCTCGAGTTTCGTCACGTTTACTTGGTGGGCATGGAGGAGGGCCTGCTCCCCCATCAGCGTTCGGTCGCCGACGGCTCGCAGAACATCGATGAAGAGCGCCGGCTCTGCTACGTGGGTGTCACGCGCGCGCGCGACCAGCTGACCCTCACGCTCTGCAAAGGGCGCATGAAATGGGGCAAGATGCGGCCTTCGTTGCCGAGCCGCTTCCTCCACGAGATGCGCGGTGAAACCGAGCGCGCCCGGCGCATCGCCGAAGCTTCGGCCCAGCGCTCGGCGGAGATCAGCGAACAGGCGGAGAGAGCCGAGGCCGAGAAAATGCGAAAATCGGCCGCCGCGTCGAAGAAACGCGGCACGCGCGCGCAACCATCCCCGCGCAAGCGCGGTATGGGTCAAGACACGACGTAGACACGACGTAAACGGACGACCGGAGGACATAATGGCCAAGACAGCGCTCGTGACGGGGGCGAACCGAGGAATTGGGCTGGAGCTGTGCAGGCAGCTTCGCCAACGCGGCTACGACGTGATCGCCGTGTGCCGAACCAGCTCGTCCGAGCTGACGGCTCTCGACGTGCGGGTCGAATCTGGCATCGACGTCCAGCGGGACGAATCCGTGCAAGCGCTGAAGCAGCGTGTTCAGGGGACCAAGCTCGACATTCTGATCAACAATGCGGGTCTGCTTCGAGTCGACGCTTTTGGCGGGATCGCCTTCCAAGAGGTGCTCGCACAGCTCGAGACCAACGCGCTCGGGCCGCTGCGTGTGACCCAGGCGCTGAGCGATTGTCTGCAGCAAGGGACCAAGGTCGCCCTCATCACCAGCCGCATGGGTTCGATCGCGGACAACACGTCGGGTGCCATGTATGGCTATCGCATGTCGAAAGCAGCGCTGAACGCAGCGGGGGTCTCGCTCGCTCACGACTTGAAGGAGCGCGGCGTGGCCGTGGTGATCCTGCACCCCGGCTACGTGCGTACCGACATGACCGCGCGGCATGGCAGCATCGAGCCGGGCGAAGCCGCGTCCCTGCTGCTCACCAGGATCGACGAGCTGACGCTCGAGACCTCCGGGCGTTTCCTGCACGCGACCGGCGAGACCTTGCCCTGGTAGGTCGCGAAGGGCGGGCGTGTCAGCTGGCCGCTCGGAACCCGAGCTCTTGCCAGTGGCCGCGATCCGCCGGACCACGGCACACCCACATGCGGCGGGTCGCGGGTTCGCAGATCATGCAGGCGTTGGTGGTCGTGCCCTGTTCGTCCTCGGGGTAGCGACAGATGCTATCCACGCCATCCGCGCGATCTGCGTAGAGCGCGCGGATGGTTTGCACGTCGTGCTGCCCGCCGGCCAGGACACTCGACAGGCGCGCCAAGCGCTTTTCACTCGACGCGCTGGGCGCTTCTCCCTCGAGCTCCCGAATCGCCGGACTCAGGCAATGGTTGGTGCGCGCGATTGGTGTGACCCCCAGGTCTCGCCGCACGCACAGCTCACTGCTGCATTCGAGCTCCACGCCGGAATCGGCGTCGGCGATCCAGTAGGTATGGGCAGCGGCGCGGGGCGCTTGCTCGACGTGGGAGCGCGCTTCGGCACACGTGGGGGCCCTGATCGCGCGGTGCAGCACGCTCAGATAGCCGACGCCCGTGCGGCCGCGATAAGTCTTGATGTTCGTCGTGCCGACGGCAACGCCGTGTTCGTTCATGCCCATCAACGTCAGGCAGCCCACACACGTCACCGCCCAGGTCTCGGGGCCGCCGTCCGGAACGCGATGCACGGCCATCACGTAGTCGAGATCCGTGGGGTTCAGATCCCAGGTTTGGCCGACCAGCAGCTGGCCATCGCGCGCGAAATGGCGCGGCAACATCAACGACGAACAGCCCTCGCGATCCGGCTGCTTGGACAGCAGCAGCACGTCGCGGAGGTCAGTCATGTTGCTCACGGCGTAGAGCTCGTTCGCGCCGACACGCGCGCCCTCCGCGATCCCGCAATGCTCGGCGTAACCATCGGGATCCCAGCGTTTTTGCGCCATCATGCAGCGTTGACCGAGGTCCAAGAACGCCCCGATGTCCCCCCCACCCCGTTCCGTCAGATATGCTTGAAGCGCGTCCAGGCGTTGGGCCACGAAGCCGCGCACGAGATCGCGGACTTCTTCGCCCTGTGCGCGGCCGAGATCACGTGGGGCGCCGGAACAATGAATGGTACGGAGCTCGTAGAGCGCGCTCATTCGAGGTACTCTCCGAGCATGGCAGTGACTTGGCAAGGCATTGCTGACGAGATCCGCCAAAGCCTAGCGGAGCGCGGCCTCGATGTCGTTCACCCGTTTCAGATCGGCTGGTACAACGGGCAGATGCGCCGCACTACGCGGCGTTTGCCCGACCTGGGTCGTGCCACGGCGCTCGGCCTATTGATCGGCAACACGCGCGACTTCTGGCCGCTCTTCCGGCGCGCGCTGGAACACTTCGACCACCTGCAGACGGAGACGGATCCCGTCGACCGGTACGCGGCCGACAGCGTGCTTTCGGCGTTGTCGGTGCTCGAGCTGCGCTGGCTCGTCCGCTGGGCGCACGAGTCCGATCCGGACCCTTTGCCCATCCAGCGCGTGGCCTGGGCGACCGGGCTCGCCACGCTGTCTCCGAGCCATCTCAGTGTGCACCCGTCGCACGGACCGTGGATCGCGCTGCGCGCCGTGGTGATCGTCGATATCGACGGTCCCGACGGTGTCGCGCCGAGCTGTGAGGACCACTGCAGCGGCTGCGCGAAACCGTGTGTGGAAGCGCTTCAGCGCGCGCTTCACGGGACCGACATGAAGCCCGACGCCGCCGCCGTGGAGCGCGATTGGGCGAGCTGGGTGAGTGTGCGCGACGCCTGTCCGATCGGGCGCGATTCGCGGTACTCGGACGAACAGATTCGCTACCACTACACGAAGCTGCGCCAGCTCTTGTGCTGACCGGCAGCGGTCAACGCTAAGCCTGGTTCTCGATCTCGCGATCCAAACGCTCGTCGAGATCGTCCCGTTCCGTCGGGTCGGGCGGCTTGCTTGCCGCTTGCGCCTGGGTCGAGCGACGGCGCCAGCGCACGAGCATGAACCCGGCAGCCACGCCCGCGAGGCCCATGGCCGCCGCCAGCGCCACGGCAAAGCCCTTCAGGGGGCTCTTGTCCGGCACGGCGAGCACCTTCTCGCCGTAACGCGCCACGATGCTCGCCTCGATGACGTCGGGCGTCTCCCCGCGTCGCAGGCGCTGGCGAATCTCTCGCTTCAACGCGCTCGAGATTTCCGAGCTGTGAATGTCGAGCGTCTGGTTCCAGCAGCACGGCGCACGGATACGGCCCTCGAGACGCTCGGCGCCCGGGACGAAGCCCAGTACCTCCTCGGGCGCCGCCTCAGCGGCGTGTCCGTGAGAGAGGTCTTGCGCGCCCGCCGGTTCCGTCGACAAGACGGCGAGAAAGACAGCGGCGCTGGCAGCCAGAGCTTTCATTGCGTGGAAGCTTGCCACGGTACGGACCCCTTCGCACAGGTCGTTCTCAAGGGCGGCTCTCGGCGACTTGCAGCGCCTGCAGCATGGCTTCGATGCTGCAGAATTTTTCACGCACTTTACCGCGCGCTTTGCCGGCCTCGACCTCGAGCGCGTCGAGCTTGCGAAAATCGGCCCAGCTGACGACGCGCACGCCACGCTCGGCGAGCAGGGCGTCGATCGCAGCGCGCGGCGGCTTTTCACGAGGCAGCGCCGCGACGTCGGCCAGCATGTTCTCGACGGTGTGTTTCGCGTCGTCCTTGTTGGTGCCGATGAGTCCCGTCGGGCCGCGCTTGATCCAGCCGGCCACGTACACGAACGGCAGCACCGGGCCACCGGTACTTTCGGTCACGCGGCCGCCGACGTTGGGAATGACGCCAGTCTGCTCCGAGAACGGCAGTCCGGGCAACGCGACGCCGTGATACCCGATCGAGCGCAGCACGAGTCCCGTCGAAAGCAGCTCGTGCTCACCGGTGCCGCGCGCACCGTAGCTGCCGTCGCCGCGGCGTATCAGCGCATTGCGCTCGACTTTCACGGCGCTGACCCGCCCCTCTTCACCGCTGAGCAGGGCCGGTGACGCAAGAAACCGGAGCACGACGTGCCGGGTACGCACCTGGAGCGGGCGCTCCGCGAGCAGCTTCAGATACGCGACGTTCTTGCGCGCCGCGGGCGAGAGCTCGTCTGTCGAGATGTCTTCGACGCTCTTCGGATCGTGCACGCTGAGCGACACGTCGTCGAGCGTGACGATGTCTTCGAGCTCGGCTTGATCGAACGCCGCTTGCGCCGGCCCTCGGCGACCGAGCAGCACCACTTCCCGCACCCGACTTCCGCGCAGCGCTTCGAGCGCGTATTCGGGTATGTCCGTCGTGGCGAGCTCCTCCACGCGGCGCACCAGCACGCGCGCGACGTCCATCGCCACGTTCCCCATGCCGACCACCACGGCGCGTTCCGTACCGAGATCGAAGTGGTGGTCGCGAAAGTCCGGATGCCCGTTGTACCAGCCGACGAACGCCGTCGCGGCGTCGCTGCCGGCGAGGTCTTCGCCGGGTACGTCGAGGCGGCGGTCCGTCGCCGAGCCGTACGTATAGAGGACCTGGTCGTAGTGCTCCGCGAGCTCGGCCGCCGTCACGTCGCGCCCGACCTCGACATTGCCGAGCAAACGAAAGCCGGCGTGGGCAGCGGTGCGCTCGAACGCGAGCACGACGCGCTTGATGCGCTGATGATCGGGCGCCACGCCGAAGCGAACCAAGCCGTAGGGGGACGGCAGCCGTTCGAACAGGTCGACCTCGACGTGTTGCCCCTTCTCCCGGAACAGCCACTCGGCCGCGTAGAAGCCGGCCGGGCCGGAACCAACTATAGCCACGCGCAAAGGCCGTTCGGCGCTACCCACTTTCGGCGCGGGAGACCCGGGGGTCGTCATCGACGCTGCCGACTACCACTACCACGGCAGCCGCAATTCTCGCGAGTTTGCGTCCCGGACCGGCCTTGACTGAGCAAAGGCCGGCGACTAAAGTTTCAAGAGTTTTTGAAACGTCTAACGGAAGGCCCAGCGCACATGGCGACCGCCCCCACGCAGCCTGCCCGCGCCCGCGCCGACATTGCGCTGAACAGGCGAGAAAACCCGGTCAGTTCGCTGGCTTATCGCGCGATTGCAAGTTCTGATGCGACGCTGTCGGGCGCGCCGTCGGCGGCGTCATGAGCAACGAACCCACATCGGCGCTGGCTCTCACACCCCGGGGTGGCTCCGGCGAGATGTTCGATCGCATCGCCGCGCGTTACGACCTGGTCAACCGCATCTTGTCCTTCGGCGTCGATCAGCGCTGGCGCACGCGGACGGTGGACGCGCTCGAGCTCGGGCCCGGGCACCGCGTCTTGGACGTGGCCACCGGGACTGGCGACCTCGCGCTCAAAATCGCCGCGCGTCACGGCGACGTGAGCATCGTGGGGCTCGATCCATCCGAGGGCATGCTCGCCATTGCCCGCGAAAAGGTGCAGCGGCAAGGGCTCGAACAGCGCATCGAGCTCTGCGCCGGGGACGCGCAGGCGCTCCCGTTCGAGGCGTCGTCGTTCGATGGGCTCTGCATCGCCTTTGGCATCCGCAACGTGCCGGACCGCGCGCAGGGACTCCGCGAGATGGCTCGCGTCGTGCGCCCCGGCGGGCGCGTCGCCATCCTGGAGCTGTCGGAGCCCGGCGGTGTCATCGGCCCCATGGCGCGCTTTCACGTGCACACGCTGGTTCCGTTCATCGGCGCCCTCTTGTCCGGCAAGCGTGAGTACCGCTACCTGGAGCAGTCGATCGCGGCCTTCCCGCCCGCGCCGGCCTTCGCCGAGTTGATGCGTCAGAGCGGCCTCGCAGTGCTCGCCGTGACGCCGCTCACGTTCGGTGTTTGTCACCTCTACGTCGCGACTCCCCAGAGGTCCGCGTGAGCGCTGGCGCCCTATTTAGTGCCCTGCCCGGCGGCGCCGAGGTGGCCGTTGAGCACACGCTCGGAAGCTTGGCGCACGCGCTGCGTGAGCCGTCCCGCAGCGCCGGTATCCGCGTCTACACCTTGCCGGCACCGCTGGCGCCGCTGGCCACGTTGCTCGCGCGTTTTCCGCAGGAACAGGCCGCGCTCTGGGAGCCTGAACAGGGCCCTGCCCTCGCCGCGATCGGCGCCGCAGCCGAGCTGACCGTGGCTGGAGCACGCCGTTTTCGTGAGCTGTTCGAAGGGGCGAACGCGCTGTTTGCGAAGCTCGACACGGTGAATTTGTCGAATGCGCCGGCGCCGCGCCCGCGCCTGCTCGGCGGCCTGGCTTTTCAGGTGGGCAAGTCGCGAGCAGCGCCCTGGACCGAGTTCGGAGATGGGGCGTTCGTGCTGCCGCGTTTGCTCTACGTGCGGGGTGTCGATCACGCACAGTTGTGCGTCGCCGTCGCTGCCGACGCCGAGCAAAAGGAACGCACCGAGGGGGTGCTCGAAGCCGTGCATGCCGCGCTGACCGCTCTGAACAGCGGGCCGCGCAGTTATCAGCTGCGTGCGCGCACGCCGCGGACGCACATCGCCGCCACCCACGAGCGCGGCGCGGACGACTGGGCCGAGCGAGTCGCTGCGATCTGCAGCGGGATTGCCGCGGGACGGCTGGAGAAGGTCGTGCTGGCGCGGCGCGTTTCGCTGACGCTCGAGCCCACGCCGGACCCGTTCGAAGTGCTGGAGCGCCTCCGGTACGAGGCGCCGCACGCGACGCGTTTTGCGTTCCGGCGTGGCTCCGCCACGTTCCTGGGAGCGACGCCCGAGCGCCTGGTCGCCAAGACCGGGCGAGAGGTCGAGACCGAGGCGCTCGCGGGATCGCAGCGCGTCGGCTGCGCCGCCAGCGGGGAGTTGCTCGAGAGCCGCAAAGATCTGGCCGAGCACGCCATCGTGGTACGCGAGCTCGTGCGCACGCTGACGCCGCTGTGCAGCGAGCTTTCTTGCCCAGAGCACCCCGTAGTGCGCGAGCTCCGCCACGTGCAGCACTTGTGGACGCCGATCCGAGGCCGGCTGCGCGAAGCAGCGCACGTGCTCGAGCTCGTCGAGAAACTGCATCCCACGCCGGCCGTCGGCGGCGTGCCGCGCGCTGACGCGCTGTCGTGGATCGCCGAGCACGAACGCGACGAGCGCGGCTGGTATGCCGGCCCCATCGGCTGGTTCGATGCGGCCGGTGACGGCGAATTCGCGGTCGCGCTCCGCTCCGGCGTCCTCGAGGGACCGCACGCGCATTTGTTCGTCGGCGCCGGCATCGTGAATGAGTCGAACGCGAGCAGCGAGTACTCCGAGACGGCGCTGAAGCTGCGCACCTTGCAACTCGCGCTCGGAGCCGGCGGATGAGACCCGCCAACGTGCTCGGCGAGTGGGCACGGCTGCTGATCGAGACGCTGGTCGCAGCAGGCGTGCGCGAGGCTGTCATCAGCCCTGGCTCGCGCTCGACGCCATTCGTGTGGGCGGCCCTCACGCAGGAGCAGCTCCGCTGTCACGTGCTCATCGACGAGCGCGCCGCGGGGTTCTTTGCGCTCGGACAGGCGCGGCTCAGCGGCCGGCCCTCGGCCTTGATTTGCACGTCGGGAAGCGCCCTCGCCAACTATCTGCCGGCCGTCGCCGAAGCGGCGTTGTCCGCGACGCCGCTGGTCGTGATCAGCGCCGATCGGCCGTACGAGCTGCAGGCGTGCGGCGCCGCGCAGACCTTCGATCAAGTAAAAATCTTCGGCGCGTTCACCCGTAGCTTCACCGATCTCGGCTTGCCGGACGAGAGCCCTCAGGCCTTGCAAGGTTTGCAGCGCGCCGTCGCGCAAGCGGTGCACATGGCGCGCTTTCCCGTGCCCGGCCCCGTGCACCTCAACGCCTGCGCCAGAAAGCCGCTCGAGCCACGGCCGGCGCAGACGGACGAGGAGCGCGCGCTGAGTGAACACGTCACGCGCTGTATCGCGCAGAGACCCGCGGTCGCCGAGCGACCTTCGGTGCTCCCGGCGTCGCACACGCTCGACGCCCTGGCGCGCGCGTGCCGCGCCGCCGAGCGCGGGCTGATCGTGTGCGGCCCGCTGCCGCTTTCGGACGCTGGAGCCAGCGTGACGCCGCCGGCACTGATCGAGCTCGGGCGAGTCAGCGGCTTCCCCATCGCGTGCGAAGCGACGAGCCAGGTGCGCTTTGCGAAAGAGCCCGGGGCAGAGCTGTGCGACGCGTTCGACTGGCTGTGTCGTTCCGAGGTGTTCGCGACCGGCGCCGCGCCGGACTTGATCCTGGAGTTCGGTCGCCCTCCCACGGCGTCGAGCTACGAGCTGTTTCTCGCGCGTCACGCGGGCGTGCCGCGCTACGTGTTCGCGCCCTACGACTGGCCCGATCCGTCCGGACGGGCGACGGCCCTGGTACGCGGCGACACGAGCTTGGTCGTCCACGGCTTGGACGCTCGCCTCCGCGAAACGACGCGCGCGCCGGGCGAATGGTCCCGCCACTGGGAGCGGGCCAATGCACTGGCGTGGGACGTGGTCGAGCGCGAATTGACCGGCGACACGGCGCTCAGCGAGGCGGTCGCGGTGCGCGCCGTGATCGACGCCCTGCCCGCCGGCAGCGTGCTGTGCGTCGGCAACAGCTTGCCGGTGCGGGAGCTCGACTGGTTCTGTCGCGCCGAAGGGCGCCGGCTGCAGGTGTGCTCCCAGCGCGGGCTCAACGGCATCGACGGCCTGGTTTCGGGCGCGGCGGGTGCGGCCAGCGTCGCCGACTGCGAAACCACACTGCTCGTGGGCGACGTCAGCTTTCTGCACGACGTGGGCGGGCTGTACGCCGCGCGCGAGCTGTCTCGGCCGCTCACGATCGTCGTCTTGAACAACGACGGCGGTCGCATCTTCGAGCAGCTCCCGATTCTGCGTGGCCCGGCCGGCAGCGTGCCGGATGCCCGCGCCTGGCTGACCCCGCACGGGCTGCCGCTCGAGCACGCCAGCCGCCTCTACAAGATCGCGCACACCCGCGTCACCACGCTCGAGGCGTTGCAGGCCGCGCTGCACGCCGAGAGGCCCGAAGGCGCCCGGGTGATCGAGGTGTGGGTGCCCGGCCGGAGCACGAGCGCGCTGCTGACTGCCATTTCGCACGGCCTGGAAGGGGCGCTTTCGGACCCTGCCCTGGTGCCGCGATGACTGCGCTGCTGCTCCTTCACGGTTTCACGGGTAGCCCGCGCAACTTCCAGCGTGTCATCGCCGAGTGCCCGCTCGGCCAGCGCATTTATGCGCCCGCACTGCTCGGCCACGACCCCGAGCAGCCCTTGCCGGCGGTCGAGCCAGCCGCTGCGGGACGTTTCGAGGCCGAAGTCGATCGGCTGGCCGCCGACGTCGAAGACCGCGGGCTGCCGCCAGTCCACGTGATCGGCTACTCCCTCGGCGCGCGGATGGCTCTCGGACTCGTCATCCGCCACCCGTCGCTGGTCGCACGCGCCACCTTGGTCGGCGTGAACCCGGGCCTGGCGACGGACGACGAGCGGGAGCAACGGCGCAGAGTGGACGCGGAGTGGTGTGCGCTGCTGGAACGCGAGGGGGTGCCCGCGTTCATCGACGCCTGGGAGAAACAGGCGCTGTTCGCGACGCAGCGCGCGCTTCCGGCGACGCTCCTGGACGCGCAGCGGCACGAGCGGCTGCGCCACTCGGCGGCCGGCTTGCGGCTCTCTTTGCAGTGCACGGGACTTTCAGAAATGCCCAACTACTGGACGGCGCTGCGCGGGATCGCTCTGCCCGTCGATCTGGTAGTGGGTGAGCGCGACGAGAAGTTCAGCGCCCTGGCAAGACGGGTCGGCGCAGAGCTGCCCGCGGCTCGCTTGCACGTCGTTCCGGAAGTGGGACACAACGTGCTCCTGGAGCGGCCGAACACGGTCGCCGCCATTCTCCGGGGCGGATCATGAGCGAGCTCGTGCACGCGGCAGTGCCAGAAGCGGCGCCGGGTTCGCCCCGGGCGTGGCTGATGGCGGTCCGGCCTGCCACGTTGGGCGCCGCGGCGGTGCCCGTGCTCGTCGGTACGGCCTGCGCCTTCGTGACGAGCGGAGTGCGCTGGGCGCCCGCGCTCGCGGCGCTGGCCGGCGCGCTGTTGCTACAAATCGGCGCCAACTTCGCGAACGACGTGTTCGACTACGAGAAGGGCGCCGACACCCGCGAGCGCCTGGGTCCGACGCGCACGGTGCAAGCCGGGCTGCTCAGCCCGCGCCAGGTGCGCTACGGCATGCTCGTCGTATTCGGGCTGGCGTTTCTGTGTGGCGTGTATCTGACCGCCGTCGCCGGACCGGCCATCATCGTGATCGGGATTCTGTCGATCGCCTCTGCCATCCTGTACACGGGCGGCCCCTATCCGCTCGGCTATCACGGGCTCGGTGACGTGTTCGTGATGGTCTTTTTCGGCTTCGTCGCGGTGTGCGGCACCGTGTTCGTGCAGACCGGGCAAGTCCCCACGCTATCGGTGTGGGCGGCCGTCCCGGTCGGTGCTCTGGCGACGAATATCCTCGTCGTCAACAACGTGCGCGATCGGGAGACCGACGTCCGCGCCGGCAAGCGAACCTTGGCCGTGCGTTTCGGTCGCCGCGCCGGCATCGCGCAATACGGCGTGCTCGTCGCGCTCGCGTATCTGGTGCCCGCGGGCCTCGTGCTCATCGAGGGCCTGTCCGTGGTCGCGCTGCTGCCGCTGCTCAGCTTGCCCGCAGCGCTGCTCCTGTTCCGGAGCCTCCAGCGCGAGCAAGGTGCGGCGTTGAATCGCACGCTGGTCGGCACCGCGAAGCTGCTGGTCATCTTCGGCGCGCTGTTCGCCTTCGGCATCGCGCTCTCGAGATTTGTGGCGGCATGAAGCTGTCGGCGCTCGAGGTGCGGCCCTACCGCCTCGCGATCGCCCAGGCGCCGCACAACGCCGAGCGCACCTGGCCGGTGCGAGAGGGCCTCCTGATCCGCCTAGAGGACGAGCAGAGACACGTGGGTCAGGGCGAGGCGGCGCCGTTGCCCGGCTTTTCCCCGGACGATCTCGGGGCCTGCGAGCGTGAGCTCCGGCGCCTCGACGTCACGGCGCTGCCCGAGTTTTCGCCCTCGGCGCCGCTGACGGCTCTCGCCGCGCTCGGCGCCCGCTTCGCCCACGTCCCCGCGCTGCGTTGCGGGTTCGAGGGTGCGCTGTTGGATCTGATCGCACAGGCCCGCGGCGAGCCGGCGTGGGCCACGTTGCGCGGGCTGCTTCCCGCCGAGTCGCGTCCCACCGGCAGCGTGCCGGTCGCCGCGCTCCTTCAGGCGGGCGATGCCGCCGGGCGTTTCGTAGAGGCAGAAGGCGCCGTCGCGCGCGGCATCCGCGCGCTGAAGGTCAAAGTGGGACGGCCCGGTGAGTTCGAACGCGAGCGGGCGGAGCTCGAGGTGTTGCGCGCGCATTTCGGCGCAGAGGTGTCGCTGCGCGTCGATGCCAACCGCGCCTGGTCGGCGCAGCAAGCGGAGCCGTACCTGGACGCGCTCGAGCCTCTGTCACCCGAATACGTCGAGGAGCCGACGGCCGAGTGGCACGATCTCGCGCGCTCGGCGGTGCCACTCGCGCTCGACGAGTCGCTCGTGGTTTCGGGTCTGCTGGAGCGCGTATTGCGGCGGCGCGAAGCGTTGAAGCTGTCCGTGTGTGTGCTCAAACCGACGTTGATCGGTGGCGTCGTGGCGGCGCTCGAGATCCTGCGGATCGCGGCGCAGTCGGGCGTCGAGTGCGTGATCTCCCATACCTTCGAAGGGCCGCTGGGCTTCGCCCTGGCGAGCGCGTTGACACTGGCCACGAGCAACGGCGCACGAGCCGCGGGCCTGGCCGAGCACGCCGTGCTCCGCAGCTGGAATGTGCCGCTGCCGTGGCTAACTGACGCCGCGATCCGCGCCTGGGACGGCCCGGGCTGGGGACTGCCGCTGATCGAGCTGCCGGGGGCGGCGTGAGCCAGACGCTCTCGGTGATCGAAGCGGCCGCCGAGCAGCCGGATCAGCCGGCGCTGATTCGGGACGGATCCGCCCTCACCTTCGGCGAGCTGGCGGCGCGCGTGCTCGGCCGCATGCGCTGGCTCGAAGCACAGGGCGTGATGCGGGGAAACGAAGACAGCCCTGCCGCGCTCGTGGCGTCCGCAGACGAACAGTTCGTAGAATTTCTATTTGCGCTGTTCGAGATGGGCGTGCCGGCGCTGCTCGTCCATCCGCGCTGGACCGAGCACGAGCGCAGCTCGCTCCTCCGCGACCTCGCGTTGTCCGGCAGCTTCGCGTCACCTTGGCCGACGCTCCCCGCAGACTCGGGCAACGCCCCTGCGCGGGCTCCGGCATTCGACGACGAACGCGCGCTCGCGATCCTCTACACCTCGGGCAGCTCGGGGGCACCCAAAGGGATCGTCCTCAGCCGCCGGGCGTTTTTGGCGTCGGCTCGCGCGAGCGCGGCGAACCTGGGCTGGCAGGCCGACGACCGCTGGCTACTCGGCTTGCCGCCGGCGCACATCGGCGGACTGTCGGTGCTGACACGCTGTCTGCTGGCGCGTCGGCCCGTCGTCCTCACCCAACCGACGCGTCACGCCGCGGGCGTCGATCCGCGCAGTCTCGCCGACGTGATCGAGCGCGAGCGCGTGACGCTCCTGTCGTTGGTGCCGACTCAGCTGGCCCGGCTGCTCGAGCTCGATCCGCCGTGGAACCCGCCAGCGCACGTGCGGGCGATCTTACTGGGCGGAGCGGCGGCACCGCCGCCATTGATCGCGCGTGCCCGCGAGCGGGGCTTCCCCATCCTGACGACGTATGGGCTGACGGAAGCGTGCTCTCAAGTGACGACCCAGCGTCCGAAGACCCCGCTTCTCGGGGCGGACGCGGGGCAGGCGCTTCCCGGAATCGAAGTCTCGGCTGCCTCCGGGCAAATTCTGGTTCGTGGCCCGGTCCTCTTCACCCGCTACTTCCCGTCCGGATCACCCGCTCCCCTGCGCGACGGCTGGTTTGAAACCGGAGACTCCGGGACAGTGGACGCAGACGGCGTGCTGCACGTCACCGGACGCGACTCGGAGATGATCATCACCGGCGGCGAGAACGTGTGGCCCGCGGAGGTGGAACACGCGCTCCTCGAATGCTCGGACGTCCGGGCGGCGTGTGTGTTCGCGCTGCCGGATCCGACGTGGGGCGAGGTGCTCGGCGCCGCGCTGGTGGTCGCGGACCCGAACAGGTTCGAGCTCGAGCGACTCTCGGAAGAGCTGCGTGCGCGCCTTGCCTCTTTCAAGCGACCCCGGCAAATTGCACTCTTGCCGGCGCTGCCACTGACGCCATCCGGCAAGCCGGACCGAAGCGAAACACGCCGCGTCGCAGAGGCCCGGCTGCGCCGACTTTGAGGCGCGGCCCGTGGATACAGTGCTGCCCTAGACGGAGGGGATGGATCGTGACATGAGGCGTCTAGTGCCCGGGCCGACGTACTAGGAGTCTGATCACGTGCCGTTACTGAAAGACATAGAAGCCATTTTGCAGGCGCCAAAGCTGTTTTTCAGCAAGAACTCCGTCAACTACTACGAGTACCTGGGCGACGACGTAGTCGAGGGTCAGGCCGACGGCTTCAAGGACACCACCAAGTCGCTTTGGCTGAACCTCGGATACTGGAAGAACGCGCAGAAGTACCCCGACGCGGCGGCCGCGCTGGCTATCCTGCTCGGGGACGCCGCACGGCTCGGTCCGAACGACGAGCTGCTCGACGTCGGCTTCGGCTTCGCCGAGCAAGATTTTCTCTGGATCGAGCGCTACGGGGTCAAGCGCATCACGGGCCTGAATATCACGCCCTTGCATGTCGAGCGCGCCAACGAGCGCGTCAAGCTGCGCGGCCTCGAGAGCCGCATGGACCTGCGACTCGGATCGGCCACCGACATTCCGTTTCCGGACCAGTCGTTCGACAAGGTCACCGCGCTGGAATCGGCGTTTCACTTCGACACGCGCGACACGTTCTTCCGCGAGGCCTTTCGCGTGCTGCGCCCCGGTGGGAGGATCGCGACGGCGGACGGCGCGCGGCACGTCGAAGAGGGCCCGCTCAGCTTCGTGAACAAGGCGATCTTGAAGCGCTGGTCCGTGCCCTTCGAGAACATGTACGACTCCGCCGAATATTGCCGCCGGCTCCAGGCCGCCGGCTTCGTCAATGCAGAGGCTCACTCGATTCGCGAGTACGTCTTTCCCGGCACGACGAAGTACAAGAAGATCCGTCAACGCGGCATCACGATGGAAGACGCGGTCGTGCAGCTATCGCCCGATGACATCCAGAACATCTACGGTTTGGATGACTGGAAGGTGACGGGATTTTCGGACTACTTGATTTTTTCGGCTGACAAACCGGCGTAGGGGCGCAAGTTTGCTACGCTGACGGCATGTTCCGTCTCTGCTTAGCGGCTGCCGGTGGTGCGCTCGCCGTGCTGGGCGCGCTCGGCTCATCCGGCTGCGAGTCTCGTCCCAAGCCGGCGCCTGCCGCGCCGCCCGTCGCCTCCGCGATCGTCCAGGCTCCCGCGCCCTCCCCAAAGGCAGATCGCTACGGCGCGCCGCTCGGCGCGGGCATTGCCCTGCCGATCGCCAGCGTGCTCAGCGGCGGCGCGAGCTACGAGGGCAAGACGCTGATCGTGGAAGGCGAAGTCCGCCGCGCCTGCACCCGCAAGGGCTGCTGGATGGAGCTCTCCGAGTCCACGGAAACGAATACGCCCGGCTGCCGCGTCACCTTCAAGGACTACGGCTTCTTCGTGCCCACCAACTCCGGCGGCGCCCACGCCAAGATCGAAGGCGTCGTGGAAGTCGAGAAGGTGGCGGCCTCACACGTCAAACACCTGGAAGAAGAGGGCGCGACGTTCGCGAAGAAAGCGCCCGACGGCACCGCCGAAGAAGTGCGGCTGGTCGCGACCGGCGTCGAGCTCACCCACCGCTGAACGAGCGGCGCGTCACGGCTTCGGGATGCGGAGCGTCTTGCTGATCATGGCGCTGCCGCTCACGAAGTACACGAGCACGAGCGGATGGAAGAGCCACGGTCCGATCTGGAACGCGCCCAGGGGCAATGTCCCGAGCGTGCGTCCCTGCCAGAGCAGCGCCGCCAGGAGCGCGACCAGCACCATGCTCGTAGGAATCGGCGTGCCCTCGAAGTACGGGACTTTGCCCGACTCGTCGGCGAGGTCGCCGCAGGTCACGTTGTAACGCGCGAGCCGGCTCACGCCGCAACCGACGAAGTACACGAGGAAGAGCGCGTCCCAGCCGCCGCGCATGCCCACGGCGAACGCGAGCACGGCAGGCGCCACGCCGAACGAAATTAGATCCGCGAGCGAGTCGAGCTGAGCGCCGAGCGGGGTGTGCTGCTGCCGCCAGCGCGCGACGCGGCCGTCCACGTAGTCGAAGAAACCGGCGAGCGGGAGCAGCGCGAAGGCGTACCAGAGCAGGCCGAGCTCGCGCGTGTCGAGGTACTTGAGCGTAAAAAGAATCGCGCCCATGCCGGCGAACCCGTTGGCGAGCGTGATCACGTCAGCGAGCGTGAACTCGCGCAGCATCGAGAAACGACGCCGGCGCGCCGCTTCCGATTCCGGGCTGGAGGAGACTTCGATGGGTTCGGGGACGGAGCGGCTGGTCACGGGGGGATGGCGTTAAGCTAGGTCGTTTGACGGCCCCAACAAGGCCGACCGGGCACGGCCAGCAGCCGGATCGCGGGGGCGGCGAAGCCGCACGATAGGCGGAACTGCGCGACTTAACCGCACATTTTCCGCTCCCCGAGGCAAAATCCGCTGGGAATTGCCAAACCGCCGGCGCTCTGTGATACCGCTCAGCCCCATGCGCCTCGCCGCCTTGTTCATTGCCGTCCTGGCGCTCGGCGTGTTTTGCCCGAGGAGCGCCGCGGCCGAGAAGACGCACACCGTCTACGACGGCCAAACCATCGGGAGCATCGCCAAGCGCTACAACGTCTCGATCGCCGAGCTGTGTGAAGCGAACGACATGACCCGGCGCGACCGCATCAAGCCGGGGCAGACACTCGTCATTCCGGACCCGGGTAGCGCGCGGAGCTCGCGCAAAGAGGAAGCGGACGAGCCGGCGCCGCCGAGCGAGAGCCCCAAGAAGGAGGCCGAGGAAGCGAAGCCGGAGCGAAAGCCCGCGCCGAAGCCCACGGTCCTGCCGGGTGGTCTGCGCGTGCTGGACATTCCAGGCGCAGGCCCCGCGTACTACTTCGAGCCGAGCGGGCCCGGCCGCCAGTCGCTCCGCCCGGTGCTCGTGTACTTGCACGGTCGGGGCGGCCATCCTGCCGAGGACTGTCGCCGCTGGGCGCCCGTTGCACGGCGTCTCGGCTGGCTCGTGTGCCCGAGCGGGCCCGGCGCGACCGGAGATGGTCGCGGCTGGAACAACACCTGGATGATCGCGCACCGCGCGGCACTGAAAGCGGTCGAGGCGCTGCGCGGGCGGTACGGGCGGCGCGTGCAGCTCCGGGGCAACACGCTGATTGGCTTCAGCGAGGGAGCGTACGCCGCCATGAACGTGGGCGTGCGCGAGCCGAGGACCTTCAACCGCTGGCTGATCCTGGCCGGCGACGCCAAGTACTGGGGCGGCGCGGGCATGACGGCGCTACACGAAAATCGCGGAATGCTCCGGCGCGTGGTGCTGATGACTGGCGCAGAAGACAGTGTTCTGCCGGGCACGCAAACCGCAGCGGAGTGGCTGCGCAAGGCGCGCATCGCGACGCGCGTCTACACGCTCAAAGGCGTGGGCCACGAGCTGGCCCTGCAGCGCCGGCCCGCGACCTACCGCTCCGCGCTGATCTGGCTGGAAAAGGGCAGCGGCAAAGAGAAGGACGACGACGCGCTGGCGCAGAACGAGTAGCCGCCCCTTCGATCGTCAGTGATAGGCGGGCGCCGAGCTGATGGGCTGCCCGGTCTTGTCGTGAGCAGCGACGCGCTTCTCGGTTTCCATCAAGCAGGACGCGCACGAAGGAAAACGCGAGCCGTGATCACAGGTCACGTACGTCGCCGTGGGCGGACTACTCGAAAACTCTTCTCGGTCCAGGTGCCGGCCACACGCGACGCAATGAATGTGCTCGGCGTGTGACTGCGGCTTCGGACCCGGGTCCATGGCCTTGCGCTCACGCTTCGTGAGCCGTTTCGTTCGCTTCATGGGGGGCGCACAATAGCAGCTCGAAGGCCTATCAACGCAAACGGCATTTTGGATTTTGCCGCCCTGCCGCCGGCGAGCTCACGCGGGGCGTTCAGCGACGTCCAGGTCGTGAAGTAGCTCACGCGCGCTCTCGTGAGACGGGTTCTCGCTGAGCGCCTTGGACACGAGCACGCGCGCCTTGCGCAGGTCGCCCTGCTTCTTGGAGACGACTGCCAGAAAGTAGTGAGCGTCCGCCTTGGCTTCGCCGGTCGCGCCGTCCGTGGCGTCGCCCTCGGCGGGCTTCATCATGGTCACGCTGCGGAAGGCCCGTACCGCGACGTCCTCCTCGTCCATGTCGAGCGCGAGCTGCCCGAGCTGCATCGCCAGCTGTCCGTTGCGCATGTCCATTTCGAAGGCCTTGCCGAGGGCGGTCAGGGCGTCCGTCAAGAACCCTTCCATCAGCTGAATCGCCGAGATCTCTCGGTACACGGCCGATAGCTGTTTGACCCTCCGCCCGCGATACGCGAGCGCCGTCTCGTTCAAGATGCGCAGCGCCTCCTCCGACCGTTTGGCCAGACCGTAGGCGCGCGCCAGCAGCACCACGCCGCGGATGTCGTCCTGACTGAGCGAGTGCGCCTGGTCGAGCACGCGAATGGCATCCTCCACGCTGCCCTCGGGCTGTAGCAGAAGCTCTCCCGCTTCCAGCAAGAGCTCGTGACGCGCCGTGACGTCGGTCTGGGCCTGCGCTTCGTCCAGCAGCAGCCCGCACAGCTCGCGCTGCGCGCCGATCGCGATGTACAGCGATTTCAGACGCGCGCGCACCTCCGGATGGCCGGGATCGATCTTCAGCGCGCGCTCGAGTCCGCCGCGCGCGTCGACGAAGCGTTCGGCCTGTTCGCACGCGTCGGCCAGCCTCAGCGCAGCGTCGATCACTTGCGGCCCTTCTTCCAGCGCGAGTAGACGACGGTACGTGCTGCTCGCCGCGGCGTACTGCCCGCTCTTCATTTCGAGCTGCGCGAGCTGGCGGAGCGCACCGAGCTCGCGCGGCGCTTCTTTCACCAGGGTCGAAAGACGCACCCGCGCGCCTTCCAGGTCCCCGATGTCCTCCAGCACTTGCACGAGGCGCAAGGTCAGCTCGCGGTCGGCCGGCGGCTCGACGCGCGCCACCGCGCGCTCCAGCGCCTCGACGAGCTCAGCAGAGTAGTCGCCTCCCAGCGCGTACGCGCTCTCCAGGTCGAGGAGCGCCTCGTCGTCGCGGCCGAGCTCACGCAGAAACTGAGAGCGTTCGCGGAAGAGCTCCGGACTGCTCGGCTCTTCCGCCATGCGTCGCTCCAGGATTTCGAGGGCGCGCTCGGGTTCTTCCGCCTGCCGGTAGAGCTCGATCAAGCGCAGCAGCAGCTTCGGGTCCCGCGGCTCCACGTCGATCGCGCCGCGCAGCACGCTGGCCGCGTCCAGCCAGGCTTCGCGCTCGCTCAAGCGTTGCACCAGCGTCTCGCGTAGCTCCGCGCTGGCCGGGTTCGCTGCTACAGCGAGCGTGAGCGCGCGCTCGGCGCCGGCCTCGTCGCCCTGTTCGGCGCGCAGCGAAAGGAGCCGCCGGCCGACGCCCTCGGCGGCGGGCCCTCGTTCGACACGCAAGAGCCCCTCGAGCGCATCCGCGAGCACGAACGCATCGGCGCTGCCCTCCGACAGACGCACGATCGCGAGCAGCGCCTCGCGATTGGCCGCGTCCCAATCGAGGACGCCGCGATACGTCTCGAGCGCGTCGCTGGTCCGACCCTCTTCCTCGAGCAAACCCCCGAGCTTGAGGGACAGCTCGACGATGGCGACGACGTCCTGCGTGTCTTTTGCCGCTTCGATGCGCGTTTGCAACAGCTCGGTGAGCTCACGCCGCTTGCCCGTCCGCTCCAGGATGCCAGCGAGCAGGGTCGCCGCCTGCGTTTGACCTCGATCCTCCCCAAGGATGTCGTTCAGCGCGCGGATCGCTTCCTCTTCGCGCCCTTCGCGCGTGAGCAGCAGGGTGGCCTGCTCGAGCCGCAAGAGCGCGCGATCCGGAGCGGAGTCGCTGAGCGGCACGGTTTGGTCGAGCAGCGTCACCAGCCGTTCCGTGTCCCCGGCCTGGCGGTACAGCTCCAGGAGCGGCTGCCAGACGTCGCGATCCGCGGGTTGCCGCTCGCGGAGCACCTCGTACAAGCGGGCCGCTCGCGGCACATCGCCAGTTTCGCGCGCGCGGCCGGCGAGCCCGAGTAGTACCTCGCGCGCCTCGCCGGGGGGGAGCAGCAAAGCGCCCCGCTCCCGCAGCTCTTCGGCTTCTGCGGGGCGTCCAGCACGTTCGTGCAAGTCCGCGAGCGCGAGCTGCGCAAAGGCCGCGTCCTCCGCGGCCAGAGGCGCGCTTTCGTTGCCGAGCGCGCGCTCCAGAATGCGCTGAGCGAGCTCCGGCTCACCCTGCGCCAGCGCCAAGGCGAGCCCCTCGCGCATCGCCTCGGGGCGCGGGCCCGACGGTAGCGCGACGGTGAGCGCCAGCGCGTCGATCAAGGAACGCTGGCGGCCGGCGTCTCGCGCGACTTTCTCGAGCAGAGCGAGTGCGTGCTCGTCCGTGGGGTGCGCGTGGACGCGCGCCGACAACAAGTGCTCGGCGCGCTCGTAGTCCGGGGTGAGCAAGAGCGCGCGCTCCAGAAGGCCGATGGCTTCTTCCACGGAGGACTCCGAGCGCAGCCGGATCTCCGCCAAGCGAAACAACGGCGTGGCGTCGGCGAGCCTGTTGCCCCCTGCGGCGGACAGCGCCACGCGGCGCTCGATGACGCGCTGCTCGGCGTCGGTATCCTGCAAGATGGCGTACACGCCGCCGAGCGCCGCCCACGCAGCGTCGTCGCTGACGCTGGCCCGCTCCAGATCGTAGTGGACGCGGAGGGCGCGCTCGCGCAGCTTCGCTTGGGCTGCGCCCACGCCGGCCTCCGTCTTCATCTGCAGCTCGGCCAGATCCGCGAGGAGCCGCGCCGCTTCCCGCGGCTCGACGTCGCCTTTCAGACGCTCTTCGAGTGCGCGGACCAGGAGCTCCGGCCGATTGCGTGTGCGCAGACTGCGTTCGAGGCTGGCGGCTTCGTGCTCGTTTTGGAGCGCCGCCTCGAACGCGCTCTCGATGAACTCCACCGCGCGCACGCGATCCTGTTTTTGTGCAGCAATTTCGCTGAGATCTAGCAGCGCCTCCGCGCGGCTTGGCGCTCCTTCACTGGCCGATGCGTGTACGAGCAAGAGCGCGCGATACATCTTCTCTGCGCGTTCGATCTGCCCTTCCTCGAAGGCCAAACGCGCCAGCGCTTGCAGGATGCCGGGGTGCGCCGGATCGATCTTGCTCGCCAGGGTGAGCTCCTCGAGCGCCTCGGCGCGCTGACCTCGCGCGAGCGAGACCCGCGCCAGGGCCCAGTGCACGAGCGCGCGGTCCTTGGGACGCCGCGCGCCGTAGCGCGCGATCTGCTCGCGCAGGTGGTGCGCGGCTTCGTCGTAACGCTCTGCCAGCCGCAGCGCGTCCGACAACGAAAGGGTCAGCGCCGGGTCGTCGGCCGAGAGCTCGACCGCCTGCTCGAGCAGCGGCACCGCGCTCGCCGGATCGCTGCGTTGCTCGAGGTGGAGAAACGCCGCTTCGCGTAGCAACGACAGGCGCGTCTTGACGTCGGCCGCGCGCGCGGCTTCGACGGTCAGAAGCTCCGCGAGCGGTAGCCACTCCCCCGCATCGCGATACAGCTCTGCGAGCCGCCGGCGCGCGGCGCCTGCGTCGATGGCGTGTTGCGCCACGTACTCGAGACGCGCCCGTGCGCGGCCGCGATCCCCGGCAGCCACGTACGCCTCCGCGAGGCGCAGGCCGCGACTCGCCAGTTGATCACGGGGCGACTGGGCGCAGAGCCACTCCAGGACTTCCGCGGCGCGCGCCGCCTCCCCGCGCCCCTCATGAATGCGCGCCAGCGCTTCCAGACAGGCGTCCCCACCCAGCCCGGCGCCGTGCGCGTAGTCGGTGAGCGCCCGCTCGATGTCAGCGAGCCGCTGCTCGCTGAGCTCGGCCGCCCGCGCCCAGAGCGCGGCCGACGCCGCCACGTCCCCTGCGCGTTGCCGAGCGCGCGCCTGCTCCTCCCAGAGCGCGACGATCTCCTCGTGGAGCTCGTGCTCTTCGAGCAGCAGTGACAGACGCGTGACCGACGCAGAAGCAATGTCGTCGGCGGCGTCCTCGGCGAACAGCTCGCGAAACAGCGTCATGGCGCGTTCCGGGGCGTCCAGGCGATCCGAACACAGGCAGGCCGCCTCACGCCGCAACTCTCGGCGCCGGCGCTTGGGCAGCGGCAGCGCCGCCCCGCGCAAGAGCAGCTCCACCACGTCCGCGTGCTGCCCGACCTCGAGTAGCCGCTGGGAGAGCTCGTCGATCGCCCAGTCCGCTGCGCGCGCGGGGCCGGAATCAGCGCCGGCCTCGCCGTCTTTCCAGGCCTGTGTGGCGAGCTCGAGGAGGCTCCGGCACACGTTCAGTCCCAGCTCGAGGTTGCCGCTGCCGCTGGCGGCCACCTCGATCGCGCGGTCCCAATCGGCGGCCGAGACGTACGAGCGCAGCGCCCGCAGCACGTCGTGGGTGCGGTGCTGGTACACCTGGCCGAGGCGCCCGAACAGGCTGCTGCGAAGCTCGCGGTCGTCCGCCGCGGATGCTTCCTCGGCGAGCAGATCGGCGAGATCGGTCCAGCGTTCCTCGCCCTCGAGCAGGGTCGCCAGGGCTTCTCGGCTCTCGGGGTCCGCGCCGAAGTCACGACGGATGGCGAACCAGGTGCGGATCGCCGCGTCGTGGTCGCCGCGTGCGCGGGCATGAAGCTCCGCGACACGCACGCGGTCCGTTCGCGCCAGAGCAGAAGTGGGCTCGAGCTCGGCGCGCGCGAGCAGCGCCTCGGTCAGGTCGTCCCAGCGCTGGGCGCGGTTCAGCACGTCCACCAAGCCGTCGAGGGCTTCCGTGTCCGCGGGCTCGTCGTCCAGCCGTTTACGCCAGTTCCGAACGGCGCGATCGACGTCGGCGAGGTGCTGATCGGCGACCCGCGCGGCCTCGGCCAGGGCGGCGCGGCGTCCGTCTGCTTCGGGTTCCAGCTCCGCCCGGCGTTCCAGGACCGTGCACCGCTCCTGCATGCGGGAAGCCTCGAGCAGCAGCGCGTCGAGGCGTCGCGCCGCGTGCAGCGCCAGCGCAGGCTCGGCTTCGCCCGCGAGCGCCGTGCCGTACAAGTCGATGGCGCGGCCGGCTTCGCCGAGCGCTTCGTGGATCCCCGCGGCTTCGTTGAGTAGGTCTGCCTGTAGCGTGGGAGTTTGCGACTCGGCCACTTCGATGAGCAGTGCCGCGCGCTCCGCCTGCGAGTCCGTCAGCTCCGAGAGCTCACGCAGGCGATCCCGGTGAGCGGCGTTGGCCGGCTCGAGCACCAGCAAATCGGCGGCGGTCTTGAGCGCACCGGCGAAGTCTTGCAACTTGTTCCGGCGCAGGTCGAACAGCTCGAGCAACGCCGCCGCGCGCTGATCCGGCTGCTCCAGCGCCTCGATCTCGATCTCGCGCATGCGCACCGCGTCGGGGACGCGCTCGCTCCGCTCGTAGTAGCGCCGCAGGTGAGTGGCGGAGCGATCGCGCACCGAACGCGAGCGCTCGCCGTCTTCCACGACGAGCAGCACCGCGCTGCCGGACTCGGGGAGCTCGACCAGGCGCTCCAATAGCGCAATCGCCGCTGGATCATCGACGTCCTGCGCGAGCAGGCCTTCGATGATCTCGAACGCCGGCACCGCTTCGTTGAGGTTCATCCACAGCGCCGCGATGCGCAGCGAGATCTCGCGCGAGGCCTGGGGTGATGCGCTCGAAAGACGCCGGTGGAGCAGCTGGATCAGCGGGCGCGCGTGTCCGTGTCGCTCGTACAAACGCTCGAGGCCAGCGTCGATTCTGGCGTCCTCGGGACATAGCGCGCTCTGGCGCTCCAGGTAGTGAATCGCGCGCTCCGCGTCGCCAGCGAAGTCCTTCGCGGCCATGGCGGCCTCGCGCAGCAGCTCCGCAGCCGTGGCCGTGGGAATGGGCCGCTCGAGCGCGTGGTCGTACAGATCGAACAACTCGGCCCAGCGCCCGGCCGAGTTGAACGACAGCTTCAGACGATCGAAAGCCCAGCTCGCGTCGGGTGAAATCTCGAGCACCTGTTTCAGGAGGCGGACCACGCCGTCGGTGTCGTCGAACCACTCTTCGTGAAATTCGATCATGCGCCGGCCGAGCGCTTCGGCGGTCTCCGGCGGCAGCTCCGAGCCCATGGCTTCGGTGTAGGCGTCGAGCAACGGTTGCGGCTCCGACAGCTTGCGCGCGAGCCGCTCGGCGGCGTCCCAGAGCTCACTGTCCACCGGGAACTCACGGGCGGCGCGCACCGCGACGTCCAGGGTGCGGCTGTCGTCCGCACTGGAGAGGTTCAGCAGTTGACGGTACCAGCGGCGGCGGGTGTCCGCGAGCTCGGGTGCCCCTTCGACTGGCAGCGCGAGCAAGGTCTCGAGCACGTGCGCCCGCGCGCTCGGGTCCTCGGACGCTTCCGACGCGCCGTCGAGCAGCTCGGCAGCCCGGGCGCGTGTCTCGGTGAAACCCAGCGCAGCGTACACGATGCGCAGCGCCTCCGGCTCCGGCGGCAGCGTCCTCACCAGCGGTTCGATCACGTCCAGCGCGTCGCCCGCCTGGCCGAGTTGCTCCATGAACAGGCTGGCCATGCTGAGCTCGATGTTCGTACGCAGCACGCCGTCGCTGCGATCGCGCAGGGCGGAAAGCGCGGACACCGCACCCTTGGCGTCGCCCTGCCCCGCGCGCAGCCGCGCCAGCTCCGTCAACGCGTCCAGGCGGTCGGGCTCGCGTTCGAGCATGCGTTCGTAGAGCGCCAGCGCGAACGGAACGTTGCCGAACTCTTGCTCCTCGACCTCTGCCCAGGCCATCAGCGCATCGCCGGGATGGTCGCTGTGCTCCGCGCGAAAGCGGAGCAGCCAGCGCCGCTCCGAAAGCACCTCGGCGTCTTGCGGCAGCGTCGCGAGCTGGCCCGCGAATTCGGCGGCGAGCGCGGCGTCGTCGCCGGCCGCGCTCTCGAGCAGCGCTCGATACGTGGTGGCGACTTGAGCGCGATGCGCGGCGCTTTGGGCAAGGACGCGCGCCTTCGAGAGCTGCAGCGCCTGCGCGCGGCTCGGTTCGGGATCCTTCGCCAGCACCGCGTCCACGAGCCCCGCGTACACCGGCAGCGCCTCTTCCGTCCCGGCGAGCTCCGAGAGCTCCAGCAGGCGGCGCGAGAGGTCGCTGGACGCACCGTGACGCAAAAGGACTGCGAACACGTGCGGCAGTCCCTGCCAGTGACCGCTGCGCGCGTACAGGTCGAGCAAGCGCTCCGCAGCCTCGCGATCGTCCGACTCGACCGAGAGCACGCGCTCGTACAACGTCGTGGCGCGCAGCGGGTCGACCCCCAGCGCATCCACGAGCCGGGCGCTCTCTCGCCAGGCGCGCGCAGCGCTCGGAGGATCGGCCAGCTGCCAGGCTTGCACGTTGCCGAGCCGCTCGAGCAAGACGCTCCGCTCCTCGACCTCGTTCGCGAGGATCACGCGCCGCTCGAGCACGGCGCGGGCCGTGTGTGGATCGTGCTGCGACTGTGCCAGCTCCTCGACGCGCGCCAGAGTTTCGTCGCCGAGCTCCGCCTCGGCGAGCAGGGTTCGATAGTGAGCGAGCGCCACCTCGCCGTCGCCCGCCTCGAGCGCCACCTCGGCCATGCGGAGCAGCGTCTCGAGCTTGCGTTCACCCTCCTTCTGCTCGTAGGACCAGACGAGCTCGCTGTACATGCCGCGGTAGTCGCCGACCTCTTCGTAAGCGTCCATCAGCGCCTGGTGAGCCAGCGCATCATGGGGATCGTCGGCGACGGCCGCGCGCCAGGTCTCGAGAGCGAGCGCCGGATTTTTGTCCTCGCGACGCTGGAGCGTGGCAATCGAGTGGTACAGCTCGCGGCGCCTTTTCGGATCGCTCTCGCGCTCGAGCGCGGCGCGAAACAATGTCAGGCGCTCCTCCCCGCTGCCTTGCTGCGAGAGCAGCTCGTCCATGCGGCCGAGCAGATCCTCTGCGGCGGGCGCAAATGCCAGCGCACGGCGGAACACTTCTACAGCACGCGTGATGTCTCCGGCAGCCACCAGCGCTTCCGCCGTCGCGCGGCACAAGGTCAGCATCTCCGGCCGATCGACGGCCCGATCCTCGAGCGCGGCGCTGAGTGCCTCGGCGCGAAGCGCCGCATCGCCGAGCTGCGCCGCCGGGCGCTGCACGCGCTCGATCCAGGCTTCGATCAGCAGCGGCTCGCTCTCCACGCTCTCTTTGAGACCACGCGCGGCGATGCGCAAGATCGCGTTCGCATCGCTCTCTCCCTCGGCGAGCTCGACGGCTTCGGCGAGCGCCCGCAAGCGCAGCGCCCGCTCCGGCGCGAGCTCGGCGCGCGTCTCGAGCACCCGGATCAGACCCGGCGCGTGCGCCTCGCGACGGTAAATCGGCTCGAGGATGTCCGCCGCCTGGAGCCGGAGTGCGCCGGCAGAGAGCAGCTTCTCGACGGCGGCGCGGCTCGTGCGGTCCTCGGGATTGGCTGCCAAAGCCTGACGAAAAACGCCCAGGGCGCCCGCCGGATCTCCGAGCTTCGTGGCGCGGATGTGTGCCAGACGCGACAGCAACGCCGGCCGCTCCGCCGCGTCGGCGAGCTCGACCTCGCGTTCGAGCAGCTGCGCCAGCTCCTCGAAGCGCTGATGCTGCTCGAGCAGCGGAATCAAGCGCGCATGGGCCTCGCGCGAGGGCCCGTATTTGCCGACGAAGTGCAGCCAGGCTTCCAGGGCCTGGCCGCGGTCGCGACGATTCGCCGAGCGCAGCTCGGCCGAGCGGAACATGAGCTCGCGCGCCTCCTCTGGATCGCGCGTGCGCTCCGCGCGTAGCGCGAGGATTTCGGCCAGGCCGTCCTGATCGCCTAGATCGTGGTACAGCGCCTCCAGCTTGCGCAACGCCTCGTCGGTCCACGGTGAGCCGATCAGCGCGCGGTGCGCGATCACGGCCCGCGCCGGATCTTCAAGCTCGCTCTCGCACAGGCGCGCCAGGCGCCGCGCCGCGGCTTGACGGCGCTCGCGCTCCGGCTCGAGCTTCACGACGAGCTCGAGCGCCTGCGCCAGCGGCTTGATTTCGCCGGCTTCGGCGTAGAGCTCGCTCAGTCTGCCCGCGGCCTGCAGGACAGCGCCATCGTCCTGATCGATCTCGAGCACCTGCCGGAACGCGGCTTCGGCGTTCTTCACGTCCCCGGCTTGCATGAAAATCGAGCCGATTTCCGCGCCTACGCGCGCGCGCACCGCCGGATCCTTGTTGGTCTGCAGCGCGCGCTGCAGGAGCCGCGCCGCCTCGAGCGGCTGGTCGAGACTTCCGCTCAGCGCCACGAACCGCCCGCGCAGGACGTCGTCTCCAGGATCACCCGCGACCACGGGCGCCATCAACTCGAGCGCGCCGGCCGGATCGTTCAGGACGTCTTGCTTCAGAATCGACAGGCGCCGCTGGACGTCGACACGGCGCGGGCCGCGCACGCTCTTCAACTCCTGCGCCAGCATCGCGGCGGCGGTCTCGAGCTGTCCCAGCCGCTCGTACGCGTCCGACAGCGCCGCCGTCGCCCGCGCCGCGACTGCGCGCACTTCCAGGAGCGCTTCGGCAGCAGCGCGCGCCATGGCGTGGTCGGGATCGCTGGCGAGCAGCGCCTCCACGTGTGGCATGGCCCGCTGCGGTTCGCCGAGCTCGTTCATGTAGCGCGCCACGAGGCGCTCGCGAATCGGCTGTGCTTCCGACGGATCCGGCGGCGGATCGCGCTCGAGCGATTGCTCGAGGAGCTGCACGGCGTCCCGGTGACGCCCGCACGCGAGCAGGCGTTGCTCGAGCGCCGCGCGCGTCGCCGCCGCGTCCGGCTCGATGCGCAGGATATGGCCGTAGATTTCGATCGCGAGATCGTCGGCGCCCGGTTCCCCTTCCACGAGCTCCGCGGCGCGACTCAAGAACAGGAGCTGCTGCCCGCGGTCGGCCTCGTGGAGCGCTGCATCGACGTAGAAGCGAGCCAGGCGCAGCGGCTGCTCAGCCTCGGTGAGCAAAGTTTCGAGCCGTGTGAAGGCCTCCGGATGCCCCGGGACGGCGCCCGCAGCGCGCTCCGCGTAGGCGACGGCTCCATCCGTGTCGCCGAACGTATCGCCGAAGAAGCGCGCGGCCTGCAAGTACACGATCGCCTGCTGCTCGGGCGCCATCAGCTTGATGCGCTTGTCCCCTGTCACGTGCTCGTACGCGAATGCCAGCTCGCTGACTTTGTCGTGGCGCACGGCCGCGCCGTGCAACGAGTCGAACAAACCCGTGGCGTCCTGGTTCTTCGTCAGCGCGTGAAGAATCGATTCGAGCACCAGCAGCGGGTCATCGAGCTCGGACTCCAGGAGCTCGTGCAGTTCATCGAGCTTCGCCGGAACCATGCTCGGGCGACGCCGCCCGCCGGTTTTGGGAGGTTCTGCGGGCATTGCTGCGATTCGAACCGAAAAACGCCACTCCGACTAGTACCTCCTCGGATATTCGCGGGGCGCGGCCACGGACGGGCTGTAGGGAAGATTCGCACAGTGTCGGGTTGACATGCGTCGTCGCGGGCCGAGAGTGACGCCATGTTCGACACCGCGGAGCTGGGTCGGAGCCTCGACAAAGCCTCCTACGAGGGGCAGCTGTCGGAGTTACGCACCGGCTTATTGAAGGCTCAACAGGCGCTCATGGAAGCGCCATTCCCGGTGATGGTGTTGATCCACGGCATGGATGCGGCCGGCCGGGGGGAAGTCTTCAACATCCTGCACGAGTGGCTCGACGCGCGGTATCTCGACCGCGAGGTGTACGAGCCGCCCACGGAAGAAGAGCGCCAGCGACCGGAGTACTGGCGCTACTGGCAGTGGCTGCCCGAGAAGGGACGGATCGGTCTGTTTTTGGGTTCCTGGTACAGCGCTCCGCTATTTTTGCGAGCGCACGGCAAGCTGGGGTCCAAGACGTACCTGCGCGACCTGGAGCGCGCGGCGGCCTTCGAGACCATGCTGGCGGACGACGGCGCGCTGTTCATCAAGATCTGGTTACACATCAGCAAGGCCGAACAAAAGCGGCGCCTGAAAATGTTCCACGAGCGCGGAGCGGAGCGCTTTCGCATTCAGAAGCACGACTTCAAGCGCCACGCTCGCTACGACGAATTCGCGAGCGCCGCGGCGCGCGCGATTCGAGAGACCAGCACGGCGCACGCGCCCTGGACGGTGGTCGAGGCCACGAACGAGCGCTATCGCGACGTGACGGTGGCGCGCTGCCTGATCGAGCGCATCAACCAGCAGGTCGCGGCAAAATCGGACGCCGGCGCGGCGCGGGCCCTCGACGCACACGTGTCCGATCCGATCACTATCCTCGACACGCTGGATCTGAGTCAGCGCCTCCGCGACGAGGAATACAGCGCCCGGAAGGCAGCCGCGCACGCCCAGCTGAACCGTTTGGCCGCTCGTATGTACAAGCGGAAACGCAGCGCCATCTTCGTGTTCGAGGGCTGGGACGCCGCGGGCAAGGGCGGCGCCATCCGGCGCATCACACGCGCCATCGACGCGCGCCAGTATCGCGTGATTCCGACGGGCGTCCCGAACGACGAGGAACGCGCCCATCACTACCTGTGGCGCTTCTGGCGCGACCTGCCGCGACCCGGGCGCATCACGATCTACGATCGCAGCTGGTACGGCCGCGTGCTCGTCGAACGCGTCGAAAAATTTGCCACCGAAGCGGAGTGGAAGCGCGCCTACTACGAGATCAACGACTTCGAGGAGCAGCTCGTCCGCCACGGCAGTATCGTCGTGAAGTTCTGGCTCCACGTGAGCCCCGACGAACAACTCCGGCGCTTTCGCGAGCGCGCCGCCGAGCCGTTCAAGCAATACAAGCTCACGGACGAGGACTTTCGCAACCGCCAGCGCACGAGTCTCTACGAGGCGGCCGTGAACGACATGCTGGGCGCCACGGATACCGAGTACGCCCCGTGGGTGCTCGTCGAAGCCGACGACAAGCACTTCGCGCGCGTGAAGGTGCTCGAGACCGTCTGCCAGCGCCTCGAGCGCGAGCTCTGACCTTAACGCGCGACCCGATTCTTACCGGCTTGCTTGGCGCGATAGAGCGCCTCGTCGGCCCGTTGGAAGAGGCTCGGCAGGTCGGGCGCGTCACTCGGGAACTCGGCGACACCGACCGAAATCCCGGGACGGAGCGGGATCCCCTCTCTCTCGAACGGGTGGGCGGCGATCGCCTGGCGAATTTCTTCGCCGATTCGCGCGGCATGGTCCACGTCGATTCCGGGCAGCGCAGCCAGATATTCGTCGCCGCCGAAGCGGCAGGCAAAGCCGCGCTGACCCAGCACTTCCCCGATTAGCCGGCCGGCTTCCCCGATCACGTACGCGCCGAACAGGTGGCCGTGCGTGTCGTTGATGCGCTTCACGCCGTCGAGATCCATGACCAGGAGCGCCACTCTTTCTCCGGCCACGCGTGCGGCGTCGATGGTCGCGGTCAGCTCCGTGTCGAACTTGCGACGCACGTACAGCCCGGAGAGGTCGTCGATGTTGAGCAGGCGTTCGACGGTCTCGTTGTAAGCCTGCACCACGCCGTCCTGGATCTCGAAGGAGACCACCGTGGTGCCGAACACCACGCGATCGTTCGGCTTGAGCTGCAATTCGCGCGCTTTTTCGCCGTTGATGAACGTGCCGTTAGTGCTCTCGAGGTCCACGACCGCCCAGCTGTCTCCGCGGTCTTCGATGCGCGCGTGGTGCCAGGAGACGAGCGCGTCCGTCAGCGTGAGGCTGACGGACGGATCCCGCCCAATCAGCAGGGTTCCATCGACGGTCACGCGGCGGCCGACCTCATTCCCGGACAGCACCACGAGCACGGGGCGGTACTGCGCCTTCACGCGCCGCATGAGGTCGGCGCCGAGGTCCGGATTCTCGCTCGCGTTCAGCGTTTTCGGCGCTCGCGACGGTCGCTTACCCGCGCTGCTCGACACCCGCGGAGACTACCACGAAACCCGGTTCCGGGGCGCCGGAGGCAGTATCGAACCAAGTCGCCCCACACCGCCACCTTCTTGCCGCGGCTGGCGCGCCGCAAGTCCGTGTTTACTATGTCGCCCGGACGGGGGTGCCGACTCGAGCTTCGTGAAATATGACAGCCGATTCCCAGACCGCGCCTGGACCACGCCGCAGCCGGCCTCCGGGGTGTGTCGTCGTGGGCCTGGGGGCGTCTGCCGGGGGCTTGGAAGCATTCCGCACGTTCCTGACGCACATGCGCCCCGAGAGCGGCATGGCGTTCGTGCTGATTCAGCACCTCGATCCGCAGCACAAGAGCTTGATGCACGAGCTCCTTTCGCCCCACACCGCGATGCGGGTGCAGCAGGCCGAAGACGGGATGGCCGTCGAGCCCAACGGCGTCTACATCATCCCTCCGAACGCGCTCTTGACCCTGCAAGACGGCGCGCTCCGCGTGACGAACCCGGAGAACACACGCGCCTCGCGCACGGGCATCGACGTGTTCTTTCGATCGCTCGCGGAGGATCAGGGCGACAGCGCCGTGGCCGTGATCCTCTCCGGTATCGGCCACGACGGCGCCCTCGGCCTGAAAGCCGTCAAGGAGCAGGGTGGCCTCACCATCGCGCAAGAGCCGGGATCCGCTCGCAACGACGCCATGCCGCGCCACGCCATCTCGACGGGCTTCGTCGATGACGTGCTGCCGGTGGAGGCCATGCCCGCACGTTTGCTCGAGTATGCCGCGCACCTGACAGAGCTGCGCGATAGCCGGCCGAGCGGAATCGAAGCGAAGGACTGGCTTCCCGAGATCACGGCGCTGTTGAAGGAACGCACCGCGCACGAGTTCACCCACTACAAGCGGACGACGCTGGTGCGGCGCATCCAGCGGCGCATCCAGGTGCTCCAGGCCGGCAGCGTCGAGCGCTATGTCGACCTGCTCCGGACGGACGCGCGGGAGGCCCATCAGCTCGTCAAAGACTTGCTGATCGGGGTCACGAATTTTTTCCGGGATGCAGAGGCGTTTCGGGCGCTCTCCGCGGAGGTGCTGGCCAAGCTGTGGCAGGCAAAACCCGCCGAAGAGCCGCTGCGGGTGTGGGTCGCCGGCTGTGCGTCCGGCGAAGAAGCGTACTCGCTGGCGATGCTCGTCACCGAGTGCATGGCAGAGAGCCAGAGCGCGCGCACGGTTCAAATTTTCGCGACGGACATCGACGACGAAGCGCTCGAGACGGCGCGCCACGCGCGCTACCCGGAGAGCATCAGCGAGCACGTCTCCCAAGCGCGTCTGCAGCGCTTCTTCGTGCGCGACGGCGGGTCGTATCAGGTCACCCGCCCGCTGCGCGAGATGTGCATCTTCTCTCAGCACAACCTGATCCGCGATCCCCCGTTTTCGAGGCTCGATCTGCTCTCGTGCAGGAACCTGCTCATCTACCTGGAGGCGGAGCTCCAGCACAAGGTGCTGAGCTTGTTCCACTATGCGCTGAACCCCGGTGGGTATCTGTTCCTCGGCCCCTCGGAGAACGTGACCGGTCGGAGCGATCTGTTCCGCGTCCTCGACAAACGGCTGCGCATTTTTCAGAAAAAGCGTAGCGTGCTGCGCTCGCCCCTCGAGCTGCCCTTCGGTGACATGACCCGGCTCGGCAAACGTCCCAATGAGCTCTCTCGGCGCTTGCCGATCGCCTCCGAAGAGCAGCTAGAACGCTCGCTCGAGCGCCTGCTGATCGATGCCTACGCGCCGCCCTGCATCATCATCAACGAGCAGGGCGACATCGTCTATTTTTCGGGTCGCACCGGCAAGTACCTCGAACCACCGAGCGGTGCGCTGAACGTCAACGTCGTCAACATGGTCGTCGGCGGGCTGCGCGCCGAAGTGCGCGCGGCGGTACATCGCACGCTGCGCACGCGCGAGAGCACCGTACAGGAGAATATCAGCGTCGAGACACACGCCGGACCGCAGCGGCTCAACCTGATCGTGCGCGCTCTCCCGGACGAGGACGGCGGCTTGTTCGTCGTGCTGTTCCAGGAGCTGGGCGACCCCGAAAGCCCCACGGCGAGCCGGCAGGCGCAGGACGAGAGCCAGCTCGTCCAGCAGCTCGAGAGCGAGCTCAAGGCGAGCAAGGAGCACCTGCAGACGACGATCGAGGAGCTCGAAACCTCGAACGAGGAGCTGAAGAGCTCGAACGAAGAGCTGCTCAGCATGAACGAGGAGCTCCAGAGTCTCAACGAGGAGTTCGAGACCGTCAACGCGGAGCTCAAGGCCAAGGTCGAAGAGCTCGACAACGCCAATAACGATGTTCAGAACCTGCTCCTCAGCACGCGCATCCCCACCGTTTTCTTGGACGCAGAGCTCAACATCCGACGCTTCACGCCGGCGGCCACCGAGGTGTTTCACCTGATCGACACCGACGTCGGGCGGCCCATCACACACATGGCCCCGCGCTTCGACGCGGCAGCGCTCGTGGGGGACGCGCGCGACGTCCTCTGCACCTTGCAGCCGAGAGAGCGCGAGGTGGTCATGGAGGACGGGGGTTGCTGCTATCTGATGCGCACCCTGCCCTATCGCACATTGAGCAACGTGATCGCCGGCGTCGTGATCACGTTCGTAGACATCTCGCACATCAAGGAGGCCGAGCGGCAGCAGGCGTTCCTGGCGGCGATGGTGGAATCGGCCCAAGAAGCGGTGATCGGCCTCACGGCCGAAGGCGAGATAACGAGCTGGAACAAGGCCGCAGAGGAGGTCTACGGCTACAGCGCGGTCGATGCCATCGGCCGGCGCATCGACGCCATGGTGCCGCCCGAGAAGGTCGCCGAGCTCGAGCACATTTTCACGCTGGTCCGCCGCGGGGAGAAGGTGCGACGGCTCGAAACCGTACGCGTGCGCCGCGACGGCCAGCGCATCGACGTGTCATTGAGCGTCTCGCCCGTTTACGATTCTTCGGGACGATTTCTGGGCGCGTCGAAGTTCAGCCACGACATCTCGCGCCGCAAACGCGCCGAGGCCGACCTCGACAGGATGCGCCGGGACCTGGCGGATTTCGTGGAAAACGCCAGCGTCGGGCTGCACTGGGTGGATGGCACGGGCATCATCAAATGGGCGAACCGCGCCGAGCTCGAGATGCTCGGGTACGCCGGGGGCGACTACATCGGGCACCACGTGGCCGAGTTTCATGCGCATCAGGGCGTGGCCGAGGACGTCCTGCGCCGGCTCATGGCCAACGAAGAGCTGCACGATTACCCGGCACAGCTGCTCTGTAAGGACGGCGGCGTCAAACACGTCCTGATCAACTCGAATGTCTTCCGCGAAGACGGCGAGGTCCGTCACACGCGCTGCTTCACGCGCGACGTGACCGCGCAAGTGCGGGCGGAAGCGGGTCTCCGCGCCAGTGAAGACGAGCTGCGCCGGCTTTTCGAGAACGCAGCCGTCGGCATGGTGCAGTGCGCGGGCGACAGCGCCCGCTTTTTGCGCGTGAACCCCGCGTTCTGCGAGCTTTCCGGCTACTCGCAGGAAGAGCTGCTCGGCATGCGGCTGCTCGACGTGACTCACCCGGACGACGCCGCCCAGCAATGGGAGCGCTACGAGGCGCTGCAGCGCGGGGACCTCGTCGACTTCACCAGTGAGTGCCGCTACGTGCGCAAGGACGGCCGGCAGATCTGGGCGCACACCAAGCTAGGCACATTTCGTTCACCGGAACAGCAGCTGCTCTACAGCATCGGCGTCGTGCAGGACGTGACCACGGAGAAGCTCGCCCAGACCGAGTTGATTCGCGCCCGTGAGCTCGCCGAGGAAGCCAGTCGCGCCAAGGACCGCTTCATGGCCGTGCTGTCGCACGAGCTCAGGACGCCGCTCTCGCCCGTGCTCAGCGCAGCGGCTGCGCTCCGGCGCCGCGAAGACTTGCCTGCCGAGGTGCGGGAGCGCCTCGCGATGATTCAGCGCAACGTGGAGCTCGAGGCGCGCCTGATCGACGACTTGCTCGACCTGACGCGCATCAGCCGCGGTAAGTTGGAGCTCAAGCCGGCGACCCTGGACTTTCGCGCCGTGATCGAGCACGCGCTCGAAATTTGCTCGGACGAGCTCGACGCCAAGAGTCTGCGCGTGGAGGTGTCGCTTTCGCCGGGTGACTGCTGGGTGCGCGGGGACGCCGCCCGGCTCCAACAAGTGCTCTGGAATTTGCTGAAGAACTCGATCAAATTCTCCGAGCCAGAGTCCGTGATCCAGGTGCGCTGCGCAGCTTCGGGTGAACAGATCGTGATCGAAGTGCAGGACCAGGGTGCCGGCATCGAGCCGGCTCATCTGCCGAAGATATTCGACGCCTTCGAGCAGGGCGGCGCCGTGGCGGGTTCGCTCGGTGGTCTCGGGCTCGGGCTCGCCATCTCGCAGGCGCTCGTGCAGCTGCACGATGGCAGCATCGAAGCGGAGAGCGCGGGGCGGGGTCGAGGCGCCTTGTTCCGCATCAGGCTGCCGAGCACCCAGGCGCCCGTGCCCACGCTGCCGCGTTCCGACACCCCCGCCAGCGAGCCTCAGCGCGGCCTGCGCATCCTGCTCGTCGAGGATCACGAGGACACCGCCAACATGATGACCGAGTTGCTTGGTATGCACGGGCATCAGGTCACGATCGCGCAGAGCGTCAAATCCGCGCTGGCCCTCGCCCACGACGAACAGTTCGACTTGCTCGTGAGCGATCTCGGGTTGCCCGACGGCAGCGGGCTCGACATCCTCTTGGCCCTGCGGCAGCGCGGCGTGCAGCTCCGGGCGATCGCTCTGAGCGGCTACGGGATGGAGTCGGATCGGAAGCGGACGGCCGAGGCCGGCTTCGCCGAACACCTGGTGAAACCCGTCGCTTTTCGCGATTTGCAGGCCGCGATCCTCAGAGTCACAAGTTTAGTTTGAGCGCGCCCCGCGTTTCGCTTACTTCTGTTGCTCGATGGACGCCTCGGCAGGGTCGTGCCAGCGGCGTTTGCAGAGGCTTGCGCGCCGGGGGGCTCGCGCGCCGCTGGGAGCGCTCCTGCGCTCTGCCCGCAGCCAGGCCGTACGCGCCGTGTGCGACGAGCATCATCAGGCGATCGTCGCGCTAGCGCCGCGCCTCGAGCAGGGCGAAGCGGCCGCGCGCTTCGAGCTCGACAGGTTGGCCGAGCGGGCATTCAGCGGCATGCGGAGACGTGTGGGAGCGCTCGCACAAAACACCGGCTGGGTCGCGGGGTGCAGCGCGACGCTCGACGCGTGGTGGTCGAGCGCAGAGGCGCGCGAATACCTCGACGACCCCGAGCTCGACGCGGAGAAGCGCGTCGGGATCGTGTCGTGCCTGGACGGACTGAACTCCCTACTCGGCAGCTACGCGCTGTTCTTCGAGTATCTGACCCCGCTGCTCAGCACTGACCGGCGTACGAGGGTCCTGGATCTGGCGGCGGGGCATGGCGGATTCGCGCTGGCGGCCGCTGCGCTGGCCGAACGCACGGGCCGCGGGCTTTCGGTCGTCGCGAGCGACATCAAGCGCGAATACCTGGATCTCGGCGCGCGCCGCGCCCGAACGGCGGGACTCGACGTGCGCTTCCGCGTCCAGGACGCGCTCGACCTGTCGAACGTGCACGCCGGCGAATACGACGTGGTCACCTGTACGCAGTCGCTGCATCACTTCCGCCCGGGCCAGGTGGCGGTGATGTTCGCCGAAGCCTCGCGCGTCGCGCGCCGCGGCGTGCTCTTCATCGACGGCGCGCGCAGCGCGCTGAACGCCGTCGCCGTGGTTGGCTTGGGGCTGCTCGCTTACCGGGATTCGGCCTTCGCGCACGATGCGCTGATCTCGTTTCGTCGCTTCTTCGTGCCCGAAGAGCTCGAGCTCCTGGCTCGCCTGAGCCCGTGGGGTGCCCGAGCGTCGGTAGAGTGGATTCCTCCCGGGCACTGCCTGCTTCGAATCGCGTCGTGAGCGTGACTTCGCGAGCCGCGAGGCCCGCTCACTCGGCGCAGCTGCGGAGCCCAGGCACCAGCGGGTAATAGTAGGCGATCGCCATGCACATCTCGTTGATCTCGGCGGATGGTCCGTCGGTAATCGTGAATGACGATGGATTCTTGAAAGAGCAACTATAACGAAGCTGCTCTCCCGGCTCGAAGCGCAGGAACGGCGGATCCCAGGTTCGCACCTGGGGATGGGCCCAATCCTCGGTGCGCACGAGCTCTTCCCCGGCTCCCCCGCCCGTCCAGCGCTCCACCGTAGCCAAGGTCCCGCGGCGGTGTGTGTGCGTCGTCATCATGAAAACGTCGACGCCTGCGGGTGGCGTGCACGTGCCACGCACCGTGCGCTCGCCGCGCGGCGGGATGTGGATGGCCGCGTACGTCAGCAAAGCTCCGGCTTCCTCGACCGAGGCCGTCTCTGCAAACTCGAGATTCAGCATGACCTGTGCCCGTCGCTCGCTCGCGCTGGGATTCACGAAATGCATGTCGAACTGCACTCGAGCGCGCGCTTCGAAGGGAATGGCGACGCCTTCGGGCATGGGCAGGTTGCTGTCCGGCGTGAAGGCACCGTACAGCCAGGTGTCCGACAACTCGGTCTTGCAGCTGCCGTTCGCCAACGTTCCACTGGCTCTGGCCTGCGCGCCTTGGCGGTACAGAATGAAGTGATGGCCCCCGCGCGTCCGCGACACGAGCCGACTCACATGGACGGCTCGATCGAGCGGCAACTCCAGGTGATAGCAGCGGTACGACTCTTCCGCTGGACCCAGCACGAGCTCGGGAGTGGTCACCTGAATCCCGCGCCCGGCCGGCGGGGGGGGAAGTGGCTCGAACGGCAGCTCTGGCCCGCCCTCGCGCGCTCCGTCACCGTCGTCGCTGCCGCCGCTGCCGCAACCGAGCACGCTCGAGATCAGCGCCAACGTCGTGATGCACCCGATAAAGGCGACGCGCTGCACGGCCCCCTCGTCAGTCGAAGGTGGCTCCGAAGAGCTCGCGGAAGCTCTGCTGAGCGGAGTCGCGCGCGCGACCGACGAGCCCGATGCGCAGCGAGATGGTGACGTCATCTCCCCACGGCCACCACAGACCGTACGCAAACGTCGCGTCGACGGGATCGCTCGCGAACAGGATCTGATCCGGACGGAGGCCTCCAGTCGACTCGGCGACTTCCACGACTGCGGCGGGCGCGGACTTCACGGTGCGGTGGATCCATTCGTGCGGCAGCGCCAACACGATGGCCGCGCGCGCCTCGCTCACGATATCGACGCCGAACGAGGAGGCCACGCACGTGAGCCGTCCGTCCCAACTCCAGCCCCGCTTCGGCCAGGACTCACGCAGCCGTCGCATAGCAGCGGCGAGAGGCGCCGGCAGCGGTGTTTCGCGAACCATGCCTCAAAAATAGCCCAGCGCGGCCGACGCGGGAAAGATGATACGTCCGGGCCCCGCACGAAAGCGTCGGTTTGCCACACGAAAGCGGGCTTCTAGCGCGTGAAAGCGGGCGCGGGCGGGATCGAATGAACTCAGGTGCGCACCAGGCCCGAGTACAGCTGGCGCGTCTGCTCGGCGATGGACGCCCAGCTGAAGTGCTCGAGGACGCGCTTTCGGCCGGCGGCGCCGAGGCGCTCCGCGAGGTCGCGATCCGCCCCGAGCTCGTTGATCCGGCCAGCCAGGGCGAGGGCGAAGCGCTCTTTATCGCGCGGAGTCCCCGCGGGCGAGCCGTCCGATTCGTAGTGGACCAAAAATCCCGTCTCGCCGTCGGCCACGATCTCGGGAATACCACCCACGGCGGAGGCCACCACCGGCACGGCGCAACTCATGGCCTCGACGTTCACGATCCCGAAGGGTTCGTAGACGCTGGGGCACACGAACGCGCGCGCGTGACTCAGCAGTTGAATCACGTCGGAACGCGGCAGCATTTTCTCGATCCACACGACGCGCACGGCGGTCTGCTCGAGATCACGCACGCGCTGTCGTACCTGCTCCGCGATCTCCGGGGTGTCGGGCTCGCCGGCACACAGCACCAGCGTCAGCCCCGGAGCGAAGTGCCGTGCCGCATCGAGCAAGTGCACGACGCCTTTCTGGCGTGTGATGCGCCCCACGAATATCACGTACGGCCTCGCGGGATCGAGCGCGTACCGTGCGAGGACGTCGGTTCGCGGATCGGCTGCGTACTGTTCGGTATCGATTCCGTTGTAGATGACGTGTACGCGCTCTGGATTGACCGTCGGGTAGCAGGCGAGCACGTCGCGCCTCATACCTTGCGACACGGCCACGATCGCGTCGGCCGATTCTATGGCGGTGCGCTCACAGAAACAGGACAGCGCGTACCCGCCCCCGAGCTGTTCGGCCTTCCAGGGCCGGAGCGGCTCGAGGCTGTGAGACGTCATCACGTGCGGAATTCCGTACAGCAGCTTCGCGAAGTGCCCCGCCAGGTTGGCGTACCAGGTGTGCGAGTGCACGAGCTCTGAGCCCTCGACGGCCGCCGCCAGACGCAGGTCGATGCTGAGCGTGCGCAGGGCGGCAAGGTGCGAAGCAGAACCGGACAGGGCGTCCCAGGCCTCGAAGGACGCCGCGACCTCCGGCTGCGAGCGCGGTTTTCCGAAGCAAAACACCGAGACATCGAGGTGCTTCAGGAGCTCGCGCGCCAGGTACTCCACGTGCACGCCCGCCCCGCCGTAGACCTCCGGCGGGTACTCGCGGCTCAGCAATGCGACTTTGAGTGAGGCCGATCGATCCGCCGTCGCGCTCACGCGCCGCCTCCCGAGATCACGTCGCCCTTGCCGATCACGACGACGCCGGATTCCGAAACGGTCAGGCCGGACGCGCGGTCGTGCTCGAGATCGACACCGATGCGGGCGTGCTCGGGTATTCGCACGTTCTTGTCGATGATCGCGCGCCGCACGATGGCACCATCACAGATGCACACGTCGTTCATCAGCACCGATTCCTCCACCAGGGCGCCCGCATGTACGCGCACGCCGGGGGATAGAATCGAACGGCGCACCTGACCGCCCGCGACGATCACGCCCGCGCTCACCAGCGAGTCGACCGCCGCGCCGCGGCGTCCGTCCTCGTCGAACACGAACTTCGCGGGCGCTAGTGAGCCGGGGGACGTGTGAATCGGCCACTGGTAGTTGTACAGATTGAAGACGGGATGAACGCTGACGAGATCCATTTGCGCTTCGTAGTAGGTGTCGAGCGTTCCGACGTCGCGCCAGTAGCCACGATCGCGCTCCGTCGAGCCCGGCACCTTGTTTTCCGCGAAATCGTAGACTTCAGCGTCGCCTGATCGCACGAGCATGGTGATGATGTCGCCGCCCATGTCGTGCGTGCTGCTGACGTTCTCCGCGTCGGCCTTGACCGCCTCCACCAGGGTCTTTTTGGTGAAGACGTAGTTGCCCATGCTGGCGAACACGTGCTCCGGATCACCGGCGAGCCCTTCCGCCTCGGCAGGCTTTTCCCAGAACTCCTGAATGCGGTTGCCCGCCCCGACCTTCAGCACGCCGAAGCGCCGTGCTTCGCTGCGCGGTACGCGAATGCCCGCCACCGTCACACCGCAGCCCGATTGAATGTGCGCCTCCACCATCTGCGATGGATCCATGCGGTAGATGTGATCCGCCCCGAACACGCAGATGTAATCGGCGTTCTCGTCGCCGATCAGGTTCAGGTTCTGGTAGATCGCGTCCGCCGAACCTTCGAACCAGCGTTTGCCGAGGCGCATCTGCGCCGGCACGCTCATCACGTAGCTTCCGAGCAGCGGAGACATGCGCCACGTCTGGGCGATATGACGATCGAGGCTGTGGCTCTTGTACTGCGTGAGCACGGCGATGTGCGTGTAGCCGCCGTTCACCAGATTGGAGAGCGCGAAGTCGATCAGCCGGTAATTGCCGCCGAACGGGACAGCGGGTTTGGCGCGCTCGCGGGTGAGCGGCATGAGGCGCCGCCCCTCACCGCCAGCCAAGACCATTCCGAGAACGCGAGGGACAGAGCGCACGAGCCTACCTTTGTCGGGGGGGAGTAACCGAGCGCCCCAATTTCTATTCCGCCTCGCGCCCGGGTCAATTATTCCGGCGGCTTTATTCCCTTTCACAATCCGGCGCCCGCGCCCTATGTTCCCTGGGCAATCAGGATCGCCTGCGCGGACCCTGCGAATAGAGACCGTCCCGGTCCCTCGGCAGCGCAAATGCGCACGAGAGAGGAGCGTCAGTATGTACTCGAAGTGCCTTTTGACAGTGGGTTTGGCGTTCGCGCTCGCACTCGGCGCGTGCAAGGATCCGACCAAAGACAAGCCCAAGGCGGAGGTCACGAGCGCCATTCCGGCCGCGTCGGGCCAGGCCGCGACGCCCACCGGCGCAACCGAGACGCTGACGCTCAATCCGCAGAACTCGAAGGTCGAGTTCGTCGGTTCCAAGGTCACGGGCAGCCACGACGGCAAGCTCAACCAATTCTCGGGGACCGTGCAGCTCAACGGAGACAAACCCGAAACCTCGAAGATCGACCTCAGCATCGACATGACGTCCTTCGAGACGGACACGCCGAAGCTAACCACTCACCTCAAGTCTGCCGACTTTTTCGACGTCGAGAAGTACCCCAAGGCCACGTTCACTTCGACGGAGATCACGCCCGGCGGTGCTGCTGGCGCGACCCACACCATCAAGGGAAACCTGACCCTTCGCGGCGTCACGAAGGGCATCAGCTTTCCGGCCACCGTGTCCGTGAAGGCGGACGAGGTCACGGCGAAGAGTGAATTCAGCATCAACCGCAAGGACTTCAACATCAACTATGCCGGCAAGGCAGATGACTTGATCAAGGACCAAGTCCTCGTCAAACTCGACATCCGCGCGCCGCGCAAGAAGTGACCCCCACGCGCTCTACTCCGAAGCGCGCCTTACCCCAAGCCAGGAAGCCGACCCATGAACACAGCCAAACTCGCGTACCGAGGCAAGGAGTACGAGCTCAAGATCGTCGAGGGCTCCGAAGGCGAGGAAGCGATCGACATCGCGGATCTACGCAAGCACACCGGGCTCATCACGCTCGACCCGGGCTACGGCAATACGGGCGCGTGTACGAGCGCCATCACGTTCATCGACGGCGAAAAGGGCATCCTGCGCTACCGCGGCTACGACATCGAAGAGCTCGCCGGGCGCGCGCGCTTCACGGAGGTCTGTTACCTGCTCATCTACGGGGAGCGGCCGACCATCGAGCAACTCGCCGAATTTCGTCAACAAATGACGTATCACACGCTTCTTCACGAGGACATGAAGAAGTTCTACGAGGGCTATCCGCCAGGCGCGCACCCGATGGCGATCATGGCCGCGATGATCGCGTCGCTCTCCACGTTCTACACGGAGACGGACGCCGAGCTCAATCGCAACATCATCCGCGTGCTCGCCAAGGCGAAGACTATCGCGGCGTTCGCGTACAAGAAGTCCGTCGGGCAGCCCTTCATCTATCCGCGCAACGACCTCAGCTGGCCTGCCAATTTCTTGCGCATGATGTTCGCGGTACCGGCAGAAGATTACGAGGTGCCGAAGGTCTACGAAGACGCGCTGAACACGCTGCTGATCCTGCACGCCGATCACGAGCAGAACTGCAGCACCTCGACCATGCGCATGGTCGGCAGCAGCGAGGCCAACCTGTTCGCGTCGATCTCGGCGGCCGTGTGCGGCCTCTGGGGCCCGCGCCACGGTGGCGCCAACCAAGCCGTGATCGAGATGCTCGAGACCATTCGCGACGAAGGCGGCGACTACAAGCGCTTCCTGGCGCGCGTCAAAGACGGGGATTCCAAGACCCGCCTGATGGGCTTCGGACACCGCGTGTACAAGAACTTCGATCCCCGCGCCACGTTGCTCAAGACGCAGTGCGACCGCATCTTCAACGAGCTCGGCATCAACGATCCGCTGCTCGAGCTCGCCAAGGGCATCGAAGAGGCGGCGCTCAACGACGACTACTTCGTGAAGCGCAAGCTGTACCCGAACGTCGATTTCTACAGCGGCATCATCTACCGCGCGATGGGCATCCCCACGACCATGTTCACGGTGATGTTCGCGCTCGGACGCTTGCCCGGATGGATCGCGCACTGGGTGGAGCAGCGCAACGACCCGGAGGGCTACCGCATTCACCGCCCTCGTCAGATCTACACGGGTGAGCGCAAGCGCCTCTTCGAGGATCGCGGCACCAAAGAGCTGTGATCGTCTCACGGCCGCGCCGGCTTCCGATCGCACTCGTGGCGTGTGCCCAGGCCTGCGCCACGGGTCTCCCGAGCGAGACTCCACTCGGAGCAGGTCCACTCGCGCGAGCAGACGCAGCGGCCGTCAGCTCGGAGTCGCTCGCCGTGCCCGACGCCGGCGCCCTGGAAGCCGGTGCCGCGCTCGCGGCTTCGAAG
>DATDJP010000200.1:0-15267 GCA_036520475.1 Polyangiaceae bacterium | reverse complement strand
CTCGCCGCTGCTCGGCCACCTCGAGCTGCGGCACGAGAAGGGCGCCACGAGCACGCTCGGCATCGTGCAACGCTTCGTGCCGAACGAGGGCGACGCCTGGACGTTCACGCTCGACAACGTGCAGCGCTTCTTCGAGCGCGTACTCACGCACAGGAACGCCGCGGGACAGCCGCCGTCGTTCCCGAGGGACATCTTCGTGCGCAGCGGGCGCGAGTGCCCGCAAGCGGTGCGCGACTACATCGGCGCTTACCTGGACGTCGCCAAGCTGCTCGGGCAGCGTACCGCCGAGCTGCACGCGGCCCTCGCCAGCGGCAAGGATCAGCCGAATTTCGCGCCGGACGCGTACGGCAGCCTGAGCAAGCGGTCGTTTTATCAGTCGCTGCGCAACCTCGCTTCGCGTTCCTTCGACGCGCTGCGCGAGTCCCTGCCGAAACTGACGCCGGCAGACGTCGAGCTCGCGAAGAGCGTGCTCAAGCGCGAGCGCCAGATCCGCGGACGGCTCAAACACGTGCTCGAGCGGGAGCTGGGCGGACAACGCATCCGCTGCCACGGCGACTATCACCTGGGTCAGATCCTCTACACCGGCAAGGACTTCGTGATCATCGACTTCGAGGGCGAACCGCTGAGATCGCTCACGGATCGGCGCCGCAAGCGCTCGCCCATGGCGGACGTTGCCGGCATGTTGCGTTCGTTTCACTACGCCGTGTACGGCGTGCTCAGCGGAGAGCTACCGGGTTCGCAGACACGCCCGGAGGACGTTCCGGTCCTCGAGCTCTGGGCGCCAGTATGGTACGCATGGGTCGCGAGCTCGTTCCTCGGAACCTACTTGAAGACGATTGAACCCGCAGAGCTTCTCCCCACGACCCGCGACGCCCTCGAGCTCCTGCTCGACGTTCACCTCGTGGAAAAGAGCCTGTACGAGCTCAACTACGAGCTCAACAATCGGCCGAGCTGGGTGCGTGTTCCGCTCCGCGGCATTCTGGACGTGCTGGACGCTGACGCTTCGAAGTAAGAGGGGCGATGCGGATCTGGCCCGGTGATGCGCTGCCCTTCGGCGCGACTTGGGACGGCGAAGGCGTCAACTTCGCCGTTTACTCGCTGATCGCGACCAAGCTCGAGCTGTGCCTCTTCGATCGCGCGGGCAAAGTAGAGACGGCGCGCATCGGCCTGCCTGAAAAGACCAACGGCGTGTGGCATGCGTACCTGCCCGACGTACGCCCGGGCCAGCTCTATGGCTATCGCGCGCACGGACCGTTCACGCCGGAGCAGGGCCTCCGCTTCAACCCCAACAAGCTCCTGATCGATCCGTACGCGAAGGCCATCGCCGGCAGCATCGTGCCCGCCGACAGCACGTTCGCGTACGAGCTCGGGCACTCCGCGCTGGACATGAGCTTCTCGGAGCGCGACAGCGCCCCGGACGTGCCCAAATGCGTGGTGCTCGACACGGCGTTCACGTGGGGCGACGATCGCCCGCCGCAGACGCCCTGGTCACGCACCGTGATTTACGAGTGCCACGTGCGTGGGATGACGGCGCTGCACCCGCACGTGCCGGAGCAGCTGCGCGGCACGTACCTGGGGCTGGCTTCCGACGCCGTGCTCGATCACTTGCAGGAGCTCGGCGTGACGGCAGTCCAGCTCATGCCGGTGTTTCACGCCATGAGCGAGAGAAAGCTCCTGGATCAGGGGCTCTCGAACTACTGGGGCTACAACACGATCGGGTTTTTTGCGGCGGATCCCCGCTTCGCGAGCGGCGCGCGCGGCGAACAGGTGTCCGAGTTCAAGACCATGGTGAAGGCCTTCCACCGCGTGGGCATCGAGGTCCTGCTGGACGTCGTCTACAACCACACGGCCGAAGGTCACGAGCTCGGGCCCACGGTGTGTTTTCGCGGGCTCGACAACCGCGCCTACTACCGCCTCGTTCCGGGCGATCGCCGCCGCTACGTCGACTACACCGGCTGCGGGAACAGCTGGAACGCCATGCACCCGCGCGCCATGCAGCTCGTGCTGGATAGCTTGCGGTACTGGGTTCAGGAGATGCACGTCGACGGCTTCCGTTTCGACCTGGCGCCGACGCTCGCGCGCGAGGCGGTCGAGTACGATGGTTTCGGCCGCTTCTTCTCCACCGTGCAGCAGGATCCCGTGCTCTCAAAGGTAAAGCTCATCGCCGAGCCCTGGGATCTCGGGCCGGGCGGCTATCGGCTGGGTGCGTTTCCCCCGGGCTGGGCCGAGTGGAACGGGCGCTACCGCGATTCGATGCGGCGCTTCTGGCGGGGGGACGGCGGCGAAGTGCCGGAGCTAGCGTCTCGCCTCTCGGGATCGAGTGACATCTTTCAAGGCAGCGATCGGGGCCCTCAGGCGAGCATCAATTTCGTCACCTGCCACGACGGTTTCTCTCTGCACGATCTGGTCAGCTACGACCGCAAGCACAACGAGGCGAACGGCGAGGGAAACGCCGACGGAACCAACGAAAATTTCAGCCGGAATTGGGGTGCAGAGGGCCACAGCGACTTTTTGCCCGTGGTGCGCTTGCGGGAGCGCATGAAGCGAAACTTCATCGCCACGTTGGCATTCTCACAGGGCGTGCCCATGCTGTCCCACGGCGACGAAATCGATCGCACGCAGAACGGTAACAACAATGCGTACTGCCAGGACAACGAGCAAGCGTACGTATCGTGGGAGCTCGACGAGAAACGGCGCGAGTTTCTCGAGTTCGTGCGCCTGGTGCTGCGTATTCGCCAATCGAACCCGGTGTTTCGCCGGCGCGCGTTCCTGGCCGGCAATCTCGTCGCCCAAGAGGGCATGAAGGACGTCCAGTGGTTGCGCCCGGACGGCAAAGAGATGACGGTCGACGATTGGAATCAGCGAAACAACCGCGTGCTCAGCATGCTCATCCACGGCGATGCTTCGGACGAGGTCGACGAGCGCGGCCGTCCGAACCGCGGCAAGACCCTCTTTCTTCTGTTCAACGCCAGTAACCGCGCCCGGCACTTCGCCCTGCCGGGGCTGCCGGGCACCGGCTCATTCCGCGAGATCATCAACACGGCGATGCCGAGCAGCCGCATCGTCAAAAGTGGTGGTCTGAACGTCGCTCCCCACTCCCTGGTGCTGCTCTCCTACGAGGGAAGTTGATGCTCCGCTCCTGGAAACCGCCGAAGGTGCTCCCCGATCACCCGCTGCGCGTCGACCCCCAGCAGATCGACGAGCTGCGCCGCGCTCAGAACAAGAATCCGCACGCGCTGCTCGGCGCGCACCCGGCTCCGGGTGGCACGGTCGTGCGCGCCTTTCACCCCGACGCCGAGCACGCCGACCTGCGGCTCGGCGGCGAGTACAAGCCGATGCAACCGCTCGGCGGCGGCCTGTTCGGGATCTTCCTGCCCGACCGGCAACTCCCACTCGCCTACCGGCTGCGCTTTCACTTTCCGGGCGGCGCGAACTGGGAGCGCGACGACCCGTATCGGTTCTTACCGACGGTCGGCGAGCTCGATCTGCACCTGTTCAACGAGGGCACGCACCGGCGTCTTTGGGAAGTGCTGGGAGCGCACGTGCGCACCCTAGACGGCGTGGCCGGAACGTCGTTCGCGGTGTGGGCGCCGAACGCCGGCGGCGTCAGCGTCGTGGGTGACTTCAATGGCTGGGACGGCCGGCTCTATCCGATGCGCTCGCTCGGACCGTCCGGCGTGTTCGAGCTGTTCGTGCCGGGAGTGGGCCCCGGAGCCCTGTACAAGTACGAGATCCGCACGCGCGAAAGCTCGCTGCGTCTGAAGACGGATCCCTTCGCGACCTACATGGAGCTGCCGCCAGAGACGGCGTCGCGGGTCTGGCAATGCGGCCATTCCTGGGGCGACGACGCCTGGATGAAGAGCCGCGTCGAGCGCGACCCGCGCCGGGAGCCGATGAGCATTTACGAAGTGCACCTCGGTTCCTGGGCGCGCGTGCCCGAAGACGGAAACCGCTCGCTCACGTACCGGGAAATCGCGCCCAAGCTCGTCGAGTACGTCAAGCACCTGGGCTTCACGCACCTGGAGCTCCTGCCCATCGCCGAGCACGCGTTCTACGGCTCGTGGGGCTACCAGGTCACGGGTTACTACGCGCCCAGCTCGCGTTACGGCACTCCCGATGACTTCCGCTTCTTCGTCGATCACTGCCATCAGAACGGCATTGGCGTGATCATGGATTGGGTGCCCGCGCATTTCCCCAAGGACGATTTTTCACTGCGTCGCTTCGACGGTACGGCGCTGTACGAGCACGAGGACATGCGGCGCGGCGAACATCCCGATTGGGGCACGCTGATCTTCAACTTCGGGCGCACGGAGGTTCGGAATTTCCTGATCGCGAATGCGCTCTACTGGCTCTCCGAATTTCACATCGACGGTCTGCGCGTGGATGCCGTGGCGTCGATGCTGTACCTCGACTACAGCCGGAAAGAAGGGGAATGGGTGCCGAACCCATACGGCGGACGCGAAAACGTCGACGCCATCGAGTTCCTGCGCGCGTTCAACAGCGCTGTCGCGATCGACGTTCCGGGCGCGTTCACCGTGGCAGAAGAGTCGACGGCGTGGGGCGGCGTGACGCGGCCGCCGGCGGAAGGCGGGCTCGGGTTCACGTTCAAATGGAACATGGGCTGGATGCACGACACGCTCCTTTACTTTGCGAAGGAGCCCGTGCATCGAAAGCACCACCACGACCAGCTGACGTTCGCGATGATCTACGAGTTCAGCGAGCGCTTCGTCAACTCGATTTCGCACGACGAGGTGGTGCACGGCAAAGGCTCGATGATCGAGAAGATGCCGGGCGACATGTGGCAAAAGCTCGCGAACCTGCGGCTCTTGTTGACGTACCAGTTCATGCGTCCTGGCAAACAGCTCGTCTTCATGGGCACGGAGCTCGCGCAGCACGCGGAATGGAATCACGATCGCAGCCTCGACTGGCACTTGATGGACGACCCTCGGCGCCAGGCGCTGCAGCGCTTCCTGATCGAGCTCGGCAGCTTCTACCGGAGCACGCCCGCGCTCTGGCGCGGGGATCCCGACATTGGCAGCTTCGAGTGGCTCGACTGCTCCGATCGCGACAATAGCGTGGTGAGCTTCGTGCGCCGCTGGGAGCACGAGGAGGTGGTCGTGGTCATGAACTTCACGCCCGTGCCGCGCGAGGATTATCGGATCGGGGTGCCCAGCGCGGGCACGTACCGTGAGCGTCTCTCGAGCGACAACAAGCGTTTCGGTGGCAGCAACTTCGGAACGCTGGCCGACCTCGCGACCGAGCCCATCGCGATGCACGGCCGCGAACAATCCGTGAATCTACGTTTGCCCCCCCTGGGAGCCCTGCTCTTGGTGCCGGCGACGCGCTGACGCGCCCTGGACCGGTAGCGACGCTACGCGATCTCTTCTAAGCTGTCTGCCACGTCATGTTCGACTCAGCCGAGCGTTTGTCGCAGTTACAGGAGCTGCTCGAAGAGCTGCCGGCGTTCGCCGCGGCCCTGAACGTGACGGGCGACCGGGACGCGCGCCCGGAGGCGTCCTCCGCGAGCTGGCTCGACCGCATGGCGGAGGCAACGTATCTCGTCGCCGCCGCAGACGGGGAGCTCGCCGAGCCGGATGCTCGAGCTCTCTGCCGGGGTCTCACGGCAGTGACGGAAGGCAGGCTGAGCGAGCCGCGCGTCGAGCAGGCGATCGAGCGAGCGCGCCGCAAAGTACACGAGCACGCTGCCACACAACTCCTGCACGAAATCGCGGAGCTCGTGCCCGAAACGGCGCTGCGCGAGGCCGTCTTCCTCGTGGCCTGCGCGACGATCGTGGACCGAGCACGACCGAGCGAGCGGCAGTCCCTGGCGACCCACGCGCTGGGGCACGCGTTCGGGTTCTCGGAAGGCAAGATCCAGCAGCTCGTCGCCACGCTACGCCACTCGATTTGAAGCGCGCCGCTCGCGTCCGCTCGCGTGACGCCTGATCGGGACACAGGCAGCGAACAATGCTGTTCGTTTACGTTCTAATTTCGTCCGGAAAAGACCGTTTTGCGTTCTGAAATATTGAACAGAAGGTCAGCATTATCTTTGTTAATGCGCTCTGTAAACGAGTGTGCGCTTGCAAATCGCGTGTTAATCGTTGACCTCGGAGCGTTCTATGCCAAGACTACGCGGCGCGTCGCAGTAAAGTTGTAAATGCTTCGCTGTCAGGCTGCCCAAGGAGTGAACATGATTGCCGCCAACGCCATTCCCACTTCCTCCCCGCGCAAGGACGAGTCGACCGGTCTGACCAGTCGGCGCATCGACCACGTCGTGGTTCTAGGGGCCAACGGCACCATGGGCTACGGCAGCGGCGCCCTGTTCACGACCGCAGTACCTCGGGTCACCTTCCTCGCCCGCACGAAGGAAAAGGCGGATCAGGGCCTGGCAGCGGCGATCAAGATGGTGCGGTCGCCGACGGTCGCTGACCGGGTTCAGACCGGCTCCTACGACGACCTCGAGCGTGTGCTGGCGGACGCGGATCTGATCTTCGAGGCCGTCACCGAGAACCTGACGCTCAAGCAAGAGTACTTCCAGCGCATCGATCGCGCGCGCCGTCCGGACTCGATTGTCGCGACGGTCACGTCTGGGTTGTCGATCAACCAGCTCGCCGAGGGGCGCAGCGAGTCCTTCCGGAAGCATTTCCTCGGACTCCACTTCTTCAATCCTGCCAACGTGATCGTGGGCACGGAGCTCATCCCGAACAAGGACACCGACCCGAAGCTGGTCGACTTCGTCGAGGAGTATTCGCGAAGGCAGCTCGGTCGCGTCATCATCCGTACCGCCGATCGTCCGGGCTTCGCCGGCAACCGCGTCGGCTTCAAGGTGCTCAACGAGGTCGCGCAGCTCGCGGAAGAGCACGGACCGCTGCTGATGGATCGCGTCGTCGGACCTTACACCGGCCGCGCGCTCACCCCGCTCGCCACCATCGATCTGGTCGGCTGGGACATCCACCGCGCTATCGTCGACAACATCTACGCCCTCGCAGAGGACGAAGCGCACGCCACGCTCAAGCTGCCCGCGTACATGGATCGGCTGATGCAGAGCGGCACCCTCGGCACGAAGAGCGGCAAGGGGTTCTTCCGCCGCGAAGGCAAGGTCGCGCACGTCCTCGATCCGAAGACGGGGAACTACATGCCCGCGAGCGACGTGCGACTGCCGAAGCTACCGTACATCGAGGACGTCAGCAGACTCCACCGCGTCGGGCGCTACGAAGAGGCCATGCAAATCTTCGCGGACGCGCCGGGCGATGAAGCAGCGCTCGCCCGCAAAGTCATCGCCGGGTACATCAGCTACTCGTTCAATCGTGTCGGCGACGTGGTCGACAGCATCACCGCCATCGACTTGATCATGGGCTTCGGTTTCAACTGGGCGCCGCCGAGCGTGCTGGTGGACACGCTGGGCATTCAGCGCACGGTCACCATGATCAAGAACGCCGGACTGCCGTTGCCCAAGCTCCTCGCAGCGGCTCAGCGCAGCGGCTCGACGCAGAAGTTCTTCACACACTCCACCGGCAACATCGGCCGGTACTTCGTCGCTGGCTGACGCCGGTTCGGCCCTCCCGATACCCGACGACCACAAAGGACAGCCATGGCTACCCCCCCTGACGTATTCATCATCGGCGGCTTCCAGACTGACTTCGCGCGCAACTGGAGCAAGGAACGCAAACACTTCGTCGCCATGATGCGCGAGGCCGTGCTCGGCGCGCTCGCCGAGACGGGCGTCGATCCCAAAGAGATCGAGGTCGCGCACGTCGGTAACTTCGCCGCGGAGCTCTACTGCAAGCAGGGCCACCTCGGCGCGTTCTTCGTCGAGGTCGATCCGGTGTTCAGCGGGCTGCCCACCTCGCGCCACGAAGCGGCCTGCGCGTCCGGCAGCATCGCGATCCTGGCCGCTTCCGCCGAGATCGAAGCGGGTCGCTACGACCTGGCCTGCGTGGTCGGGGTCGAGCAGATGAAGACGGTCAACGCCACGGAAGGTGGCGACTATCTGGGCACGGCTGCGTGGTACGACCTCGAGGCCAAGGGCATCGAGTTTCCGTTTCCCAAGCTGTTCGGCAAGCTCGGTGACGAGTACGACAAGCGTTACGGCTTGAAGGACGAGCACCTCGCCGAAATTTCGGCGATCAACTACGCCAACGCCAAGCTGAACCCCAACGCGCAGACGCGTACCTGGTACATGAACAAGCAGCATGCGCTGTGCCGCACCGAGGACAACGCAGCCGTCGGCGGACGCGTCCGCATCTCGGACTGCTCACAGGTCACGGACGGTGCTGCGGCGGTGCTGATCGCGTCGCGGGCGTACGCAGAGAAGTACGCCAAGCGTCGCGGCATCTCGGTCGACTCGATCCCGCGCATCAAAGGCTGGGGCCATCACACGTCGCGCCTGTGCTTCAAGGACAAGGTCGCGGAGAGCGCGAACGACCGCTACGTGCTCCCGCACGTGCGCGCCACCGTCGTGGACGCGTTCCGCCGCGCCAAGATCGCCGACGTGAGCGGCGTCCAGGGCATCGAGACGCACGACTGTTTCACGACCAGCGAATACATGGCCATCGACCACTTCGGGTTGACCGCGCCCGGCGAGAGCTGGAAGGCGATCGAAGAGGGCGTGATCGCTCTCGGTGGCAAGTGCCCAATCAACCCGAGCGGCGGGTTGATTGGCGCGGGCCACCCCGTCGGCGCCACCGGTGTTCGGCAGCTGCTCGACGCAGGCCACCAGGTTCTCGGTACAGCCGGTGAGTATCAAGTCGAAGGAGCGAAGAACTTCGCCACTTTGAACATCGGCGGCAGCGGCACGACCAGCGTCAGCTTCGTCGTCGGTACCTGATTTCAGCGAACGATAAGATCCGCATTCCTCCTCCGACGGCCCCGCTAGTGCCCGCACGCTAGCGGGGCCTTCCTCTTTGCGAAGTGCCGCGGAGCGTCCGAGCCGGGGTTACAGCTCCGGGCCTTCGGCGCGATCTTCTTCGAGCTGATCGAGGATCTCGCCCGCGCGCTGCTCGGTGATGCCGAACCACTCGGCGAGCTGGTTGATGAACTCGTTCTCGCCGTCCGTCACTTCGTCGTCGGCGAGGGCGACGGCCGCGGCCAGCGAGAAAGCGCCTTCGGCTTCGCTCGGCTCCTCGGAGATTTCATCGGCGATTTCCCGTAGACGGGCGTCTCGGCCCTGCTCGCGCAGGCGCTGCTCGTAGCCCTCGAGCATGACGTTGATCGTACCGCTGCGCAGCACGTCGTCGGTGAGACCGCGGATGGCGCCACGCACCGCGTCCCGCTCGACGTCCGTCACCCGAGCGTCTGCGGCCATCATCAGGAACATGGTCTCGGCGAGCGGATCGACGCGCGTGAGCGCGCCCATCTCCTCGGGACTGAGCAAACTCTGGCGAGTCAGCGTCTCGTAGGCGGGGGTCAGCACGGCGCTGGGACGGCGACCGCTCTGGAGCAAGGAGTCTCGCAGTCGGCGAATGGTCGCGGTCTCGATCTTCATGCGGAAACGCTACACCGACCCTGCCCCGAGGATCTATGTCCGGGTAAAGGGCGCGCGCGGCCGGAATACTCCCGCAATTCGGCCTCCATCGGTCAAGGGTTTCCCCACTTCGCCCTCCATAGGCACCCCCCGAGGCTGTGGCGAATCGCGGGGGGGCACCCGCGTCTCCTGCCCCGCTCTCGTCCCGGCCTGAGAACCCCTACACTAAAGTACGCCGGCGAGCGTGCCGTCTTGATGGGGGTAACCCCGATGTCCAATCCCCCTTCAGTACGCCCCACGGCCGGGACCGCAGAGCTGGTCGCGATCGTCGACGACGACCCCACGGCCCGCCGGCTCATGCGCTATTGGCTGGAAAGCTCCGGCTACCGCACGGTCGAGCACGCGACTGGACGCAGCGTGATCGAAGAGATCGGCGAGGTGCCGTCCGTGGCCTGCGTCGATCTCGGGCTGGGCGAGGTCACGGGGATGAAAGTCATCCAGCACCTGAAAGCCCGGGACGCCGACCTGCCATTGATCGTCGTGACGGCCCAGCGCGAGATCGAGACCGCGGTGTCGGCGATGCAAGCCGGAGCGTACGACTACGTCACCAAGCCGCTCGAGCGCGAGCGCTTGCTCCTGGCCGTGAAGCGCGCGAGTGAACGCCGCGCTCTGCTGCGCAGCGTCCAACGGCTCGAGCGCCAGCTCACGGGTCGCGACGTGCTCGGCGCCATCATCGGCGACAGCCCCCCCATGCGCGAGCTCGCGCGGCAAGTGGAGCGCGTCCTCGACAGCGACGTTGCGGTGAGCATCTTCGGTGACAGCGGCACGGGCAAGGAGCTCGTGGCGCGTGCCATCCACGCCGGTGGCGCGCGCCGCGACGGCCCGTTCGTCGCCATCAACTGCGCGGCGATTCCGCAGTCACTTCAGGAATCGGAGCTGTTCGGGCACGAAAAAGGCGCGTTTACCGGCGCCACGAACCTGCACCGCGGCCGCTTCGAGCAGGCCCAGGGCGGTACGCTGTTCCTGGACGAGCTGGGAGAAATGAGCCCCGCGACGCAGGCCAGCCTGCTGCGCACTCTGGAAGATCGCACCGTGCGCCGCGTGGGCGGCTCCAGCGAGATCACCATCGACGTCCGGATCGTGTGCGCCACGCACCGCGACCTGCGCGCCGAAGTCGAGGCGGGTCGGTTCCGCGAAGATTTGTACTTCCGGCTCGTCGTGTACCCGATCGAGCTGCCGGCGCTGCGCAAGCGTCCCGACGACATCCCGCTCCTGGTCGGGCATTTTTTGCGCAAGCTCGAGGCAGACGTGGGCAGGAAGATCACGCGCGTGTGTCCCGATGCGCTGGAGGCGCTGGCGCGCCACCTGTGGCCCGGTAACGTGCGCGAGCTGCAGAACGTGGTGCACCGCAGTCTGCTCGCCTGCAACGGCGAAGAGATCACCCTGGCGGATCTGCCGCCGGACATCCGCGCGCTGTCGCTGCCAAGCCTCCCGCCGGACGAGGCCGGCGCGCCGCGTGCTGAGGATGATTCTCACCCGATCCTGCCCTTGCGCGAGCTCGAGCGCCGCGCCATCGAGCGCGCGCTTCGCCAGACCAACGGCAGCGTGGCGCAAGCCGCCAAGCTGCTGGGTATCGGCCGCGCCACGCTGTACCGGCGTCTCGCAACCCTGGAGCTGCCTAGCCTGGCATGACCCGAGGCGAGCCGCAGGGAGACGGGCCGGCGGCCAGCGCGGCCATTGAGAGTCTCGCCCGTGGCGACGACGCGCACGACCTCGCGCGCGAGCTCACGCATGCCAAGGCGGAGCTCTTGCGCGTCCGGACGCTGACCGACAGCCTGCTCGCGCACCTGAGTCACGAGCTTCGCATGCCGATGACGGTGATCATCGGATCGAGTCAGCTGCTCCTCGAGAGCGAGCTAGATCCGGTTCAGCGCGACGTACTGTCTGCGGTCCAGGACGCCGGCAAGTCGCTGTTCTCGATGGTGACGGACGCCTTCGACTACGCGCGCTTCGACTCCGGCGCGCTGGGGCTCGCGCGCAAGGACTTCGACCTGGGTGCTGCGCTGCGCGACACCTGCGAAGCGGTCCGGGCCAAGGCCGGCCAGGACGACGTGCAACTGACCCTGACGCTCGACAGCGCAGTGCCGCGCTACGCGCGCGGTGACGGCGCCCGTCTCCGGCAGATTTTGAGCAACGTGCTCGGCGCTTCGCTGCGCGCGTCGAAGGACACGTCGCTCGACCTGCGAGCCTCGGCTCGGGTCATCGGCGACGAGCTGGAGCTCACATGTCTCGTGGGCGCACCGGATCTGGATTTCAGCGCGTCAGCAGGGCACGAGTTGTCATCCGCTTCAGCCCAGCTCGCCAAGCGACCATTCGCCGGCACGGGTCTCGGCGTGGCGCTGGCCGTGAAGCTGAGCGAGCTCATGCGCGGCCGCGTCGAGGTCCACGGCAAGGCGACGGCGGGCGCGGCTTTCAGCGTGACCGTCCGCCTGGAGCAGGCGACGAGCGAGGCAGAGGTCACTACCGTGCCGCCGCTCTGGCGCACCCCGTCCAGCATTCCCGGATGGGATAGCACGCGCCGCAGGGTGCTCGTGGCGGAGGACGACGCGCTCAATCGAGCCATCGTGGCGCGCGCCCTGGAAGCGCTGGGCTGCGAGACCAGCTTTGCCGGCTCCGGTAGAGAGGCCGTCGAGGCGCTCCAGCGGCGAGGCTACGACGCGGTGTTGATGGATTGTGAAATGCCGGACCTGGACGGCTTCGAGGCGGCCAGCGAAATCAGGAAGCTTCCGGGCGCGCCGAGCCGCGTTCCCATCATCGCGCTCACGGCCAACGCTGCGCCGGGCGATCGCGAGCGTTGCCTGGCGGCGGGCATGAACGACTACCTGTCCAAGCCGTTTTCGCTCGCGGACCTGCGCGCCAAGCTCGTCCTGCACCTGGCCGGCGCTGCGCCGCGCATCGTCGTGCCCGAGGACAGCACGTCCGTGCGGACCGAACCGCCCCGCAGCGGCACACGAGAAGATCCGATCGATCGCAGCCGGCTAGACGACATCGGTAGCCCCGAGCTGGTGTACGAGCTGACGCAAATATTCTTGGAGGACATGGGTGTTCGCCTGCAAGCGCTCGCGGTCGCGCACGAGGAGGGCGACAGCGCCTTGCTCGAGCGCGGGGCGCACGCGGTGAAGGGCGCCTGCGGCAACTTCGGAGCGCGCCGCATGGCCGCGCTCGCGGAGAGCATCGAGAACGACCCGCAGTGCGGCGAAGCTAGCGCGAATGCGATCGCCGGCCTGCACGCCGAGTTCGCGCGCGTGCGCGCCGTGCTCACTGAAGCGCAAATACCGACCGCTCAGGACGGGGATTTGCCTGCGAATAGCAGTGTTCCGGCGCCCAGCCGGACTTTGTGACCGCGCCAGGTGACGTGGCGTTTCAGCGGCGCGCACGCCCAAACCGCGAGGATGGAGAGCTCGCGGACTACGCACAGGAGTACGGGTAGCCAGAGCCGAGCCGGGCCGCGCAGGATCAGCCAACCGCCGACGTCCCGCGCGAGGAGCAGCGCGGCCATCGAGCACAGGCCAATGCTGAAGCCGCACGCGTAGACCGCCACGGGCAACAAGCACAGGGGACTGGTCAGCGGCTCGAGCGCATACGCCAGCGGCCGCAGGCGCCAGCGCAGCATGCACCACCTGAGATGACGGCGCAGATAGTTGCCCACGCTCAGATCCGCCGTGCTGCTGACGAGGACGCTGGGCGCGATGCAGACGCGTCTGCCGGCGTGCTCGAACATCTTGCCGATCACGAAATCCTCGGCGAGCACGTTGGCCACGGCTTCGAAGCCACCGAGCTCCTGGAACTCGTCGCGCCGAAACATCAGTGACTTTCCCACCACGGCGCTGTCGCCGAGCAGCGTCGGAAGCGTGGTCCCGGACGCACAAAAGCCGTTCAGTTGCACGTTCTCGAGCGCGCTGCCCAGGGTGTTTTCCCCCGCGCCCGCGAACAGGCTCGTGACGAGCCCGACGCCGGGCGAGCGCGTGAGCTCGGAAACGAGCTCGCGCACGTAGTGGACGGGGGCGAGGATGTTGCTGTCACTCACCACCCAGAGCTGGTGCTGCGCCGCGGGCACCATCCCGAGCAGGTTACGGACTTTGGGATTTTTCGCGCGCCTCGCGGCCGCGTGAACCACGAGCGTCGAGCTCACGTTCGGGTAGCGCGCCTGCAGGTCCTTCACGATGGCGATCGCGGGATCACGCGGATCTTCGACGCCGAACACCAGCTGCAGATGCGGATAGTCCTGCTCGAAGAAGCTCTGCAGGTTGGCGGTGAGCTGTGCGTCCGCCCCGCGGAGCGGCTTCAGGACACTGACGCTGGGGAGCTCGTGCGGCCAAGCGCGCAGCGCGCGCCGCCGCAGGTCTACGACACGCACTAGCGCGACCAGTCCCAGAAGGATCCAGGCCGTGCACAGCGCGAGCAGCGCGAACGCGAGGTAGATCATGAGTGCCTGCCGGAGTTCATTGACACTTGCCAAGAGCGAAGCCCGTGCCGGCGAGCATCGTCTCGGTCCTGCGGCTTAAACAGAGTAATAACAAACACTTGACGATGGCCGTCGAGTGCTTACCGCGGAGGGAGTTACGCAGCTGGTTAAACCAGTTCGCGCCGGGGCGTTCGCGGTGCAGATGTAGGAGAGAGCGGTAGGAGCCTGGCTCGGGCGCCTTAACACACTCGCGTTATGCGTGGCGCACGTGGCGGTCTTCGTTCGGCCTCGTGAGAACGATGTAACGTTCACGCATCGAACGCGGGCCGCCGTGAGGTTATGATCACGGATCGTGACGCAGAAGTTTCGCGAGCCGCTCGAGTCCGTCAGACGCCATGATTCGCTGTCCTGAATGCGGCTTGCGCCTGCGCGGGCGTGAGCCGGGCTGCCAGGCTCACGGCAGCGTGACAGATGCGGACTCCGCTCCGCCGCCTGCCGCGGGCTCGGGTAATCCGCCAGAGCCGGCGTTCGCGCTCCCGGGTTTCGACGTCAAAGGCGTCCTCGGGCGCGGTGGCTTCGGCGTCGTGTACCGCGCCGAGCGCGTGCGTGACGCCGTGATGGTGGCCATCAAGGTCGCGTCGCCCGAGCAGAAGGGGGCCAGCGAGCGGCTGGAGGCGGAGCAGGAAGTGTTGGCGCACATCGGTCCCCCGCTGGTGCCCGAGGTGTATGGCCACGGGGTTAGCGTGGGACATCGCTACGTCGTGCTCGAGCTGCTTGGGGGCGAGACCCTGGCCGATCGCTTGTGCCAGCGCGGGCCCGTCGCGCTGGCCGGGTTCGCCCAGGAAAGCCAGGCCATCCTGACGGCCGTGGAGGGCGTGCACGCGCGCGGCTACGTACATGGCGACCTGAAGCCCGAGAATATCTTCGTGAGCGATGCTCGATCCGCCAAGCTCATCGACTTCGGATCCGCGTGGTCGATCGCGAACGGCGGCGCAGAGCGCCGTGGCGCGGCGGTGCTCGGCACACCTGAGTACATGGCACCGGAACAATGCGAGGGACGCAGCGACCTGGGACCCGCGACCGACATCTATGCGCTCGGCGTGGTGCTGTACGAGATGCTGGCCGGCGCCCCGCCGTTCTGGGGAAGTGCCGGCGAGGTACGCGAAGCGCAGGTCAGCCGCCGCCCCGCCCGGCTCAACACTCGAGTGTCGATCGCCACCGAGATCGACGACGTCGTGCTGCGCTGCCTCGCGAAGAATCCGCGTCAGCGTTTCGCGAACGTCAGCGAATTGAAAGCCGCGCTCAGCGGGGCGCTTCGGGACGACCAGGCCGGCTCCGG
>DATDJP010000199.1:0-35133 GCA_036520475.1 Polyangiaceae bacterium | reverse complement strand
CAGATCCAAGCGCCGAGAGCGACGAGTGAGAGACGAGGGGGGGTTCTCTCCGCGTTCGCGGTGTCTCAGCGCGGCCCGGCGGACGGTGCAGCCCGTGATGGCTTTCCTCAACGAAAGGTTAGTTTGCGAACGAACTAACTTTTCCAAGAGAAAAACCTAGCTGGAGCGGCGGCGTTTCGCGGTGTCTGCGCGCCGCGCTGAGGCGCGCGCCTGACGAGAAAGCGCCTGGCTCGTAAATACGCGGTGATGGAGCCTGTGAAGTGTTTCCTCGACGGGAAGCTCAGAGCCTTCCCTGGAGCGCGGTGCGCCTGTGAAGGCTTCCTCAACGAAAAGTTAGTTTGCGAACGAACTAACCTTTCCAAGAGAGCGCACGCTCGCGGCCTGGGCGCTCTGATAGAGCTCCGTCGCGCACCGACGGACGTTTGGTCGGCGACCGTTTCGTCGGTGGCTGCGGTACCGCCAGTCTGGTGCCGCGCGCCGTCGCGCCCGCCTCGCCCGACGAAGACCCTGGGGTCGCGCCAAAGCGAGACGTCATGACGTAGGGAGACGACGTGCTCACGAGGACGTGGGACGGCTCGTCATTGCCTACTGCGTCGATGAGTCGAGTCGACCGCCCCACGCCGTCAACTGTTCGAGGACGGGGGCGAGCGCCGCGCCGCGAGCGGTCAGCTGGTAGACGGCCTTCTGCTTGTGCGCTGGGTCCGCGTGCTTGCTCACCAGGCCGAGCTCGGTCAGGTGCCGGAGACGCTCGCTGAGGATGTTCGAAGCGATGCCGTCTACCTGACGTAGCAGCTCACGAAAGTGCCGGCGCTGGTCGGGCAAGAGCGCGTGGACGATGAGCAGCGTCCAGCGGTCGCCGACTGCCTCGAGCGCTGCGCGCAGGTTTGACGGCTCTGTCGCCGCCACTTCGGCCGCAGCTCGAGGAGCAGTCTCGTTGCTCGAGAATGAAGAAGCCATGCATCGCCGTTTCGAGCCGGCCCTACGAACCTAGGGCAGCTCGGTGCGAACCGCTTGCAAATTACAACCGGTCCAGCAACGCTACAGTCGGCAGATGCAGAGACCGGCGCGCGAGCAGCCGTTGTAGCGCTCACAGGGGCACGGCACCTCACCCTCGATGCACACGGCGGGAGCAGCCGGCGGGAACGGCAGCTCCGGCTCGGGTTCCATGCCCGGCACGTCATCCGAAGATGCGGCATCCGTGGCGCTGCCGTCGACCGCGGCTCCGTCGGATGCGGCGTCGCGAGTCGCAACGCCAGCGTCCGTGCTGCGTGTTGGTTCCGGCGCCCCGGCGTCCGAAGTAGCGAGGCCGCCTGCATCGGTGCCCGCATCGAGCTCCGGCGGTGCGCCGGCGTCGAGCGGCTTCTCTTTGCGCGGCGCCGCGGTCGCGAGCACGTAGAAGTGATCGCTAGTGAGCGCCTCGCCGTCGAACGCGAACTCGCACTTGCCGTCGCGGTACACGCCTGGCTGAAATCCATGATGGGACTTGAAAAGCCAACCGGAGACGTGCGCGGCCACGCACGAAAACAAGTGCTTACCGGATGCGTCGCGACCGGCGACCAGCGCGGCGTCGAAATTCTGTCCTTCGCGGGGATCGATGTGCCACAGCCCACCGGCGCGGGCGACGAGCGCGTCGAACTCGTCGACGATGACTTCTTTACCTTCGATGGGCACGCTGCACCGCTGACCGTAGGTTCTGCCCGGAATCACGCTGCCCGCATGGCGCGCCCGGCACACGCCGAGGCCAAACTGAGCTTTCACGTCGAAGCCCGCTTCGAAGCGCGCTCCCGGCAGCGGCTGGCCGGGTTTGCGGTGGAACCAGACGTATCCGGGATTCTCGTCCCCCTCGGCTGCTTTCTGCGTTGTGCGGGAGAACGGTTCGTCCGTCTTCGCGCACGCGCCGCATCCGAGTGCGCACGCGAGCAGCAAACGTGAGACTCGGGCCGGAAGGCCACGGACAGGATCAGTTGCGGATCGCGTGGCGCAGCGCATCTGGCAGTTGCTCCGTTGAGAGAATACGAATCAGAACCCGGTAACGACTTCACGGCCGGCCGCATGGTGGTAAACGTGGCGCGTTGCGTGAGCGTTTCCGAAGTCGAAACGGCTCATACCGGAGTGCTCGGTTCGGAACAACCTGTGGACAAGGAGTTGGCAACTTCGAAGCCATTTCCATGGAGCGGGTTGGGTGCTACGGTGCCTCCATGGGAGCCGCGCCGGTCGAGCTACGAGTGGGTGGGCAGACCTATCGTGTCGTGGCGTCGGCAGAGGAAGCGGAGCTGCGCCGCCTCGCGGACATGGTCGACGCGCGCCTGCGCGATCTGGTCGCGCCGGGCCGGCAGCTCCACCCGCAAGCGCTGCTCCTCGCGGCGATCGCGCTCGCCCACGATCTCGAGCAAGAGCGCGAGCGTCGCCAACACGTCGAGCAACGTTCACGCGAGATGCTCACGACGTTGCTGTCGCGCATTGACGCCGTGCTGGACTCCACCGACGCGCCGGCCCCGCGGGGCTACGAAGAGAGCGCGCCTGCCGAGCCGACCTGAACCGCCGCATCAGAACGGCGCTTGCTGGCACGCCGCGGTCGACGACGCGCAGTAGCGGCAATCGACGGCATCGTCCTGTCCGATGACGCAGGGCGGGGGATCGGCCGGCTCCTCTCCGCCGACGCACTCAAGGGTGAGGGGATCCACGGCGATCGCGGGGAAGCTGACGAGGCAGCCCTGGCAAACGAAGATGGGAAACGTGAGCTCACTGGATTCGATCTCACGACCGCCCAATGTATCGCCGAAGACGCGCACGCCGACGATCACGTCGCTGTTGTCCGGCAGGTTGGCGCTGGGCGGGATCAACTCCACCGACATGAGGCCAAAGCCGGGACTACTTCCGTCGCCGGGGTCCACGAAGCCGGTGCCATCGGCCGTGTAATGCTCGAGGCGATTGCCCTGCCGGTCCTTGATCTCGACGACCGCGCCGCGCAGCGTGATGCGTGAGCTCTCGGTGCGCAGCGTATCGCGATCCCCGCGTACGGTGAGCTGATTGCCGATCAAGAGCGGCGCGATGTAGTTGCTACGAAACGCGCGATCGAGCACGCCGCCCAGCCGAATCAACGAAGTCGGATCGGGATTGATGACGCACTGGCCAGGGGGCCACGCCAAAACGGCGCGCACGAACAGCATGCTCTCGTTGTCGGCGCAGCCTCCAGAAAGCAGCGACGCGCTCGCGGCCAGCACACCCGCAGCGAGCAGATTTCTGGGTGAAAAACGGGGCATGATGAGTGAAGCTCCGATGACGAAAGCTGGACAGTTCAAGGTGAACGTCGAGCGCGCGCGCAGAGAACGCGCGAACGATCGAAGTGTATCGGGCTCAAATGACGTGCGCCAACATTCACGATGAAGTCGCGCGCGGCTTATTGAAGCGTCTGCGGCTGGAAGAGTCGTGCCTCAGACCAGGGACGCAGCGAGCCCTTGCAGCTGATTGAGCTCGAGCTCCACCGTTTCGACCTGACCCAGCGCGCGGGCCACGACGAACTTCAGCCGCGCTCCTGCGCGCTTCTTGTCCTGTCCGATCAGCCGGCTGGCTGCGGCGAGCGGTTGTGTGGACAGATCCGTCGGCAGTTTCAGCGCCGAAAGCAGCTGCAACGTGCGCGCGCGCAAGGGGCCGGGGGTCAGACCGAGCTGCTCGCCGATGCCGAGCGCGGCCACCAGACCGAGCGCCACCGCCTCGCCGTGGGTCAACGCGCGATAATTGCCCTGCGATTCGAGCGCATGCCCGAGTGTGTGACCGAGATTCAGCGTGGCGCGCAGGCCGCTCTCGCGCTGGTCGAGGCCCACGACGCGCGCTTTGACGCGCACACATCGGCGCACCATTTCCTCGACCAGGGCCGGCTCGCGCCGGTTCACGGCCGCGACCTCGCGCTCCAGGAGCTCGAACAGCTCGGGGTCTCCGATGAGCGCGGTCTTCACGACTTCGGAAAGCGCGCTGACGTAACCGCGTCCGGGCTCCGTCGCGGACAGTGCGACGTCGCTCAGTACGGCGCTGGGCTGCCAGAAGGCTCCGACGGCATTTTTCGCGGTTGCGAGGTCGACGCCGGTCTTGCCGCCCACGGACGCGTCCACCATCGAGAGCAGCGTGGTCGGGATGCCGATCCAGGGAACGCCGCGCATCCAGGCTGCGGCCGCGAAGCCGGTGATGTCGCTGACGACGCCGCCGCCGAGCGCGACGAACACCGTTTTTCGGTCTGCTTCCGCGGCGAGCGCGTGATCCCAGATGCGGCCCGGAGCCGCGAGAGTCTTGTGCTCTTCGCCCGCGGGGAGCACGATTGACGTGACACGCCGCGCGCCGCGCGCGAGCGCCGCCAGCACCGGCTCACCGTGCAGCGGAAAGACGTTGCTGTCACTGACGAGCAGCGCGAGGGGGGCGTCCTTCACGAGCTCCACGAGGCGCTCGCTGAGCCCGCTCGTCGCGATTTCGACGGCATACGAGCGCTGGTCCGTCGCGACCGCCACCGCGTCGCGCTGCCACGCGGTGATCACACGGTCCGCGACCTGCGCCGCATCGAGCCCATCGGTGGGGATGCGCGCGTGCGCTTCGGCGTACGCCTGCCGCCGCGCTTCGAGCAGCGCTTCGATGCGCTCGAGCGGATCGGAACCGGCGAGCAGCGGCCGCGCTCCGGCGGAGCTCCGCGCGAGCAGCTCCGCCGCCGACGTCTCGAGGGTCACGACTACCGTCTCATCGAGCGCCCGAAGTCGCACATCTCGGCGTAGCAGCGCACCTCCACCCAGCGCGACCACTGGCGCCGGCGCGCGCGCCTCGCGAAACTCGGCGAGCAAGCTGAGCAACCGTTCACGTTCGAGCGCGCGGAACTCGGCTTCGCCGCGCGTTCGGAAGATCTCCGAGATCGCAAGGCCCGCCTGCTCCTCGATCTGCGCGTCGAGATCCAGCCACGGCCGCCCGGTTCGCTCGGCCACCAGGCGCGCTACCGTGGACTTGCCGCTGGCCATGAAGCCGTTGATGAGAAGGGGCCGGCGCATGCGAGATGGGCGAGTAGCATAAGACTTTGCGATGTCCGAGCTAGATGTTCAGCGGCACGGCGAGAGTCTGCACATCCGCGTGCGGGTCACGCCGCGCGCGAGCCGCAGTCGGGTGCTCGGCGTGCGCGAAGGAGCGCTCGCCGTCGCCGTCGCTGCCCCGCCCGTGGACGGCGCGGCGAATTCGGAGCTCTTGCGGACGCTGGCGCGCCACTTCGAAATCCCGCAAAACCGTGTGAGTATCGTGGCAGGGAGCTCGGGCAGGAGTAAGCTGGTGGCGTTGGGGCGGCTGAGTGAAGCTGAGCTCTTGCAGAAGGTCCCAAGGTGACGCTCAAGTTTTCCAAGTACGAAGGGCTCGGAAACGACTTCATCGTGGTGGACGCCGAGCTCGAGGAGGCGGTCGCTGCGGAGGCGGCGGTGCGGCTGTGCGATCGTCACTTCGGGATTGGTGCGGACGGCGTGCTCCTGGTGCTGCCGGCCGCGGAGCGCTCGGCGCGGGCGCGCATGTTGATCCGCAACGCCGATGGCTCACGTCCGGAGATGTGCGGCAACGGTATTCGCTGCGTCGCGCTGCACCTGGCGCGCGCGGATCGCGCGGCTCCGGTGCGCTACACGATCGAAACCGACGCCGGCGCGCTGGCTTGCGACGTCGTGCGGGACGGGGACGCGGCGCAGGTTTCGGTAGCCATGGGCCGGGCGCGCATCGAGGCAGAATACGCGGCGGACTTTGCCGGCGAAGAACGCCGCTTCATGCGCGTGTCGATGGGCAACCCGCACGCGATCTGCTTCGATACACACGACGACGTGGCGCACATCGATCGCTTCGCACCGGAGGTATCGCGCGCGTTCCCGAACGGTTCGAACGTGGAGTTTGCCACCACACGTAGCCGCGAGTCGTTCGATCTCGTGGTCTGGGAGCGCGGCGTCGGCCGTACCCTCGCTTGCGGCACCGGCGCCGCGGCAACGGCCGTGGCGGCGGCCGTGTCCGGACGAGCACCCTTCGATGCGCCGATCGAAGTGCGACTGCCGGGCGGCCCGCTGAGTCTCTCCGTGCAACGTGAAACGCTGGCCGTGTCGATGCGGGGCCCGGCGCGCTTGGTATTCGTAGGTGAGGTTCGCACGCCGTGAGCGCCGAATTCGGCGCGGACCACGTGGCCGTTTCGATCGACCCCGACGCCAACGGGGGTCGTTCCGCGCTGCACGTGATGGCGATCGTCGCTGACCCGCCGACTCTGTCGCTGATGCAGCGCACGCTCTCCGCGGCGGGCGACTCGATCAGCGTCGCGAGCGATCTCTCGGAGGGGCTCGCGCGCACCGCGGCCGAGGCGCCGGATCTGGTGTTCGTGGACGTCGAGCTCGGCCAGAACGCGGGGCTGGCGGTCGTGCACCACGTGCGCGCGATCGCGCCGGCAGTGGCGATCTACGCGCTGGCGCGGCCGGAAGCGCTGGAGCTCGCGGGGCAGGCCGTGGCGCTCGGCGGCTCGGGGATGTTGCTGCTGCCGCTCTCGGGCGACGAGCTGCTCACGGCCGTCGCGGAGGTGCGCACCCGCAAGGCGGAGCGCGAGGACCGTGCCCGCCTGGAGCGGGAAGCCGTGGTGTCCCGGCGCGGTGCGTCGCTCATGCAACGTATCGCGGAAGTGGCGGAGGCACGCAGCCGGCGGGAAGGCGCCGAGCGTCTGGCGCAGGCGCTCTTGGAGGGCGCCTCGGCCCGGCGTGTGCTGGTGTATTTGCCGGCAGGCGAAGGCTCGCGCCAATTGATGCGCGTCGCGGCCGTCGGCGAGCCCCTGGAAGCACCGAGCTTTTGCGACGACATGGAGCTGCTCGGGTTCGCCTCGCAGTACGAGCTCGAAGTCATGCGGCTCACGCTGCGCCGCGAACACTGCGGATTGATTCTGCTCGGTGGACTGCCGGCGCGCGGTCCGGGTGAAGACGCGCTGCCACTCATCAACGTCGTCACGGTGCAGGCGGCCACGGCGCTCGCCCTGATCGGTGAGCGCGAGCAGTCGAACCGCGGGGCCATGAAGGACCCGAGCTCGAGCGCCTACACGTTCGCGTATTTCGTGGACGTGGCCGGACGCGAGATCGACAAAGCCCGCCGCTATGGGCGGCGGTTTGCGCTCGCCACGCTCGGCATCGGCGAGGGCCCGGAGAGCAGCAAGAACCGCGGCGGACGGGAGCCGAGCGTCGAAGCGGCGGAGCGGGTGCTCGGCGTGGTGCGCGACACCGACGTGCTGGCGCGCGTCGACGAGAGCGAGTTTTATCTGCTGCTCCCGGAAACTGGCGGTATGGGCGCGCACACCTGCCGGCGCCGTGTCATGCGCCAGCTGGCCGGCCCTGGCGGGCTGCGCCGAGGCGACGGCCGTATCCTGGAAGTGGCCATGGGCGTCGCGACGTTCCCGCACGACGGCGGCGATTTGTCGCAGCTGCTGCGGGTGGCCAAGCACCGGGCCGAGGTGTCGCGTCGCTCGGTGGTGCGGCGTCTTGCGCTCGATCGACTGCCGCTGAACGAGCTCGTGGACACGCTGTTCTGGAGCTTCATCGAGGGCGATAAGGAACGCGAATCGAGCATCGAGATGCCGCGCGCGCTCGAGCTCCCGACCATGGACGTCGTCGGGCTCGCCGTCGGAACGGTCAACGAGGCGCTGCGCGGTGGGGGCGCGCGCGTCGTGGCGACGCAGCGCTCCGGCATGAGCGTCGGTGCCGCGGTGCGCTCGGCGCTCGGCCGTGATCGCAGCGATGTGCGCTTCGATGCAGTCGACGTGAGCGACACGCCGGGCTGTGAAGACCTGGAAGTGATGGTCATCATCGCCGAGCACGGCACGTATTCGCTGGTCGGCCGGAGTGAGCGAGGCGTGGTGCGCGCGCTGCACCTGGCCGATCCCTTGTTCGCTGACCTCGTCATTCAGCGGCTCGGCGACGCGGCGGGCGTCAGGTTGTTCGACTGATGGCACGCAGCGTTTTGCTCATGGATCCGGACGTGGACCGGCTCGGCACGCTGGCCGAGAAGCTGCGTGCCCGCGGCCTCGACGTCGTGCTCGCGGACTCGATCGAGACCGCGCTCTCCCGCGCACGCAACGCGCGGCCCGAAGCCCTGTTGATCGCGGACACGCTGCTCCCCGCGGACTACCAGCGCCTCGACTCCGATCGCGACCTCGCGGCGCTGCCGCGCTTCGTGCTGGTCGATAGCAAGGACCGGGAAGACATCAACGACGGGCTGCTCGTGCGCGGCGAGGTCGATGCCATCGTGCGCCGGCTCCTGGCCCTCGCCCCGAAGGCCTCGGAAGTGCTGAGCGCGCGCGGTGACTTTCGCGGCGACCTGCAGCAGGTCAGCGTCGCCGATCTGTTGCAGCTGCTGAGTATGAACCGGCGCACCGGCGCGCTGTCCGTCACGACGCCGTCGGGCGCCGGCGAAGTGCGCCTCTCGAACGGCGAGATCGTGGACGCGGTGTACCGGCGTCTGGAGGGCGAAAAGGCCCTGTATCGGCTGCTCAGCGAACAAGAGGGCAGCTTCGCTTTCTCCGCCGGCTCTGCCTCGCTGCTACGCCGCGTTCAGGTCAGTACCAACGTGCTGCTGATGGAGGGGATGCGGCAGATCGACGAGCTGCGCCGGCTGCGCCACAACCTGGCGGCGGAGCAGGACGCCTTGCTCTCGATCGCGCCACCGCCAGCGAGCTCCAGCGAAGCCGCCCAGCGCGTGGCGGAGGTGCTGACCGTGCCGCGCACGCTCGAAGAGTTGCTCGACGACGTGGCGCTGCCGGACCTCGAGATCGCGCAGGCACTCGGCGCGATGCTGGACGACGGCAGCGTGCGCCGCATCGCCAAGGGCGCGGTGCGCGTCGAGCTCGCGGACCCCGAGCAAATGACGCTGCTCGTCGCGCTGGTCAAACGATACACGCGGGGCGCGTTCAGTGGCGCGGCGCGGATCGTGCTGGCCGGCAGCCCGCGCAGCCTCGCGACGGTGACCCACGCCGTGGGCCGCATCGCGGACGCGCTCCCGCCCGCCGAGAGCATTCCGTCGGCGCCGGTGCCGCACCTGATCGCGACGTTGCGGCTGGCGGACTCCGTCGAGCTCGACGTCGTGGGGCTGCCCGAGCTGGACGCGTACGCGCCACTCTGGGGTCTCACCCTGCCGGGCAGCGTCGTGGCCGTGCGGCTCGACGAGCCCGAAGCGGCTGCCCTCGATGAAGCCTGCGCGGTCGCGGGCGTGCCGCTGATCGGCGCAAAAACCCTGCAACATCCACTAGATGAAGCCGATCCGGCGCAGATCGCGGCGCTGATTCGCACAGCGCTCGACGCGGTCGCGGCGTCGTGACCTTGCGACGCATCGCCCTGATTCCCGGAGACGGCATCGGCCCGGAGGTCATCGAGCTGAGCGCGTGCTGGCGCGGGCACGCCCGACATCGGCGGGTCGCTCCGCACGGCGGGCTTCACGACGCGCATTCTCGAGTATCTGACAGCGTCCTGAGTCGGGTGCTGCGGCCTCGGAGCCCGAAAAGGCGCAAAATTTCTGCTGATTGGACCGTCTGTGTTAGGCCGGGCGCATGCCTTCGGTGCTCGAGTCGCAACAGGGTCGGCCGTCGCGGCTCGTCGATGCCCGGGCCGAGTTCGTCGCGAGCCTCGGCCGCCGGCTGGACGCGCTGAAGGAGGCGCTTTCGGCGCTCGAGGAGCAGCCGCGCTCCGCGGCGCGCCGCGACCAGCTGCTCCGCCGGATCCACGGGATGGGCGCGGCGGCGCGCGTGCTCGGGTTCGCCAGCGTGGCGGAAGCGCTAGTGCAGGCAGAAGCGGCGTTGCAGAGCGCTCCGAGGACGGACGCTGCGACGAGCGCGCTCCGGGAGCTGGCGCGCGCGCTCGAGGTCATCCCTGGCCTGGTGAGTGGCGCCAGCCTGACGCTGCCGCCTCCGCGTCGCCACGCAGCGGACAAGCTGCCCGCGGAGCGCGTCGCGCCGATGACCGTCATCGTGTTCGGCCCGGCTCTGCTCGCCGAGGGGCTCAGCTCGGACGCGACGGGCGAGCTCGAAGTGGAGAGCAGCGACGATCTCGCCACGGCGCTCGAGCTGGTGCGCGGCGCTGGACCCGACGCCGTCGTCATCGACTGCGACGCGGCTCAGGGCCATGAGCTGTCCCAGGCGCTGTTCGATGACCCGCTGCTCTTGCGCACGCCGGTGCTGGTGGTCGGTGAATTCGCGCAGGCGCAGCGCGCGGCGGAGTACGTGGCGCGGGGCGCGGCGCGCGTGCTCGTGAAACCCGTTAGCCCCGAGACACTGCAAGCGGCCGTGATGCAGGCCATCTCGAGTCGCGCGCCACGCACGGAGAGCAGCGAGCTCGGCGAGCTCGACGTGGACTCGTTAGCTGAGCGAATTGCTTCGGAAATCCGTCGTGGCCTGGTGGACGCGGCACCGCCCGCCGCGCGCTCGCTGAAGGTGAATCTGGGGAGCGGCTCGGAGGTGCTGGGCGCGGTCTGGGGTGCGGTCGCACGCGTGCGAGAGATCGTCACGTTGCGCTCCGGTGGGTCGCTGCGTTTCGCGCAGACCGGGCCCGAGGGAGCGATCCCCGTGGGCTCGTGGCATAGCCGCGACGCACACGAGGGGCCGCGAGCCAGGCCCCCCGCGCGGCGCGAGGAGAGCGTGAGCCTCGTGGGCCGGCGCGTCGTCGTCGTCGATGACGATCCCGCCGTGGCTTGGTTCATCAGCGGAGTGCTGCGGGCGGTGGGCGCGGAGGTCCTCGAGCTGCACGACGGCGCGCGTGCGCTCACGCAGGTTCTGGAAACCTGGCCCGACGCCGTAATCGCCGACGTGCTCATGCCGGGCCTGGACGGCTTCGCGTTGTGCCGAGAGCTCAAGCGCGACGTCGCGGTGCGCGACGTGCCGGTGATCTTGCTGTCGTGGAAGGAAGATCTGCTCCAGCGCCTGCGCGAAATCGGGGCGGACGCGGCCGGGTACCTGCGTAAGGAAGCGGGGGCGTCGACCGTGGTGGAGCGGGTGCGGGAAGTGCTCGCGCCGCGCGCGCGGGTCGAGCTACGGCTGCAGGCGGGCGGAGAAGTGCGCGGGCGGCTCGACGGTCTCACGCCGCGACTCGTGCTCGAGCTGGCGACGGCGTATGCGCCCGATAGCCGCGTGAGCCTGCGTGACGCGGCCTACCTGTACGAGCTGCAAATCCGCGGTGGGCGGCCGCGCTGCGCCACGCGCACCTCGTCCGACGGAAGCTTCGAACGCGGCAGCGCGGTGCTCGGCCCGCTGCTGGGCGTCAGCGCGGGCCGCTTCGCGATCGCGGCGGAGAGCGGCCCCTGTCGCAGCGATTTCGACGCGCCGCTGCACGAGCTGCTCGCCGAGCCGGTGCAGATTGCCCGCGCGGCGCAGCGCGCCTTCAGCGGCGGAAGTCTCGCGCGCGTCGAGGCCGTCGAGCTCGATTCCGCGGCGCTTTCGGCCTACCGCGTGCCGGGGGTGGCCGAGGTGCAGACTCTCATCGATCGCTTGCAAGCCGGGGCGTCACCGCGCGAGCTTTTGATGTCGGGAGCCGTGGCGCCAGCGCTGCTCGAATCGGTCCTGCTCGATCTGGCGCGGCACGGCGCCGTACGGGCGATTCACGGAGCAAACACCGGTCAGCAGGCGCTGCGTGCCGAATCCGACGTGGCCAGCTTCGACCCCAAAAAGCGAGCCGAATACACGACGGAGACCCCGCCGCCCCCGGCGTTCACGCTGCTCCTGTCTCCGCCGCCGGAGCCCGCGGAGGACATTGCGGACGGCTTCGGCGCCGGTTTCAGCGGCGTGCACCCGGAGCGCGCGGAGCTCTCCGAGCAGCCGCTGCCCGTGTTCACCCCGTCGCCGCTTGGCATCACGGACTTGGTCGCGCTCGCCGAGCGCCGCGCACTCAGTCAGCCCGTCGCGAGCGACGCCGCTCCCGACGTCTCCGATCCGTTCGAGCCATCTGCGGCAGCGGACACCGCTCTCCCCGAGCCCGCCGCCGGAGCCGAAGAGGAAGCTCTCCGTCAGTCACACTCACCCCTACCGGAGCCAGCACCACACATGGATTTGGCCGACGCCGTCCTGGGAACACTATCCGAAGCCTCGCTACCGCCGCCCGCCGTGCAGACCCGAACACCCGATTCAGGGACGGACGTCGAGCGGAGCGCGGAGTCGCCCCTGCCGGCGACGCCGCGCTCGGGGCACCCGGAAGCGTCGATTAGAACCGGGGAAATCGCGGATGTTACTGAAGATTCGGGGGTCAGTCCGCTCGAGAATACGACGGCACGGCTGGCGAGCACCCACGAAGAAGCTGCCGAAGCGGCCGAAGCGGCCCGGATGGCGGCTCCGGCGGCTGTGGCGGGGAGTGAGAAGCCGCCGGCCGCGTCCCACGGGCCGGTGGTCGAGCGGCGCGCCGCCGCCGCGTCGAGTCCCCTCCGCATCGCGCTGATCACGCTGGGCGCGGCGGCGTTCTCGTACGGGATAGTGCGCTATGGCATCTCCCCGCAGCTCACGGGCGCGGCCAAATCCGAGAGCGCAGAAACGGCGGCTGCCGTGGGTCCGACGGACTCGCACACGGGCTCGGCTCGGCCTGCGAGTGCCAGTCTAGCGACGCCTGCCGAGACGGCGGCGCTCGCCGCAGCGACGATCCCAGCTGCCGCCGTGCAGCCCACGCGCGCGGACCTACCGCTGCCGCCCGGTGTGATCATCGCCCACGAAAAGGGGCTCCTGGAAATCGACACGAGCGACAAGCAGGCCATCTACGTCGATGGTGTGTTCGTGGGGCGCGGGCCGCTGCGGCGCATCCCGCTCGATCCGGGGAATCACCGCGTCGAGCTGCGTGACGGCAGCGAAAATCAGGCATTCCCCGTTGAAATCCAGCGGGGACGGCGGGCGCGCGTGAGCGTGGCCGGTGACGAGAAGCCAGGCGCGCGGCGCTGATTCGGTGTAAGGCGAGCGGGCTCATGAGCGTCGCCCGCGTGTTGTGTTGCTGCGCGTTGCTGCTCACGGCGTGCAAGGACCGCGACGCGAAATCGGGGCCGGAAGCGGACGCTGGCTCGTCGTCGAGCTCGACCGAGTCGGCTAAGGGCGCCGGAGCGGAGAGCGCGTCACCAGCCGCTGACCTGATTCAGCTGCTCCCTCAGTGTGAGATTCATCACCGTGGGCTGTCCATCGACCTCGGTACGCCGGCGAGCGAGTACTGGCGTTCGCCGGGGGCAGCGCCGCTCGGTGACGTGACCAGCGTGGATCGGCAGGGCGCGACGTTCGGCCGCGTCCGGGCGCGGACCTTGTCGTACGACTTCTGGCTCGACGAGCCGCAAATGGACGTGTTCGTCAGCTTGCGCGCCTTCGGCGGTGTATCTCGCAGCGTGAGCCTGCAGCTGGACGACAAGCGGCTCGGTGTGCTGCGGCTCGCGAGCGGAGAGACGCGCATCCTGAGCTCGTCCGCGCTGGCAGGCACGCTCGCGCCCGGGCGGCACCGCTTGTCGCTCCGCTTCGTCGGTAAGCTTCGCAGCAGCGCGGACGCATACGCGGAGCTCGATTGGATTCGCGTCGCGGTCGCCGATCCGCTGCAGGCGACGTACGCCGCGCCGACCTTGCGCGACATAGTGACCGACTCCGTGGTGCTGGCGAAGCAGCCGATGCGGTCGATCGTGCTGCGCGCGCCCAGCAGCGTGCGCTGTCCGTTGCGCGTGGTGCCGGGCAGTGAGCTGCGCTTCGCGCTCGGATACTGGGGCTCGGGCAACGGCAAGCTGCAGCTGCGTGTGATCAGCGACGTCGAGCCGCCGGCCACCCTGCTCGAGCGCGACGTCACGGGCGGGGCAGGCGCGCGCTGGGCGCCGATTCGTGCGGATTTGTCTGCGTTTGCGGGGCGTCTCGTGGCGCTCGAGGTGAACGTGCTGGAAGCGACCCGGGGCGGACGCATTGCGCTCGGGGATCCGGTGGTCGGTCACAAGGAGCCCGCGTCGCGCCCGGTTCCGGCGGCGAAAACGGCCGTGATCGTGATCGGCTCTGGGCTGGAACGCCGGCACGTCCCGCCGTGGGGGCCGATTGGACCGCTGAGCAGCTTCGGGGAGCTGTCGCGCAGCAGCGCGGCGTTCACGGCTTGCCGGGCGCCTTCCAGCGTGCCGGCTGCGGCGGTGGCCTCGCTGCTGACCGGTCTCACCCCGCGTCAACACAGCCTCGAGGACCCCGCAGCACGCCTGCCGGAGTCGCTGCGCACGCTCGGTGAGCTGGTGAAGGAAGGCAGCGGACGCACCGCGATGTTCACGGCCGTGCCCACCACGTTCGCGGCGTTTGGCTTCAACGCGGGCTGGGATCGATTCGAGGCCGTCTCGCCCGTCAAGGACGTCCCCGTGCAGGAGCCGTTCGTGCTCGCGGCACGCTGGCTGGAGGAGCAGGAGCTCGCTTCGGAAGACCCTGCGCGGCGTTTGCTCGTGGTGCACACGCGCGGCGGCCATCCGCCCTGGGACGTGACGCGCGAGGAAGTCGGCAAACTGAAGCCGGATGACTACGCGGGGCCGATCGATCCGCGGCGCGGCGCGATCACGCTGGCCAATGTCCGAGCCCGCAAGCAGCGCGCGCAACGCCGCCTGACCGACGACGACTGGACGCGCCTGCGCGAGCTATCGAGCGCGGCGCTCGTGAAGCAAAACGCTGGACTCGGCCAGCTGCTGGCCACGCTCCGTCGCACGGGCGCCTGGGACGACACGCTGTTCGTGTTCGTGGGGGACGTGGCGGCCGGCGACGCGCCGGACCTGCCGTACGAGCCCGCGGGGCCGCTGACGGAGGACCGCCTGCTCGTGCCACTGCTGGTCAAGTTCCCCGGCCGGCACTTCGCGGGACAGGAGATCGCCACCGCCGTGAGCAGCACGGACGTCGCGCGCACCGTCCTCGAGGCGCTACGCCTGAAGGTTCCCGATAGGGTGGGCGGCGCGAGCTTGTTCGCTGCGGCGTCGGGCCGCGATTTGCCGCTCAGCCGCGCCCTGGTGGCGACGCTCGGCAATCAGTACGCGACGCGCGCCGGAAGCTGGCTGCTGCACGGCGAGCTCGGGCAACCGCCGCGGCTCTGCCAGCTCGACATGGATCCGGCGTGCGTGAACGACGTGTTCGACAAACGGCCGATCGCGGCGCGCGCGCTCTGGCAATGGACGTTCGACGCGACGCTGCGAAAATCGGAGACGGCGTCCGAAGAGCCAATGCGCGAGCCGGCGAGCATCGACGCCGAAACCGCGGCCGCGCTCACGGTGTGGGGCGATCTCTAACGTCAGGGTTCGATCCAGATCGGGTTCGTGAAGGCGAACGGCTGCGTCGGGCGCGCAGCGTTGGGCAACGGCCTTTCGCCCTGCACCGCCACGATCACGAAGGTGCTCTGCGGGATCTGGAGCGGGATGTCGCCGTCGAAACGCAGCACGCTCGCGCTGCGTGGGATCCGCAGCCGTAGGGCCGGCTGTCCGCTGCCACCGACGTGAACTTCGAGCTCGGTCACGTCGATCCACGGCGCCGCTTCGACGCGCACCGCGAGCCGCGGCGTGCGGCCGGTCCTGGTCGCGCGTTCCCCCGGCAATTTGCCGCCTATGCTGGCGTGGATCAGCGGGCCAGACGTGACGAACGAGCGCCCGGCCTTGAGGGCCGCGAGCACGCTCGCGATCGGCGCGCGCAGGTCGCTGCGATCGTCAGCGCCGGCCCCGTGACGGATCATGGTGCGCGGCAAGCCGGGGTCGAGGAACGCGAGCTTGTGCGAGTCGCTGGAGCCGGTCGCGGGCCAGCGCTCGCCGAGCCCCAGCAAGTGTAGCCAATCCGTGAACACGCGCCGGACGAAGCGGAGATCGTGCGCTTCGTCGCCGTTGTACACTTCGAGCGTGTCGAAGCGCGCGTTGAAGCCGGGGCGCGTCATGCGGCCGGTGCGATCGTCGATGCCGAAGTACGTGAAGTAGCCGAGGTTGGGCTCGAGTCGCGGGTGATTGACCTGCACGACGCCGGAGCCCACCTGCCGGCGCGCATCCGCGAAGAGCTCGGCCGGCGTCGTGTCACGAAACCGCACGTTTTGCCCCGTGCCGAGCGGAAACACGTTGAAATGCCCGAAGCGATTGCCGAGCGTGCTCACCTCGGTGCCGGAAATCGTGGCCAAATCGGCCGAAAGCACGCCCTGCGCGCGCAGCTCGCGCACCGTGGGCTGAAGGTCCGTCACCACGTAGTGATCCGTCGCGACCGCTAGCTCGACGCCTTCCGCGACCACGGAGACGACGCGCGCGGGCAGTGAAATGTCGGCGTCGACGCTGGGCGCTTGATGCAGGTGGAGATCGGCGGCGATGAAGCCGGGTGTCGCGACCACGCGCGGCAACGTCACGGTGAGCGCTTGCGTCTGGCCCGCGCTGATGCGGGTTCGCAGGTTCGACGCACCCCGCTCGATGCCCGACGTCACGAACAGCTGATAGCCACCGGGCGGGAGGGCGCGCTCGAGCTTACCGTTGCCCGTCCACATGAAGCGATCGGCCCCCTCGAGGCCGCCTTCGGCATCGAACAAGGGCGCCGGGTGACCGTCGCGATCGACGCGCACCTTCGCGGGCAAGGCTTGCCCATTTTCGTCGCTCACTTCGAGGGTCAGAAGGCCCGGTGGCGGGGGCGGCGGAGCCGGGGCGCGCGGCAGGGTTTCGTAGCTGAGCTCGTGGGCGACAGTCAGCGTCTGGCCGGCGCGCGAGAGGCCGCGTGCCGGCTTGCCGGCGAGAGCGTAAATAGTGCCCTGAAAGCCGCGGATCCGGCCCTTGTATTCGAGCCAGAGCTGCCGCGGCTCGTGCGAGCGGAGCAGCAGATCGCCGCCGGCGCCGTGGCGTCCGATCCAGCGCGCTGTCCCCTGGTACGCGAGCTTCGGCGTGGGGAACGCGTCGAGGTAGTAGTCCACGTTCCCCCATTTGACCGCATGACCGAAGCCCACGCGAGGCGCGGGCGCTGTGCTGTCCAGCCGAAACGTGCTGCGGAGCGCGAGCGCGCTCCGCGTCGCGTCGAGCCGGTAGTGCGTCTGCACGTGGTACACGGCGGCGCCGACGCGCGCGAAGCCTTCGCTCTCGACGCCGCCTTCGCGCGCCGTCACACGCTGCGCGAGGATCGGATACAGCTCCTTCTCGGAGACATACAGCACCGGGTGCACTTGCCAGATTCCGTCCACGTCCGTGACGGTGCCGAGCTGCTCGGTAGTGGGTAGGTGCGGCCGATTGCGCCAGAGCTCGGTGAGCCAGCCATCCTGGCGCCGCACCACGGCTGTGACGTCGCGGTTCTCGAGCTTGTAGTCCCCGGGCGTGGCAAATACGCGCAAACGCTGCCCGATGTCGTGTGGACCGAGCCGCGATGGCGTGACGACGGCAGAAGGCGCCGCAGCGAGCGCGGCGCACGCCGTGAGCAGCAGCGCGACATTGCCGGAAATGGGGCGCGGCATCGACTCACACGCCGCGGCGGCCGCCCCAGAGCTCGACGTGCAGCCGCGTGGAAAAGCCGAAACCGCGCTCGGCCGCCCAGATCTCGACCTCGGGAAGCCGCGCGCGGAGCTCGTCTCGCGTGGCCGCTTGCGGCATGAGCAAGACGCGCTTTCTCGGCCAATCCAGGCGTGTGACGAGCTCTGCGATCTCCACGAGGTCAGCGTCGCTCTCGACCACGAGCTTGAGCCATGCGCGCCCGGTGTCGCGAAACGCCGTGAGCGCCGGAGGACGGATACGCAGCGACTGTTCATCGCCGGCGTGCGCGAGCTTCGGTGACACGTTCCACTGGTCGATGCGTGTCGTGAGCGCTGGCAGCGGCGGGACGGTGCCGTTCGTCTCCACCTCGATGAAGACACTCGGATCGAGCGCCGCGCAGAGCTCGACGAGCCGCCGTTGCTGGAGCAGCGGTTCACCCCCCGTGATCACGAGGCGCGCGCTCGCTATGCTCTGCACGCGCCGGGCGAGCTCGCTCACGGGCACGACGCGCACCTCGCTCGCGTAGTCGTAGTTCGCGAAATCCCAGGTGTACTTCGTGTCGCACCAGGCGCACGTCAGGTTACAGTGCGCGAGCCGGATGAACAGGCACGGCTTTCCCGTGTTCGGCCCCTCGCCCTGCACGCTCTCGAACACCTCGGAAACCCGCAGCGCGGCCTCGGTTTCGGAGGTGGCTGCGGGGATCGTGCTCGGCACGCACGAACCTTGACCGAATCGCCGCGCGCGGGCAATTGCGTGTTGGGGCGAGCGGTTCGTGATAAGGCCCTGCCTCCATGCCGAAGGACAAACGTCAGGGCCGAGATCTTCGCGCGCTCCGCCCGGTAGAGGTGACGCCCGGATTTCATCGTCTGGCCGAGGGCTCGGTGCTGTACCGGGCGGGCGGCACGGTGGTCCTGGTGACGGCCTCCGTCGACGAATCCGTGCCCGAGTTCATGAAGGGCAAAGGCCGCGGCTGGATCACGGCGGAATATCAGATGCATCCGCGCGCGAACCCCAAGCGGCGCGAGAGCCGGGACGGCCGCGAGCGCCCGCTCGGGGGTCGCTCCCGCGAAATCCAGCGGCTGATCGGGCGTGCTCTGCGCGCCGCCGTGGATCTGGAACGGCTCGGTGAGCGCAGCATTCACGTCGACTGCGATGTGCTGGAGGCGGACGGCGGGACGCGCACGGCGTCGGTCACTGGCGGCTGGCTCGCGCTCGCGCTCGCGGTCAACACGTTGCGCGCGCGCAGCCTGCTGCACCGGGGTGTACTGCGCGATCAAGTCGCGGCCGTGAGCGTCGGTCACGTCGACGACGCGTTCGCGCTCGACCTCTGTTACGCGGAAGACAGCACGGCGCGCGTCGATCTCAACGTCGTCGCGACGGCGCGCGGTGACATCGTCGAAATTCAGGGCACGGCGGAAGGGCGGCCCGTGCCGCGCAGCGAAGTCGATCGCATGATCGATCTCGCGCTCGAGGGCGTGCAATCGCTGTGCGAAATCCAGCGCACTGCGCTGGAGAACGCCGGCGTCGATCTCGAGCGCGTGGTCACGGGCTGAACAGCGCAGCGCGTGCTAACACTGCGGCAGGCATGCCGAGGGACAGTTTGCCGATCGATCCGCATGCGCCAGGGTACGTTCGCGGACGCTGGCAGCATGCTTTGCCGGACGGGCGCATCCAGTGCGATCTGTGCCCGCGCTATTGCCGCCTGCACGACGGGCAGCGCGCGTTCTGCTTTATCCGCCAGCGTGTCGGCGACGCGATCTATCTGACCAGCTACGGCAAGGCGACCGGCTTTTGCATCGATCCCATCGAGAAGAAGCCGTTGAATCACTTTTATCCAGGTTCGAGCGTCCTGAGCTTCGGGACGGCAGGCTGTAACCTCGGCTGCAAGTTCTGCCAGAACTGGGACATCTCCAAGGCGCGCGAAATCGAGCGTCTGAGCGACAGCGCCGGTCCCGAGCGCATCGCGGAGGCGGCCCTCGCCGCCGGTTGTCAGAGCGTGGCATTCACCTACAACGACCCGGTGATCTTCGCCGAGTTCGCGATCGACGCGGCGCGCGCCTGTCGCGAGCGCGGCATCCGGGCCGTGGCGGTGACCGCGGGTTACGTCTCGGACGCGGCGCGCGCGGACTTCTTCTCCGTCATGGACGCGGCGAACGTGGATCTGAAGGCGTTCACGGAGCAATTCTACCGCAAGCTGTGTTTTGCCGAGCTCGGCCCCGTGCTCGACACCTTGCGCTACCTGAAGCACGAAACCAACGTCTGGTTCGAAGTGACGACGCTCTTGATACCGGGTCAGAACGACTCGGAGGAAGAGGTCGACCGCTTGTGCGACTGGTTCATGGAGAACCTTGGTCCCGATGTGCCCCTGCACTTCACCGCGTTCCATCCCGATTTCAAGATGCGGGATTTGCCGAACACACCGGCGAGCACGTGTCAGCGCGCGCGCAGTCAGGCGCAGAAGCACGGCCTGCACCACGTCTATTCGGGCAACGTCCACGACGCCGCGGGGCAGAGCACGTACTGCGCGGGCTGCGGGCAGGTCGTGATCGAGCGAGACTGGTACGTGCTGGGCGCCTACCGTCTGAACGGCGCGCTCTGCCAGCACTGCGGCGAAGCGGTGCCGGGGCGTTTTGCTAGCGCAAAGCCCGCCAAAAACTGGGGCCCACGCCGCTTGCGCGTAGCGCTGAGCTGAGTTCGACCGGGTTCAGCGAGGCGCGCTGATTTCTCCGAACACGTAGCGGTACAACATCTCTGCGAGCGCCGATCGCAAGCGCGCCGCGTTCGCGTGCGGCTTCACGCCGCGACAGCCGAGCGCGACGAGCGCGATTTCCTGTGCGGCGATGTGAATGACCTCCGCGGCTGCGCGAGCGTCATCGATGCGCTCCGCCGGCGCCACCTGCTCGAGCAAGAGCTCGATGGCGCGCCGTCCGCGCTCCTCGAACTCTTCGCGAATGCGCAGGACCTCTGTGTCGCGGAGCGACATCGACATGAAGACCTGAAACAGCGCCGGGTTCTCGGCTGTGGTCTGGAACAGGACGTCCACCACGTGCTCCGTCGCCGTCCAGCGCGCTTCCGGGCTCTGTGTGGCGTTGAACACCTCGGGCACGAGGTTCGAAATGACGCGTTCGTACATCTCCTGGGTGCGCTGCATCATCAGCTCGATGAACGCCTGCCGCTTGTCCGCAAAGTAGCGGTAGAACGTGCCCACGCTCACCCCCGCGGCGCGTGCGACGTCCGGGGTTTGCGTGTCGTCGAAGCCGCGCTCGGCGAAGAGCTGCGCCGCCGCCGCGAGCAGGGCGCGGTGGGTGTCGTGCGCGCGCTGCTGCGCAAAGCGGCGCGTGTCGCGGGTCGCCGGCCCGCGGTTGGCCGGGCGGCTCGGAGGCTGGGCGTCCGTCGCCTCTGCACCCCCATTGCTGGGAGAACCCCCGCTACTCACGTCTTCCACGGCCTCAGTTTAGCTCGCTTCGTCGAAAGTGAAAGCCGTTTCATTTTTCGGCTTGACGATCCCGGCCCGCCCCTTAAAACTGAAGGCGAGTTCACGTTCCGCGCATTCCGCGCGCGGGTGCCGCCCCGTCCCGATAGGAGTTCAGCCGCCATGACTGACGCTGCCGACAAGTCCATTAACGTCGAGCGCATCGAGGTCTCGCTCGATGTGACCTACAACTGGGGTTACGAAGAGACGCGCAAGGAGCTGCGGGAGCTCTACCGCAAGGCCAAGCGCGCGCAGTGGAACGCGGAAGATCGTCTGGATTGGTCGACAGACGTCGATCTGGACAAGCAATACATCCCCGACTTCATGCACCCGCTCTTCGGTTCGGAAATCTTTGCCAAGATGGACGAGCCCATGAAGCGACGCTTGAAGCACGAGCTTCCGGCCTGGACTCAATCACAATTTCTGCACGGCGAGCAGGGTGCGCTCCTCGCGGCCGCGCAGCTAGTCAACTCCGTGCCGGACATGGATTCGAAGTACTACGCGGCGACGCAGGTCATGGACGAGGCGCGGCACGTCGAGGTGTTCGACCGCTATCTGCACACGAAAATTCAGAACTCGTATGCGATCAACCCGCACCTGAAGAGCCTGCTCGATCTAATTTTGAAGGACAGCCGCTGGGACATGAAGCTGCTCGGGATGCAGATCATGGTCGAGGGTTTGGCGCTGGCCGCGTTCGGTGTCACGCGCAACACCATCCAAGAGCCGCTGCTGCAGAACATTACGTCGTACATCATTCAAGACGAGGCGCGCCACGTCGCGTACGGAGTGCTCTCGCTGCGCGACCACTACCACGACATGCCCGAGTCCGAAGTGCGGGAGCGCGAGGACTTCGTCTATGAAGCCGCGGTGCTCATGCGCGATCGCTTCCTGTTCGGGGAGGTCTGGGAGAAGCTCGGCCTGCCCGTCGAGGAGTGCATGGCAATCGCCAAGGACAACGAGGGCCAGGTGCAGTTCCGCCAGCTTCTTTTCTCGAAGATCGTGCCCGCCATCAAGCGCATCGGCCTCCTGTCGCGCCGCCAGCGCGAGCGCTTCGCGGCGCTCGGCATCCTCGAGTACGAAAACTGGCAAGACCCGTTCGAGGCGCTGCAAGAAGCCGAGACAGAAGCCGCGGCCGAGCAGGCCGCCCTTACGGCGAGGAACGTGGTGTTGCCGAATCCAGTCGCCGTCGCGAGCTGACGTTTCAACGCGCGAAACAGCGCCCCATGTCTCCGCTCGTGTAGCTGAGGCAGCTCTCCGCCGCGTAACCCAGGCACAGCCCGAGCGCCCGATTTTCGCCTGGGCAACGCTGGTCGGTGCAATTCTCCGGGCTACCTGCGGGGCACAGGCGCTCACTGCAGCACAGCGCGTCGGCGAGCGGATCGTGGCAGCCGTTCCGTTCGCCGCAGGCGAAGAGCTGGAGAATCGTGCACGTCGCGCACGAGACGGGAAACCCCTGGATCGCCGCGGGAGGCGTGGTGTCGGCGACGAGACACGCAGTGCGGCACGCCTCGCCATCGGCGCGCCCCATGCACGCCGCGATGCAGTCGTAGGTCGCGCGGGAACAGCGCGGCAGGAGCGCGTCGGGGAGCGGCTCGCGCGGATTGCTGCAGGTACCGGTTGGCGCGTTCCAGACGGGAACGCTCGGCGCGGGCTGGAAGCTCTGAGGCCTGCCGGGCGCGCCACACGCGAGCCACTCGCCGAGGCGCCGGCGCTCGTCTTCGGGCGGTCCTCCCGCGGGCGGCATGGTCGTGTGCGTGACGGCGCGGTCCAGGATGCGCTCGCTGTGCGTCCGGATCGTCTCGAGCTCGTCGAAATTCAGCTGCGGCGGGGCACCGGCACGCTCGTTTTCACGCAGATCGGCGCCATGGCAGCCGCTGCACCACGAGAGGAAGAAGGGCTGCCCGAAGTTCTCGTACGTGAGGTTGGCGTCGGAGCCGCAGGTCAGCGGTTCTCCCGTGCTGCTCGAGTCCGAGCCGCAGGCGGATAGAGCCGACGCCAGCAGTACGCAGCCAGCGAGCGCGACGCGAGCGTGCCCTTCAGGCGATGAGCGCATCGAGAGCCTCCACGCCCGAGAAGTGAACGCTCGGATCGACTCCCACCAGCTTGAGCACGCCGGCGGCGAGGTTGCCGGTTTGCAGCTGCTTGCCCGCCGTGTCGATCGCGCCGGACTGCAGGTTGACGGAGAGCGCGGCGAGCTGCTCGTCGGTGCCGCCGATCACTCGGTCTCCGCGCACGCCGGCGCCGAACACGAGCGCGCTCGTGACGGGCCAGTGATCCTTTCCGCCGCCCGCGTTCAACTTGGGGGTGCGTCCCATTTCCGAGAGCACCACCACGACGCTGCGCGACAAGAGCGCCTTCTGCTCGAGAGTCTGCGCGAGCAAGAGCAAGTTCGCGAACAGGTTCTCGTGCAGCATGTCTTGCTGGCTGTTGTCCTGGTGCGTGTCCCAGCCCGACGTCTCGAGCATCGCGGCGTGGCACAGCCCGCCTTCCAGCGCGGTCGTGGCGACCTCGATCTGCACCTTCAAATCCGGGGTGTAATCCGGTTTGCCGAAGCCCCCACGAGTCTGCGCGAACTTGCGGAGCAGCGCATTTTGCTCGAGAGAACGCGAAAACGCCTCGACCTGCTTGCGGTTCGCCGCGGAGCGACCGCGCGCGCTTGCGACGCGGTCCGTGCTCGCGGTCAGGTAACGGCGCACGAGCGCCTCTTCCGCCTCGGAGGGGGCATACGGCGCGGTAGCTATGAAATAGCCGTCCGGATTGAGCAGGCTCGAAATCTGATTCGTCGTGCCCGCGCGCCCGGTGAGCGCCGCGTACGGACCGCTGAGCGCGCTGTTGCCGAGCACCAGGTACGGCACGGGCAGGTCGCGACCCAGCTCGTGCGCAGTGATGGCGGCGAAGTCGGCGTTCTGGTCGGACGGCGTGCCCGTCAGAATGCGCTTGGTGCAGTCGTTGTGAATGAACGAGCGCACCTGCACGCCGCGAATCAAGGCGGTCAGCGCGCCGTAGCGCTGGAAGAATGCATCCACCGACGGGCGCGCCGCGTGACTGAGTAGATCGATTTGACCGATGAGCTTTTGCGCGCCGGCGGGGACGTCGATGCGCGTCGCGCCGGGCTTGGGATCGAGCGCGTACGTGACGTCCCAGCCGCCCGAGTTCAGAACGACGATCAGGTTGCGCGGCGGCGCGGCCGCCTGCGCCGTGTCCGCGAGCTCGGGCAACGCGGCGGTCGCCAGGGCGGCGCTACCGGCCCTGAGTAGATTTCGGCGTGTCAGCGTAATCATGCGATTCTCCGTGAAAATCACTCAGAAATGAGCCAGGCGGACATCCTGCAGGAGCGCGAACAAGGTGGTGGTCCAGGCGCGTCGCGCGTCGCCCCCGGCCGCCGCCAGCGCCTCGTCGAAGAGCGCGTACGCATCGTCGATGCGCGGATCGGCGGGCTCGACGAACTCGCCGAACAGGCGCAGATGCAGGTCGCACAGCTGGGCACGAATGCTCGCCTCGGCGCGTTCCGTCTCGCTGACCGTCAGGAGCCGGCGCTCGGCGCCGCTGGCAGCGAAGTCACTGGCGACCACGTGCGGCGCCGCGCGACTCGCGATGCCGCGGAGCACGAGGCTCGCCGAAGCGTTCATGGTGTGGGCGGGCAACGTGACGTTCACGGAGTCGATGCCGCCGAGCAAGACCTCGAAGCCGAACAGGCTGTCGCTCAGCAAATCGATGCGACCGATGTTTCCGGAGCCGATGTCGAGATCGAGGTTGGCGGTCCAGCGAAACCCCGTCAGATCCTCGATCAGACGCGACAGCGCAGGCGGTCGCACCTTGCGCAGGCCGGTGAGCGGGGTCTCGGTCGCGTCGTCCGAGTCGGCGTAACGAAAGTCGTCGGACAATACGATCGTGCGCGCGAGCGTCTTGGCGCTGAGGTCGCTCTTGACGAAAATGTCCTGCAGCTCGGCCGCGCGCGCACGCGGCACGTCGCGCAGGTTCACGTGGTTCAGGTAGGCGTAGAAGCGTTGCGCTGCGCACAGCGAGAAGCGCGGGTCGGCGGCGATCATCGAGCCCAAGAACTCGAGGCCGGCACCTTTGTGGCCGAAGTAGGCGGGCTCACTGACCGTGAACGGCGCGCTCAGGGCCGGCAGATAGTGCCGGAACGGATACGTCTGGATGTCCGCGGGCACGAAAATTGGGTGAAACGCGCCGAAGTAGCTGGCCAGCGGATCGAGCGTTTGATGACAGCTCGCGCACGCCGGATTCACTCGGACGGCGTTCGCGACCTCCTTCGGATCCGCGAGGTTGATCGTCGCGTCGACGCTGATCTCGCGCGCCAGAAAGTCGTAACACAGGAGCGAGCGCGCGACGGCGTTGGCGCGCCCGCGGTTCGAGTTGGCGTACGTGGTCGAGTGACGCGTGAACAACATCGAATCGGACAGAATGCCGGCGTGCGGCCGGCCATCGGCGTACTGTCCGCGGTACCAGCCGTCACCCGCGCGTTCGAGCGTGATGCCCCACGTGCTGGCGACGATACGATCGGCGACCGTGTAACGGGCAGTGACGATCTCGCTGTACGGCCGGTCGTGCTCGACGACCCACTGAATCAAACGCAGTGGCGCTTCGGTGATGGCCACGTTGACTTCTTGCGCGGAGTAACCGGCGAGGGCGTCCCGCGCCGGAAAGCCAGCGGGATAGATCCCGGCAGCGACCCGCACTTGCAGGCTCTCGTTGTGGAGATCCCGCAGCGTCTCGCCGAACTCCGGGCTCTGCAGGTACTCGTCCACGATCGCCGGCAGCGCGCTCGTTTGCTCGCGCACCCGCCGGAGCTCGCCCACGCTGGGACGCTTGCCGCGCAGAGCGGTCGAGACCCGGACCAGGTGCTCGGTCGGTGACAGAAACGTGCGGGTCGTCTGCGTCTCCGGCGCCGCCGGCTCTCCGTCGTGGCTCGCTTCGCAGCTGGTGAGAGCGACACCCACAGCCGCCAGCAAACCCATTCCGAGACCAGTCAGCCCTGTTCGCACCCGAGCACCTCCGGGCGTCCGCTATGAAATCTTCATACCAACCCAGAAGCGCCCCGATTTCCGCGGTCCGGACGCACGGGCCGTGAACTCGTGTTCGCAGGCAACCGTGAAGCTGGAACGGACGGCGCAGGCTATCCCGCGGCGCGTCGCGCTCGCTCGAGGGCGCCCCGCACCCCGAACAGGCTGGAACCGTCCCGCGGCATGACGGGTCCGAGCGCAGCGGACGCGAGGATCGCGCACATTTCGTAGGTCGCGGCCTGGGGGCCAGGGGGTGCGGGAGTGAGCTCCCACACGGTCGGACAGCGTTCTGCCAGGTTGGCCATACCCGCAGCCTGGCTCCTGGCCTCGGCCTCCCGGGCGGCGAGCTGGTCGGCGGGGGAAACGTGCCGCGCTGCAACTTCGAAACGCGCCGCACCGCCGCGTTGACTATTCTCGAGCTCGAGCAGGACACGGCTGGAAGGCGCTGGCGATCCATCTTCGGGCACGCCTTGCTCGTCGAGTACCGTGACGCTCCAGCCGAAGTAGCTTCGCGCGTTGGACAGCAGTGTGGCAAGCGGTACGCGCGCGTGCTTCTCCTGAGCGAACACGAGATACTCCATGTCGCAATCTTTGCCCCCCACGTTGCAGAAAGCCAGAGCATCCATGAAACCGGCTCACGGCGGGCGTATCGTGCTGCGCATGACCTCCTCGGGGCCGCCCGTCGAGTACGCGCTCGAGCTCCACACCTCCTCAGGCACTCACCGCGGCAGGGCGCGAGTCGACGGGGATGGCAAGGTGGACCTCGCGACGCTGTCGGACGGCGACGCGCCTGCGTGGCTGCTCAAGGACGCGCACGCGCTCTTGCGTGGCCTGTTCCGCGCGCACGCGGTGACCGGTTGGCCACGACGCCTGACCCGCTGGCGGGCCGAGCCACGAGCCGGCACGTGACCCAGCTCGCGACGTTGCCCGTGCGTCACGGCGTGATCACGCTGCTCACGGATTTCGGCCTCGCGGACCCGTTCGTCGGCGTGATGAAGGGCGTCATCATCACGCGCTTTCCCGAAGCGCGCATCATCGACTTGTGCCACGGCGTCACGCCGCAACAGATCGAGGAAGGCGCGTTCTGGCTCGAGCGGAGCTTCGGCTGGTTTCCACCGGGAACCGTGCACGTCGCGGTGGTCGATCCCGGCGTTGGTAGCGTGCGCCGCGCCATCGCCGTCCGCGCCGCGGGCCACTATTTCGTGGCTCCCGACAACGGGATCCTGTCCGCGCCGCTCTGGGACGAAGGCGCGGAGGTGCGCGCGATCGACTGGCACGCGCTTGGCCTGCCGGAGCCGAGTCGTACCTTCCACGGCCGCGATATATTCGCTCCCGTCGCCGCGGAGCTCGCGTCGGGTCGCGTGCGTTTCGACGCGCTCGGCAACATCTGCCGCGCGGAGCGCGCAGCGCTCGAGCGCTGCATCGTGGACGACGACCGCATCGACGGCAAGGTGGTCGCCGTGGACCGCTTCGGGAACCTGATCACCAATATCGAGGCGAGCCTGCTCGATCGCTATTACCCCGCCACGGTGTGGGTGGGCGGCAGGGTGTGTCCAATCGTGGAGACGTATTCGACCGCCGCTGAAGACGAGCTGTTAGCGCTCGTGAACGCGTTCGGGACGCTGGAAGTCGCAGTGCGCAATGGTAGCGCGGCAGGCTATCTGGGGCTCACGCGCGGCGCGCCCGTACGCGTCGAACGCACACCGATTCCGCTGCGGACGTTTTAGCGACAGCCGACTCCGCCTCGGTGCTGGTCAGGGCGCCGTGGCTCATCCAAGATGGGCGCATGCGCGCATGCTGGACGCTACCGCCGCTCGTACTGCTCTGGGCCTGCGGAGCGGCCCACGCGGAGCCTGCACGTGTCCCGACGGCGGATACCGGGGCCGCACGCGCTGCTGGCTCGCGCCGCGTGGCCCTGGACGAGGCGCGGGAACATCTGTCGAAGAGCCGTTACGCTGCGGCCGAATCCGCCTTCCGCAGCGTGCGCGGAGGCAAAGAGCGCGGGCCGGCGCTGCTTGGCCTGTCGGAGGTTCTGCTCACCACTGGCCGCTACGACGAGGCGCTGCGAGTGGCCGATCAGGCGGCCGCAGCTGGCAAGGCGCACGCGGCGGAGGCGGCCGCCCTGGCCGGGGAGGCGCTACGCCGGCAAGGCAAGATGAAGGAAGCCGAAGGGCGGCTCAGGGCCGTCGAGAGCGATCCGAGCGCGCGCGCTGCGCGGCTCTTGCTCGGCGAAATCTTGCTCGAGCAGGGTCGGCGCGGGGACGCCGAAGCGCCCTTGATGACGCTCGTCGAAGACTACAACGCCGATCGCATCGGCAAGGACGACGCAAAGTCCTTGGCTCTGGTCGGCCGAGCGGCGTACCTGCTGCGTTCGCCACGCGACGCTAACGACGCCTTCAACGAGGCCGAGCGCGCGCAAAAAGGGGACATTCCGACGCTGCTCTATCGCGCCGAACTGTTCCTCGAAAAGTACGATCCGGGGCACGCGGAGGAGGTGACGCGCGAGGTGCTCCAGCAGGCACCGGAGCACCCGCAGGCGAACGTCTGGATGGCGCACGTGAAGCTCGCGCAGGCGCTCGATTTCGACGAAGCGGAGCGTCTGGCGAAGAAGGCGCTGGCCGTGGACGGCAAGCTCGCGAGCGCCTATTTCGTCCTGGCCGGCATCGCGCTCCGTGACATGGAGCTGAGACCGGCCGACCAGCACTGTGACGCGGGTCTCGCGCACAACCCGCGGGACCTCGACTTGCTCAGCATGAAGGCGGCGGTGCGCTTCCTCGCCGAAGATCCGGCGGGTTTCGCAGCGGCCAAGGACCGCGTGCTGAAGCTCAATCCGCAGTATTCGCGCCTCTACCAGATCGTCGGGGACTACGCCGACTGGGAGCATCGCTACGACGAAATAGTGGCCATGATGCGCGAGGCGTTGCGCATCGACGCAGAAGACGCCAAGGCGTACGCGCAGCTCGGCTTGAACCTGGTGCGCGCGGGCGACGAGAGCGCGGGCGTCTCGGCGCTGCGCGACGCGTTCGATCGCGATCCGTACAACGTGCGCGTCTACAACACGCTGAACCTGTTCGAGAAGGTGATCCCGCAGCACTACGTGACCGTGCCGGGTAAGCTGTTCACGCTGCGCTATCACCGGGAGGAGAAACCGATCCTCGAACGCTACGTGCCGCAGCTCCTCGAAACGGCGTGGCGCAAGATGGTCAAGTTGTACGGGTTCACGCCGAGCACGCCCGTCGGCGTCGAGCTCTACGCAGAGCGCGAGAATTTTTCGATTCGCACGAGCGGCTTGCCACACACGGCGATTCAGGGCGTGTGCTTCGGCAAGACGCTCGCGGCCATGAGCCCGAAGCAGGAGTCATTCAATGTCGGCATGACGCTGTGGCACGAGCTGGCCCACGTGTTCCACATTCAGCTCTCGAAGAACCGCGTGCCGCGCTGGTTTACAGAAGGGCTCGCCGAGTACGAAACCGAGGCAGAGCGCGCCGAGTGGGCGCGCGAGCAAGACCCGGATTTGTACGAAGCGCTGCGCAGCAGCAAGCTGCCAGAGGTGGCGTCGATGAACCGCGCCTTCACGCGCGCCGAGCAAATGAGCGATGTTGCCACCGCGTACTACGCGTCCAGTCAGATCTTGCGGATGCTCGTCGAGCGCCACGGCATGACCAAGATGAGCCGCATGCTCGCGCTCTGGGGCGAAGGAAAGAGCACCCCGGCCGTCTTGCAGGAGGCGCTCGGCGCGACGCCGGGGCAGATCGACCAGGAGTTTCGCCGAGACTCAGCGCGCCGGCTGGCGCGTTACACGTCGCAATTCGTGCCGATGGGCCGTGTGGGCTCGCTCGCGCAGGCGAAGCAAGCGGCCGAAGGGGCGCCGGCGGACGCCAAAAAGCAGACCGCCTATGCGTTCGCGCTGCTCCGCGAGGGACAGATCCAGGCCGCAGAGGCGCGCCTCGGTGTGGCGCTCAAAGTCGACGGAAAGCTCGCGGATGCGCTGTTTCTGACCGCGCGCATCGCGCTCGGCAAGAAGCGCGCGGACGACGCGGCACGCGCGCTCGCGAGCATGGTCGGAAATGGGCAAAACGGCTTCGCCGTACAAATGCTGCTGGCGGACGTGTGGCAGGCGAAGGGTGACATGACAGGCATGCAGAGCGCGCTCACGGAAGCCGCGCGTTTCGATCCCACCCAGTCGGAGCCGCTGCTCGCGCTGGCGGACCTCGCCAAGAAGCAGAACCAACCCGAGCAGGAGCTGGCGGCGTTGCGCAAGCTGGCTGTGCTCGAACAACACGAGCCCGTCGTCTATCGCCGTCTGCTCCGCGCCTTGAATGCGCGCCGCGGGTACGAGGAGGCGGTGCGCGTGGGCGAGGCCGCGCTGTACGCGGATCTGGAGGGCTGGGAGACGCACGCGCTCTTCGCCGAGGCGCTGGCCGCGAGCAAGATGCTGCCGCGCGCCATCTACGAGCTCGAAACGGCGGTGCTCTGTCCGGCGCGTCCCAGTGAGAAGGCGGCGGTGCACGCCCAGCTCGCTCAGACGTACCTGCTCGTCCCGAACCGCGCGGCCGCCGTCAAGCACGCGAAAATCGCGCGTGCGCTCGACAAAGATCACCCGCGCGTCAAACAGCTCAAATTGTGAGCGAATGCCTCGAGTCCATCGAAGCGATGGGAATTTCGAGGCCCCTGACGGGCAAGGGCCTCGAAATTCCTGCGCCATGGGCTCATTTGACTCGAGCACGGACTGTCGTGACGTACCTCGATTCGAGTGAATCGAGGTACTAGTCCGTCACTTCACGAGCATGAGGTCGATCGTGAGCGCGACCACCTTCTCGTCGCGAGCCACGCGCACCTTGGCCTTGTCGCCCTCTTTGCGTGTGTCGAGCGCGTTGTACAGATCGTCGTAGTCGTTGACGCGGGTCTCGTCGATGCCGACGATCACGTCGCCCAGGTTCACCCCGGCCGGGCCGCGCGTGATGCCGCGCATGCCTGCGCGTTCGGCGGGCGTGCCCGCAATCGTGCTGAGCACGATCACACCGCGGATCCCCAGGCGCCGTTCGAGGCGCTGCAGCGGGTCGATCTGGACGCCGAGCCCAACCTGCTCCGCGCGCCCGGTCTTGATGATCTGCGGCACGATTCGCGAAATCGTGCTCGCGGGTACCGCGAAGCCGATGCCTGCCCAGGCGCCGCTGCGCGAGAAGATCATCGTGTTCATGCCGATCAACTTGCCGCCGCTGTCGAGCAGTGGGCCGCCGGAGTTGCCGGGGTTGATCGCAGTGTCGGTTTGAATCATGTCGCGGATGCCGACGCCACCGATGCCTTGCACTTCACGGCCCAGCGCGCTGATGATGCCGGTGGTCAGCGTGTGATCGAGACCGAAGGGATTGCCGATCGCGAGCACCTTTTGCCCGACTTCGAGCACCGGTGATTTGTCGGAGCGGTGGATCGGGCGCAGCGCCTCCTTGGGCGCCTCGATGTGCAGCACGGCGACGTCCTTGCGCGGTTCCACGCCCACGATGCGTGCGGGGAATGCGCGCTGATCCTGCAGGGTGACGGTCAGGCGCTTCGCCTCCTGGACGACGTGAAAGTTGGTCACGACGTGGCCCTTGTCGTCCCACACGAAACCGGAGCCGGAACCGGCCGGCACTTCCATGGCCTGCCCGCCCGCGTAGTCCATGACGAGCTGGTGCTGGCTCACGAACACGGCGGACGGCGCCGCGCTGCGAAACACGGTGATCGTGTTCTTTTCATCCTCGGTCCGTGCGCCGCTCGGCGGCGGCACGATCGGGAGCGGCGCGGGTGCCGGCGCGGACGCGGACACCGTCGGCTGCCCGAGCGGTTGCGCGGTGCTTTCACCGCTCCGCCGCTCGAAGCGCTCCACCTTGCAGCCGGCCAGCAGCACGAACGTGACGGTGATGGAGAAGAGCAACTGTGTAGAATCGGGCTTCACTAAGGCCATGAGGGGTGCCCATGGTAGTGACTCTCCGCGCCGAGCGCATGGCCGTTTGCAGGAAAAACGAGCTACTCGTCGTCTTCGCGCTCGTCCTTGGCGCCCCGCAGGCCGAGCGCGCGCGCCTTCTTGTACAAGTGGCTGCGTTCCAGGCCGAGCGCGCGCGCCGTCGCCGCCATCTGTCCGCCATGTTGCGTGAGCGCCTCCTCGATGATGGTGCGCTCGGCTTCCTCCGAGAGCACGCGGAAGGGCACGCCTGGACGGTAGAGCCCGGCGCGGGCTGGAGAAGCGGACATACCGAGCGCGCGCGCCACGTCGCTCTCGGAGATGTCGTCGTCGGGGCTGAGGATGACCAGACGTTCGATCAGGTTCTTCAGCTCGCGCACGTTGCCCGGATAGGAATGCTGGGTCAGCGCACGCTCGGCGTCGGCGTTGAGCCTGACGTTCGGGCGGTTATTGGCGCGCGCGGCCTGCACCAAGAAGTGCCCAGCGAGCCGCACGATGTCCTCTCGTCGCGCGCGCAGCGGCGGCAGCTCGAGCGGCAGCACGTTCAAGCGATCGTAGAGATCGGCGCGAAAAGTGCCCTGATCGCAGGCTGCGGCGAGGTCCTTGTTCGTCGCCGCCACCACGCGCACGTCGAGGCGCAACGTTTCGCTGCCGCCCACCCGCTCGATCTCGCGCTCCTGCAGGACTCGGAGCAGCTTGGCTTGCATCGCGAGCGGCATGTCGCCGACCTCGTCCAGGAACAAAGTACCGCCGTGCGCGCGCTCGAACTTGCCGCGACGCTGCTTGGTGGCGCCTGTGAACGCGCCCGCCTCGTGTCCGAAGAGCTCGCTCTCGATGAGCTCGGCCGGCACCGCCGCGCAGTTCAGCTTTTCGAGCGGGCCCTGCGCGCGCGGGGACGCTCGGTGAATGGCGCGCGCCACGAGCTCCTTGCCCGTACCGCGTTCGCCGGTCACGAGCACGCTCGCGTTGGCCCGCGCGGCGCGCGTCACCTGCGCACGCAGATCGATCATGGCGCGGCTATCCCCGACCAGCTCGTCGAAGTGACCAGCCTCGACGCGCAGCTCGCGCGCCTCCTGCTCGGCGCGCAGGAGCCGCAGCGTGTTCTCGAGCACCACGAGCAGCCGATCGGTGGAGAGCGGCTTCTCGAGAAAGTCGAGCGCGCCGAGCTTCGTGGCGCGCACCGCGGCGTCGATCGAGGCGTGCCCGCTCATCATGAGCACCTGGGTGTCACTGCCTTGCGCGCGCAGCCGGCCGAGTAGCTCGAGGCCGTCACCGTCCGGGAGCGCCACGTCGAGCAGGACGACGTCGTAGCTGCGTTTGGCGATGCGCTGCTCGGCGAGCGAAACGCCGCCGGCCACGTCGACGGCGTAGCCCTCCAAAGTCAAGGCCTTCTTCAGCGTATTCAGAATGGATGGTTCGTCATCGACGACCAGGACCACGCCGCGCGGCATCCGGTCACCGTACCTCGGGCGCCAAGGAAACCAAATGGCCCGCCGTGGGCGCCGAAACTGCCCGGTACGGGCGTCAGGAGGGCCCCCGGAGGTGATAGGCTCCCTGGGTTTCCCAGATGCCCGACCTTCAGCCGACCGCAGCCGGCACGTTTCAGGCAACGCCGTTGCCCCATTTGCTCGTGTACGCGCTCGATCGGCAGCTCGACGGCAGCCTGGTGTTCGAAACACCGGACGGCAATCGAAGCTGCGTGCTGCTCGAGGGTGGCTCGCCCGCCAAGGCGAAGACCGCCGCGCCGGTGATCTACCTGGGACGTCTGCTCCTCGAGATGGGGCTCATCGATGAGGCCACGCACAACCGCACCTTGGCGGAGGTCGCCCAGACGCGCCAGTTGCACGGACAGCTCCTGCTCCGAGAAAACGCCATCGACAACGATACGCTCCGCGCGGCGCTCCGCGAACAAATCGCGCGTCAGGTGGTGTGGCTCTTCACGCTGCCGGCGGAGACCGCGTATGGCTACTACGAGGGAGTGAACTTCCTGGAGCGCTGGGCGCGTGAATCGACGCGAGTTCAGCCGCTCGGCCTGCTCTGGCGCGGCATTCGCGAACACGCGAGCGAAACACGCGTGGCCGACACCTTGACCCGTCTCGGTGCGGCGCCGTTGCATTTGCATCCGGACGGGCAGATCGGCCGCTTCAATCTGGAGCCCGCGGAACAATCGGTGGTCGACGTGCTGCGGGTGAAGCCGCAAGGCATCGAGGAGCTCGCGCGCACGCGTTTGCTGGCCGAAGCCACGCTGAAGCGCTTGATTTACACTTTGGCCATCACGCGCCACCTCGACCGGGGGGTACCGGGCGCCGTGCCAATCGGTGCGGACGAAGCCCCCTCGTCGTCCCGGATCGCCATCTTCGACGGCAGCGCTGAGGTGCGGCGCCGCCGCCGGCTGACGACTGGATCGCGGCGTGCGATCGGAGCGGCACCCGCGCCGAGGGCCGAGCGCGGCGCGGCGGCAACGGGAATGGAGACGACGACGGCATCCGAGGCACCCGCGGTCTCCGCGAGCCCGGCGGTGGTCCCGGCCAGCCCCGGGCTCGTCGCGTTCATGCAGGAGATCCGCGAGCTGAGTCAGGGCATCGGCGATTTGAACTATTACGAGATCCTCGGGGTGCCGATCGATGCGCCGAAGGCCGGGATTCAGGGCGCGTTCTTCCAGCTGGCGAAGCGCTGGCATCCGGACCGCGTGAGCCCGCAAATCGGTGAGCTGAAGGCGGACGCGACGCGCATTTTCTCGCGCATGAGCGAGGCGCACCAGGTGCTCAGCGACGATCGTTTGCGCGCGGAATACAACGAGGTGGTCAAGGAGGGCGGCGCGAGCGCTGGCGAGCAGGACGAGATCCAGGCCGTGCTGCGCGCTGCCACGGCTTTCCAAAAGGCCGAAGTGTTTCTGAAGAGAAACAACCTGCGTGCGGCCGAGGAGCACGCGCGCACCGCCATCGAGAACGACCCGAGCCAGGCTGACTACATCGCCCTCTACACCTGGATTCAGGCGCAGAAGTCGGACCTCGATGGGCAGACGCTGGAACAGTTGATCGCGCGGCTCGATAGCGCGATCAAGGAGGAGCCGGAGAACCCCCGTTCGCGCTGGTACCGCGGCCAGCTGCTGAAGCGCGCGGGTGACTACGACGCCGCCATGAAGGATTTTCGCTTCATCGCCGAGCGCGACTCGAAGCACCTGGACGCGGCGCGCGAGATCCGGCTGTACGAGATGCGTCGCAACGCCTTGCGCAATACGCCGGCGGCACGTCCGACCAGCAGCA
>DATDJP010000198.1:0-4674 GCA_036520475.1 Polyangiaceae bacterium | reverse complement strand
GTGAGCCGGCGTGAGTTTTGGGATCAGATTCATCGCATCTCTGCCGAAGGCACCACCGTGCTGCTCACGACTCACTACATGGACGAGGCGGAACGCTGCCACCGCCTCGCGTTCATCTTCGGCGGAAGCCTGCTCGACGTGGGCACACCCGCTGAAATCGTGGCGCGCCGCAAGCTATCCGCGGCGGAGCTGCAGGTCTCCGAGCCCAATCGTGCGGCGGACGCGCTGCGCGCCGATCCCGACGTCGACGCCGTCGCGCACTACGGACACGAGCTGCGCTTGACCACGCGCGACACGGACCCTCTGAAGCTCGTCGAACGCGTGCTCGGAGCGCGCGGCATCGGCGTGCTCTCGGCGCGTCCGGCGCGCGTCAGCGTCGAAGACGCGTTCGTGTCCATGGTGCGCGGCGAGCACGAAGGCAAAGTGGAGGTACGCTCATGAACACGCGCATCGCGACCATCGCATGGAAAGAGCTGCTCCAGCTGCGCCGCGACCGGCTCACCCTCGGCATGATGGTGGTGCTGCCGCTGATGCAGCTCCTTTTATTCGGTTATGCCATCAACACCGACGTGCGGAACATGCCGACGGTCGTGTACGACCAGGACGCGAGCTCCGCGTCGCGCGATCTCGCGCGCCGGCTGGAGGCGACGGGGTTTTACACGCTGCGCGGACACGTGCAGAGCTACACGGAGATCGAGCGGGCCCTGCGCACCGGCAGCGCGCGCGTCGCGCTGGTGATCCCGCCGCGCTACGCCTCCGACACCACGCGCGGCCGCACCAGCAAGCTGCAGCTGATCGTGGACGGCTCCGATCCGCAGACCGTCGCCAGCGCGACGAACACGGCGGCCTCACTGGTCGTGATGCGCTCGAGCGAGCTCGTCGCGGCCGAGGCCGCTCGCAGCGGTATGAAGCTGCAGGTCACCCCGCTCGAGCTCGAGCCGAGCACCTGGTACAACCCCGAGCTCCGCACCGCGGTGTACGTGGTGCCCGGCCTGATCGGCGTGATCTTGACCATGACCATGGTCATGCTCACGTCCATGGCCATCGCGCGCGAGCGCGAGCGCGGCACGCTCGAACAGCTGATCGTGTCGCCCGTGAAGAGCACGGAGCTGATCGTCGGCAAGATCTTGCCGTACGTGATCATCGGCTACGTGCAAATCACGCTGATTCTGCTGGCGGGACGCGCGGTGTTCGGGGTTCCGTTCGCGGGCTCGGTGCCGCTCTTGTACGCGCTCTCGTTCGTGTTCATCGCGGCCAATCTCGCCCTCGGTTTGTTCTTCTCGACCCTGGCGAAGACGCAGCAACAAGCCATGCAAATGTCTTTTTTCTTCCTGCTCCCCAACATTCTACTGAGCGGGTTCATGTTCCCCTTCGAAGCCATGCCCGCGCCCGCGCAGTGGCTCGCACAAGGCTTGCCGCTCACCCACTACCTGCGCATCGTGCGCGGCATCACGCTGAAGGGCAGCGAGCTGTCCGACGTGGCGCCCTCCCTCGTCTGGCTGACGGTGATCCTGCTGGCGCTGGTCGTGCTGGCGTCCGCGCGCTTCTCGAAGAAGTTGGCCTGAGCATGGCGCGCCCTCGAACCGACATCGCACCGCGCATCGTCCACGCCGCGCGTGAGCGTTTTCTACACGCCGGCGTCGACGGCGCCTCGCTCCGTCACATCGCGCGCGACGCGAAGACCAGCATCGGCATGGTGTACTATTACTTCCCGACCAAGGACGACTTGTTCTTTGCGGTCGTCGAGGAGCTGTACGTCGCGCTGCTCGCGGACCTCGAGGTCGCGCTGGCGGCAGACGCGCCGGTAGCGACGCGTGTGCAACGCTTGTACGAGCGCATGGCGCGACTCAGCGAGGAGGAGCTCTTGATGGTGCGCCTGGTCGCGCGCGAAGCGCTCACCTCGACGTCGCGGCTCGAGCGCTTGATCGAACGTTTCATGCGCGGGCACGTGCCGCTCTTGCTGCGGCTCGTGCAGGACGGGACCGCCGACGGAAGCTTCGGATCCCAGCACTCGCCCCTCACCGTCGCCATGACCCTGATGTCTCTGGCTGGTCCCGCCCAGCTGATGCGCCGTATCATCGAAAAGCGCCTACCGTTCGTGGAAGCGCCGCGCGGAGACGCGCTCGCAAAAGAGCTCGTGGACGTCTTGTTCAACGGCGTTGCGGCGCGGCGGGACGGATAGCCCCGGGTTTCGACTCCCCAGATCCCAAAGGTTCCGCGCGTCAGGTGCTCAGCAATATTGACGGTCTGACTTCTTGTGCCGCGTATGTGCCGCGACCTGGTGTGATTGCACGCCACGCGCTCACGGATACACGCTGGGCTTGGTCACCCCAGACGAGACTCGAACCGATCACATTCGGGATCTGCCAGGGGTTTGTACGGCAACGTCGCAACGTCCGCTGACCATCGGCCCAAAAAGTTCGAACACGTGTTCGCGTCGATCCAGAGCCTCCACGTCGTTGGCTTCCGCAACCTGGCTCCTGAACATTTCGACGTCGTGATCGTGGACGAATTTCATCACGCCGCCGCTCCTTCGTATCGCGCGCTGCTCGAACACGTACGCCCACGTGAACTCCTCGGCCTCACTGCGACCCCCGAACGAAGCGACGGGCTTCCCCTGCTCGACTGGTTCGACGGACGCATCGCAGCCGAGCTCCGCCTCTGGGATGCCATCGATCAGCATCGTCTGTCGCCGTTCGTCTATTACGGCATTCACGATGGCGTCGATCTGCGGGAGGTACCGTGGCGCCGCGGGCGCGGTTACGATACTGACGGGCTAACTCACGTCCTTACGGCAAATGACATTTGGGCCCGGAAAGTCCTTGCCGAGCTCGTTGCCCGCGTTGACGCTCGGTGCGAGGTTCGCGCTCTCGGCTTTTGCGTCAGCGTCGAACATGCTCGATTCATGGCTCGCGTCTTTTGCGATGCAAACGTGAGGGCCAAAGCCGTTTGGGCGGACACACCCGCCGGTGAGCGGCGCGCCGCGCTCGAGGATCTTACCGCGCGCAGGCGCCAGGTACTCTTTTCAGTCGATCTCTTCAACGAGGGCATAGACGTCCCCGCCGTCGACACCCTCCTTCTTCTTCGCCCAACCGATAGCCCAACACTCTTTCTGCAGCAGCTGGGCCGCGGCCTGCGCCGAACGCCGGGCAAGACCGTCTGCACGGTGCTCGACTTTGTCGGCCAACACCACCGCGAGTTTCGCTTCGATCGCCGGTTCGGCGCGCTGCTCGGCGGCACCCGCAAGGAAATCGTTAGTCAGATCGAGCGCGGTTTTCCGTTTCTACCCGCGGGCTGCCACATGGAGCTCGACGCCGTCGCCTCGGACATCATTCTGCGGAACATCAAGCAATCGATTCCGTCGCGTTGGACGGCAAAGGTCGACGAGCTTCGAAGGTTCGCCCAATCCGCGCGCGTGGTCACGCTCGCGACCTACCTGGAAGAAACCGACCTCGACGTTTCGGACGTCTACACCGGCGACAAGTCGTGGTCTGCTCTGCGTGCCGACGCTGGCCTCTCGTGCGCTCCGTCGGGCCCGCACGAAGCCGCTCTCCGTCGCGCATGTGGCCGACTCCTCCACGTCGACGACCCAGTTCGGATCGAAGCATACTGACTCCCCGCGGCGGACGAGACGTCAGACCCCGCGGCTCACTCGCGTGCGCGCACGCGGATCGTCACCTGTCGGTTCGCGCTGGTGCCTGTGTTCACTCGAGCGGGGGCGACTCCGTAGTGCTCGTTTCGAACCGGCCCGAACCACGCGAAGACACGCGCCAGCGCGGCGCGATTCGTTCACCCGCCAGCTCGCCTCTCATCTTCGCCATGTGATCTCGTCCGAAGTCTTGCTCGGCCGCAAAATCGTTGTGCGCACGGCAGCGAAGCTCGAGGTTTTCTGCGTCGTGCGCGCCGCCGTTCGCGTACGGCACGCGATGGTGGATCTCGAGCCTCGCCGTCTCGGAGCAGCGCCGCCCGTCGTCATCGACGTAGCGGCAGCGCGCTTCGTCCCGCGTCCACACTTGGCGGCGCACCACGGCGGGGACGTGGCGCTTACGGGTTGCGCCGTTCGTGACGCGCCGGCGCGGGTTGGACGGGCGTGGCGAGTTCGTCTCCGCACGTTTCTGCTTTCGCAGCTCGGCGACCAGCGCCTGCATCGCGCGCGCGTGAAGCGCCGAAATGTCCCGCGTGGACATCTCGTGACTCAGCAGGTCCAGCGCTTCGTTCATGGAGTCGACGTACTCCTGGTTGGCGGTGAACTGGACCTTGAACCGCATCGGTGAAAGCCAGGGTGCCGACTTCGCCGCTTCCTGATCTGATTCATCGGGAACTGCCGGGATCGCGCTGTCCGCTCCGGCGCCTTCGTCGTCAATCCAGTCCGCGGGCCGCTCCCCTACGGGCAACGATCGAACGGGGCCGGCGTGCGCCGCCGCGAAGCGAGCATGTGTTGCGGCACCCGCTGGAGCCGGACCAATGGGCTCGACTAGTGCCGGCACTTCCGGCTTCGGATCCAGCCGTGCGACGAGCTCCTGAAGCTCGCGTTTGCTGCGAAAGCGCGCACAATCGAGGATTTCCCGGCGCCGCTCGCAATCGAGATGCGGACCGAGCAGCAAGAGGCCGGTCAAGTGGAGCTCGCCGGTCGCGATCCGCTCGAACAGCTCGGGGTACTGCCGCACGAGACGC
>DATDJP010000197.1:0-9827 GCA_036520475.1 Polyangiaceae bacterium | reverse complement strand
GCATCTCGCAGCTGAAGCTTGCTACGTTGGACGGCGAGAGCTCCGTGTCAGGCGTAGCTGAGAGCCCCGCCAGAAGCCTGACGCGGGCGCGTGGTTGCTCCCAAATTGGGAGCATGCTACGGTGCCGTAGGTTGCGCATCTTCAGCCGGAACACGCTCGTTGAATTCTGGAAGAAACACCCTGACGCCGAGCAACCCCTTCGCCTTTGGTTCTCCATGGTCGAGAAGGCGGCTTGGACGGGTCCGACCCAAGTGCGTGCCGTCTTTGGCTCTGCTGATTTTTTGCCGAACAATCGGGTCGTATTCGACATCAAAGGCAACAGCTACCGGTTGGTCGCCCAGGTCAAGTACGCCCCTCTCTTCCTGGTGTTCATTCGTTTCGTCGGAACACACGCGGAGTACGACCGCATCGACGCCAACAAGGTCTAAAAGCCATGATTGAACCCATCGCGGATTCGCTCTCGCACCAGAAGGCACTTCGACGTATCGAGAAGCTCTGGGATGCCCAGCCTGGCTCACGTGAAGAGCGAGAGCTCGATGCTCTAGCGACGCTGGTGGACGCCTATGAACGGCGTACGTTTCCGATCGAAGCCTTGTCTCCCATCGAAGCCATCAAGCTGCGCTGCGAACAGCTTGGCTGGACGCGGAAAGACCTTGAGCCTTTGATTGGTTCGCGAGCACGTGTTTCCGAGGTTCTGACCGGCCGGCGGTCGCTGACGTTGGCGATGATCCGCAGCATCCATCGCACACTAGGCATCCCTGCCGAGGTCCTCATCTCTGAACCTCCCCAGCCTCGAACGGTCGTGCGACGCCGCGCATCGCAGTCGACAAAGAAAGCGGGACCGTCCGTGGCGCGCGCCGCCCAACAAGGCGTTGCACCTGCCGGTCGAGCTCGCGCGCGCTCGCCCGCCCGCAGGTGAACGCCAATCCGTTGGGCGGGCGACTGATGAACGATCTCTCGACCCTGGCGGAGGAAGAGGATGCGCTTAGAGGCGTGGTCGGATCCCTTACAGGCCCTATGGAGGAAAAGGCTTCCCATCTCGCGAAGCTCGGCGTTTACGACCAGTACCAGGGCATCTTCCACCGGTACGTTGCACTGCTCGGTGACCCGTCGGCGGGGACCGAGGCGTTAAAACGAGCCTTGTTCCTCGGCTGGTACAATCTCTCCGAGCCAGCATGTTTCACGGGGTTGCATCTAGTCGACGACGGTCGGCAGTGGATATGCGTCTGCGAAGTCGCTGACGCGACGATTGGGCGTGGCAACCTAGATCAGGAACTCGCATGGATGCTTCCCTACTACTACGATCTAACGGACTTCGCGTTCGCGGGTCTCGCGACTCAGCCGAACCTGGCGGCGTTTCTCGGTCGCGCGGACCCGGATGGCTATCGCACTGCCCCCGTTGAGCAGCATCAACTGCGGCATCGTGGCCAGATGGGGCACTACTGGCAATCAATCTTCGATTCCCTGAGTCGAGCTATTTGACAGTGGCAGCGTGCCAACAGGTCTCGGAACACACCGCCCAACAAGCCGTTGCCCGCCGTTGCAGCGGACCGAGACCGCAGGCTATTGCTGGCACGCGCATATTCGGAGTACTGACAGGCGGTGCGCTTACCGAGTGCCGACCGCGCTGTTGTAGAAGGCGCGAAGGTTCGTGACTACCTGCTTTCGCCGACCCATCCTGTTGGCCGTTTCAAGTCAGTTTTCTTCGTCGCGCTCGGCTTCTCCGCTGACCAGTGGGAGCTTCTCCGCGCCGCCTTGTTGGAGCTAGCGCAGGTCGGCGACGCGAACCCGGGCCAAGCCAGCCCGTTCGGACTCAAGTTCGAAATCCGTGCTATTCTCCGCGGACCTTCGGGTCGTCAGGCTGACGTCATGACAATCTGGATGGTTTCCAAGGGCCAGGACTTTCCCCACTTCGTTACCGCCTTCCCCGGCTAGCCATGTTCAACCTACTCGACACCGTCGTTTTGGATCGGGACCTTCCCGAACATGGTCTGCGTCGTGGTGACCTCGGCGCCATCGTCGACCTGCATGCGCCTGATGGCCTTGAAGTCGAGTTCGTGCTCGCATCCGGCAAGACTCAGGCGCTCGTCAGCCTGCGCTTCGCAGACGTTCGAGCAGTCGGAGACGGCGACTTAATCGCCGTTCGCGAACTGAAGCGCACGGCCTGAAGAGGCTGCCCAACAAGCCGTTGAAGCAGACGGCCGCACCTCGTCCCAACCTGATGCGCAGTTCCTCTCGCCCGTGGTGAAGTACCACGGCCTCGGTCGTTTCCATCGGCAGCGCCAGGGTTCTGGATGCGGCCGCTGCTTAACGGAAGTACGTTGGGCAGACCACTTGGGGACGTCGATGTTCACCTGGTTCAGACGCAAGCCCCTGTCCCGAGCGCTCCTTGATTCCGCCGAAGTGGTCGCCGAATCATTCCGGTCTGGGCACTACTCCGACCTGGCGGACAGCTCGTGGGAGCAGGCTTGGGACTTTCTGATCGAGCGCCTCCGCGAACGTGAACCCGGTCACTCAATGCGAGACTACCGCGAGGCCCTCGACGCCGGATTCCAGGCGACTCGTTAGCCACGTTGCGGTCGCATTGCGCCACTGGGTAACCGCTCTATCGCCTCGGCTAAAGTCCCCACGGTGCCAGCGGTGAGCGTGGCTCTCCTGGCGACGTCCGAAGGGGGCCGCGCCACCAGCGTAGGTATGCAGGGCGCGAGGTGGCGTCCCCACCTGAGGGTTCCTGCGTCGCCCGAGCTGCTGGGCGTTGTCTTCACCTTCGGCGGCGGTCCCGAAGAAGTCGAACCCGGATCGCAATGCGAAGCCGTCGCCGTTCTCGTCTACACGTCAACCGGCGTGGATTACTCCGTACTGCAGCCTGGCGTAACGGCAGAGATCGTCGAGGGCACCCACGTCGTAGGCACCGCACGCGTTGTCGATTTGCTCGGCACGTAGGCCCTGCGGGAGGCGCCGCCCAACGGGACGCTGCTGCAGCCGAGCAGCAGAGCGTTGTAACGTTGGGCAGACTCTCGGACCATACGCCGATGTGTCAGCTATTTCGTCGGCGTCACTCGGCTTGCGGAGCGCTCACGGCAGGCCCGCGCGACCAAATTGCCGAACAGCCGCAATTGGATCGCGGCGAATCTCAACCGGGGCGCTTGGACAGCTTCACTCGCGAGCCGGTGGGATGGTGCACCGGCAGACCGAGCACCTTGTGCCGACAGGTCGGCTCGGGCTCGATATCGTAGCCGCCGAGCAGGCGCGTCATGAGCTTGAGCTGCAGGCGCGCGAACGCTTTGCCCAAACACACTCGCGGTCCGCCGCCGAAGCCAAACAGCTTCGCGGGGCTCAGCCGCGGCTCGGCGTTAGGCGCCCACCGCGATGGGTCGAAGGCGTTCGGATGGCGGAACGACCCGGGATCGCGGTGGCTCATGTACGGCGTGTAAAAGACCAGCGTGCCTTCGGGCACGACCTCGCCCTCGATGGTGACGTCGGCGAGGGTCACACGAGGGAAAAACAGAGCCGACGGGTACATGCGCTCGATTTCGAGCAGAAAAGCCTCGGTTTCGGGAAAAGCGCCGTGGGCATCGAGCTCGCTGAAGTCATCAGCCAGGACTTCGAGCTCGCGGCGCAGGCGCTCTTGCAGATCGGGGCGCCGGGCCAGCACGTGCAACACCCAGGAGCTGGCGCTGGCCGTCGTGTCGTACCCCGCCCAGGCGAGCAGCAGGAGGTGATGGGCGATCTCGTCAGTCGGCAGCTGGCTGCCGTCTTCGTTGCGATGGTGCGCGAGCTGGCCGACCAGGCCGCTCGGCGGACGCCGGCGAGCCGCCTCGATCGGCTCGGCGAGCATGGAGACGAGGGTTTCTCGCGCGTCGAGCGCGCGATCGAGAGCCGTAAATGGCACGCGCACGTTCACCGGAGCCATGACGCCGGCGATCAGCCGCTCGAAGTGCGGCCGGAACGCGTCGGTACCGGGCCCGAGCTCCAGACCGATCAGCGCATTCGCGGCGACCGCAAACGTGGCGCGCTCGGCAAGCTCGTAGACGTCGGCCGAAGGCTCCTGTGCGGCCCGAGCGAGCGCGTCTCGCCAGATCTCGTGCACGCGCTGGGCGGACTCGCGGACCGAAAGCCGGCTCACCGCCGGCGTGAGCAGGCCGCGCATGCGCTGGTGATCGTCCCCATCCTGCAGCATCAGGCTGTTTTCGAAGACCATCTTCACAGCCGTGCGCGCGTAGCCGAGCCCCTGGCTGAGCTCGGCGCGACGCGTGATGAGCACGGTACGGTTGGCAGCTTCGCCGACCACGAACACACAGGGTACGACCAGGCGTGATTTGAACACGCGACCGTAACGCTCGAACCGGTCGTGGAAAAACGCGCGTGGATCTCGGAGCAAGTGCCAGAGCTCGTCGACGCCGTCGCTGCCCGGCAAGCGCGACAGACTCTTGGACGTTCGCAAGCTGGCGATGGTCGACTGCACCGCGTTCATGATGTTACTGAACGTATCTTTGAACTATACACGGTGTCAACATGCCCCCCCGGCGCGCTGACAGGACAACGAGAACCGACCGCGCGGCGAAGCCAGGGCGGGTCCAGTTGCCGGCCGCCAAGCGCCGCGGTCAGCTCGTCGCGGTGGCAGCGGCGCTGCTCACGGAGCGCGGCGCCGCGGGCGTCGAATTCCAGGATCTCGCCCGGCGCGCCGGGGTGACGCGTCCCACCGTCTACCGCGCGTTTCCCTCGCGTCACGCGCTGTTCGCGGCCGTCTTGTCCGACTTCGTGGCGGAGCTCGACCGGCGCTACCGCGTCGCGTTGATCACGACGCTCGGAGCCGAGCTCCCCGTCGTCGTGCGCGCCTTCATTGACGCGTCGTGCGAGACGATCGAGCAGAAGGGAGCCGGCGCTTGGCAGCTGCTCGACGCGCGCGGCGCCGATCCCGAGCTCGTTCGGTTGGGGGCGAGCCTCGAAGAGCGCCTGCTTTCGCCCTGGCTGCCGCGGGTGGCGGAATTGACCGGGCTGTCCGAGCTCGGCGCCCTGATCGAAATGCGCACGCTCGTGGCCGCGGGTCGTGCCGCGCTCGATTTCTGGATCGAGGGCCGCATTGAGCGGGGGGCCGCCGCGGCGCAGGCCACGCGCGCGGTGTGCGCGCTGATCACGGCGTTCGCCGCGCCGTCCGGCGAGCCCTTGGAACAATTCAGGGCAGGCCCCGCGCGCGCAAAAGCTGCTCGCGCGAAGCGATCGCGTGGCTGATGCCCGGCGTCGATGAGACGATTTCGAGAAGCATGCGTACACGCGAACGTGACACCCAAGTTCGAGATCTCGATGTTGCGGCCCTGTAACCGATACGGTCCTGCCCACCTCCTGCCTCATCGTTTGCTGATGCGGCCGCAGCCGAACGGAGGTACGTTAGCGAGACCGTGGCTGAGGACGTGGCGTTGCGCGAGGCACGTGCTGCGGACAGCGTATTCCTCCTTTCGCTCGCCCGAGAAGCGTACCGAGAAGTGCTGTCATTGCAGATGGGTGGCTGGAATGAGGCCGTACACGGAACGCGCTTCGCTGAGAAGGTCGCTAGCTTGCCCTTTTGGGTTGGCGAACTGGACGGCGAACCGGTCGCCGCGGTTTCGTCGACGCTGCACGTTGACCACCTTCGCGTGAACGAGCTCGTTGTTCTGCCAGCATTTCAGAACCGCGGCATTGGGTCGCGACTGCTGCGCCGGGAGCTCGAGCGCGCCCGGAGCGTCGGTGTGCCCGTTCGGCTCCACACCCTTCGACTCAATCGCGCGGTTCAATTTTACGAGCGCCACGGCTTCGTCGTGACCGCGCGGAGGGACGAGTACATCGACCTGGAGCGGCCTGGCTAACACGCCGCTGAACCTGACGGGCGCCGCGGCATCGTGAAGCCCTCGCAGCAGGTACGCTTCGCGCCTGCCGCTCTTCCGGCCCGCCGCGCCGTTCCCTCCGGCGCGTTTGCGGCCGCTGCTTGACGGCGGTACGTTACGCAGCTCACGGGGGAAGTTGGGCCGAGATGGAACCGCTCGTCATCTTCGTTTTGCAGTTTCTGTGGTTCCTCTTCGCCTGGTCTTTGATCGCGCGCTTCTTGCTGTGGCCGTGGTCAGCGCGGCTTTCCTCCAACGCGAGATTGAGCGTCTGGGTTGCGCCAGAGATGTTCCGGGTCCTCGGGGCGGGTCTCCTGGTCCACAATCTGTCTCCAGGCATGCCAAAGGAGTTCGCGGTTGCAACTGCAGCCGGCGACTCCGTCACAGCACTTCTGGCTGCGTTGGCGTTTATCGGGTTGCGCCAGGGGTGGCGCTCAGCTCGAGGTCTGGCGTGGGCTTGCAGCATCGTCGGTTCGCTCGACCTCCTGGTTGCGTTCCCTCACGCCGCTACCACCGGGGCCATCTCACACATGGCCGCGCAGTGGTATGTCCCGGTCTTCGCGGGTCCACCTCTCGTGATCTGCCACGTGGCCTGCTTCGTCTTGCTCATCCGCGGCGGTCGTTCAGGGTAGGTTGCGCCGTTCGGCAGATGCGGGCAATGAAGGCCATCATTTTCGACTGCGATGGAACGCTGGTCGACAGCGAGGTCCTCTCGAATGAGGTCCTCGTGGAGGCAGTCGCGGAACACGGACTGGTTCTGTCCGTCGGCGAGGCGGTCTCTGCGTTCCGTGGCGGGAGGATGGCCGATTGTGTCGCGCATCTCGAGTCACGGCTCGGCCGCCGACTGCCTGACGACTTCGTGCCCGCTCTTCGTGCGCGAACAGCGGAGGCCTTTCGCACCAAGCTGCGCCCGGTCGCGGGCGCCTTGGAGTTGATTCGGTGGCTATCAGCGCGGTCGTGGAAGATCTGCGTGGCCTCCAGCGGACCGGTCGAAAAGATCGAGCTCAGTCTGTCTCTGACTGGACTGTCGCCCTTCTTTGAAGACCGCATCTTCAGTAGCTATGAGGTTGGCGTTTGGAAGCCGGATCCCGGCCTATTCCTTCACGCAGCGAAGGCGATGGATGTTGCGCCTGAAGATTGCGCCGTCGTCGAAGATAGTCTTCCTGGGATTCGGGCCGGGCTGGCTGCCGGAATGACGGTCTTCGCGTTCGAGCCACACGCAGTGGGCCCCAATGTCCCCGATGAAGTGACAGTTCTGCGAGACCTGCTGACACTCCGCATTCTGTTGGCGGACGATTTGGCGAGCGACGTCACTTGATGCCAGAATCCGCGCACACGCCCGTGGCCGAATCGCTCTTTTTCGATCTTGATGGCACGCTGACAGATCCGCGGGACGGAATCACCCGTTGCCTTCGGTACGCTCTCGATGGCGTTCAGGTTCCGGCGCCAACCGACGCCGAGCTCACACGCTGGATCGGCCCGCCATTGCACGATTCGTTTCGTGACTTCCTCGGCCCGAGCCGTCGCCACCTGGTCGCGCGAGCTGTGTCGCTGTACCGAGAGAGATTCGGCACGGTCGGAATGTTTGAAAATTCTGTCTACCCCGGCGTTCCCGAAGGACTTCGCCTTTTGGTCGAGTCCGGACGACGCCTGTTCGTCGTAACGTCCAAGCCCACGCATTTTGCTCGGCCAATCTTGCAACATTTCGACTTGTCGCGTTTCTTTGTCGGGGTCTACGGTTCCGAGTTGTCCGGCGAACGCTCGGACAAGGGAGAGCTCATTTCCCACGTCCTTCGAACGGAGGGACTCGAGTCGAACGACGCGCTGATGATCGGCGATCGTGCTCACGACGTTCGTGGTGCGCGACAAAACCAGGTCAGGGCAATCGGCGCGCTCTGGGGTTACGGTGGCCGCGAGGAGCTCAGCGACGCCGGCGCGAACGACCTCTACGCCTCGGTTTCGGAACTGGTCGCCGCACTGCTAGCCGCGTCTTCGTGAAACCCTTGCCTATCGATGCAAGCGAAGCGATCCTTCCACGGGTCCATGAGTACGCAAAATCCCAAGGTCGATGCATTCGTGAGCCGTGCCAAAGCGTGGCGCGGCGAGATCCAGAAACTCCGGTCGATCCTGCTCGATTGTGGGCTCGACGAAGATCTGAAGTGGGGGAAGCCGTGCTTCCTGTTCGAGGGCAGCAACGTGGCCATCATCCAACCGTTCAAAGAGCACTGCTCCCTCATGTTCTTCAAGGGCGCCCTGCTCAAAGACACGCACGGATTGCTTCGCAGCCAGGGAGAGAACACACAGTCCGCGCTGCGCCTGGAGTTCACCAGCGAGGCTCAAGTTACGAAGGCCGTGGTGAAGTCCTACGTGAAACAGGCCATCGCCGCAGAGAAGGCCGGACTCAAAGTCGACTTCAAGGCGAAGCGCGAGCTGGAGCTTCCGGAGGAGCTGACCCGGATCCTCAAGAAAGACCGGAGGCTGGCGAAGGCATTCTACGCGCTGACCCCCGGACGACAACGGGCCTACGTCCTCCACTTCATGGGCGCGAAGCAATCACAGACTCGGACCGCCCGGATCGAGAAGTGTATTCCCAAGATCCTCGCAGGCATGGGCATGAACGACCGCTAGGTCGGCCAAGCGTTGCGCCGGTGCCGTTTGGCGATAAGCTAACCGCCAGATGGCAAATCCCGCTGAGCTTCAGGTGAGCGACCTCCTCGGGGGGAGAAATGTTCTGGGGCGCATCTCCGCGGCGGACGATTTGCTCCGCGCAGTTCGTGGCGGTTTGCCGTACGCGTCCTTGGAGGCCCTCACCCGCGCGCTCGGACTCGAGCTCAGCGCCGTCGGCGCCGTCGTCGGAATCCCAGACCGGACATTGGCTCGGCGCAAGCACCAACGGCAACTCTCGCCGATCGAGTCCGACCGGCTCTATCGGCTCGCCTACGTAACCCACGTCGCATCGGCGGCGCTTGGTGGTGTAGACGCGGCACGTCGGTGGCTCGCTCAAGCTAACCGGTCCCTTGGGAGCGTCACACCGATGAGCTTGCTGGACACCGACATCGGCTGCCGCCAGGTTGAAGAGGCGCTCGTTCGGCTCAACTACGGCATGTACGCTTAGTGCTGGTCTTTCGGCTCTGCCGCAAACCCTTCTCTCGCAGCCCGCTCGACGGCCGGGGTGGGCTTTTCGCTTCTGGGCGCTGGCACACGCCCCGCCGCCTGGTCTGCTACGCGTCGGAATCCTTGGCGCTGGCGAGTCTCGAAGTCCTGGTTCACTGCGCCCCAGACCTCTTCCCGAGCGACCTGCTGGCCGTCGAGATCAACCTCCCGGAGCGTGTCGCGGTGGACGAGCTCAGTCGCCGTTCACTTCCCCGCTCTTGGCGGAGGTATCCGGCGCCCGCCGTGATTCAACGGCTCGGCGACGCATGGCTCGATCAGGTCTCGGCGTGCGTCTTGCGCGTTCCGTCGGCTCTGATTCCTTCGGAACGCAATTTCCTGATTAATCCAGCTCATCCGGATGTTCGGAAGCTACGCGTGGTCCGCAAGACACCGTTTCGGTTCGACCCGCGCCTGGTACCGCATTGAACGGTGCCAACCCAATTACGCTTCGATTCACAGGGTCGTCCGCTGCCTGAAGAACCCGGGCGGCCGAACGAGCGGAAGCTGACGCCCGCCTCAGCTCGCCGTCAGCGGGCGGGCCGCTCGCGCAACATCCAGAGCACGTCCAACGACTCGGGCTCTTTCACCCCGAGCGCCGTCAAGATGGCGTGGGCCTGACCGCGATGGTGCGTCTGATGGTTGAAGAGGTGCGCCAGCACTTCGCGCAGCTTCTGCTGCTGAGCCGAGCCGTTGAACGTCCGATACTCGATCGCGGCCTCGAGTTGCGCGTCCGTCAGATTGTCCGCGAACCTCACGAGGCGCTCGTCCTCCGCGCGCCGTGCCTCGGTCAACCCGGCCAAGTCCTCGAACAGGATG
>DATDJP010000196.1:0-37466 GCA_036520475.1 Polyangiaceae bacterium | reverse complement strand
CGCCAGCGTAAGCACGACTGCACGAGGGGCGCCAGGACCAGCGACAGCCGAGCTCGGCCAGCTCAGAATCCCACGAACACGTCACCAGCGCTCGACGGCGGCTCGTCGTCTCCGACAGGGTCGCGTTTGGGATAGCCCAGCTCTGGTGCCAAGGCAGGACCTGACGCGGAATAGGTCGCCGATCCCCAGCAACGCAGCGCGCCGCTCGTCAGCACTGCGCAGGTGTGAGAGTTGCCGGCGTCAATTTGCGCTACGGGGCCGCCCACGCTCACGTCGCCGGCGCTGGACGGCAGCTCGTCATCGCCGATCGAGATGCGGTTTCCGTAGCCGAGCTGGGCCATCACGTTCGAGCCCCAGCAGCGCACAGCGCCGTCGTGCAGGCGCGCGCAGGTGTGATCAGAGCCGGCGCTGATCTGCACGACCGTGCCGCCCACCGCCACGTCGCCCGCGCTCGCGGGAGGTTCGTCGTCGCCGATGTTGTCCCGACGCGCATAGCCGAGCTCACCCTCCCAGGCGTGTCCCCAGCAGCGCACAGTGCCACCCGCGAGCAACGCACACGTGTGTCCGCCGCCGGCCGCGATCTGCACGACCTCGCCGCCCACGTTCACGTCGCCGGCGCTGGCAGGCACCTCGTCGTCACCGATGGCCCGCGTGTGGCCGTAGCCGAGCTGACCCGAGTCGTTGTTTCCCCAGCAGCGCACCCTGCCGCCCGCGAGCAGCGCGCACGTGTGGGAGGACCCGGCGCTGATCTGGCGCACGGCTCCGCCCAGGTTCACGTCTCCAGCGCTCGCGGGCACCTCGTCGTCGCCGATTGGATTGGTATGCGCGTAGCCGAGCTCACCGTGCTGGTTCTCACCCCAGCAACGCACGTTGCCCGTACTGAGGAGGGCGCACGTATGCCAGTACCCAAGCGCGACCTGACTCACTTCGCCGCCGACATTCACGTTTCCCGCGCTCACGGGCTCATCGGTCTCCGGAACGACCCCGGCATAGCCCAGCGCCGCGCCGCTAGCGGCGTAGCCCCAACAGCGCACTTGGCGTGTATCGAGCAGCGCGCAGGTATGACCCGAAAAACTCGCTGCGATTTGCGTGACCGCTCCGCCGACGTTCACGTCGCCTGCGCTCGAGGGAAATTCGTCGTCACCGATCGTCCGCCGGACGGCATAGCCGAGCTGCCCGTAGGAGCCGTCGCCCCAGCAACGCACCTTGCCATTCACGAGCAATGCACAGGTGTGCCAGTTGCTGCCGCTGACTTCTTTTACAGAGACTGGGACCGGCCATGCGCCGGTGTCTTTCGAGAACGGCACCGTGACGGAGCTAAGTTCCCCCGAGGCGTCCCGAGCCGTGACAGCGATGGTGTGCGGACCGTCCGGCAAGTCCGCATACGCGTGCGGCGAGGTGCACGCCGCGGCGGGTCCGTCATCCAGGCGACACGTGTAGCTGACCGAACCGGTGGCACCGGGCGACGAGAACACCGCGGCCGGAGTCGGGCTCGTTACCCGCTCTAGATTCGCGGGTGACGCGACAGCAACACGGAGCGGCGTATCGGCGTAGAAGCTCACGCTCGCGCTACCCGTCGCGCCGGCACTATCCACGGCTCGCAGCGTGAACGTGTGCAGTCCCTCGGATATCGGAGTGATCCGCAGCGCTCGCTCACCCGAACTGAGGACCACGCTGGGTGTACAGAAGGTGATGGGGCCGCCGTCGAGCTGACAGCTGAAGATCACGGATCCGCTGGTGCCGGCGGTCTGCACCCGAACGAGGACACCCGTATCCGCGCGCACCTTTTGCCCGGTCAATGGCGAGAGGATCGTGACCTCGATCTGTCCACACGACGTCAGCAGCAAGAGACTGCCCAGCATACAAACCAGAGACACGACGCTTCGCTTCACGAGAGCCCTTCCGGCGGATGGACTCGACTGGTCCTCCACGCCGCCTGCGAAAGCAAGACGGATGCCGCGAGGCAATGGCAGGCGATCTCGCGAGTTTCTTCGGATCAGAGCGCGCTAGCCGACCGCTTCCATGCAGGCCACTGCCAACTCTGGCACTGCCGTAGTTGGCGCGATCCTGAACCGGTGAGATGTGCCACGGCTCTCACTCGTCGTACTCGGCGATCTTCGTGATGCAGCCCACCGCGGGCTCGAAGAACTCAGTGCGCACCGCGCGGTACGCCGGGTCCGCAAAGAAGCGCTCCGCGGCAGTGGCATTCGGAAAACGCATCACGAAGACGCGCTGGATCGGCGCGGGCGTTTCACTCTTCAGCACTTCCGCCACGGTAAAATCGTATGCGAACGCGCCGCCGTAGGTGTGCAGGAGCGGCGTCATTTGCTCGCGATAGCGGCGATACAGCTCGGCATCCCGGATCTCGAGCCCGATGATGCGCACGTGCCGGTGGGACTCAGCGGCCATGGGCGTAACCTCCATCCACGTCGAGGATAGTACCCGTCACGAACGCCGCGCGCGCCAGATACAGACATCACGGCACGAAAAGAACGATACGCGATCGTCGTCATGCGATTTCGGCCCGGAGCTTGACCGCTCCGTGTTTCGACGTAATTGTCGCCTCGCAACATGATGAAACGAGCCTACGCAGGAGCTTTGGCGCTGTCGTTCTGCGCGGCGGGATGTAATTCGCCGACGCCCGAGCCCACTGACGAAGTCACGGGAGGGGCGCAGCTGCCCTGTGACGTGGCTGAGGTGCTGCACAATGAATGCCTGCTCTGCCACTCCTCGGTGCTGGCGCTGGGCGCTCCGATGCCGCTCGTGACGTACGCCGACACGCAAGCGACACATAAAGGTGAGCCTGTGTGGAAGGCCATGCAGCGCGCGATCAGCTCCGGCAAAATGCCGGCCTTCGGTACACTCACGGCCGAGCAGAAGAGCGTGCTCGAAGGCTGGTTCGCCAAGAACGCCCCACCCAGCAAGAGCGTTTGCGAGGAGACGGGTGGCGTCCCGGGTGCAGGCGCGGACAACCGCGGCATGGCCACGCTCGGGAACGACAAGATCGTGATCCCCGCAGCCACGCAAGACTTCGAAATCACCACCACCTGTTCGACGCTCTCGAAGAACGGCAAGCCCGTGCTCATCGTCGCCAGCATGCCGCACATGCACTACTTCGGGACGAGCATCACCACCGAGCATTTCCGGGATGGCGTCTCGCTCGGTTTCGTCAGCAGCTACGCGAAGGGAACCTTCACGTGGACCGACTACGACTCCACGCCGTACGGTCACGAGTACCTTCCCGGAGACACGCTGGTCACCAAATGCCGCTACGACAATCCAAACTCGTACGCGGCCGGCTTTCCGGCGGAGATGTGTTACAACTTTCTGCTCGTTTCGCCGATCGCCGAGGCGAACGCGAGTTGCGCAGACGAATAGCCGGGCGAGCCTCCTACTGAGGCGGCGTGCGCGCGTTCAGGTAGTAGTCGCGAGAATCAAGGCTGGCACTCGGGAAACTGCACCGTGCCGACGACGTCCCGCGCCGGTCGATGTCGGACGTCGCGCTCGATGACGCGAGCGCCATGTACGTCGGTGATGCGGAACGTGTACGGTCCAGTGCTCATCCGGTTCACGAAGTAGTTGTAGGCATCGCGCCGCACACTGACGAAGCGTCCGTCCGCGTCCAGGTACTCGAGCTCCCGCACCGCATGTCGGTGATTTCTCACCTGCACGGCCGTGCGCAGCGGAGAGCTGCCTCTCCTGAAGTGGTAGCTCAGCGGGCCCGAATCGGTGCACGGAACGTAGCTCCAAGTCACTGGCACTCGCCCGTCGCTGCGCGTCGCGATGGCGTCGAACGCGGACCCGCTCAAGTCGATGTCCCCGGGCTTGCAATGCACGCACCGGTCGACGACACGAACCAGGACGGTGCCGCGCGGGCCGGACACGCGCACACAGGCGCCGCAATTGGCGCTCGCCGAATACTCCGCGACGCTCAGCGCCGCCACTCCCGCATCGCCGCGCTTGCGACCAATGCCACACGACCCAACGCCGTTACCGAACGCGAAGAAGGTGGCGTTGCCCTCGTAGCGTTGCATGACTGCGCAGCGCGGGCGGTCCGCACCACCCCCCGCATCGGGCCCCGCATCGGCCGCGCTTGTCGGCAGCGGGGAGTACGAAGACGCCACAACTGCGATGGCTACAGCCAGCTTGAAACGACTCGTAGGCAACGATCCTCCGCTCGTTCGCACCGCACTCTAGCCCGAATCGCGGCGGGCGCTACGCACACGCTGGCACCGGGCACGAGACATCGCAGACGGCGCCTTCCATGCGGACTTTCGTGCCATCGAAGGTAACGTCCCCGCGGCCACCAGATAGCCGAAGCTCCCATCACACCCACCCGCCCACGCGAGACCGCCCAACGCAACCCACAAGAACTTGAAAATTCATCATCGTCCACACCACGCTGTGCCGGCGCATCCGCGCGTAAGACGTGACGAGCGCGCGCCCAGTGCGGGGCACCCAAGCGAAGTCGGCTTGCGTGTCTCGCCAGAGCTCGCTCTCGCCGGCTTCCAGCTTCAGCTCGTCGAGATAGCTCGCCTTGGTTCCCGTCAGGCGATTGACGACCAGCGCGAACACCACGATCGCGAGCAGCGCGCCGAGGAAGAGCAGAAACGCCATCGCGCTCAGAACACTTTGAACGTGTCACTGGCGGTCGTGCAGACGGGTTCGCAGCCGGGGCCATTGGGCTGGGCGCGCCGATACGCAGGCGCTAACTCGCGCGCGGCGACGAGCTGACCGTCCCGCGTGATGCGCACGTGCACGCGCTTCGGCGCGGAGCTGAACGTCAGCGTCGAGAAGCCGTGGGCAGCGGCGGGCAGCGCGCAGCCGCTCTCGCCGATTTGCACGGGCTGCCCCGTACAGGTCAGGCCTTGCGTGCCGCAGGGCGGCAACGGCAGCGAACCACGGCAAGTCGTACTCCCGCCTTCCGTCTCGATGTCGAACACGTAAGCCCCCGCCGGCCAGCTGTCGGCGGGTGTCAGGGTGACGTGCAGACCGTCGATGCACCCAATCTCCGTGCAGGCGTGGAGCGGGGGCGCCACCGGGTTCGGCCCGGCGCCATCGCCCTGCTTGTTGCCGGTACTGCAACCGCCGGTTCCTGCCAGTGCGCCGAAAAACGCGCCGACGATGGTGGTTTGAAATCGTGAGCTCGAGCGGCGCATCATTCCGTGAGATTCTTGCATCTGTTCATCGACGACGCTCTGGCGGCCTTCGAGCCCAAAGCCGTCACGAAAATGAGCCCGTGCTAACCAGGTTTGAATTTTACAGACGGCTCTGAACGTTCAATAGCGCGCGCGTTGCGCGTTGCAATGCGAACATCAATTGCCCACGTCGCGGCAATTCATCAGCGCGACACGCCAATTGCACGCTTGTGTCGGGTCGAGCTTTCGTTGATGGTCCAACCATGCCGAAGAGTCTCGGCACGGGAGGCAACATCCGTATGAACCAGGTTGTGACACGCGGGCGCCCAAGCGGCCCTCGCAAGCTTGGGCGACTAAGGTTGGGCATTTTATGCTCGTTTACGCTGCTGGCCGCGCCGGCCCCGAATGCGTGTGACCCGGCGCCGCCCGATATGACCGGCACGTGGGTCACGAAGCTCGTCACCCCCGGTAACATTTCCCTTCCCAACATCCCCCTCACCGCGACCGCGAACATCGAAGCCGTCATTCGCCTGCATATTTCCCAATCCGGCGGCAACTTCGTCCACAAGCTGGAGATCTGCAAGCTGGCGACTCCGACCACGCCCGACCCGAACGCGCTTCGCGTGACGTACAGCCCCGCCATGCTCGCGACCATGGGCGCGACGGCGTCCATCCCCGTCTACACGCCGACGGTGGGCGGTCCCATCACGATTCCTCAGTTCGTGATTCAGACCGGCTCGAACAAGGTGTGCAGCGGCTCCTGCGTCGCGTCCGACTTCGTCGATTCGGACGGCGACGGCCAGCCTGGTGTCACATTGCCCGCCAGTGTGGGCATATTCACGGTCCAGGCGTACGGCGCACTGACCACGACCATCAATCTGAGCTCGTCAACGTTGACGGACGCCCAAACCATCACCGGAAACGCCGCGTTCTCGACGGCAGGCCAGGTCTTGCGCACGAACCCCGAGTTGCTTCCGGGCGGACCGATCCAGGTCCAGCCGTCCACTCCGACGACGCCCGTCACCGCCAAGCGCCTGGCTGGCGACGTGCCGTGTAGCACCGTCGCGGGCATGTTCCCGTAGTCGAAGGCCGCGGGGCGCGCTGGCCGTCACTGGCAAGCGCGCCCGCGCGGCTCAGAGGTAGCGTGCTGAAACGCATCGCCTACGAGCTCGCGGCGTGACGTCGTAAGCACGGCTCGAGCCGCTCAGGACGCCCGCGGCTCGAGCACCTGAGCTCGCCGCGGGCTTTTGCCGAGCGCGCCCTCCAGCTCTTCACGCAGAACGCCGACGAGCGCGTCGACCACGCGCCGGCGCAGCTCCGTGCGCGCCGTGATCAAGCCGATTTCACGGACCGGCGTGGCTCCGGCGAGCGGCCTCACCTGCGTGTCGCGCTTGCGTGCGTCGAGGCCGAGCACGACGAGCGCCGGCAGAATCGTGGCCCCCATACCCGCATCGACCAGACGAATCAGCGTCTCGAACGAGCCGCTCTCGAAGCGCGCGCGCGCGGGCTCTTTTTGCCAGTCGGCGCCGCAGAACGCGAGCACCTGTGTGCGAAAGCAGTGGCCCTCGGGCATCACCCAGAGCTCGCGCTGCTGGAGCGCAGACTGCGGCACCGTCTTTTTCGCGAGCAAGGGGTCGCCCGCGGGCAGGTAGGCGAACAGCGGTTCGTGCGCGAGCAGCACCTCGTGAAGCCCCGCCTCCGCGAGCGGCGTGGAGACCAGGCCGGCGTCCAGCGTGTCCGCGTGCAGGCGCGCGATGATTTCGCTCGTCTTGAGCTCCTCGATCAGGAGCTCCACGGCGGGATACGAATCCACGAAGCGCTTCAGAAACAAAGGGAGCACGGTGGAGGCCAGCGTGGGGATGACGCCGAGGCGAAAGCGGCCGGACGGTTCGGACTCTTCGGCGAGGATCTGACCCAGGCGCTCCGTCTCCCGCAGGATCGTCCGCATCTGGGCGACTGCAGCCACGCCCTCGGGCGTGAGCATGACGGGTTTCTTGCTACGATCGAAGAGGACGGCGCCGAGCAGATCTTCGAGCTTCTGCAGCTGCATGCTGAGGCCGGACTGCGACACGTGGCAGCGCTCGGCAGCGACGCGAAAGCTCTCTGCGTCCGCGATCGCGACCGCGTAGCGCATCTGCGCGAGCGTGACCTGCGACAGATCCATGGCCAGTCTCTATCATCAATTTTAGTGAACTGGTTTTCAGAATGTTCTAATTGCCTAAACGGGTCCGGAGAGGCATGTTCCTACCCGTACCCAAGGAGGAGAAAATCGAATGTCTCTGATCAACACCAAGATCAAGCCTTTCAAGGCCACCGCGTATCACAATGGCAAGTTCGTCCCGGTCTCCAACGAGACGCTGGCCGGCAAGTGGAGCGTGTTCGTGTTCTACCCGGCGGACTTCACCTTCGTCTGCCCGACGGAGCTCGAGGATCTGGCCGACACCTACGCCGAGTTTCAGAAGCTCGGTGTGGAGATTTACGGCGTTTCTACGGACACGCACTTTGCGCACAAGGCCTGGGCGGACACCTCTCCGGCCATCAAGAAGGTGAAGTATCCGCTCCTGGGCGACCCGACGGCCACGCTCGCACGCAACTTCGAGGTGCTGATCGAGGAAGAAGGACTCGCCTACCGCGGCACCTTCGTGATCAACCCCGAAGGCCAGATCAAGGTTTGTGAGGTTCACGACAACGGCATCGGCCGCGACGCCAAGGAGCTACTGCGCAAGGTGAAGGCAGCGCAGTACGTCGCCAGCCATCCGGGCGAGGTTTGCCCGGCGGCGTGGCAAGAGGGCCAGAAGACGCTCAAGCCGTCGCTGGACCTCGTCGGAAAGATCTGACCCCGATCCGCATTCGAAAGGTCTGAAACGGAGAAAGAGGCTTCCATGCTGGACGAGACCCTCAAGGCACAACTTGCCGCCTACCTCGAATATCTGAAGCGGCCGATCCGCATCTCCGCGTCGCTCGACGAGAGCGATGCATCGCGGGAGACGCGCGAGCTTCTGGCAGAGATCGCGGCTCTGTCCGCAAAGGTCGAGGTGGTCGAGGTCAACGACGACGCACGGAAGCCCTCTTTCGCCATTCACGAGCCCGACGCACGGCCCCGTGTTCGTTTTGCGGGGCTGCCGCTCGGCCACGAGTTCACATCGCTCGTGCTCGCACTTCTGCACGTGGGCGGACACCCGCCCAAGGTGAGCGCCGAGACGCTAGCTCAAGTCGAAGCGCTGAAAGGGCCGCTGCGCTTCGAGACGTACTTCTCGCAGTCGTGCCAGAACTGCCCCGACGTGATCCAGTCCTTGAACTTGATCGCGGCGCGCAACCCGAACGTGGAGCACGTCGCCATCGACGGCGCCATCTACCAGGACGAAGTGACAGCGCGCGAGGTGATGAGCGTGCCGACGCTCTTCCTCAACGGCGTGCACTTCGGCCAGGGTCGCATGGAGCTCGAGGAGCTCCTCGCCAAGCTCGACTCGGGGGCGGAGGCGCGCCGCGCCGAGGAGCTCTCGAAGAAAGCCATCTTCGACATCTTGATCGTGGGCGGCGGGCCAGCGGGCGCTGCTGCGGCCATCTACGCCGTGCGCAAGGGGCTATCGACCGGCATCGTGACCGAACGCTTCGGGGGCCAGGTGCTCGACACCAACGCGATCGAGAACTTCGTCTCCGTGCCCGACACGGACGGACCGAAGTGGGTCGCGGGCATGGCAGCGCACTGCGCCAGCTATCCCATCGACGTCATCAAGCAGGAGCGCGCGAAGCGCCTGATCCCGGGCGAGGTTCACACCATCGAGCTCGAGAGCGGCGCGACCTTGCGCGCGCGCAGCGTGATTTTGGCCACCGGCGCGCGCTGGCGCGACATGTCCGTTCCCGGTGAAAAAGAGTACCGAAATCGCGGCGTCACCTACTGCCCGCATTGCGACGGCCCGCTCTTCAAGGGCAAGCGCGTCGCGGTGATCGGCGGTGGCAACTCCGGAGTAGAGGCCGCCATCGACCTGGCCGGTGTGGTTGACCACGTGACGCTGCTGGAGTTCCTCGACCAGCTCAAGGCGGACGCAGTGCTTCAGCGCAAGCTCTACAGCATGCCGAACGTCGACGTCATTTTGAACGCGCGCACCAGCGAGGTGCATGGCAACGCCGGCAAAGTGGTCGGGCTGAGCTACCAAGATCGCACGACGGGTGAAGCGAAGAGCCTCGACATCGCGGGCGTCTTCGTGCAGATCGGCCTGCTCCCGAACACCGAGTGGCTGCGCGGCACCGTCGAGCTGACACCGTTCGGTGAGATCGTGGTCGACGCCAAGGGGCACACCTCCGTGCCGGGCGTGTTCGCCGCTGGCGACGCGACGACCGTCCCGTACAAGCAGATCATTACCGCCGCTGGTGACGGGGCCAAGGCGGCCCTCGGAGCGTTCGAGCACTGGATGCGTACGACGGCGCCGGCCGCCTGAACGTCTCTGGGTCCGCTCTCAGCTGGAGAGACGCTCGCCGTGCGCCTGGATCAGCGCGCGCACCTGGCGCACGTCCACGGGCTTGGTGAGGTGGTGATCGAAGCCCGCCTCGCGTGACTGACGGCGATCCTCCTCCTGACCCCAGCCGGTCACCGCGACGAGCAGCATGCCCGCGAGCTCCGGGCGCGCGCGCAAATGGCGCGCGAGCTCCAGGCCACTCATGTCGGGCAAACCGATATCGAGAAACGCCACGTCCGGCGTGAATTCGCGCACGATCTCCAGCGCCGCCAGCCCGTTCATGGCGCTCCTCACCCGATATCCGTCGAGCTCGAGCAACATGGAGAGCATCTCCGCTGCGTCCAGGTTGTCATCGACGACGAGTATGGGACGAGCCGGCGCCATGCGCCGAGGAGCCGGCTCCGACGGCTTGGGGACGTGTGCCGCCTCGCGGCTCGCCGGGAGCCGCACGATGAACGTGCTGCCGTGCCCCGCCCCCTCGCTCTCCGCCCAGACGCGGCCGCCGTGCAGCTCGACGAGCCGCTGCACCAAGGTGAGCCCGATGCCCAGGCCTCCCTGACGGTGCGCGTGCGAGGGACCGACTTGAGTGAACATCTCGAACACTTCCCTGAGCATCTCTTTCGGGATGCCCACGCCAGTGTCACGGATTTTGATCACCACCTCCGCGCCGTCGCGCGCCGCTTCGATCCCGATGCGTCCCCCCGCCGGCGTGTACTTGGCTGCGTTATTCAGCAAGTTACTCAGCACCTGCGCCAGACGGGTGCGATCGCCGTACAGGGTGATGGGTGTATCGGGCAGCCGCAGCGTGAGCTCCAGGCGCGCGGCTTCGATGGCGGGTCCGCTCACTTCGAGCGCCATACCGACGAGGCTCGTCAAATCGAGCAGCTCGTGTTGAAGCTCGATCTGAGCGCGCGTGACGCGGGACACGTCGAGCAAGTCGTCGACCAGGCGAACCATGTGTGACAGCTGGCGATCCATGATCTGCCGTGTCCTGTCGGTCTGGGCAGGCGAGGGCGACATGCGCAACGCGTTCAAACCGCTGCGCAACGGTGCGAGCGGGTTGCGCAGCTCGTGCGCCAGGGTCGCGAGAAACTCGTCCTTTCGTCGATCCACTTCCCGCAGTCGTTGATGAAGACGCGCATTGTCGACCGCAGCCGCCGCGCGCCGCGCGACGTCTCGAGCGAGCGCCAGATCGCGCTCGCGATAGCGGCGCTGGCTTTCCGCGTACATCAGGCTCAGGACGCCGATCGCGGCGCCGCGCGCGACCAGCGGCAAACGAATGAACGAGACGCCACCGAGCGCGCGCAGCATCGCCAGGTGCTCTGGGCCCTGCGCCAGGGCTTCGAGCGTGGCGTCGCTGACCCGTTCGGCCCATTCCGGCTCTCCACTCCGAATGACATGCCAGGGCCCGGCGTGGTCCGTTGGCCGCGGCGGAAATTTCCGGAACATCTCCATGCCGAGCGCGACCTTGGCTGGATCGGCATGAAAGACCGACACGCGCTCGAGCTGATTGGTCGCGCCGATCAGATCGACGGCGCAGAAGTCGGCGAGGCGCGGCACGATGACCTGCGCGAAGTTCCGCAACATGACCTCGGGATGCAGCGACTCTCCGAGCATTTCTCCGACGTCGGCCAGCAGCCGAGTCGCTTCCTCGGTGGCCCGAAGCTGCTCCTGCGCCTGCACGCGCACCGTAACGTCCTCATGGACGAGCACCATCTCGCGCACCGAACCGTCGCTGTCTTTGATCGGGTAGGCGAACGCGCGCACCCAGCGGACGGGATCGGAATATTCACTGCGATTCGGGATGCTCTCCTGCGGATCGTAACGAACGGCGGGAATTTCGACGGCGTGGCCCGCGAACGCGCGCTCGATGTGCCCGGCGATGCCGTGCTCCGCCAGCTGTGGATCCTGCCGAACGTTGTAGCCCGAGAGGCCGTCGAGCGTGACACCCCACAGCTCTTCGAAGGCCTTGTTCACGCGCAGTGTCGCGCCGTCCCGCGCGAAAAGTTGCGTCGATAGCGGCGCCTGCTCGAACATCGCGCGGAAGCGCTCCTCGGAGAGGCGAAGCGCTTCTTCGACGCGGCGCCGTTCGCCGATCTCGATTTGCGCCGCACGGTAGAGGCGCGCATTGTCGACCGCGAGCGCGACGCCGCGCGCCAGATCCATGGCGAACGCGACGTCCTCGTCGTCGTAGCGACGCTCGGACTCAGTGACGCCGAAGCCCATCACACCGACGATGCTCCCGCGCGCAACGAGCGGAACCGCGAGATGCGATCGCATTCCGATGCGCTCCATCAGCTCCGCGTGCGCGGCGTCGCGGGTATGGCTGGCGAGGACGTCGGGCGTGATCTCGCGGAGCAGCTCCGGCCGGCCACTCCGCAGCACGCGCGCTGATGGCTGGGGCGAGTCGGCAGAGAGAGGATACGCGAACCGCAGGGCCTCCAGGAGCTCGGCTTTGCCGGCGTTCACGTGCGCGGTCGTGACGCGCCGCAGCTCGCCGTCTTCGATCATGTCCACGATGCACGCGTCACCCAGCACGGGGAGCGCCAGCCGCGCCACTTCGCGCAGCGTCTGCTCGTAGTCGAGAGAAGACGCGAGCGTCGCGCCGGCTTCGGCGAGGAACGCGAAGCGGGCCGCCGCGTCGATTGCTTCTGCGTCGGCGGTCGGCATCGAGCAGGAGCCCAGTAGACCCGAGCCTCCCAGCGCATTCAATATGCGAAGCCGTCAAAACGCTGAGGCAACTTGGCTCACACCAGCGCTATTCGCGTCAAATTGCTGACATGGCGCCTGGAGCGCGAGGCTTTAGCGTGTCCGGGTCCAGCGCGGACAGCGCGACACCCGATCCGCGAAACGACAGCCGCGAGATATGGGTCTGGTATCCCTGCCAGTTGCGGGCAAACTCGCGGAGACGCAAACTGTGGAAAATGTACCGCTCTTACTTGCGTTTGCTCGGATTCGTAATTGTCGGCTCAGCGCTCGCTGGCTGCGGCGACGATGATGAACCCGAGGAAAAGTGGGGCGATGCGGGGGCCGACGGCGGCGGCGTGCTGGTGGTGCTGGAAGCGAACGACGAGCTGCCGGATCCGCCCGACGGCGAACAGGAGTGCGCCAGCGGCGCGTGCAACTATCAAGCGCAAACCGGCTGCGCCGCGAATCGGACCTGCGCTCCACAGCTGGCGAGCGGCAACCTCGTGCCCGCCTGCCTGGCCGCCGGAGCGAAGCCGGAAGGCTCGGCGTGTTCCGGCTGGACGGACTGCGGCGCTGGGCTCTTTTGCGCCGAGGGCACCTGCAGGAAGTTCTGCTGTGGTGGCGACTGGTCCGCGTGCCCGGAGGGCCAGAGCTGTTTCCGCACTCTGTTCGTGCGCGATCCCGCGACCGACGCCGCTGTGTCGGCCGACGCCTACGTGTGCGCGCCGGTGGACAACTGCAATGTCCTCGATCCCAACGCTTGCAGTGACCGTCCCGGCACGGCATGTCAGGTGATAGATCCGCTCGGACACGTCGCCTGCGCCAGCGAAGGACGAGCGCAGGTCGGCGACGATTGCTCGCGGAACGAGCCGTGTGCACGCGGTCTGCTCTGCAGGGGCGGCGAATGCGTGCGTCTGTGCCGCGCCGTACGCGGCGCCGGTGAGCCCTGTGAACCAGGACGCGAAGCGTGCGTTCACTTCAACCGCGATCCCGCGGGCGTCGGTGAATGCACGGAATTGTGACTCCGACTCGAAGCGCCCGCGCTCAGTGCGCACGCGTGCTTAGTCTCGGCCGCGAATGTGGTGAAGCTCGAAAACTTCACTGCAAGCGGTCGCGCGTCCGCTTCACGGCGCGTGATACAATGAGACGTGGCTTTATCGTCTTGGGTGCGTCTGGCGTTTTCGGCAGCGGCGCTGGCCGCGCTCGGCTGCAGCAGTGACGACGGCGACGGCGACGGCGCGGCAGAGCGACGGCTCTTCGAATACGCAGAGCCGGGTGAGCTCGGGCGCTTTCCGGTGGGGTTCGTCACTCGGCCCTTCATCGACTCGAGCCGGCCGGAGCTGGCGACCACGGCCGCGGACGACAAGCGCATTCTGCCGTCGATCGTGTGGTACCCCGCCGCCGAAGAGACCCGCGCCGCAGCCAAGTCGACCTATTCGAAGTTTCTCTTGCCCGCGCAGGCCAATGCCATGGGCTTGCTCGCGCCGCCCGGCTTTCTGGACACCGAATCTCTGGGCGTGAAGGACGCTCAGCTCGCCGAGGACGGCCCGTTCCCGGTGATTGTCTTTTCACACGGCAATGGCGGCATCGGCGTGCAGTCGTTCTTCCTCACCGAGTACCTGGCGTCGCACGGCTACATCGTCGTGTGTCCGGATCACACCGGCAACGCGCTACTGACGCAGCTCCCCGACGGCACGACGATTGGTCCCGGCGGACAAGATCGCATGTATGCGAACGCCGTGGCGGACCGCATCGCCGATGTGTCGTTTCTGGTCGACGCGCTCGGTGACCTCAACGACTCTGATCCGGATGGGCGCTTCACCGGCAAGGTCGATCTCGAGCACGTCGGGCTTACCGGGCATTCGTTCGGCGGGCTCACCACCTTGATGGGCATGCAGGAAGATCCGCGCTTCGACGCGGGCTCTCCGATGGCGCCCGCAGTGCCGGAGCCGCAGAGCCTCCCCAAACCCATCCTGTACTTCTGGGCGACTGAAGATCAGACGCTGCCTGCCGAACCCGTTCAGGCGCACTACGCGGGACACACCGCCTCGAAGATGCTCGTGAGCATCCAGGACGCGGGGCATTTCTCGTTCACCAATGGCTGCCCGCTCGGGCTCGGGGACGGCGACGGCTGCGGCAGCGCGACGCGGGCAGGCACTGGCGAGCCATTCACGTTTCTGCCCGACGTGCGCGTGCACGCGATCACCAAGTACTATCAGACGGCGTTCTGGGGCCTGTATCTGAAGAGCGTCGGCGCGTATCGGGACGATCTCGGGGCCGAGCCTTTCGCGCCAGACGTCACGCTAACGCGCGATCGCATGCCATAGTGCTTTGTCACTTGGTGGCGCGGTCGCTGCGCGCTAAGGCACCCCTCCCCCTTCTCAGGAGACGCCATTTGGGTGCCCTTCGCGGTTCGCTCACTTACACTCGCTTCACGACCTCGCGCGAGCTGCCGCGCACGTACCGAGACAAGTTCCTGAAAGCCCTGCGCCTGCGCGCGTTCGAACCGCTCCGCCCGGAGGACGAAGAGCAAGAGCGCTCGGGCTGGTGCGTGATCGACCGCGTCTTCGACGTCGACCTCACCGCGGACAAGGTGCTGCAAGGGCCTTACCTGGCGCTCGGCTACCGCGTCGATCGCTGGCGCATCCCGTCGGCGCTCTTGAAGACGCAGATCGCCGAACAGACCGAGAAGGTGCTGGCCAAGTCCGGCCGCGAAAAGCTGGGCAAGCGCCAGCTCGCCGAAATCAAGGCCGCGGTCATTGCGCGCCTGCGCCGCAAGATCGAGCCCACCTCCAAGGTCATCGACGTATGCTGGCATCCTGAAGAAGGTGTCGTGCGCATCTGGACGCATTCCAAGCGCCTGCTCGACGACTTCGCCGCGCTGTTCGAGAAGACGTTCGACATGCGGCTGGTGTTCGAGAGTCCGTACACGGCTGCCGAGCGCGCTGGCCTCGACCGCGAACAGCTCGGCGCATTGAAAGCCGTCGATCCCACGCCGCTGCACGCCACGCCCCAGAGCCCGAAGCCAATCGTACGCCGCAAGCCGGCGGGCGAGCTGGATCTCATCGAGCGCATCGAGACCACGCGCTTTTTGGGCAGCGAGTTTCTGGTCTGGCTGTGGTGCACGAGCGAGCTGTGCAATGGCCGCATCGACTTACCTGGCTTCGGCGAGGTGGAGCTCTGGCTCGGCAAACAGATCGATTTCGTCTCGCCACTTCAGCCCGCTGAAAAGGTCAGCGTGCGCGGCATGGCCCCGAGCACGACGGCCGAGGCGCGCGAAGCCCTGCGCCAGGCGAAGTTGCCGGTGAAGGCTCGGCTGCACGCGCGCGCTACAGAGCGCGACTTTGCCTGGCAGCTGATCGCGGAGACGATGGCGGTCTCGTCTGGTTCCATCCCCGGCGTGCTCGCGACGGAAAGCGAAGAAGCGTTCATCGAACGCATGCAGCTGATCGCCGAGCTCGATACGATCGTTCACGCGCTGTACGGCGTTTTCCTGCGCCTGCGTCTGAGCGCCCAATGGGAGCAACAAGTGGCGCCCACGCTGCGGAGCTGGGTGCTCGAAGAGCGCGTCGATACCGCGCGCTACGCGCGCTTGCTGCTGCGTGGAGCGCCGGCAAAGGGTCAAGCGACTCGCCGGTCGAAACAGCTGGCAGCACTCAGCGGAAGCTGAAGGCTATCATTCCCTCGTGATCGCACGCATCCGACCTCTTTTCGTCCTGGCCGCTGTCGCCCTGCTCGACTGCAAAGCCGCAGAAGCCCCACCGGCGCGCTCCGCCGATGGGCCTGGCGCCAGCGACCAATCTGCTCCGGAGCCACCCACGGCAGGAGCAGCGCCCTCCGGAAAGCGCGCTCCGTGCACGTTCGGGCAGGACCAAACCTGCAACGACGATCCCAAAGTGTCCGCGCTGTGGGGGCGCTGCACGGAGCTCGGCGTCTGCGAATGCCAGAGCGGCTTCGCGCTCAGCCCAACATCGAAGCGGTGCGCTCCGGAGCAGTGAGACGCCGCGCGACTGGCAAAAAACACTGAGACTCGAATCCACGGTGCCCCTGGCGCGCCCCTTCGCTCGGCGCGTAAAATGAACAGCGATGTCACGCGTTCCAAGTAGTGCGGCCCTCGTGCTGATCGTCCTGTGTGCACCCCCGGCTTTGGCCGCAACGCGCCAGGTAGGCCCGGGCAAGCCGTACGCGAAGCCGTGCGCGGCGTTCGCGGCGGCGCAGGCCGGCGACACGATCGAAATCGATGCCGCGGGCAACAGCAGCTACGCCGGCGACGTGTGCGCCATCGGCGCGAGCAACTTGACCATTCCAGGGCGGCAACATCGTGATCGAGAACGTCGAATTCTCCGGTGCAGCGGTGCCCGACCTGAACGGCGGCTTCGATTATCATCTGACGGCAGGCTCTGCGTGCATCAACGCCGGCACGAACCCCGGTAACTCGTCACGTGGCTTCTCTCTGATTCCGACGTTCGAATACGTTCACCCGACGAGCTCGGTTGCACGCTCGAGCTCCGGCAGCCTCGACATTGGCGCTCACGAATTCGGCACAGTCACCGGAAGCTGTGCGTGGCGTTCGGGAGCCGGCACGGGCTCCGTGTCGTCGCTGCTGGTAGGGCTGGCGCTGCTGGCGCTCCGTTGCCGGCGAGGCCGCACCACGGGCGAGCAGAACGAAGCGCTCGAGGGACGTGCCTCACCGCTTCGGAAAACTTAGTACGTTAACGAACTAAGTTTGAGCAGCGAAAAGGGCCAACGTCGGCGAGGCGGCTCGAGCGTGCCGTTTTAGAGACGGATTCCACTAGTCGTGGCGACTAGGTGACGGGGACCGGTCCTGCCCGTCCTCAGGAGCGCAAGCTGATTTAGTTCGTGGACAACGCGCACCAGCTTCTGTAGCTCGAATGCACGCCGTTGGCGGTCAGATCGCCGACGCTGTCGAAAGGAGCCTCGCATGGCACGGACGAGCACGTATCTCAACTTCCTGGGCAAGACAGAGGAGGCTTTCCTCTTCTACAAAACGGTTTTCAAGACAGAGTTCGCAGCGCCGATCGCTCGCATGAACGACGTTCCTCCTGGGCCGGGCATGCCCGAGCTGAAGGAAGCGGAAAAGAACATGGTCATGCACGTCGAGCTGCCGATCGTCGGCGGCCATGCCTTGATGGGAACCGACGCGCTCGAGTCGATGGGGCACACGATCACGTTCGGCACCAACGTCAGCATCAACCTGGAGCCCGATACGCGCAGCGAGACGGAGCGGCTCTTCAATGAGCTCGGTGAAGGCGGCAACGTCACGATGCCGCTTCAGGACATGTTTTGGGGCGCGTACTTCGGAACGCTGACCGATCGTTACGGCGTGCAATGGATGTTCAACTGCACGGAAGGCAAGAAATAGAGCGCATAGCACCGTGCCTGTGCGGTGCTAAATTACCGTCATGTCTGCACTTCGCGTGCTCCGCGTTCCGCTGATCGGCGCCTTGCTGCTCGCCTGTGGCGCGACGTTCGGCGCCGGTCAGAACGACGCCCAGGCCGCCAAGGCCAAGAAGCAAAGCCGCGCGAAGGCAGGCAGCCAGAAAGCTGCGGCCTCAGGCGGCATGCTGGCCGCTCACAATCGCGCGCGCGCAAAGGTTGGTGCGCCACCCCTGCGTTGGTCCGCCAAGCTGGCCGGACACGCCCAGAAATGGGCGGATCGCATGGCGCGTGACTGCAACTTGCGCCATCGCTCGGACGGGCGTTACGGCGAAAACCTGGGCGCCGCCGCCAGCAACATGGGGGCGCCGCGATCCTCACCCGATCAAGTCGTCGGTCACTGGCTTGCCGAAAAACAGTGCTGGAAATACGGCGCCTTCAAGAAAACCGACCAGTGCAGCTCGAGCTGCGCAGCGCGCCTGCAATCCACCGGCTGCGGCCACTACACTCAGGCGGTCTGGGGCGGCACGCGCCAAGTCGGCTGCGGCCGCGCCACCTGTTCGAAACGCGGCATGGATTGGGAGTTCTGGGTCTGCAACTACGATCCGCGCGGCAACGTCGTCGGCCAAAAACCCTACTAAGCAAGCGGCGACGGGCGCGCTGCGACGAGAAGCGTGCGCCGCGCCGGGAAGATTCACATGGCATCGAAGCAGACGGCATGGAGGGCGCTCTCCAGACTCACGTTCCACGAGTCGCTCACCGCGACCTTCGATCTGGACGATGGCTTCGCCGTAGTGGAGGCTCTTCAGCAACGAGACCGGCGTGTGCAGCTCGTCATTCCGCCGCACTCCGTGCTGGCGCTGCGGGTGCGTCGCTGACCCTACGGCGAAGCAGCCCACTCGCGATGCTATCAACGACTCGGCGCGCCGGTGTGGACTGATCTAGAACAGCGTGTGTGACGCTTCGCGGTCGGCACGCTCAGGGCATCTGAGTATGCTGAGGCGATGCTCACGCACTTCGACCACATCACCATCGCCGCGCGCGATTTGAACGCCGCGCTCGACGACTACCAGCGCCTGCTCGGCCGACACCCCAGCTGGCGCGGCGAATATCCCGACGTCGGCTTGGTCGGAGCGCACTTCACGCTCGCGAACAGCATCATCGAGCTGATCGCGCCGCTCCCGGACCGCGATGAGGCCGAGGGCCTGCGGCAGTGGCTGGCTTCGCGCGGCGAGGGCCTTCAGGCGATCGCGCTGCGAACGGACGACGCGGATGCGCTCCGCGCTGACCTGCGCGAGCGCGGCCTGCGTGCCAGCTTGCCCGAAGAGGGCGCAGCGCGGGCGACGAACGGCGAGGTGCGTCGTTACCGCACCGTCGAGCTGTCGCCGCAGAGCACACGCGGCCTGTCCGTGTTCGCGGTCGAACGAGCGTCCGCTGATTTACCCGGCGCTCCCGACGAGCCCGCCCCCGATGCCGCGCTCGCGCTCGACCACGTGGTGATTCGCAGCGCCGCCCCAGCCGAGGCGATCGCGCTCTACCGAGACGGACTCGGCATCCGGCTCGCGCTCGATCGCAACTTCGGGGGAGCGCGCATGCTGTTCTTCCGGATCGGCGGCGTCACGCTCGAAGTCGTCGAGGACACTCAGGCCGGCAGCGCGGACGTCTTCTACGGCGCTGCGTACCGCGTGCGCGATATCCATGCGGCGCACGCACGCCTGCTCGCGTCCGGCCTCGAGCTGAGCGAAGTGCGCTCGGGGAACAAGCCCGGCACACAGGTATTCACGGCGCGCAGCGGGACCGTGGGCGTGCCCACGTTGATCCTGCGCGACCCCGCGCGTGACCCGTGACGCGGCGATTGGCCTGCTTGGACGACTGTGGCCGGGAGCTTTAGTCGCACTTCACTGCATCGACAGGCGCGAACACGACGCTCGGGTCTAGCGGCCAGTGTTGCTGCGGCTCCGGTGTGGTCTCAGGCAGAGGAGTCGCGTTCGACTCGGACCACTCGAGCCAATCTTCACCGAAGAGCTCGATCGGGTGCAGGGTCCGATCCGAACCATTGCCACACGTGAGATCGTCCGCTCTGCAGTACTTGTCACACCCCCAACAGACGCGCTCCGGGTTGAGCGGTTTGAGTAGAGACTTTTTCAAGAACGCTGGCATCCACCCGCGATGAAGCAGGAAGCATGCCTTCATTTCCCAGATTGTCTGGAGCGCGTGCTCATCGAACGATTTGTCGATGCGCAGGCGCGGACTGAAGGCAAACCGCGCACACGGTAGGTGCCGGAGTGGGCCGGTGAAAGTAGCTCCACGGGCTCAGATTGTCGCCGCACCCATCTGCGGGTGGGCAGACGCACGTCGGACACGGCGAGAGTGGTTCGGGGTGCGACAGAGCGAGCGGTTCGCCATGAGGTCAGCGTCAGAACGGCAACGACGCAGGTCGGTAAGACGATGCTCATAAGACCGAAATGTCGGGTCAGGTACGCGCTCGAAACTGCACCGATCATGAATGCAGCGACCGGCACTCCGAATTTCACGATCCGATCGCCTATCTGTCGGCGCGCTTCCTGATTGGCATCTCGCTTCGATTCGAGCGTCAGAAGTAGGTATTCGACCATGTCGACCGTCACTTGCGTCAGATTGCCAGTCATCACGGTGGTCGGGCAGACATGCTTCAGAGCGACGCGCATGATCGTATTCTGAATGGCCATGGCCACGATCGCCGATCCGCCGCTCAGAAACACCGCCCAGTTCTCCGAGCCGTCCACGAAACGATCGAGCAGTACCCCGCCGCCGCAGAATACGGCGAGCGCCAAGGTCATGAAGGCAAGCAGCGGCGTCAGCGTGTTGACCCCCCGCCGCCGGAGCGCCCGCGCCACGACAGTCGACCCCACGACGGCCAGCAGAAAGAGCGGAATCATCAATACTCGCGAGATCAGACCGCCCTGAGGTCGCAGGCTGGCACCTGCGGCTGCGGTCACCAGGTCTGCCGTGACGTGGGATGGGAGGAGACCGAACAACGCGAGAAAGCCGGCCGTGTCCACGTATCCAGCAACGGCGCTCAGCACCCCTACCGTGATGTTGGCGCTGCCCATCGGTTCGGTATTGGGAGCTGTTTTGTACGTCTGCACGTTCCGACCCTCGAGTCCGCGCTCGGCACCCCTGCAATCCGCACTTGCCCCCTGGCCGTTCGTAAGTGCGCTTCGCCGTGCGTACTAGAACGATTGTTCCACGAGCTACTTAAGGCAACAAGGCTACACAGCTCCGATGTTACGACGTCTCGCTACGCGACTCGTGGGACAGCCGAGCCAAGCTTCGCGCATCCATTGCAGCAACGAGCATCGAAGCGTGCAATCGTTGCGGGATCTGCGCTAGAGCCGGCGCCCTCATTCTGGGAATCGTGTAGGACACCACCGCACGCGCGTCGCGCGCATTGCGAGTCGACCGAGCTCACGCGACTGGTCGTGTCGCACACGCGACGGAAACGAAATTGGTGTGTGCCTCTCGGGTCTGCAAACCTAGTTCGTATACAGACTAGCTTTCAAACGAGAAGTCACACCACACCAGAGTGCCGCGGACGAGTGCGTGGGAAATCGACGTCGTCGGCTCCGCGAGGCGCTCGCTAGCGCATCTCTCGGTCGCACGCGCGGGTGTTGTCGTTCAGCTGCGCACGGGCGGGCGCACTTGGCGCCTTACCTTCTTCGCGAACGTCTGGGTGCAGCGGCCGTGGCTTCCCTCGTACTCGATGATCTCTCGAATCAGGCGCGCCTTGACGTCGTCGGACAAGCTCGACTCTTTGACTTCCTTCGCGAGCGCCATCGCTTCGTGCGTGGTCGGCCACGTGTCTTTCACGGGAGCGGCCGCGTTCACTGGCGGGCGGTGATGCGCGGGCTTGGTCTTCGTCACGTCACGCATCAGACTCTCGTCGCCTGCACGCCGCCCCGTCCCGCGGCACCCGGGACACGTGGTCGAGCTGCCGCCGAAGGCATTGCCGATTCGTCCATCTCCGCCGCAGACCCGACACGACTCCATGCGAGGCGAGTACTCCCTCATGTAGCCGCCGGCCAGCCCCGCGCACGACTTTCGGCGCGCTGCCACACCAGGCGGCCAATTTTGGCTCTGTTGTCTCGATCCCGCGCGCCCGGCTGCGCGGACTCGCAGCGCGATCGCGAGCTTCCCGTCAGAACTCGGGACCTACGGCCGGCTCGTCGATGGCCGGAAAGCGCAGCTCGGATTCGAGCGCATAGGCCAGCTCGATCAGCACGCGCTCGGCTCCGTGACGTCCCGACAGCTGAACTCCAATCGGAACACCGCTTTCGGACAGGGCGGCAGGGACCGTGATCGCGGGGCTGCCGGTGGCGTTGTTGAGCGGAGTGAAGGCGGCCCACTTCGAAATGCGCGCGAACAGCTCCTCGAAGGGCACACCCGGATTCATGTAACCGAGCTTCGGCACCGCGTGTGTCAGCACGGGGGACAGCACGGCATCGTAGCCCCGGAAGCCGTAGGCATAGTGAAGCGGAGAAGCCCGCAAGCGTGCGATGGCGAGCGGTGTGCGGAGCAGGCGCTGGCGGCAGTACCGCGCGAGTCCCTTCGAGAACCCCTCGAGGCGACTCGCGTCGAACCCGGGCATGGTTCGGCTCCCGATTTTGCTCAGCGCGAGCGCGAGGAAACCCCAGTACAGCTTGAAGTCCTGGTCAAAAGACGACGGCACGGGTGCAACCATCGGTTCGATGCGGTGGCCGAGGCGCTCGAGGACGTGCGCCACCCGCTCCACGATCGCGCGCGTCTCGCTACAGCTGCGGTTGTCGTTGATAGAGTCGACGATGAGCCCGATGCGGAGCGGCCTCCCGCTCGGTCCTTCGACGAGGCCGATGGGGCGCAAACGCCGGTTCCGACAACTCCGCTCGGCCGCAGCGGCGAAGTGCGCGGTGTCCCGCACGCTGCGCGTGACCAGGCCCTCGGTGACGACCCGCACGGGCATCAGGCGCGCGGCTTCGCCTTCCACGAACCTGCCGCGCGTGAACTTCAGGCCGACCAGCCCGCAGCAAGACGCTGGGATCCGGATCGAGCCGCCACCGTCGTTTGCGTGGGCGACGGGCACGACGCCCGCAGCCACGAGCGCTGCAGAGCCACCCGAAGAGGCACCGCTCGAGTACTCGGGGTTCCACGGATTGCGTGTGGGCTCCTCATCCTCGAACTCCGTGGTCGGGCTGAACCCGAACTCCGGCAGGCGAGTCTTGCCCACGACCGTGAAGCCCTGAGCGAGCACGTGCTCCGTGACGACGCTGTGCTTCGCTGCGGGTGCCGGCGGCACGGCGCGCGAACCATTGCGCGTGGGAAGCCCCGCGACATCGATGTTGTCTTTGAGGAACGTCGGGACGCCCATGAAAGGCGCATCTGGGTCGACTCGCAGCTCGCGCAAAGGGCGCTCGAAGAGCGGCAGCTCTATCCCGCGCAGCACGGGGTCCACGAGGCGCGCACGCTGCTCGACTGCTTCCAGCACTTCTTTGGGGCTGAGCTCGCGCCGGCGGAGCAGCTCAGCGAGCGCGACCGCGTCATGCCGGTCGAGCACGTCGCGCGTGAAGGCGTGGACTCGTGTGTTGCTCATCGCTCCGCCCGTCATAGCCCCTTTGGACACCAGAGCGCTTGAACGATCCTGCAGAGAAATGAGCCGCTCGCGGCCCACGGGCCGACAACTGAGTAGTAGCCCCCAGTCACAGCGTGCTCAGGTACGAAAGAAGGGCGTCGCGCTGCCCGGGCAAGAGCGCGTCACCGTAGCGATGACCAGCGGCCAATCGCGCCGGATCGAGCAGCTCACGCACGTCCAGGACAGCACCGTTTGCCAGCAGGCGCTTGCGATCACCCACGCCGCGCAGCGACGGCACTCGATAGGAGCCGGTACTGCGCTCTGGGCTGTCTCCCACGCTGCGATCGGTTCCGACCACCTCGAGCGCAACGCTCGGGCCACTGAAGCGTGGAGGCGCATGACAGCCGGCACAGCTCTGATCGAACAGAGTCTTGCCGCGGGCCGACAAGGAGCTCGGCTCCGAGAGTGGCTCCGTTTCCAGATTCCAGAGGTACAGCGCGACGGCGAACGCGAGCTTTCGCGGGGGCCGTACGCTCTCTTCGAGAGCCGTGATGAGCAGCGTTTCGATGCGGATCGCCAGCGGGATCAAACCATTCCTCAAGGTCGCGGCCCGGTGCAGGTGCCGCTGTGAGCGCACGGCGCGCAGATCGGTGATGCCCGCGGGATTGTCGAGACCGTCCTCGGTGACGTCGAGACGACCCGCGCGCCCACTGCTCGTCACGACAGCTCGACCCTCGTAGTAGTCCGCCGCTGCCGCTTCGAGGTCGAGATCCGCGTTGTTCTTACCGGCAATCGTGCGATCCGATTCGCGGCTCGCGTGACACCCCGCGCATGTCAGGAACGGCGCAACCTCTCCCGACGGCAGTTCCGCCCAAACGGTGCCGCCCAATCGCGAGCCCTCGGTCCAGAAGCCGTAACTCGGCGACCTGGAGCCGCCGATCACACCCGACAACGGCTGAAAGAGCTGAACCGGATAATGGAAGAAGGCTTCGCGCCCGAGCTCGAGCAAGGCGTCCCGCTCCCAGGGCACGTCCTCGATGGCGAGGCGCGCCCAGGTGCCCGAGCTGATCGCCGGCGGCTCGCGGCTGGGTATGTGCACGGGACTGGTGCGTGGGTTCCACTCGGGCAACGCGCCCCACCCACTATCGGTGTAGCGGAACAGGCGAAGCTGCGAGTAGCCGTTCTCGGGATTGACGAGCGAGTCCACGAGCTCGCCCCGGCGATACGCGGCGTCCGAGTCGTAGCGCTGCCCCGCGCGGATCTCGGCTTCCGACGAAGCCAGATCGCGCGGGTCAGAGGCGCAGCTCGCCGCGCCGAAACACGCGGCGATGCACAGCCAACGCCGCGCGCCGTCCTGCAATCAACCCACGCAGTGCGAGTTCGAACACTTCCAGTGCCCGACCATCGGCGAGTAAGCGCAATACCAAGCGCCTCCTCCGCACTCGGAGTCGTTCACGCACTCGTCTTGTGGCGTGTGGCAGTAGTAACCCACCGTCCTGGTGTAGTTTCCACAGCTCCCCAGGCTGGGCGAGCAGTAGCCGCCGCTCCCGCAGTCCGCGTCCGTGCGACAGTTGCCTTCCCGCAAGCACACGTTGTTGTCCGAACGGAAGCCGCCCTCGCACTCGCACACGCTGGACGCGCCGGTGCTGTCGCATTCGCTATCCGAGAAGCATTGATCGTAGGTGCAGTGCCAGCCGTCGTGACCATTGCCACTGCATCGGCCATTGATGCCAGCCGTACACTCGGCGTGCGAGCGACACGTGATCGGTGGGCCGCCGGCATCGGGCACCATCGGGTCCGGTGTGGCGCGAACGTTGTCGCAAGCGGTGGCAGCCGCGCGGTGCTTCTCCGGTATGCGGCTGATACCACCGCTGCCACCAGAACCGCCCTTTCCAGCAGACCCGCCGCCCCCTCCTGAACCGCCGCTTCCCGCGGAGGCGCCACTCCCTGCGCTCCCGCTCGCGCCACCCGCACCGGGGGGCGTGGTTCCCCCACAACTCAGCGCCAGCGCACCCAGGGTCAGCGCCGCCCAGTAAAGTTTCATCGCACTCTCCTCGCCAAACGATCGCTCACCACCGCGACCAAGGCAACCAGCACGCCGATAATGCGACATTTTACGCACCTGCGCCTTCGCAAATCCCACATTACCGACCGGAGCGCGCGTCCCGAAACACTCGCGAAGCGACGCGGTCGCAAAGGTCTGGCCTGAATCGAACCTCCATCCACGCGCCGAGCGCTGCAGGGAGCTCGATTCATGGTCAGCTCGTTTCATTTCGTCCCGTCCGCTGCCGATCGCCCGACACTTCACGTCAAAGACTATCTGCGGGAACGGGAGGCGACACTCTCTACGCTGCTCGACGCGCAGGTCACGTCGGGCTTGAAGTTTGCCGCACGTCGGGCAGCGATCATCGACGACCTGCTGCGCGCGGTTTACGAGCACGCGCGCTCGCAGACGCCGCGTACGCGCGCGTGGCACCACGTGGCGTTCGGCGCCGTCGGCGGCTATGGCCGCGGCTCGCTCGCGCAGCATAGCGACCTGGACGTGCGTCTGATCACGGACGCGTCGCCCGAGCAGGTTCAACCGATCGCCGAAGCCATGCTTTATCCCTTGTGGGACGCAGGAGTCAGCATCGGCCATCAGGTCATGACGGTAGCCGACGCGGTCGAAGCTGCTCGCACCGATCTGCCAACCGCGACAGCGCTGCTCGACTGGAGGTTTCTGGACGGCGACGCCCGAATGGGCCATGCGCTCACGGAGCGCGCGTTTGCGACGCTGTTCGCGGACGATGCACTGGGCGACTTCTTCACACGCCTGGTGACTGAAATGGAGCGCCGGCACGGGCGCTACGGCGATTCGCTCTACCTGCTCGAGCCCGAAGTAAAGAGCGGACCGGGGGGCCTGCGTGACCTGGATATCGCGCTCTGGGCAGCGCGGGCGCGCTTCCGAACCGAGGGGATTCGCGGCCTGACCGCCGCAGGCATTTTGCTGGCGCAGGAGACCAGCGAGCTCGAAGCCGCGGCAGACTTCTTGTGGGCGCTACGCAACCATCTGCACCGCAGCGCGCGTCGTCGCAGTGACCGCCTCACCTTCGACGATCAGGAGACCATCGCCCGCAGTTTCGGGTATCGCGAGCGCGTCAGGCCACATCCTGGAGCTTCGGAGAGCGAGCTCTCCGGTGTGATGGTCGAAGCCTTCATGTCGGACTACTACCGCCATGCGCGCGCGATCCAGCGCGCCTGCGAACGCATCCTCTTGCGCGTGCGGCTTCGCGCGGTCAAGAACCCGCCCCGACAGCGATCACTCGGGAGCGGGTTCTGCGCGCTCGACGGTCACGTTGCGTTCGAACGCGGCGCCGATCTGCTCGAGAAGCCATTGCTGGCGCTGCAGCTCTTCGCAATGGCCATGACACACGGTCTACCCGTTTTGCCGGAGGCGCGCGACCAGGTGGCCTGCGCCACGCTGAACACGGAGTGGAGCGCGGCGCTCCGTTGCGATCCCGCGGCCGGCCCACTCTTCGTGTCGCTCGTGTGCACCGTGGAGCAGACGCCGTTGCCGCACGATTCGCTGCTGCGCGAGCTGCACGACGTGGGCCTGCTGCTGGCGATGATCCCCGAATTTGCGCCTGTCGTCGGCAGAGTGCATCACGACATCTATCACGTGTACACCGTGGACGTTCATTCGATAGCGGCTGTCGATCGCCTGCGGGCTCTGACGCGCGGCGAGCTCGCCAAGCAGCAGCCGGTGGCGTGCCGCGTGGCTGCCGAGGTGACCGATCCTCGCGTGCTGTTTCTGGCCACGCTCTTGCACGACGTGGGCAAAGCCATCGGTGGCAAAGATCACGCCGCGCGGGGCGCAGAGATGGCCCGGGTCATCCTGTCTCGGCTGGGACTCGAGCCAGGCGAGATCGACGAAGCCTGTCATCTCATTCTCAAGCACCTGCACATGTACCTGATCGCAGTACGCCGGGACATCGAAGATCCCATGACCATCGGCGACTTTACCGCGGAAGTTCACGGTCGCGAGGGTCTTCGCGATCTGTACCTGCTCACGATCGCAGACCTCTCGACGACCGGTCCCACGTCGATGACGCCCTGGAAGGCGCGCATGCTCGACGAGCTCTTGCTGGCGACGGAGCGACGCCTTTCCGGGTCTGCCGTCGCCGAGCCCGCGCGGCTGGCGCGCCTCCGCGAAGGCGTGCACGAGCACTGGGGCGCAGAGGTCCCGCGCGACTTCGTCAACGAGTATCTGGATTCGATGCCGGAGCAGTATCTGCTGTCCAACTCTCCCCGTGAGATCGCGTCGCACGCGCGCGTGGCCCAACGCGCCGCGGGCAGTCCGGTAACCGCAGAGATCGTTCCTTCGCGTCACCCCGAAGTGGCCGAGCTCTGTGTAGTGGTCGGGCAGCGCACGAACCAAACCGAGCTGTGCGTGGTGGCTCGAGACCGCCCCGGGCTCCTGGCAGCGATCTCCGCCGCGCTGTCGGCCAGTCGCCTCGAAGTCTACGCGGCCCAGATCAACTCGCGACGTCTGGCGGACGGCTCAATGCAGGCCGTCGACCTGTTTTGGGTGCGGGACCGGGTGGAAGGGGTCCACGCCGTCACGGCCGCGCTGCCCAAGCTCGAGCTCGATATGCTCAGGGTGATCGCAGGTCAAATTCCGCCCGAGGAGCTCCTGAAGCGCCGGCCCTCGTCGCGCTGGAGCGAGCGGCCGACGCCGCCCGTGCAGACGGAAATCATCGTGGACAACCGCGCTTCAGCACGCCACACCGTCATCGAGGTCATCACGCGCGATCGTCCGGGCGTGCTCTACACGGTCTCGAGGGCGTTCCATGAGCTCGGCCTCACGATAGCCATCGCCAAGATCAACACCGAGGGCGCACGCGTCACCGACGTCTTCTACGTCAGTGAGCTCCACGGCGGTAAGCTTCGTTCGGAACCACGTATCGACGAAGTCCGACAAAAGCTGCTCGCCTGCCTGCGTCCGCACCCCGCCAATCCTCCAAGCTGACGACGACGCCCCACCCATGATGCGTTTCGGTGCGCGACTTGAAAGCGCTTACAAGAAGCGGCGCATGCCGCGCTCGGCGGGCCCAGCGTCGTCCACGGCGCGCTGGTAGGGCGCATCGAGCAAGTCGTTGATGCGATCCATGACGATGCGCGTGATGGCGTCGTAGCGTTCGCCATGGCGCGCCGCCGCTTCTCGGCTGAACGGGAGCACGTCGCCGCGTGGGACGCGGAACGGCGCGAGCTCCGGTCCGTCCGCGAGGAGCGGCCGGCCCACGCGGTACACCACTCGCCCACCCTTTGAAAACGGCGAGTTACCCGGGTAGAGCTGATCGCTACCGTTGCATCCCACCGGAATGATCGGCGCGGCGAGGTACTGGGAGATCTGCGCCACACCGCTCAAGCCTTTGCCGAGCCGGAGCGAGCGGGTGCCCTCCGGGAATACGAGCACGTTCAGACCGAGCTCCTCGATCGCGCGTCGATTCAGCTCGACCACCCGACTCAGCATGCGATCGAACAGCGCATCGAAGCGCTCCAGGAATTTTTCCGGTCCGCCGTCGGGCGCAAATAGCTCGCGCAGGGCGCCCTCGCTCACCTGGAGCACGTCGGCAGGAGACTTCTTGCCATCCACCAGATCGCGGAGCACGCGGTATTCAGCGTCCGTCGGCGCGCGGCCTACACGTTTGCGGAACTCGGTGGCGATCACGTAGCCGCGCGAGGGTAGCGGAATATTGTTCATGGAATCCATGAACGCGCCCACGAAACGGTTCTCGTAGTACTTGCCTTTCACCCAGGTGGCGGTGAACGGCAGCCCTGCGCGGTACATGGCGTACTGAAACGGCCAGTAGTTGTAGCGATCCGTGTGATTCATCGCGAGGAAGGCGCCACCCGTGGAGGCGATGTGCTCGGCGGCCCCTTCCAGCACGATCTCGGTCTTCTTCGGAAAGCGGTAATCGAGCGCCAGTCCGAAGTTGCCGACGATGAGCTGGCCTATCGGACGCCCTCGCAGTCGAATGCGTTCGAGCCTGTCTAGATCGAGCATGCCCGGTCGTCGTCCACCCCCCTGCGAGCGTCAACGGGCGTCTTGCGCCACGCCGCGCTCACCCCGAGCCTCGTGCCATTTTTCGTTCTGATTCCGCCCTGGGCGCCCGAGCCGCGACCACTGATGTCGGCAAACAGTCGTGCTCGCCGCTGCAGCACTCCGCCTGATTCACCCCGAACATCGGACAGCGGTTATCGATGCAAGCCGCATGACCGTGAATGTAAGCCATGGCCGAGTGGCAAAACGCGCACTGCATGCCCTGAGCTTGCCCGCTCCACGGTCGCGCGTCCAGAACAGCGACCACCGTCGTCAGCTCGAATCGGCCGTTGATGGGGGCGCCCACAGGAACGAGCGCGTCCGCGCGTCGCGTGAAAGCTCTAGCGCAGGCCGCGTGCGACGCGAGCCGGCACATCAACACGCATGCCCGTGATGTAAAGAGTGCGCTGAGAGGGCGCAAAAAAACGCACACAGAGCAACCGGGGTTCGTTTCCCTGGGCACAGTCGACAGGTGCTGCAGACCTGCAAGTTTTTTCCTAGGAATTTGCACCTCGCAGCGCGGGGAAGGGCTCCCCAGAGCCAAAGGCTCCGCGAGTCAGGTGCTCAGCAATTTTGACGGCTCTGACTTCGTGTGCCGCGTATGTGCCGCGACCTCGTGTGATTGCGAGCCACGCGCTCACGGATACGCGCTGCGCTTGGTGACCCCAGACGAGACTCGAACCGATCACATTCGCGACATGCCAGGGATTGCACGGCAACGCCGCAACGTCCGCTGACATCGATCGATGTTGCGCGCTCTGAGGGGTACAGCCAAGTCAGCGTAGTGCTGGGTGCTAGGTTTCGCAGGTACCGGCTCGGCTTGGCCCAGCGTATCATCGGGACCGACGATGTCCTCTCCCGCGCGCGGTCTCTACGAATTGCTGGTCACCGAAGCGTTGGAGGTGCGCCTCTCGGAGCTTGGCGAGCGGCACCTCGTACGCCGAGCGGGGCTGCGCGAGGCCGAGGTCGCGGATCGCATTGCAGTTCACCTCGGCCGTATCGTTGAGCGTGCCGTGGCCTCCTTCGGACGGGAAGAGCGCGTCGAGCGCGGTCTCGAGCTGGCGCGCAAGCTCATTGACGAGATCTTGCTCGTCGCCCGATCTGCGGCGGTGGGCGAACGTCCGATCTCGCCAGGAGTGCTCCTCCATGCAGTCCTCGATCGACTGCCCGACGGGAGCCCGGAAACCATCACAGAGCCGCTGATCCCGCTGCTCGATACGACGCTTCTCACGAACGCACCGGGGGAGCCAAGAGTCGGAAGGCAGCTTCTGGCCGAGATCCACTCTGCGGACCGCATCGACGTAGTCATGGCGTTCATTCGCCGAAGCGGGATCGCGCCGCTCCTCGATGCGCTGCGCCTGCATTGCAGCGCTGGCCGTCCCCTTCGCGTGATCACGACCACATACACGAGTTCAACTGAAGTCCATGCGCTCGATTTGCTGCGAGAACTAGGTGCAGAGGTGCGCGTGTCGTACGACACGACGAGCACACGCCTGCACGCAAAAGCATGGCTGTTTCACCGTTTGTCTGAGTTCTCTACGGCTTACATTGGTTCCTCGAACCTGACGCATTCGGCCCAGGTGAGCGGCCTCGAGTGGAACGTTCGGGTTTCGGCAGCGCGCAATCGTGACGTAACCAACAAGGTTTCGGCGATTTTCGACACCTATTGGAACAGCGGCGACTTCGTCCCGTATGCCCGCGAGGAGTTCCTGGCACGGATCGCTGATGCAACCGGTAGCGGGACCAGTGAGCCGACCATTCTCCTCAGTCCGATCGAGCTCCGGCTCGAGCCATTCCAGGATCGGCTGCTCGAGCAGATCGACCTTGCGCGCGGACAGGGCCGTCATCGAAACCTGCTGGTGTCCGCGACGGGGACCGGCAAGACTGTAATGGCGGCAGTCGACTACTCGCGCCTCCGTGTCGCTCTCCCGCGCGCCAGGCTTCTGTTCGTAGCGCACCGGGAGGAGATTCTCACACAGAGCCTCGCGACCTTCCGCCATTGCCTGCGCGATCCCGCCTTTGGCGAACTCTGGGTACGCGGCCATCGGCCCAAGAAATTCGAACACGTGTTCGCGTCGATCCAGAGCCTCCACGTCGTCGGCTTCCGCGACCTGGCTCCTGAACATTTCGACATCGTGATCGTGGACGAATTTCATCACGCCGCCGCTCCGTCGTATCGCGCGCTGCTCGACCACGTACGCCCACGCGAACTCCTCGGCCTCACTGCGACCCCTGAACGAAGCGACGGGCTTCCCCTGCTCGACTGGTTCGACGGACGCATCGCAGCCGAGCTCCGCCTCTGGGATGCCATCGATCAGCATCGTCTATCGCCGTTCGTGTATTACGGCATTCACGATGGCGTCGATCTGCGGGAGGTGCCGTGGCGCCGCGGTCGCGGTTACGATGTTGACGGGCTCACTCACGTCCTTACGGCAAATGACATTTGGGCACGGAAAGTCCTCGCCGAGCTCGTTGCCCGCGTCGACGCTCGGTGTGAGGTTCGCGCTCTCGGCTTTTGCGTCAGCATCGAACATGCTCGGTTCATGGCTCGCGTCTTTTGCGATGCAAACGTGAAGGCCAAAGCCGTTTGGGCGGACACACCGGCCGATGAGCGGCGCGCCGCGCTCGAGGATCTCGCCGCGCGCAGGCTCCAGGTACTCTTTTCAGTCGATCTTTTCAACGAGGGCATAGACGTCCCCGCCGTCGACACCCTCCTTCTCCTTCGCCCAACCGATAGCCCAACACTCTTTCTGCAGCAACTAGGCCGGGGCCTGCGCCGAACGCGGGGCAAGACCGTCTGCACGGTGCTCGATTTTGTCGGTCAACACCACCGCGAGTTTCGCTTTGATCGCCGATTCGGCGCGTTGCTCGGCGGCACCCGAAAGGAAATCGTTAGTCAGATCGAGCGCGGTTTTCCGTTTCTACCCGCCGGCTGCCACATGGAGCTCGACGCGGTCGCCTCGGAAATCATTCTGCAGAACGTCAAACAATCGATTCCGTCGCGTTGGACGGCAAAGGTGGACGAGCTTCGAAGGTTCGCGCAATCGGCGCGAGTTGTCACGCTCGCGACCTACCTGGAAGAAACCGACCTCGACGTTTCGGACGTCTACACCGGCGGCAAGTCTTGGTCTGATCTGCGCGCCGACGCTGGCCTCCCGAGCGCTCCGTCCGGTCCGCACGAAGCCGCTCTCCGTCGCGCCTGTGGCCGACTCCTCCACGTCGACGACCCAGTTCGGATCGAAGCATACTGCCGGCTCCTATCGCTCGACGCTGCCCCGGAGTTGGCAACACTCGGCGAGCGCGATCGGCGCCTGCTCCGGATGCTGGTTGCTTCGCTCACTGACAAGGTCGTCACGAAATCGACAACGCTGGAAGAGGGTTCCGCGTTCCTCTGGGCGCATCCCCAGGTCCGCGCCGAGTTGCTCGAACTCTTAAACGTCTTGGCGAGTCGCGTCGAGCACGTCCAACACTCGCTTGCGGAGCGTGCGGAGGTTCCACTCCAGGTCCATGCTCGTTACTCCAGAATCGAGATCCTGGCTGCCTTCGGCATTGGCGGGCGGGGTGCAAAGGTCGCTCCTTGGCAAACCGGAGTGCATTGGGCCGAGCAAGCCCGCGTGGATCTTCTCGCCTTCACGCTCGACAAAACGAGCGGTGAATTCTCGCCAACCACAAGATACAGAGATTATGCCGTAAGCCGCGAGCTGATCCACTGGGAGAGCCAGTCCGTCACGCGCGCGGATAGCGTGACGGGCTTGCGGTATCAGACGCATACGAAAATGAGCACGAGCATCATGCTTTTCGCCCGTCTCCGCAGCGACGATCGCGCTTTCTGGTTTTTGGGACCAGCCACGTACGTCAGCCACGAATCAGAGCTTCCCATGTCCGTCATCTGGCGTCTGGAGTACGCCCTCCCGGGTGACTTGTTCACGTCTTTTGCCGCAGCCGTGGCGTAGAATTGAGCGACGGCGAATGTAACGCTCCCGTAGCGAGTGACATGCCCGGAGCCAGTCCGACTTACAGCTCGAACCCGAGTACATCCAGCAGCGCCGCTCGCACTTCCGACCAGCGTTTCTCCGGAAGACGAGCAATCAGCGGTCCGACGTAGCGGCGCTCGACGCTCCGGATCCATTCCGGCTTCAGCACGCATGCGCTTGGCATCCCGTCCTCGGCTGAAAGAGCCACTTCCCAGCTCAATCCGCGACCGACCGTCGAGAGCGGGATGACCGGTACCTGCGACAACGAGGGGAGGATGTCAGGGCGTGCGAGAACGAGCACGGGACGACGCTTGTCGGGGGCCGCGAAGCGAAACCAACGAATGTCCCCCCGATTGATCACGGAAATTCTGGCTCTTCTTCGTCTTCAATCGGGCCTTGCGGTCCCTGCGTAATCCACTCGTCCCAAAAGCGTTGTTGCTCAGGCGCCGAAAGCTCCGCGCCTTCTTCGAGCGGAGCGATGATTACGCTCACGCGCTGACCATCGAGCGGCGGTACAGGCGCGTCGAGGGTGATTGTCTTGCCCTGGAGGACTCCAGTCGCGGCGGCGTCTGCCATCGTTCTGAGATCCTAGGCCGCCACGAGCCGCTGAGCAAACCGTTGGCCGATCCTGCACGCATTTCATGTGACGTCCATGTGCCGCGACCACGTCCCACACGCCCGATGTCGACGGAACCTGTCGGGTCCAGCGAGGTCAAGACGACCTCAAATTCACGCCGGGGCAGCATAGACTAAGCGTAACGAGCGAACATCGTATGCGGGTTCGATTCCCTGATGCGCGCCTCCCTGATGTACGCAAAACGCTGGATTCGTCGAGGAACTCGCACTCTCCGACGCGGGGTAGGGCTTTCCGAGCGTGCCGTGCTCCCGCAGCCAATTGTCGCCGATTGGGCGTGCTCTCGATCTTCATGCGCCGCGTATGTGCCGCCGTGAAGCAGCGCAGCAGCGGCCGCGCCTGACTACCAGCGTCGCGTGAGCGCCGCGAGTACTGACTCGCTTCGGTGTTGCGCGTGCGCAAGACTCGGAGGTCCGCTTCGCCGCGTTACACGGGCGTCGCAGCGCCGCTGTCATTCAAAACCAGTTGTCATTTACTAAATGACAGGTAATATTAGATGACATGGTCAGCCTGGAAAGCTACAAAGTGGCTCTGGAATCGCTTCCCGGCGTCCTCTCGCAACGAGAGCTCCGTCTGCCGCCCGGAGATCGCGGCTTCGACGCCAAGCTACGGCTACGGACGGCGGCGGGCACTCTCGACTTGCTGGTTGAAGAGACCAGAACTCACCTGACCCACAAAGCCGTGGATCACATCATCGCCGTGGCGAGCGCCAGTCCGGAACCGGTGTTGATCTTGGCACCACACATTGGCGCGGGGCTAGCAGCGAAGCTCGTGGCCGCGGGGCTGAATTATCTGGATGCTCATGGGAACTGTCATATCTCCGTGCCGCCGCTTTACATTCATATCGAAGGCAAAACCGGCGCTCCATTGCCACGAGCTGACAAAGGAATCCGCAGCCCCGGCTATCAGGTGCTCTTCGCCTACCTGGCCGACACGACTCTCCTTGATGCACCGGTTCGCCATGTTGCGGAACGGGCGGGCGTCAGTCGTCAGCCAGTTTCAGACATGCGGAACCGTCTGCTTGAAGAGGGATACATCTTCGAGACGAAAACGAAGGCGGAGTGGCACCCCACACGCTTGCGCGACGCATTGACTCTATGGTTGCACGGCTACGATACGGCTGTTCGCTCGGCTTTGCAGCGAGGAACGTATCGGACCCAAGACGCCATGCCCGGAGACCTCGAGCAGCGGCTCGTCCAAGAACTTGGTGAGAAGCAGATTGACTTCCGCTGGGGAGGCGGCGCTGCGGCTTTTCGCCTTACTGGTCACTACCGGGGCGAGACGACCGTAGTTCATGTGCGCGACGCGGCGGACGACATAAACCGAGGCCTTCGAGCTGTTCGGGATACGCGCGGAAATCTCGTCCTAATGGACGCTTTCGGCAGTATCAATTGGAAGCCCGGAAGCGATACGGTGCATCCGCTTCTCGTGTATTCGGAGCTGCTACATGCTTCGACGGAACGCGCTCGCGAGGCGGCTCAAGAAGTTTATGACACGCATCTCGCTCCGGCATGGGACGGTGCATCGTGAGCCTGAGCGCGGCGCAGGTTGCGGCATTGCGCGAGTTGGATGAGCAGTGGCCGGAAGCGAAGAACGTGATTATCGGCGCTACGGCTCTAGGCTTCTACTACGAGATGCGATGGCGCCAGACGGCCGACGTCGATTTGGCGTTGGCGATCGAGCTAAGGGACTTTCCCGGCGCCCTGCCGGAACGTCCGGGCTGGAAACGGCATCCGAAGAAGCAGCACGAGTTCAGGTCACCGCAGGGAGTCAAGATCGACATCTTGCCGGCGGGTCCTGGATTGCTCGACGCCGGTCAAATTGCGTGGTCGGGCGAGCAGGTCATGAGTCTTGCCGGCATGGATCTGGCGTTTAGGTACGCCGAGCAACGGAAAGTTGTCCACGGGTACACGGCTTCAGTGGCGCCGCCGAGAGTCATAGCCGTGCTCAAGATGACAGCCTACTGCGATCGACCCGCCGAGCGCGAGCGTGACTTGGAAGACATCGCGCACCTTCTGGCGACTTACGTCGACGATGATTCTGACCGACGCTGGGACGAAGCCGTCGATCAAGAGTTCGATCTCGCTCCGGCGTATCTGATGGGCCTGGATGTCGGCCGCACCTTGGAAACGGAGAGTCATCGCGCCATCGTCGAACGCTTCATGAGCCGCGTCGAAGATTCGGAATCGCCCATCCACGCCCAAATGTTACGTAGAGGGCCAGCAACGTGGAGGCGCGAGGAGAACGCGTTGGCGCGGCGGCTTGCGGTTTTCAAATTGGGACTGGAGGGTGGATGACGTGACTGGGTGCAACGCCAGGATTGTCTCGACTTCATGTACCGTCCATGTGCCGCGACGTCGGCCCCTGCGAGCGATCTCGATGGAACGTGCTGGGTTCACTTGAGCGCAAAGCCAGCCGAGTTGATGCCGAATCAGCCTAGAATACGCCAATCAATCAAACACGATATCAAGGTTCGATTCCCCCGGGCTCACGCGTGAGCGCCCGCCGATCGTCACCTGTCGGTTCGCGCTGGCGCCTGTGTTCACTCGAGCGGCGGCGACTCCGTAGTGCTCGCTTCGAACCGGCCCGAACCACGCGAAGACACGCGCCAGCGCGGCGCGATTCGTTCACCCGCCAGCTCGCCTCTCATCTTCGCCATGTGATCTCGTCCGAAGTCCTGCTCGGCCGCAAAATCGTTGTGCGCACGGCAGCGAAGCTCGAGGTTTTCTGCGTCGTGCAGGCCGCCGTTCGCGTACGGCACGCGATGATGGATCTCGAGCCTCGCCGTCTCGGAGCAGCGCCGCCCGTCGTCATCGACGTAGCGGCAGCGCGCTTTGTCCCGCGTCCACACTTGGCGGCGCACCACAGCGGTGACGTGGCGGCTCGGGGTTGCGCCGTTCGTGACGCGCCGGCGCGGGTTAGACGGGCGTGGCGAGTTCGTCTCCGCGCGTTTCTGCTTTCGCAGATCGGCGACGAGCGCCTGCATCGCGCGCGCGTGAAGCGCCGCAATGTCCCGCGTGGACATCTCGTGACTCAGCAGGTCCAGCGCTTCGTCCATGGAGTCGACGTACTCCTGGCTGGCGGTGAACTGGACCTTGAACCGCATGGGTGAAAGCCAGGGTGACGACTTCGCCGCTTCCTGATCGGATTCATCGGGAACTGCCGGGATCGCGCTGTTCGCTCCGGCGCCTTCGTCGTCAATCCAGTCCGCGGGCCGCTCCCCTGGGCGCAACGATCGAACGGGTCCAGCGTGCGCCGCCGCGAAGCGAGCATGTGTTGCGGCACGCGCCGGAGCCGGACCAATGGGCTCGACTAGTGCCGGAACTTCCGGCTTCGGATCCAGCCGTGCGACGAGCTCCTGAATCTCGCGCTTGCTGCGAAAGCGCGCACAATCGAGGATTTCCCGGCGCCGCTCGCAATCGAGATGCGGACCGAGCAGCAAGAGGCCGGTCAAGTGGAGCTCGCCGGTCGCGATCCGCTCGAACAGCTCGGGGTACTGCCGCACGAGACGC